>JAZLLV010000001.1:0-2873 GCA_045598365.1 Lachnospiraceae bacterium
TTATCTTTTTGCAAAAGGGCTAATAACTTTTTTGATCTAATCTTCTCTTTAGACATAAAATCACACACAGAGTCTACAGAGAAAAGACTATATCCATATTCTGATGTCGTAATTACTTTTTCCATTTTTAATTCCTTCCCTTTCCATTTTAGACCGAATAATCTATTCGTGAACAATCGGGGTCAAGGTTCAAAAGATAACAGCCTCCACAAAAGCTGTTACCTTGCAGCCCGATTTTCATCTGATTGAACTAAGTCGCGTCACTTAGTCAGTTTCTGTGGCATTTCAATCCACACACATCTTCTTCATTTTATCATAACGGATTCAAATTTACTCTACTTTTTTTGATGAATCTCGGTTCTTTTCTATTTTCTTGTACCACAAAAAGACCTACTTCTAGGCCTAAAATTAACATATTCGATTCCTTTTCCTAACAAAGCATGTACCTGCCATCCACCTTATAACTGTGTAACGCTTCGCCACAGTTCTTACATTTACATATGTCCCGGTTGTACAGAATCAGCAGCTTTTCAGCTACAGTTTTATCTCTTAACCTGGATATGTACTGCTTACATCCAAGCAGATTTCTACAGAGGGTTATCTTTTCTTTTTTACATCTGCCTGCCAGTAATCCATAGTGTCTGATTCGCACAAAGCCCTTGGGTAATACATGCATCAGAAATCTTCTGATAAAGGTTTCACCTGATATGGTATTGGGTTCATACTTCCCACCTTTTTTGTAATCCTTGGCCATAAAAGTTACCTTTGCATCATCCATGGATACGATTCTTTTGTTACTGATGGCGCTACGGTGCGTATACTTCCCAAGATACTTTATAACCGACAATGCTCCGTTAAATGCTTTCTTGGTATATACAATCCAGTCCTTTTCATAGAGCTTATTAAGCAGACTTTTGAACTCATAACGATTTCTGTATTTCTCAGCTCCCCCTGCATACTCAAGCCTTCCATCTTTCCATAACTGTTTCAATTCTTCCAGGTAGAAATTTTTAAACACTGAGGACATCACTTTTACCGGAAAGAAAAACTCTCTGCCTTTGTCCTTCCACCTGTTCTTTTCGTCCAGGCCTCCACCTAACACTATCGTATGCAGATGGGGATGGTAATTCAGCTTGGATCCCCAGGTATGCAGTACACATATATATCCGATTCTTGCCCCAAGATGCTTCTTATCCTTTGACAATTCCACCATCGTTTTATTTGCAGCATGATAGAGTGCATCATAAAGCAGTCTCTGGTTATGGTATACCAGCAGATACAGCTCTCCCGGTATCGTAAATACACTGTGAAAATATGGCGCTTCAAGCACATCTTCCTGTCTCTTATCTATCCATTCATCCACTTCCATTCCCTGACACATGGGGCAGTTTCTGTTTTTACAGGAGTTGTAATGAATGTACATCTTATGGCAGGAATCGCATTCACTTACATGGGCCCCCATTTCTGCCGTCCTGCATTTCAGGATACACTTTGTTGCCATGTACTGTTCCTCTGAAAAATACATGGTTTCACTGCATTCCGGTATGAATCTTGCAAATACATCCTGTATGGTTACGTCACTGTTCATCCTTCTTTTTCCCAGGAAGAGACTTCCTTCCTCTCTTTTTCTTCTGAGGATGGTCAAGAGGACTCTTGATTCCCATTAATGTCTTGTTTGTTACATGTATATACAATGATGTTGTAGCTGGCGATTTATGCCCCATCATTGTCTGTATCTCCTGAATTGCAACATCGTTTTCCAGCAAATGGGATGCGAAAGAATGACGCAAAGTATGGGGATGCAAATGATTCCCTACACCCGCCTCCTTTCCTATCTTTTTAAGCATCGTTTCTACACCACTTGCTCTCAACTGTTCATGCGGTGCCCGCAGGCTGACAAAAAGATAATCCCGTTTTTTCGGATATGTTGCCCAGTATTCTTTTAGATACTCCAGCGCCTTTTCTGAAAGAATCGTCCAGCGGTCACCATGATTTTTCCCATTCCTTACATGCACCATCATTGTACTCATGTAAATATCTTCAGGTGCCAGGTTAACCAGTTCACTTAATCTTAATCCGGATGAATATAAAAGGGCTATAATTGCCTTGTTTCTGATTGAGGTTGCAGTATTAATCAATTCTTCAATTTCTTCCAGTGTTAATACTTCCGGAAGCGTCCAGTCTCGTCTCATTCGTGGTACTTCACCATAATCCCAAGACTTATGAAGCACACGCTGATAAAAAAATGATAATGCTGAATTGACCCCATTACATGTAACAGCAGCCTTCCCCTGTTTGCGCAGCATCAAAATATAATTCCTTGCATCCAGTAAGGTAAGTTCTTCAGCCGGCTTATCACCCACCCACTTCAAAAAACATCCAACATGATATTTATAAAACTTCACTGTCAGTTCTTTTCTATTTCGAATAAAACACTCTTCTTCAATTCTCTTAAAATAATCTTCGTACATAAAAACCTCCATAGTAGTAGTTATTATTAAACTCACTACCACCATGGAGGTGCATGAATATAAAATAGCCTCTTGTATATTGGGGCTGTAAATGATAATCTTTTCATAGGCAGTGATTTCCTTTGTATTCAGTTTTTGTCTCGACAACTTAAACTATAGATACTTTCCAAGGAAGAATCAACTGCCTTTTTCTATTCAGTTTTCAAAAAAGTAAGCCGCTTCACCACAGCCTTGGCAGGCCGTCGCGCAGCGACTTAGTTCAATCAAAATTTAAAATTCTATCCATTCAAATTCAACATAATCAGATGTAATATCTAAAACAATATCATTTGAAGACCATAACTTAACAATAATCGAGCAATATCCAACATTATGATACAAATATTCCAGATTAACTTTCGC
>JAZLLV010000002.1:0-97075 GCA_045598365.1 Lachnospiraceae bacterium
TAGCTGTTCAGCAGGATGCTACAGGTAAGGCGCTTGACATGGCACTTGCTTATGGTCTTGCAATCGGTGGAGCAAGAGCTGGTGTTCTTGAGACTACATTCAGAACAGAGACAGAGACAGACCTCTTTGGTGAGCAGGCTGTACTTTGCGGCGGTGTTTGCGCGCTTATGCAGGCTGGTTTTGAGACTCTTGTTGAGGCTGGATATGATGAGAGAAATGCATACTTCGAGTGCATCCATGAGATGAAGCTTATCGTTGACCTTATCTATCAGTCAGGCTTTGCTGGAATGAGATATTCAATCTCTAATACCGCTGAGTACGGTGATTACATTACCGGACCTAAGATCATTACAGAAGAAACCAAGAAGACAATGAAGAAGATCCTTTCCGATATTCAGGATGGTTCTTTCGCAAAGGAATTCTTACTTGATATGTCAGGCGCAGGTAAGCAGGTTCACTTTAAGGCAATGAGAAAGCTTGCATCAGAGCATCCTTCAGAGAAGGTTGGCGAAGAAGTAAGAAAGCTTTACAGCTGGAACAACGAAGAAGACAAGCTTATCAACAACTAATTAATCCGGAAGGAAATTATTCAGGGGAGCGATTAGCTCCCCTGTTTTATGATTAAAATGATTTATAACAATGTATTGGATGCTATTGGCCATACTCCTATGGTTCAGCTAAGCGAGAGGATGGTTCCTTCAGATGCAGCAAGAGTGCTTGTGAAATATGAGGGACTGAATGTGGGCGGATCTATAAAAACCCGTACCGCATATAACATGATAGTCAAAGCAAAAGAAGAGGGTATTATTAAGGAAGATACCATAATTGTGGAACCTACAAGTGGTAACCAGGGTATAGGTTTAGCACTTATTGGTGCTGTTATGGGTATCAAAACAATTATAATAATGCCTGATTCCGTAAGTTCGGAAAGAAGACTTCTTGTGAAGCATTATGGTGCAGAGGTAATTCTGATTAAGGATGAAGGAAATATCGGAGAGTGCATAGATAAATGTCTTCAAACAGCCTTAAATATGGCAAAAGAAGATAAGCGTGTGTATATTCCCCAGCAGTTTGAAAATCCTAATAACCCTCTTGTACATAAGCATCACACAGGGCTTGAAATATTAGAACAGGTTGCAGGCCCCATTGATGGCTTTTGCTCAGGTATAGGTACAGGCGGAACCATTAGTGGAATCGGAGAGACTCTTAAGGCTCAGAATCCGGATATTGAGATTTGGGCTGTGGAACCTGAAAATGCAGCTATTCTTGCCGGAGGTACAATCGGTACTCATTTACAAATGGGTATTGGTGACGGTATTATTCCTGAAAATCTGAACAAGTCTATTTATAATCACATTCATGTTGTTACAGATGAGGTTGCTATTCAGACTGCAAAGGATTTGGCAAGAAAAGAAGGATTGATGTGTGGAATTTCAAGTGGTACAAATGTTGCCGCTGCTATAGAACTTGCTAAAAAGCTTGGTCCCGGCAAAACTGTTGTAACTGTTTTGCCCGATACAGCGGAAAGATATTTTTCCACACCGTTATTCTTAAATGATTAAGGAGGATGAAAACATGGGAATGACTATGACTCAGAAGATTCTTGCGGCACATGCGGGACTTGAATCCGTATTTGCAGGCCAGCTCATTGAGGCTGATTTGGATCTTGTTTTGGGAAATGATATCACCAGCCCCGTAGCAATTAAAGAAATGGACAAAATGAACCTTACCGGAGTTTTTGATAAAGACAAAATTGCTCTTGTTCCGGACCACTTTGTTCCAAATAAAGATATTAAATCCGCTGAACACTGTAAATGTGTTCGTGAATTTGCATTAAAAAATAATATTACCAACTACTTTGAAGTAGGCAAGATGGGTATTGAACATGCACTTCTTCCCGAGCAGGGACTTACTGTAGCAGGTGATGTAATTATCGGTGCTGACTCTCATACCTGTACTTATGGCGCTCTTGGCGCATTTTCAACAGGTGTAGGTAGCACAGATATGGCCGCCGGAATGGCAACAGGCAAAGCCTGGTTCAAAGTACCTTCAGCAATTAAATTTAATATTATCGGAAAGCCTTCTAAATGGGTTAGCGGTAAGGATGTTATTCTTCATATCATTGGAAAAATCGGTGTTGACGGTGCTCTTTATAAGTCTATGGAATTTGTTGGTGAAGGCATTAAAAACCTTACAATGGATGATAGATTTACAATTGCAAACATGGCAATTGAAGCAGGTGCGAAGAATGGTATTTTCCCTGTTGATGAGCTTACCCTTGAATACTTAAAGGAACATACAAAGCGTGAATTTAAGGTATATGAGGCTGATGCTGATGCTGAATATGATGAAGAAATCACAATTGACTTATCAACCTTAAGACCTACAATTGCATTTCCTCATCTTCCTGAAAATACAAAGACAATCGATGAAATCTCAGAAAAAATCAAAATAGATCAGGTTGTAATCGGTTCCTGTACAAACGGTCGTATCGACGACTTAAGATGTGCAGCTAAGATTCTTGAAGGAAATACTGTTGCAAAGGGAATGAGACTTATAGTTATTCCTGCAACACAGGAGATATATCTTCAGGCTATGGATGAAGGCTTAATTAAGACCTTCATTAAGGCCGGTGGTATTGTCAGCACACCTACCTGCGGACCTTGCCTTGGCGGTTATATGGGTGTTCTTGCAGAAGGTGAAAAGTGTGTTTCCACCACAAACAGAAACTTTGTAGGTCGTATGGGCCATATTACCAGTGAAATTTATCTTGCAAGTCCCGCAGTTGCTGCCATGAGCGCAATTAAGGGTTATATTGCTGCTCCGGAGGTGTAACATGAACGCAAAAGGAAGAGTATTTAAGTACGGCGATAACGTGGATACAGATGTAATTATTCCCGCAAGATACCTTAATTCATCAGATCCCAAAGAACTTGCAACTCATTGCATGGAAGATATTGATAAAGACTTTGTAACAAAGGTTAAACCCGGAGATATTATTGTTGCCACCAAAAACTTCGGCTGTGGTTCTTCCCGTGAACATGCACCCATTGCTATTAAAGCAAGCGGTGTAAGCCTTGTTATAGCAGAGACCTTTGCAAGAATTTTCTACAGAAATGCTATTAACATCGGTCTTCCCATTATGGAATGTAAAGAAGCCAGTGTTGCAATCAGTAACGGTGATGAGCTTGAAGTTAATTTTGATACCGGTGAAATCACTGATTTAACCACCGGTGAAAAGTTTAAGGGTCAGGCTTTCCCTGAGTTTATGCAGAAAATTATTAATGCAGAAGGCCTTTTAAACTATATAAAAAATAGAGATTAATTGCTAAACATCTGATATACTTAATGTGTATCAGATGTTTTTTTAGAGGGGATATTTTTTCAATGAAAATAATATTTATCAGACATGGTGATCCTGACTACGTAAATGATTCACTCACGGAAAAAGGTTCTATAGAAGCAAAACTTCTTTCTAAAAGAGTTAAAAACTGGAAAGAAGATATAACCAGGATTTATGTTTCTCCTCTTGGAAGAGCTAAAAAGACCTGCTCCTATTCACTTAAAGAACTTAATATGGATGCAACAGAGCTTCCCTGGCTTAAGGAATTTTATTATCCTACACACCATGCTGAACAGAATAATACTATTCATGTTCCCTGGGACTTTTACCCTAAGACCTGGACAGCCCATAAAGAATGCTTTGATAAGGATGATTGGGCGGATACGGATTTATTAAGCGAAAATGATATAAGAAGTGAAGCAAAAAATGTTTTCGATTCATTTGATAATCTTTTAAAAGAATATGGTTATGAACGAAACGGTGAATATTATAATGTGACTAAAAAGCATGATAAGGAACCGGTGCTTGTTTTCTTTTGTCATTTAGGTGTTTCTTTATTAATAGCGGGCCATCTTCTTGGAATTTCACCCTTTGTACTGTGGCATTCGTGCTTTGTGGCACCCACATCGGTTACAATTCTTGGAAGCGAAGAGAGAGAAGATGGTATAGCTGCCTTCAGAACACAGGTTATCGGTGATACAAGGCATTTATATGATGGTAATGAGCCGATTTCTTCTTCGGGATATTTTACGGATTGTTTTCAGGGATGATTTGTAAAATGAAAAAAATGGATTTTTTGCTTATAATTTTATTGCTGGTGATTTTTGGAATTCTACCGCTGACTCTTTTTGGAAATGTTAATCGAAACAGTATAGTTTATGCCGCTGTTGATGGGAAAACAATTGCTACATTTGACATTAACTCAGATAAGGAGCTTAAAATAGAGACAGAATATGGCATGAATGTCATAAAAATAAAAGATAGAAAAGTTTGTATTTCAGATGCTGATTGCCCCAATCATGAGTGTATAAAAATGGGTTCTATTTCAAATTCATATAAACGCATAATTTGTTTGCCTCATCATCTGGATATATATATATCCGGTGATTCATTGAATATTGATGGGGTAAGCTACTGATGGATAAAAAGACACAAAAGATTGTTTTAATAGGTGTTTTCACGGCACTGGCACTGATTTTTTCATATGTTGAGTTTCTGATTCCGATTCCTTTCCCTGTACCGGGGATTAAACTGGGACTGGCAAACTCTCTGACTCTGGCTGTTTTCTTTATTTTAGGACCGGGGTATGGTTTTCTTGTTAATCTTCTAAGAGTGTTACTTTCAGCAGTTTTATTTGGAAGTGTGTTTAGTTTTTTCTTTTCTTTGTCAGGATTTTTATTAAGCTTTTTATTTGTTTTTTGTTTTGCAAAAACAGATTCTTTTTCTATTATAGGTTTAAGTATTCTTGGCAGCGTAACCCATAATGTGGGACAGGTACTTGTGGCTTGTTTTCTTATTAAGTCAACAGGTCCCATAACCTATTTGTCGGTTTTAACTCCGATTGGCATTTTCACGGGTCTTTTAACCGGCATTATAAGTTTAATTCTTTATAAAAGGATGAATAAGTATGGTAGCATATCTTAAAGGAACATTAGAAGAATCAAGACCGGGCAAAATTGTTGTAGATGTGAATGGTATAGGTTTTAATGTGCAGGTATCGGATGCAACACGGGAAGAACTTCCCGCAATCGGTAATGATATAAAAATCTACACTTATATGTCGGTAAGAGAAGACGGCATGTCTTTATACGGCTTTTTGACAAGAGATGCTCTTGATTTGTTTAATTTACTTATCGGAGTTTCCGGAGTAGGCCCCAAAGGCGCTCAGGCTCTTCTTGGTGCATTTACCGTTTCCATGGTAAAATATTATATAGTGACAGAAGATGTTACTAATCTTTCCAAAGCTCCTACCATCGGTAAGAAAACTGCGGAAAGAATAATTGTTGACTTAAAGGACAAAGTCAATAAAGAAGACACATTAATGCTTATTGAAGAAAATTCAAAGACTGATTCCAAGAAGGAAACGTTGCCTCCCGAAGCACAGGATGCTTTGGAGGGTCTTGTAGCTTTAGGTTATGACAGAAAGACCGCAAAAGAAGCGATTCTTAAGATTGAAGGTCTTGATGAACTTAATGCAAATCAGATTCTTAAATTATCATTACAATATATGTTTTAAGTGAGGGAAATTTCTTGTCTCGAATGATTGAAACAAAAGTAACTGAAGAAGATGTTAAAATCGAAGGTTCCCTTCGCCCTAAATTTTTAAAAGATTATATCGGCCAGGAAAAGGTTAAAGATATAATGCAAGTTTATATAGATGCCGCAAGAGCTAGAAACGATGCTCTTGACCATGTGCTTTTATATGGACCTCCCGGACTTGGTAAAACAACTCTTGCTGAAATTATTGCAAATGAGATGGGTGTGAATATTCGAATAACCAGCGGCCCTGCAATTGAAAAGCCCGGCGATATGGCTGCGATTTTAAGCGGTTTACAGGAAGGCGATCTTCTTTTTATTGATGAAATTCACAGACTTAATAAGCAGATTGAAGAAGTTTTGTATCCTGCAATGGAAGATTATTCCCTGGATATTATGATCGGCAAAGGACCTTCTGCAAAGTCAATCAGATTAGAACTTCCTAAGTTTACCTTAGTTGGCGCAACTACTCGTGCCGGTTTGCTTTCCGCTCCTTTAAGAGACCGATTCGGTGTTGTTCAGAAGCTTGAATTTTATACAGTAGAAGAGCTTGCAACGATTATTAAGCATTCAGCCAATATATTAAATGTACCAATTGATGCGGAGGGTGCAAGAGAACTTGCAAGAAGAAGCCGTGGTACCCCCAGACTTGCCAACAGAATGCTTAAAAGAGTCAGAGACTTTGCTGAAGTAAGATTTGATGGAAAAATTACAGGAGAAGTTGCAAGAACAGCCCTTGATTTAATGGATGTTGATAAAATGGGGCTTGATCATGTGGACAGAAACATTCTTGTGACCATGATTGAATTATATAAGGGTGGCCCGGTCGGTCTGGATACACTGGCAGCTACAATCGGTGAGGATTCAGGTACAATTGAAGAAGTATATGAGCCTTATCTTATAAAAAACGGCTTTATAACCAGAACTCCAAGAGGAAGAATGGTTACGGAGCTGGCCTATAAGCATTTAGGTATTGAAATCATTTCGTGAGCCTATTATAATTATATTTGGTAGTATTTTACGTATAAATTTATGTATTTAAGGGGTTATTTATGGCAGCCAAAACAGATACTGAGGTTATAATCGGCGGTAAAGTATTAAGATTAAGCGGATACGAAAGCGAAGAGTATCTTCAGAAGGTTGCAGCTTACATTAACGGAAAGCTTACCGAATACAATCGTATTGAAGGCTTTAGAAGATCTCCTGTGGATACACAGAATGTTCTTTTGCAGTTAAACATTGCTGATGACTATTTTAAGGCAAAAAAACAGATTTCTCTTCTTGAAGAAGAAATCAGTGCTAAAGAGAAGGAACTTTATGATCTTAAGCATGAACTTATTGCTTCTCAGATTAAGCTTGATAATGCGGAAAAGAACATGAAAAACATGAAAAAAGACCTGGATGAAAGTTCTAAAAAACTTATTCGTCTTGAAACAGAACTTAAAATGAATTAAAAGGCTGAGCTTCAGCCTTTTTTCTTTATTTCACAAGTGAAATGGAGAGTTATATGGAATTATTATCACCCGCCGGAAGCTATAAAGCTTTTATGGGCGCTATTAATGCGGGCTGTGACGCGGTTTACCTTGGTGGTGAAAAGTACGGAGCCAGAGCATATGCTGAAAATTTTACAGATGAAGAAATAATAAAAGCCATTAAAGTGGCTCATGTTTACGGTGTAAAAGTTTACCTTACAGTTAACACAATTATTAAGGAAAATGAATTTTCTGATGTATGTGATTATATAAATAAATTCTATGTAGAAGGTCTTGATGCCTGCATTGTGCAGGATTTAGGCCTGATTTCCGTGTTTCCCGAAATGTTTCCCAATATGGAATGTCATGTCAGTACCCAGGCATTTGCAACCGGTTTGGAGTCTGTAAGGTTTTATAAAAATCTTGGAGCTAAGAGAGTTGTTCTTGCAAGGGAATTATCTCTTAATGAAATATCAGAGATTAAAAAAAGTGAAGATATTGAGATAGAAACCTTTATTCACGGTGCAATGTGCTATTCATATTCAGGAGAATGTCTTTTTTCCTCATGTTTTGGTGGAAGAAGCGGCAACAGAGGCCGTTGCGCAGGTCCTTGCAGACAATTATATGAATATGACAGCGCTGACAGTCCCTCAAAGGAAGCATATTTTCTCTCCATGAAGGATCAATGTACCCTCGCTATTCTTCCTAAGCTTATTGATGCGGGTATTGATTCTCTTAAGATTGAAGGAAGGATGAAAAAGCCCGAATATTCTGCCTTTGTTACTTCGATATATCGTAAGTATATAAACTTATACTTAAGTAATCCTTCAGAATATAAGGTCGATGAAAAAGACTTGGAAGCACTTAAGCATATTTACTTAAGAGCAGAGATAGGTACAGGTTATTATAACAGACAAAACGGTAAGGAAATGATGTCGCTTGATTTCCCCGGTTATTTAGGAAATGATGATGCTTTGCTTGAAAAGATTAGCAGGGATTTCTTAAGTGACTATAAAAGAAAGCCTTTAACAGCTTATTTGTCCGTCATCACAGGTGAACCTGTTTCTTTAACTTATATTTATAATGATTTTTCTGCTTCCGTATGTGGTGAAACAGCAATTAAAGCTGAAAAAAAGCCTCTTTCAAAAGATGATTTGAAAAAACAAATAGGAAAACTTGGTGACACCTGTTTTTATCTTAATGAAATATTTACTGAGGCATCTGAAGATGCTTTTCTGCCTATAAGTGCCGTAAATGAATTAAGAAGACGATGCTTAGATGCTTTGCTTGAAGAAATAAATAGAAAAGATAATATAATTGCTTCAAAAAAATCTGTTAAAACGCAAAGAGAGAAGAGAAGTATCGATAAATCAATTGTTTTTGTTTACAGTAAAGATCAGGCAAAGGTTTCTTCTGAATTTTCAGACAAAGCATATATAGGTATTCCTGCAGAACTTTTAAATGAACTGTCAGGGTATGTTACCGGAAATGTTCTTATTTTCCCTAATATAGCAAGGAATAAAGACAGAAAGTATTTGAGAAATTTAATTGATATTTGTATCAGCAAAGATGTTGCAGGCATAATCGTAAGAAATTATGAAGAGATTTCTTATGTTACTGATTCGAATTTCAAAGGCTTTGTTATATCAGGAAGTGAGATATATGCTCCCAATAAAAAAGCGGTAGAAGTGTTGAATGATTTCTTTGACGGAAATATATTGCCGCTTGAATTATCCAAACGTGAATTAAAGGATATCTATAGGGATAATTCTTTAATTTTTGCCTATGGAAAAATTCCTCTAATGCAGACCGCCAATTGTGTAAGAAAGACTAACTACAAATGCACCCCCCATGAAGGGGAACGTTTTTCATACATAAAGGACAGAAAAAATATTTCTTTTCCTGCTTACAGAAACTGCGATATCTGTTCAAATACTATTTTTAACAGTGTTCCTACCTGTCTTTATGATGAAATAAATTTAAGCTTTGCAGAAAACCTTAAATTAATAATCGGGTTAACCGACGAAGATTATAATGAAACCAGACTAATATGTGATTTATTCTTCAACAACTCTGGTTTCGTTCCTAAGAACCACACCAAATTCTATTGGAAACAGGGAGTTATTTAATTGATCCAGTATATTACCACTTTATCAAAATATTTTATAGCGGTAATTATTGCACTCTATTCATTAGAGTGCTTTTTGGCATTGAGTAACACCACAATTCAAAAGAAAAAGAATATATACAGATTTCAGGTTATACTGATTATTCTTTTCCAATTTGCCGGAATTCTCTCATTTACATTGCAGTCCGGTGAAATATCAAAACTGATTTTTTGCTTACTTTTTCAGACATTGATTCTTCTTGTTCTTGAACTTTTACCCATGTTTTTAAAAAAACTTGACAGATTATTTCTTAATAACAGCTGCCTGCTAATTAGCATCGGTTTAATATCTCTTTTAAGACTTAATTTTAAGACTGCAACTAAGCAACTTATTATTGTCACTGCATCATTTGTTTTAGGAGCAGTGATTTATTATCTTGTCCTTAAAATTAAAAGGCTTCCCAATCTTACCTTTTCATATGCTGCAATAGGTATTTTTCTTTTGGCTTTTTCTTTGATACTTGGATCGTTCTTAGATACATCAAAGCTTAGTATAACTTTCTTCGGAATTTCCATCATGCCATCCGAATTTGTAAAGATTTTATTTGTTTTCTTTATTGCTTCATCCATAAATAAAGACAGAAGCTTTAAAAATCTTATTATTACCGCAATTCTTTCGGCCATACAGATTCTGCTTCTTGCATTTTCTGATGATTTATGCGGAGCTTTAATTCTTTATGCAGTATTTGTTCTTATGGTATTTATTTCATATAACAGCTATATTTACCTTGCCATAGGAACTGCGGGCGGAGTCGTTATTTCTATTGCTTCCTATTTCCTGTTCCCGGGAATAAAGTCAAGAATACTTGCGTTCATAAACCCATTTTCTGTAATTGATAATGAGGGATATCAGCTTTCACAGTCGCTGTTTGCCATCAGCAGCGGCTCCTGGTTTGGTGTGGGTCTTTTTAATGGAACACCTGATGCAATTCCTTATGTTGAAACAGACCTTATTTTTGCAGTAATAACTCAGGAGTTTGGTATAATTTTTTCCGTTTGTTTTATTTTGATATGCATAAGTACAGTTCTTATTTTTATTAAGCAAGCCTTAAATACAAAGAATATTTTGTATAAGCTCATTATTACAGGCTTGTCATTTATTTATGCATTGCAGATTTTTATATCCGTTGGCGGAAGTACAAAGCTTGTTCCGCTTGTAGGAGTTACATTACCCCTTATCAGTCACGGTGGAAGTTCCATAATGGCTACACTGATAGCTTTCTTTATTATTGAAGCTCTGTATGCTCTTGATGAAATTCCTGATGATAGTGTGGTTTCCAAGCAAAGAGTTATGTTTGAAAGAAAAAATAATAAAAATCTTTTCAGATTAACCTATTTATTTATGGGGCTGTTTACTATATTAGTAATAAATTTTCTTGTTATATCCACAAAGGATAGAATTGAGCTCCTTAATAATCCTTACAATCCGATGAAGGAGGTTGTTGCAAAGAAGATTATTAGAGGTCCAATATATTCAAGAGATATGGAGATTCTTGCAAAAACCGAAACTCCAAGAGGAAAAGAAGAAATAAGATCATATCCCTTTTATAATATGTTTTCCCATGTGATTGGATACTCTGCCAATGGTAGCAGTGGAATGGAAAGCTATGGTAATTTTTACCTTATTAATTCAAACGAGAACATATGGGACAGAATATCTGCGGATATGAACGGCAGAAAGTACATAGGTGATGGTATAGTTACGACTCTTGATTGTAATCTTCAAAGGGTTGCATATGATGCTATTGGGAATTTCTCTGGCTGTATTATTATTTCAAATCCGAAAACCGGTGAGATTCTTTCTCTTGTTTCAAAACCGGATTTTGATCCAAATGATATAAAGGATGAATGGGAAGAGTATTTATCTGACACTAATGCTATTTTGCTTAATCGCGCCACGCAAGGTCAGTATTCAATCGGAAATCTTTATATTAAAGAGGGCCTGCTAAAAGGTAATTCGGAAAATCTTTTTTCACCTATGGCTGTTCATGAAATTACATCGTCAATTGCCTGTGGTGGCGAGTCCGTTAAACCTTATGTTTTGGCTAAGGTGCTAAATAAAAATATGAATACCGTGAAAATTCTTGCATCAAAAAGGGATACTGTTTCCCTTGAAGCAAAAAAGACTTCTGCTGTTTTGGATAATATGAAAAATAATGCAAAAAGCACAAGGGGAAAAAGGTTTACCATTGATAAAAATTCAGTTGCCTTTTTAACTGAAGTGGGAGACGGTGATACATCTGACTCTCCCCATGCATGGTTTACAGGTTTTGCCCCTGTTGAAGACCCGCAGATTTGTGTTACAATAGTACTTGAAAATGCAGGAAACGGAGCATTATATGCAGTTCCTGTGGCTGATACTATTTTTAATTATTATTTTAGTAAATAAAGATGGAAGAGAGGATTGCAATGAAAGAAGCAATCAGTTGTGGCGGAATAGTAATATACCGCGGAAAAGTATTATTACTCTATAAAAATTTCTATGATCATTATCACGGATGGGTATTGCCTAAGGGAACTGTTGAACCCGGCGAAAAGTATGAAGATACTGCTGTCAGAGAAATTTTTGAAGAAGGTGGCTCAAAAGCATCAATAGTAAAGTATATTGATAAAACACATTACACATTCAGAGTCGGTCAGGAAGAGATAAAGAAGACTGTAAACTGGTATTTATGCAAAACAGATGCTTTTTATTCTAAGCCTCAGAAAGAAGAGTTTTTTGAAGACTCAGGCTTTTATAAATACAACGAAGCTTATCATTTGCTCAAATTTGATAATGAACGTGAGGTTTTTGAAAAAGCTTATAAAGAATATCGAAACTTAAAACTTAATAATGAGTGGAGTGAATAATAATAGTGGTCATCCTTTACAGGATGGCCACTATTTCTAATTGAGGATATGCATATAAATCAACAACTACATCATTGATTTTTACTAAAGGTCTTGAAAGTTTTTTCTGATTTATAAGTACCACTTCAGCTATGGAGTCGTCATTTAACCTGACGGTCATACCAAGCTGCGCAGTGGCAATGTGAGACAGAACTGTATTTAGAATAATACTACTGTAAAAGTCTGCTGATTTTTCAAAATTTTTGATTACCTGGAAAGGAATCATTGTTTCTCTGTAGGTTCTGGCACTCGTCATGGCCTCGTAGGCATCAATAATGCTTATTACTTTTGCAAATTTATTTATTTCATTATCCTTTAATTTGTTAGGATATCCTGTTCCGTTGCAGCGTTCATGGTGTTGAGTGGTTACTTCAATTACATTTTTGTTTAGTCGCTGGTTTTTAATAAGCTCATAACCTTTTATTGTATGAGTTTTAATTATTTCATATTCTGAGTCAGTTAATTTTCCGGGTTTCCATATCAGCTCATAAGGTAAAACAAATTTTCCTATGTCATATAAAAAACCGCAGAAGATAAGAGTTATTTCTTCCTCTCTTGAAAATCCTAACCAGGTTCCGAATACCCCTGCAATCAAAGCGGCATTAAGACAATGTGCATAGGTAAGATCGTCTTCCGAGGGAAGCATATTATAAAGATAATCAAGCAAAATTTCCCCGGTTTTTGCTTTTCCTGATATGTCCGTATAAATTTTGAATAGACCCTGAATATCTAAAGGAGTTCCATCACTTATAAGTGCTGAAATCATATTCTTATAGCGGCTGAGTCCGTCGTTATATGCTTCCAAAAATTTCTTAAAGCCTTCGCTTAAGCTGACTTTCTCAAAATGTGTTGAAGCAAGATCAACAGGCTCAAGTATTTCAACACACATAATAGAATGTCGCATGAGTTTTGATATAACTGCATCGTCAACGGTAGTTTTACGAGGAATAAGCAGTTCCTTCTTAAAATTAAGTACATCCTCGCCGATTATCATGCCCTTTTTTAAGGCCATAGTAGCTGTAGTTTTCATACTTCCCCCAATAGAAATACTATAATAAAATAATAACATATATTATTAATAAATAAATTACAAAATGCGTTATAAATCATGTTATTATAAAATAAAAACAGGTTTTATATGAAATTATGTAAAAATGCTTTTGTTGATGTGCACATTAAGCATCCTGACAGAATAATCAGGAAAATTGAACGGGGCAGAAAACTGTCTGAAGTATTTATGGTGTGTCTGGTGGATGATAGAAACTGTCTTGAAGTTATATCTTCCAAAATGTTTTTCTTTAAATACTTCAGAGAGAGAGAATATGAAGTCTCGGGCCTCTTTAAGTCAAAAGATGATGCTTTTGAATATATCAGATGTTTAACTGAAATTGCTTTTTCTGAATTTGATGATTTTGATCCTAAAAAGGCAATTGCCGAAATAGAAGTATCTAAGATCAGTAAAAGATTTTACTCGGAGAATTGATAAATGGAGTTGTTTCTTAAAATATTATCAATCATCGGTCTTTCATTTTTGATAATATTGATTGTTATATTGTGTCTTTTGCTTATTGTTTTGTTCGTGCCCGTAAGATATGGGGGGAACGGAACCTATAAGGACAATAAATTAAACTTTTCGGCAAGGGTCACCTGGCTGTTTGGTTTTTTGAATGTGAAGTTTATATTCGGCGATGATGATCCTTTTAGAATAAAACTTTTGTTTTTTAGATTAAATCCAAAGAACAAAAGGCCCAAAAAGGAAAAAATCAAAAAAGAAAAGAAGAAAAAAATCGCTGATATACAACCTAATGAAATAAAACCGGATTCTTTGCCTAATGAAGTGATGCCTGAAACTGAATCTGTAAACACTGAAGATTTTGCGGATTCAGATAATCCTTATGAAGATATTCTTGGGACCAACAATGATTTACTTAAAAAGAAGCGGAAAGAAAGAAAAAATAAAAGCAAAAAAATTAAGATAAATAGTGATTCCAATAAACCCTCGATTTATGATAAAATAAAAAAGTATTTGGAAATCATAGAGTCAAAGCGCTTTAAGAGAGCATATAATTTTTGCAAGTATAAGATAAAAAAACTCTTAAAACATACTTTACCAAGACAATGGGATTTGAACGCGGTTGTGGGTTTTGATGATCCTTCAACTACGGGAAATATACTTGTTTATAGCTCAATGCTTTATCCTTTCATAGCAAAGCATATTCATATTAAAGGTGATTTTGAAAATGAAAGAATTGAAGCTGAATTAAAATTTAAGGGTCATATTACTGTTTTTTCAATTTTATGGATTGGTATAACCGTATATTTCAATAAAGATATTAAGAAACTTATTAAGCTTTTTAAGGAGGTTTAATTATGGCAGAAAAGAATTGCAGCTCCATAATTGATTCATTAATGAAGGGCATGGATAGCATTATTTCCACCAAAACTGTTGTTGGTGAGCCCACAAAAATAGATGACACAATTATTTTACCTTTAATCGATATTTCATTCGGTATGGGTGCAGGTGCATCCGAAAACCAGACCAAGGGCGGCGGTGGTGGCGGCGGCTTAACCGGTAAGGTTACTCCAAGCGCTGTTCTTGTAATAAAAAACGGTACCACAAAGCTTGTTAATGTTAAGAACCAGGACACAGTAACAAAGATTCTTGATTTGGTTCCTGATGTTATCGACAAGATTTCCGATATGATTGGCAAAAAAGATATGCCTTCGGATAAAGATGTTGTTGATGCTGCTTTCCCTGAGGAGAATGAATAATGAATGAATCATTTGAGAAAGTTCTCTTAAGTGATGACAAAGACAAATTAAACGAACTTAAAAGATGGCTTTTTGAAGAAAACATCCGTCTTGAGATTAAGCAAAAAGAACTTTCTGATATGCATGAAAAGTTTTTAAAGGAACGCGTCCAGTTTGTGGAAGAAATGAAGGCCATAAATCTTAGAAACGTCACCGAAAGAAAACGTCTTAAGGATGAAGAACAGTTTTTTGACAAAAAGATGGAGATTTTGCGGAACGGTTTTTCTGATTTGGATGCTGACAGAAAACGTCTTCAGGCTGAGAAAGCTTCTTTTGAAGAGGAGAAGAGAAGGGCTATGAGCACTATGTCGGCTCAAAAGTATGTTAATCTTTCCGGTTCGCTTTTTGCAGGAGTTAACAGTCAGCTTGCTCTTAAGAAAAGATACAGAGATCTTCTTAAGATTTTTCATCCTGACAATGCCTGTGGTGATAATGAGATGGTTTCAATCATCACCAAGGAATATGATAAATTGAAATCTGAATTTGATTACGGTTTTAAATCAGTTAAATAAAATTATTAACCAAGAGAGAAACACATACTTTGTTTCTCTTTTTTCTTTTAAATCATACATTGAAAAATGCTTTTTGCAGTTTATGGTGTGGCGACTAACTAATTAATTATAAAATAAAAAAGAGAACCATATGGTCCTCTTTTTATCATAAGTCTTAATTCTAAATAACTAAAGCAGTATTGGTTAAAGATTAAGCTCTTTCAACCTTACCTGATCTTAAGCATCTTGTACAAACATGAAGCTTCTTTGTGGTTCCGTTAACTTTGCAGGTAACAGACTGAATGTTCGAGCCCCACATTCTGCTGGATTTTCTATTAGAATGGCTTACGTTATTTCCAAAATGAATACCTTTTCCGCAAACTGTACACTTTGCCATCTTAGCACCTCCTTAACGCATTGTATCTTTGCGAAACTCGCAACAAATGAATAATATCAGATAAGTAAATAAAATGCAAGAGAAAAATTAATAAACTGTGAACATTAAAAAAATTTGTTTTCTTTTTTCAACAAAGAGGTTATAATAGCAACGGTATTGCAAAAAAATGAGCATTTAATACGGAGGTATATAATGAAAAGTTCTTCCATGAACACTCATCTTGGTAATATTACAATCGATCCGGGTGTAATAATGCAGTATGCAGGCTCTGTTGCGGTTGAATGTTTTGGTATTGTAGGAATGGCTACAGTAAATGTTAAGGACGGACTTGTAAGACTGTTAAAGATTAATTCTGCCGATTTATGCCGTGGAATTCACATTTCTCTTACCGAGTCTAAGAAGCTTGCGCTGGACTTCCATATAATAGTATCTTATGGTGTAAGCATTCAGGCAGTAGTTGAAAACTTAATAAGCAATGTTAAATATAAAGTTGAAGAATTTACCGGTCTTGAGATTGGTAAAATTAATGTTTTCGTTGAAGACGTTAAAGTTATTGACTAGGAGGGTATTGATTTGGCAGCAAATGTAATCAATGCAAATGAACTGGCTAAGATGTTTTTGGCCGGCGCTAAGAATCTTGAAAATAAAAAGGAATGGATTAATGAGTTAAATGTTTTCCCTGTTCCCGATGGTGATACAGGTACAAACATGACAATGACCATTATGTCTGCAGCAAAGGAAGTTACTGCACTCCAGAATACAAATGATATAACCATGAAGTCTTTGTGTAAGGCAATTTCTTCCGGATCATTAAAGGGTGCAAGAGGTAACTCCGGTGTTATTTTATCCCAGCTCTTAAGAGGCTTTACAAAGGTTGTTCAGGATAGTGAAGAAATCACAATCCCCATGCTTGCCGATGCCTTTGAAAAGGCTGTCGAAACAGCATATAAGGCTGTTATGAAGCCTAAGGAAGGAACAATCCTTACTGTTGCAAAGGGCGTTAGCGAAATGGGACGTAAGCTTTGTGATGAAGGCGCTGATAATCTTGAGGAATACATTAAGGCAGTAATTGAAAATGCCGAAGTAGTTCTGAGCAAGACTCCCGATATGCTTCCCGTATTAAAGCAGGCAGGCGTTGTGGATTCGGGTGGACAGGGTCTTGTTGAAGTATTGCATGGTGCATTTGATGCATTTCTTGGTAAGGAAATCGATTTTTCATCTTTCCAGAGCAGCGCTACCGGTGCTAAGAAAGCTGTAAGAGACGAAATCGAAACCGATAATATTAAATTTGGCTATTGTACCGAATTTATTATTATGCTTGATAAGACATTTAACATTAAGCACGAGCTTGATTTTAAGGCATATCTTGAATCGATTGGTGATTCAATTGTACTTGTTGCGGATGATGAAATCGTTAAAGTGCATGTTCATACAAACGATCCCGGTCTTGCAATTCAGAGAGCTCTTAAATACGGCGCATTATCAAACATGAAGATTGACAATATGCGTCTTGAACATGAAGAAAGACTGTTTAAGGAAGAAACTCCCGAAGCTGAGGCTTCCAAGGCTCCTCTTAAGGATTATGGTTTTGTTTCAGTATCGGCAGGTGAAGGCTTAAGTTCTATATTTACAGGCCTTGGTGTTGATCATATTATTGAAGGTGGTCAGACAATGAACCCCAGTACCGAGGACATTGTTGATGCTATTAATAAGATTAATGCAAAAACTGTTTTTGTGCTTCCCAATAATAAGAATATTATTATGGCGGCTAATCAGGCTCAGTACCTCGTAGAGGATAAGGAAGTTATTGTTATTCCCACAAAGACAATTCCTCAGGGTATTACAGCTTTGATTAATTTCATTCCTGACATTGATTCAAAATCCAATGAAGAAAACATGACCAATGAGATTAAAAATGTTAAAACCGGTCAGGTTACTTATGCTGTAAGAGATACAAAGATTGATGATAAGGAAATCAAAGAAGGGGATTACATGGGTATCGGTGATTCAGGCCTTCTTGCAGTAAACAAAGACTTAAAGCAGGCTGCCTGTGTAATGATTGATGAAATGGCTAAGGACGGCGATGTTGAACTCTTCAGCATCTATTACGGTGCAGATATAACCGAAGCCGATACCGAAGAAATTGCCAACTATATCACTGAAAAATATCCTTCCTGCGATGTTGAGATTAATCCCGGTGGACAGCCCATTTATTACTATATTATTTCAGCTGAATAATAAGATTTTTTTAAACCCGATAGCATTTGCTATCGGGTTTTTGTATTATATATACATGGACAAAAATACTTCAATCGTTAACTTAAAAGGTGTGGGCGAGAAAACCGCAGAATTGTTTTTTAAGCTTGGAATAAAGACCGCAGGGGATCTTTTGGCTTATTTTCCCAGAACTTATGATAAATATGAAAATGCAGTTTCTTTTGCTGACGGTTCTTTAGGCTCTCGAAATGCTTTTATAGCAACCGTAAAAAGCAATCCTGTACTTAGAAAATTTAATTCAAGGTCAATAGTATCTTTTGCGATTTCCGATGGAGAAACAATTTGTGAAGTTAAATTTTTCAATGCACCATATATGCTTAAGGCTGTAAAAAGCGGTGACAGGAAAGTATTCAGAGGCTATTATCAGTCTATTGGCGGTAGATTAGTGCTTGATCAGCCAAAGATTTATTCCCTTGAAGAATATGCGAAACTTGAGGGTACAATTGTTCCAATATATTCCCTTACAAAGGATTTATCGTCAGGAAGAATTTCAAAATGTGTATCCCAGATTCTTGATTCTATTTCCCTTCCAAAAGACTATCTTACGGAAGAAGAAATTAAACGAATGAATCTTTTATCATATGATAAGGCTATTAGGAATATTCATTTTCCTGATAATGAGGAAGCTCAATTTCTTGCAAGACGGCGAATTGTATTTGAAGAATTCATAGATTTCTATAAATTAACAAAAGAAAGCAATACCGAAGATACAAAGATTATAAATAATTACAGAATGCTTGAAGTTGCTGACTGTATGAGACTTTCGGAATCACTGCCATATTCGCTTACAAACGCTCAGAAAAAGGCAATAGAAGATATAAAAAGAGATATGAGCGGTGAATATGCCATGAATCGTCTTGTTCAGGGTGATGTTGGCTCAGGTAAAACAATTGTTGCTGTTATGGCTCTTTTGATGGCAGCTGCAAACGGATATCAGGGCGCCATGATGGCACCTACAGAAGTTCTTGCAAGACAGCATTACGAAAACATTAAGGCAATGTGCGAGAAATATAAGCTTTGTATAAAGCCTGTTCTTTTAACCGGTAAGATGAGCGCAAAGGATAAAAGGGAAGCCACTAAGTTAATTGCCGACGGTGAAGTAAATGTAATTCTTGGAACCCATGCTTTATTTCAGGAGAATGTTTCTTTTAAGAACCTTGCGCTTGTTATAACCGACGAGCAGCACCGATTCGGTGTTAAGCAAAGAGAAGCCTTTAAGGATAAGGGGCTGGAGCCCCATCTTCTTGTTATGAGTGCAACTCCGATTCCAAGAACTCTTGCGATGATAGTTTTTGCCGGCCTTTCAGTTTCTATTATTGATGAACTTCCCAAAAACAGAATACCTATTCAAAATTGCGTGGTTAATTCTTCATTTAGGAAAAAGGCATATGACAAAATTAAAGAGGAAATAGATAAAGGTCATCAGGCCTATGTTATCTGCCCTATGATAAGTGATGAAGAGGGCAATGAACTTGGCTTAAAAAGTGTTGAGGAACATAGTAAAGATATCAGAGACTTCTTTGGAGAAAAATACAGGGTATTAACCCTAACAGGTAAAATGAAACCTGATGAGAAGAGCAGAGTCATGGAAGCTTTTAAGGATCATAATGCGGATATCCTTGTTTCCACTACTGTTATTGAAGTCGGAATCGATGTACCCAATGCAACTGTAATAATGATTGAGAATGCCGAAAGATTTGGCTTGTCTCAGCTCCATCAGCTTAGGGGTCGTGTGGGACGCGGATCGGCAGCTTCTTTTTGCATATTGATGTCTGATGCCAAAAAAGATGCTACAATAAACCGTTTGAAAGTATTAAACAGGACCAATGACGGCTTTGAAATAGCAAGAGAAGATATGAAATTAAGAGGTCCCGGCGAATTAAATGGTGTAAGACAAAGCGGTGAGCTGCAATTCGGACTTGGAGATATTGTAAACGACAGCGACATACTTGAACTGGTTGCGGCTGAATACGACGGTTTGTCGGAACGCTTAATTAATCTTAAGGGAAATTTGATTGACTTTAGAACAATATAACAGTAAAATTGTATTGCTTTATAAGTATACGTAAAGAGGATAATAACTTGGATAAAAAAATTGCGATTGTAACCGACAGCAACAGTGGTATTACGCAAAATCAGGCAAGGGAGCTTGGTGTTTTTGTTCTTCCTATGCCTTTTATGATTGATGATGTTACATATTACGAAGATATAAATCTTACTCAGGAAGAGTTTTATGAAAGACTTTTGGGAGATTGTAATATTTCTACCAGCCAACCAAGTCCCGAGGATGTGATTAATCTTTTTGATAAGATTCTTGAAGACTACGATGAACTTGTATATATTCCCATGAGCAGTGGTTTAAGCGGTTCTTACCAGACCGCAAAGATGCTTGCGGAGGATTATGACGGAAAAGTACAGGTTGTAAACAACCAGCGTATTTCCGTAACTATGCGTCAGTCTGTTCTTGACGCTCTTAAGCTTGCCAAAAGAGGCCATGACGCAGCTAAAATTTGCGAGATTCTTGAGGATGACAAGTTCAATTCAAGTATATATATTTGCGTTGATACTCTTGAGTATCTTAAAAAGGGTGGCAGGATTACTCCTGCAGCTGCAATGCTTGGCCAGTTATTAAAGATTAAACCCGTATTGCAGATTCAAGGTGAGAAGCTTGATGCTTTTGCAAAGGTAAGAACTATCAGCCAGGCTAAAGCCACAATGATTGCACAGGCCGAAAAGGATATCATAAATCGTTTCGGCGGTACATCAACCGGTAAAGGTGTTCATATGTTTGTTGCCTATAGCTATAATGAAGAAAATGCCTTGATTTTTGAAAAGGAATTACGCGAAAGATTCCCTGATATTTCATCAATGTATGTAGACAAGCTTTCTTTAAGTGTAAGTTGTCATATCGGACCAGGTTCACTTGCTATTGCAATCTGTAAAGATTCTTTTAATTAAATAAACTTAACTTAACAATTACACACGATATTGTTTTTACTACACGAAAAATACTATATCGTGTGTTTTTTTGCGTGTTTTTATTTATTTTAATCGTCTGTCATGCTATACTTGAATATGTATTATTGTGTAATAAAATGACAATGGAGAATTTTTATGGGTAAGAATACCTATGATGCTGAAAGCATAACAGTCTTAGAAGGTCTTGAAGCAGTAAGAAAACGTCCCGGAATGTACATAGGAAGTGTTTCCACCAGAGGACTTAACCATCTGGTTTATGAAATTCTGGATAACTCGGTGGATGAACATCTTGCAGGCTTTTGTACTGAGATACATGTTATTTTGGAGAAGAACGGTTCGGCAACCGTTTCCGATAATGGTAGAGGTATACCTGTCGGCATGCACAAAAAAGGCATTAGTGCGGAACGTCTTGTTTTTACAACACTTCATGCCGGAGGTAAATTTGATAATAATGCATATAAAACCAGCGGTGGTCTTCATGGTGTAGGATCATCGGTTGTTAATGCGCTTTCAGAATATCTGTCCGTACGAATTTCAACAGGCGGATATATCTACGAAGATAAATATGAACGCGGAAATCCGGTTATTGAGTTGGAGGAAGGACTTCTTCCGAAACTCGGAAAGACCAAAGAAACAGGAACCACTATTAATTTCCTTCCCGATAATCAGATTTTCGACAAAATCAGATTCAAAGAAGATGATATAAAGAACAGACTTCATGAAACCGCTTATTTGAATCCGGGACTTACAATTTATTATGAGGACCGTCGTAAAGATGAAGTGGAAGCTGTTACTTATCATGAACCGGATGGTATTGTTGGCTACATAAGTGACATGAATAAGTCAAGCGAAGCTGTTCATGATGTTATATACTTCAAGTGCAAGTCTGATAATATTGAGATTGAAGTTGCATTACAGTATATTAACGAGTTCCATGAGAATGTTATGGGCTTTTGTAATAACATATTTACGCTTGAAGGCGGAACACATATTACCGGTTTTAAGACAGCACTTACCACCATTGTAAACAGCTATGCTAAGGAACTTGGAATATTAAAGGATAAGGATGCTAATTTTACGGGTACAGACGTAAGAAACGGATTAACTGCCGTAGTTTCCATCAAGCATTCAGATCCTCGTTTCGAAGGACAGACCAAAACAAAACTTGATAACCAGGATGCCCAGAAGGCGGTTTCAAAGGTTACAAATGACGAACTTGTCAGATACTTTGACAGAAACATAGAGGTCTTAAAGAGCGTTATTTCCTGTGCTGAAAAGGCAGCAAAGCTTCGTAAATCCGAGGAAAAAGCAAAAACAAATATGCTTTCCAAGCAAAAGTTTTCTTTTGACTCAAACGGAAAGCTTTCAAACTGTGAGTCAAGAGATGCTTCAAAGTGTGAGATTTTTATTGTTGAGGGTGATTCCGCCGGCGGCAGTGCCAAAATGGCAAGAAACAGAATGTATCAGGCAATTCTTCCCATCAGAGGCAAGATTCTTAATGTCGAAAAGGCAAGCATTGATAAAGTTCTTGCGAATGCGGAAATTAAAACCATGATTTACGCATTTGGCTGCGGCTTTTCAGAAGGCTATGGCAATGATTTTGACATTTCTAAACTTAGATATGACAAAATCATTATTATGGCGGATGCGGATGTTGACGGAGCTCACATTTCCACGCTTTTATTAACTCTTTTCTTTAGATTTATGCCGGAGCTCATTAAGGAAGGTCATGTATATATTGCAATGCCTCCTCTTTATAAAGTAATTCCTTCGAAAGGTGAGGAAGAATATCTTTACAACGATGAAGCTCTTGAAAAGTATAAAAAAGAGCACAATGTTTCCTTCAAACTTCAAAGATATAAAGGACTTGGTGAGATGGATCCGGAACAGTTGTGGGAAACCACACTTGATCCCGCAAGAAGATTACTTAAAAAGGTTGAAATTGAAGATCTTAAAACTGCCAATGAAGTAACCGAGCTTCTTATGGGACTTGAAGTTCCTCCCAGAAGAACTTTTATTTATGAAAATGCAAATGATGCGGAGCTTGATGTATAGTTATGAAAAAAGAAATATTTACAGAAATTGACGAGTCCGACAGAATTCTTCAAACTGAATATTCTGATGTAATGAAGAAATCCTTTGTGGATTATGCAATGAGCGTTATTGTTGCAAGAGCTCTTCCCGATGTTAGAGACGGTCTTAAACCGGTTCAAAGACGTGTATTGTATGACATGAACGAGCTTGGTCTTAAGTACGATAAACCTCATAGAAAAAGTGCACGTATTGTCGGTGATACCATGGGTAAATATCATCCCCACGGTGACAGTTCTATTTATGATGCGCTTGTGGTTATGGCTCAGGACTTTAAAAAGGGCATTCCACTTGTTGACGGCCATGGCAACTTTGGAACCGTTGAAGGTGATCCTGCCGCTGCAATGCGTTATACCGAAGCCCGTCTTTGTCGTATTTCGCAGGAGGGTATTCTTTCTGACCTTGATAAGGATGTTGTGGACTTTATTGATAACTTTGATGCCACGGAGAAGGAGCCCAGTGTTCTTCCATGTAAGTTCCCTAATCTTTTGGTGAACGGCTCTGAAGGTATTGCTGTTGGTATGGCAACCAATATTCCTCCCCATAATTTCAAAGAGGTTATTGACGCCTGCATTGCTTATATGAAGAATCCTGATATTACAACAGAAGGACTTATGGAATATATTAAAGGTCCTGATTTTCCCACCGGTGGTATTGTTGTTAATCAGTCGGAACTTCTTGATATCTATGAAACAGGCATGGGTAAAATAAGGGTTCGTGGTAAGGTTGAAATCGAAAACCTTAAGGGAGGCAAGACGAACGTCGTTGTTACAGAGATTCCTTATACCATGATTGGTGCCAATATAGGTAAATTCTTAAATGATGTGGCTCTTTTGATTGATGCCAAGAAGACTAATGATGTTTTGGATATTACCAATCAGTCCAATAAAGACGGTATCAGAATTGTATTCGAGTTAAGAAAGGATGCAGATCCCCAGAACTTTATCAATCTTTTATACAAAAAGACAAGACTTGAAGATACCTTTGGCTTTAATATGCTTGCAATCAGTAAGGGAAGACCTGAGACCCTTGGATTAAAGCAGGTTATTAAAGAAAATATTGATTTCCAGTTTGAAATAAATACCAGAAAATACACTAAACTTCTTGAAAAGGAACTTGAAAAAAAGGAGATTCAGGAAGGCTTAATCAGGGCAGTTAATATTATCGACCTTATAATCGAAATATTAAGAGGTTCAAAGGACCGTCCAATGGCAAAAGCCTGTATGACAACAGGTAAGACAGAGGGAATTAAATTTAAGTCAAAAGAATCAAAGATAATGGCCTCTTCTTTGGACTTTACCGAAAAGCAGGCAAATGCCATCCTTGATATGCGTTTGTATAAGTTAATCGGTCTTGAACTAAACATGTTATACGATGAAAACGAGGAGACCCTTGCAAACATTAAGAAATATCAGGATATTCTTTCAAATAAGGCTTCCATGGCAAAGGTTATTATTGAGGAGATGCAGTCTTTAAGCACAAGCTTTTCAACTCCCCGTAAAACAGTTATTGAGGATGCTGAAGAAGTAGTATTTGAAGAAAAGAAACCTGAAGTCATTGATATTGTATTTATGATGGACAGATTCGGATATGCAAAATCCGTTGACAAGGTGGTTTATGAACGTAACAAAGAAGCAATTGATTCAGAAAATAAATTTGTATTTCCCTTAAAGAGTGATGGTAAAATTTGTATTTTCACCGATACCGGTGATATGCATACCATTAAGGCAAAGGATTTGCCTTTCGGTAAATTCAGAGACAAGGGCATGCCCATCGACAATATAAGTAACTATAATTCTCAAAAAGAACGGGCATTGCTTCTTTGTTCTCAAAGTGATATTAAATTTAAGAGACTTTGTTTTGTTTCAAAAACATCCATGATGAAGTTAGTTGATGGCTCAGAATTTGATGTGGGAAAAAAGACCGTTTCCGCAACAAAGCTTAATGATGGTGACTCACTGGTAAGTGTTAAACTCTTAAATGAAGAAAGAAATATTGTATTAAGAACGGAAGATGGCATTTTCCTTAGATTTTCCATTGAAGAAATACCCGAGAAGAAAAAGACCGCAGTTGGTGTAAGAGGCATGAAATTAGGAGATAAGGATTTTGTTGAAGAGGTTTATTACACCTGCAATGCCGGCGATAATACAATCGACTTAAACGGTCGTCCCTTTGACCTTCATGCAAAGGTTAAACCGGGTCACAGAGATACTAAAGGTATAAAGATAAGAGGATAAAATATGTTAAGAGTTATATCCGGTAGTGCAAGAAATCTTCTTTTGAAGACACCTGAAGGCCTTGATACAAGACCCACAACCGACAGAATAAAAGAAACACTTTTTAATATGCTTCAGTTTGATATACCGGGAAGCGTGGTGGTAGATTTCTTTGCCGGAAGTGGTTCTCTTGGAATAGAAGCGCTTTCAAGGGGTGCTAAAAAGGCTTATTTTGCAGATAACTCAAGAGAAGCCAACAGTTGTATTGTTGAAAACATCAGGCATACTCATTTTGAAGATAAAGCCACTGTTTATATGCAGGATTCAATAAGAGCGGCAATGCAGATTCATGAGAACCATGTTGATATTATTTTTATGGATCCGCCATATTCAAAAGGACTTGAAGCAGAGCTGTTAGGCGTTCTTAAAGACATGGAATATGTTGACGAAGACACACTTATTGTAATTGAAGCAAAACTTGACACAAATTTTGATTATCTTGATGAATATGGTTATACTTGTGTTAAGGAAAAGAAATATAAAACTAACAAACATGTTTTTGTAAGGCTTAAATAAAGGAGAAATCATGAAATCAGCTATTTATCCCGGCACCTTCGACCCGGTTACCTGTGGTCATTTGGATATTATAAAAAGATCGGCAGATATTTTTGACGAGGTCGTTGTAAGTGTACTTGATAACAAAGAAAAAACTCCGTTGTTTTCAGTTGATGAACGTGTTAATATACTTAAGGAAGCAACAAGGGATATTAAAAATGTTCGAATCGAGTCCTTTGGCGGACTTCTTACAGACTACTGTAAAGCAACAGGTATAAATGTTGTTGTAAGAGGCTTAAGAGCAGTTACAGACTTTGAATATGAACTTCAGATGTCTCAGATAAACAGAGAATTATCTAAGCATAAAGTTGAAACAATTTATTTTAACACTTCGTTGGAATATTCATATTTAAGTTCCTCGGCAGTAAAGCAGATTGCTCAGTTTAATGGTGACTTAAAGGGTTTTGTACCTGATTTTGTTGCTAAATTATTATACGAACGTTTTGGATATTGATTTTGGGGAGACAAAAATGACAAGTAAAATAGAGCAGCTTATTGATGATATAGAAGACTATATTGAAAGTTGTAATTATCAGACTTTTTCTAATACCAGGATTATTGTTAACAAGGATGAGATTGATGATCTTTTAAGAAATCTGCGCATGAACACCCCTGTTGAAATTAAGAACTATCAGAAAATGATCAGTCAGAGGGATGCGATTCTTGATGATGCACGTAAAAAAGCTGAGGCTCTCCTGAAACAGACTGAGATTCAGACGAGTCAGCTTATTAATGAACACGAAATTATGCAGCAGGCATATTCAAAGGCCAATGATATTGTAACAATGGCAACTCACCAGGCCCAGGAAATTCTTGATAATGCCACTAATGAAGCAAATACCTTAAAAGAAGCTGCAATGCGTTATACAGACGATCTTCTTGCTAACCTGGAAAAGATTATTACCTACACAACTGAATCCGCATCAGCAAACTTTACCGAGCTCATCGGTAACCTTAACAGTTGCAACGGAATAGTAAAGGGAAACAGAAAAGAACTTAAGCCCGGTGCAGATGAGTTTGAACCCATGGATCCTGAGGAAGTAATTGAAAACGAAGAATAAATTAAAAAGCAGGCTTTACGGCTTGCTTTTAATTTTTGCCTTTTTGAATACCACAAAATGTAGTATAATAATATGATGAGATTAGACAAATTCTTGTGTGATACAACTTCATATTCGCGAAAAGAGCTTAAAGATTTTATAAAATCAGGTAAAGCTTTGGTAAACGGTAAAGTCATTAAAGATAACGGATTTCAGATTGATGAAAATCATGATGACATTGTTTTTCAAGGTAAGAAGATAAGCTTTGAAAAGTATGTTTACTTTATGTTAAATAAACCTGCGGATTATGTTTCTGCAAATACTGATAATGTCAGTAAAACCGTTATTGATTTATTTAAGAGTGAAGAGCGGTCTGATTTATTTACAGTCGGAAGACTTGATAAGGATACAGTTGGCTTGCTTATTGTTACAAATGACGGAGCATTGGCTCACCATTTAACTTCCCCAAAGCATCATGTGGGAAAGACATATTTTGTAAGAACCGAGAAGCCTGTCGATGATTTAGCTGTTAAATCTTTGGCAGAAGGAGTGCTCCTTGACGGTGATGGTATGACAAAACCTGCAATCGTAGAGCGATTATCCGAGAACGAAATTAATCTTACAATTTATGAGGGCATGTTTCATCAGGTGAAAAGAATGCTTGCGGCCGTTGATAATAAGGTGATTTACCTAAAGAGACTTTCAATTGGCGAAGTATATCTTGATAAATCATTGGCTGAAGGTGAATACAGAAGACTTACCGAAGAAGAAATTAATATTTTAAGGAACTGATTATGCTAAAAGATTATGAGGCCATCATTTTTGACCTTGATGGCACACTTATAGATTCAATGGGAATCTGGAGACAGATTGATATAGACTTTCTTAAGGAGAGAAATATTCCTTTTCCTGAGGACTTACAGCAATCGCTTGAAGGCATGTGTTTTAAGGATGCAGCCACATACTTTATTGAAAGATTTAATTTGCCCGAATCAAATGATGAACTGCAAAACATTTGGAACGATATGGCTCATAGAAAATACAGTGAAACTCCGATAAAAGAAGGAGTAAAGGATTTCCTTTTGAAAGCAAAAGAAAACGGCTGTAAATTAGGCATTGCCACAAGTAATTCCACAAGGCTTACAGAAGCAGTATTAAAGGCAAACAATGTTTTTGATATGTTTGATTCCATACTTACAGGCTGTGATACCAGAAAGAGTAAGCCTGATCCTGAAGTTTATTTAGAGGCAGCATCTTTACTTAAGGTGGATCCTGAAAAGTGTCTTGTTTTTGAGGATGTAATTCCCGGTATTCTTGCAGGAAAAAATGCAGGTATGAAGGTTTGTGGAGTAGATGATGTAAACTCCGCATATTGTGAATCTGAAAAAATAAAATTATCCGACTACTATATATATTCTTATAAAGAATTGCTAAATGGGGAGGTGCTTATATGAATATAATTCTGATAACCGGCGCTTCAAGTGGTATGGGAAGAGAAGCGGCAAAACAGCTTGATGGTATTTTTACATCCGGAATTTCCGAAATATGGCTTGTGGCCAGAAGAACAGACAGGCTTGAAGAATTATCAAAAGAATTAACTCATAAAACAAGAATTCTTCCTCTGGATCTTTGTGATGAGCATGATTTACAGGAACTTGAATTGTCATTAAATCTTATAAATCCCAATATTAAGATGCTTGTAAACGCCTCCGGCTTTGGAATTCTTGGCAATTTTAAGAATGGAAAAATGAAAGATCAGACCGGAATGGTCAGACTTAATTGTGAAGCTTTGACTCGAGTAACCTATTTGGCCTAAAAATATATGAAAAAGGGTGGCCGAATTATTCAGTTTGCCTCCGCAGCCGCATTTGTTCCACAGGTTGATTTTTCTGTATATGCAGCTACTAAGGCTTATGTGTTAAGTTTTTCAAGGTCATTAAATGAAGAACTAAAAAAGGATAAAATAAGTGTTACCGCTGTTTGTCCCGGCCCTGTTGATACAGAATTCTTTAAGATAGCAGAAAAGGGAAATTCCGGGTTTGCCTTCAAAAAGGGCTTTATGGTTAATGCCCAAGATGTAGTTTTCAAGGCGTTATTGGACTCTTATAAGCGTAGGGCGGTATCGGTTTATTCTTTTTATATGCAGGCTTTTAGAGTTTTGTGCAAGGTTATTCCCCATTCATTAATTCTAAAAATCATGAATTTGTTAAAGAAATAATTTGAAGTTAGTCAGAAATCATAAGGAGTCTCTATGAAAATTGTAAAAAAAGGTAATTTCGGATATATAAAATCCCAAAGAATGATTGAAATAGCAAAGACCTTTCTTTTCCTTTGCACATCAATTCTTTTGTATCAGATAGGGGTCAGAACCACAGGCAGCAACCAGAACATAATGACGCTGTTTGCTGTTTTAGGCTGCCTTCCCATGGCTAAATTCTGCGTAAATTCAATTATGTTCAGTAAAGCCAAAGGCTGTTCCAAAGAATTAAAGGAAAGCCTTGATGCAAAATCTCTTGAACCGCTTTTTTATGACTTGTATTTTACTGCTTTTAAGAAAAACTATCAGGTCAGTGCTTTATATTACAAAAAGAAAAATCTTATTATGGTTTCCGAAGATAAGGCTATTTCAGTTAATGAAGCCGAAGAACACATTAAAACCATCCTTGAAAACTGTGGAATTAAGGATATTTGTATAAAGATTTTTACCGATAACAATAAATTTATCGATAGATTATGTGAATTAAAAAATCTTGAGGAAGAGAATAAGGATTTATCTGTTCTTAAAGATAATATCTTAAGTGTTTCTTTGTAAAAATGAGAAATTTTACCATTAAAAAGGCTGATTCCGGGCAGACTGCAGTGAAATATCTTAACAGAATACTGAAAGAAATTCCGAAAAGCCTTTTATATAAGCAGATTCGCAAAAAGAACATAACCTTAAACGGCAAGAAAATGGAGGGTAACGAAAAACTTTCTGAAGGAGACGTTATCTCTGTTTTTATGTCTGAGGAAACCATAAATAAATTTATGGGAAGCAGTGTCATTGACACTACAGAATATGAAGCAGCATTTAACAAATTTAAAAATCCCAAAATAATTTACGAAGATGAACATATTATTTTATTAGATAAACCTGTTGGGATTTTAAGTCAGAAAAGTGATGACAAGGATTATAGTGCCAACGAATGGCTTATCGGTTATTTACTTAATAAAAACGAAATAACAAAACAATCCTTATTGAATTTTACGCCTTCTGTTTGTAACAGATTGGACAGGAATACAGGTGGAATACTTATTTTTTCAAAGACGCTTTTCGGAGCGGTAAGAATGTCTGAATGCCTTAAGTTAAGAACTTTGCATAAATTCTATAAAACCATTGTATATGGTCATGTGCTTAAAGAAACAAAAATAAACGGTTATCTCATTAAAGACGAAAAGACAAATCGTGTTACGGTTTTAGATAAATCTTCTGATGATTCTTCATATATTGAAACCGCTTACAAGCCTCTTCGATATTCTGAAAAAAACAATATTACAGAATTGGAAGTTGAACTTATTACAGGAAAACCCCATCAGATAAGAGCTCATTTATCCTCTCAAAATAACCCGATAATCGGTGACAGTAAATATAAGACATCCTTATGTAATCCTGAATTCGAAAAAGACAATAATCTTTCACATCAGCTTTTGTATGCATATAGAGTTGTTTTTCCTAAGATGGAAGACTATGAAGCCATATCAGAGAAAGAGTTTGTTGTTGATTACAGTGATATATTTGATAAATTTTTTCATTGGAGATAGTACATGCCTACATGGAAATCCAGAGGCCTCAGAGGTTCTGCCTTTGAGGAAATGGTTAACAGGACAAATGAAAAGTACGAAGAAAAGGGCCTCGCTTTAATTCAAAAGATTCCTACCCCCATTACGCCCATTGAAATAGATCAGGGTAACCATCATATAACCCTTGCGTATTTTGACAAGAAAAGTACTGTCGACTACATAGGAGCGGTACAGGGTATTCCTGTGGCCTTTGATGCCAAAGAATCTGCAACTGATACCTTTAATTTACAGAATATCCATGATCATCAGATGGACTTTATGCTTAAATTTAAGGCTCAAAAGGGCATTGCGTTTTTCCTGATTTATTATACGAAACGGGATCTCATATATTATATGCCGGTTGATGAAATGCTTGTTTTTGTAACAAGAGCTAAAAACGGCGGAAGGAAAAGCTTTCGTTTTGACGAGCTTGATGAAAGACATTTTATAAATAAACAGTCAGGTGTAATGGTTCCATATCTTGATATGATTGCAAAAGAACTTGAGGAAGAGGAAAACAGTTGACAAAACTCTACCGTGCTACTATGATAATTGGGTAGCACGGTAGCGCACTAAAGTATTGCCCGGAATGGAGGATTATGATTAAAGAATTGGTTCACACCCCCGAGGGTGTTCGTGATATATATGGTGAAGAAGAGCAGAGAAAGCTCTATTTAGAGAATGCCATTAAAAAAGTTATTTATTCCTATGGCTATGAAGACATTCAGACGCCTACATTTGAATATTTTGATGTTTTTTCAAAAGAAATAGGAACCACACCTTCAAAGGATTTATATAAGTTTTTTGATAAGGAAGGGGATACTCTGGTACTTCGTCCTGACTTCACACCTCCTGTGGCAAGATGTGTGGCTAAATATTTCAGTGATGTAACAACACCCATTAAGCTTACTTATCTTGGAAATACCTTTGTTAATAATTCCAATTTACAGGGTAAACTTAAGGAGACAACCGAAATTGGTGTTGAACTTATGAACGACGACAGTGCAACTGCAGATGCCGAGACCATTAACCTTGTAATTGAATCATTGAAGGCTACAGGATTAAAGGATTTCCAGATTGTAATCGGACATATGGAATATTTTAAGGGCCTTTGTGAAAGTGCCGGCATTGGAGAAGAAAATGAACTTTTGTTAAGAGAATACATTTCATCCAAAAACTATATTATGGCTGAAGAATTAATTGATTCTCTTATAAACGATCCAAAGCAAAAAGAATTACTTATGATGACCAGTGAATACATAGGTGATGTTTCCGTACTAAAAAACACTAAGAATAAAATCAATAATGTTCGCTCTAAGAATGCTTTGCTTCGTCTTGAAAAGATATATGAACTTCTTATGATTTTCGGAAACGAAAAATATGTTTCTTTTGACTTAGGTATGCTTTCAAAGTATAACTACTACACAGGAGTTATTTTTAAGGCATATACTTACGGACTTGGAGATGTTCTTGTTAAGGGCGGAAGATACGATCATTTGGTTGAAGAATTCGGTAATCCCAAGCCCGCTGTTGGTTTTGTTGTTGTTATTGATGATTTAATGCTTGCATTAAGAAGCCAGAAAATTGAGGTTCCGGTTAAAGAGAAGCCCATTGTTGTAACATATAATGCCAAGAATATTGACAGCAAGATTGTTGAAGTATGTAAATTACGCAGTGAAGGTAAGCTTGTCAGCTTAGTAGCGGAGGAAAATTAATATGTCAGAAGAAAAATATATAACCTTTGCTCTGGGAAAAGGACGTTTGGCTGATAAAACTCTTGAACTTATGGAGCAAATCGGTATTACCTGTACCGAAATGAAAGATAAAAACACAAGAAAACTTATATTTGTGAATGAGGATCTGAAGCTTAAGTTTTTCCTTGCCAAGGGTCCTGACGTTCCCACATATGTTGAATATGGTGCTGCTGATATAGGCGTTGTAGGAAAAGACACTCTTCTTGAAGAGGGAAGAAGAGCCTATGAGGTACTTGATCTTGGATTTGGCAAATGCAGAATGTGCGTATGCGGTCCCAAGGAAGCAAATGAACTCTTAAAGCATCATGAGATGATAAGAGTAGCCACGAAATATCCTGTTATAGCTAAAGATTATTTCTTTAACAAAAAGCATCAGACGGTTGATATAATTAAATTAAACGGAAGCGTTGAACTTGGCCCCATTGTAGGTTTATCAGATGTAATAGTTGATATAGTTGAAACCGGTTCGACCTTACGAGAAAACGGACTGGATGTTTTGGAAGAAGTATGTCCCCTTTCTGCAAGAATGATAGTTAATCAGGTTAGTATGCAGATGGAATCAAAACGCATTAACGAGATTATTTCAAAGTTAAAATCAGTATTATAATACTGATTTTTTCATTAAATACGGAAAATAGGAGAAAAAATGAGAATAGTAAATATTACGGAAGAAAATAAAAAGGACATTTTGAAGAACCTTTTAAAAAGAAGCACCGGAAGCTATCCCGAATATGAGAAAACAGTAAATGATATTGTTGAAAATATTAAAGAGAACGGTGACAGTGCTGTCTTTTCTTACACCGAAAAATTTGACGGTTTTAAGCTTAATAAAGACAATATTAAAGTTACAAAGGAAGAAATTGAAGCTGCCTACTCCATGATGGATGAGGAATATATCGAAGTAATCAAGAAAGCCAAAGAAAACATTGTGGACTATCACAAAAAGCAGGTAAGACAGTCCTGGATAGATACAAAACCCGATGGTTCCATTCTCGGACAGAAGATTACACCTATTGAATCAGCAGGTACATATGTACCCGGAGGAAAAGCTGCATATCCTTCAAGTGTTCTTATGAATATCTTACCCGCTAAGGTTGCCGGTGTTTCAAAGGTTGTTATGGTTACACCTCCCAGCAAGGATGGTATTATTAATCCCGGAACTCTTGTTGCCGCTGATATAGCAGGTGTTGATGAAATATATAAGGTTGGCGGCGCACAGGCAATCGCAGCTCTTGCATTCGGCACAGAATCAATTCCTAAAGTTGATAAAATTACAGGTCCCGGTAATATATTTGTTGCTCTTGCCAAAAAGGCTGTATACGGTAATGTAGGAATAGATTCAATAGCAGGTCCCAGTGAAATTGTTGTTTTAGCAGATGAAACCGCTAATCCAAGATATGTTGCTGCAGATCTTTTGTCTCAGGCTGAGCACGACCAGCTTGCTTCAGCAATTCTTGTTACTACAAGTGAAGATCTTGCTAAGAAGGTTTCTAAGGAAGTTGACGGCTTTACGGCTGTTTTATCAAGAAGCGATATTATAAAGGCTTCCCTTGATAATTTCGGTTATATATTAATTGCAAAGGATATGGAAGAAGCCATTGCGACTGTTAATGACATAGCAAGTGAACACCTTGAATTATTAACCAAAGATCCTTTTAACACACTTACTAAGATTAAAAATGCCGGTGCTATTTTCCTCGGAGAATATTCATCTGAACCTCTTGGTGACTATTTTGCAGGCCCCAACCACATTCTTCCCACAAACGGAACCAGCAGATTCTTTTCACCTCTTTCCGTTGATGATTTTATTAAAAAATCTAGCATTATATGCTATTCTGAAGAAGGCTTAAGAAAAGTTCATAAAGACATTGAATTGTTTGCTAAAAATGAGGGATTAACAGCACACGCTAATTCAATACATGTTAGATTTGAGTAAAGGAGACAGAAAATGGCTCGTTGCAAATTAATTGAAAGACAGACAAAGGAAACAAATATTTCCCTTCAACTTGACATTGATGGAACAGGTACCGCTTCCGTTGAAACAGGTGTGGGTTTCATGGACCATATGCTCGAAGGCTTTGCTAAGCACGGTTTTTTTGATCTTACAGTTAAAGCAAAGGGCGACTTAAATGTTGACTGCCATCATTTGGTTGAGGATTTAGGAATAGTTCTTGGCGTTGCAATTAAGGAAACCATAGGTGATAAAGCAGGTATTAAGCGTTATGGCAGCTTTATTTTGCCCATGGATGATGTACTTGTTTTGTGTGCCATTGATTTGTGCGGCAGACCCTTCTTCAATTTTGAATGTAATTTTGAAACAGAAAGAGTCGGTTATCTTGAAACCCAGACAATAAGAGAATTCTTTTATGCAGTTTCTTACAGCGCCGGAATGAATCTCCATATTAAGCTTTTAAATGGTCAGAATGATCATCATAAAATAGAGGCTATGTTTAAGGCCTTTTCAAAGGCTCTTGATATAGCAACATCCATTGAACCCCGTGCAAACGGTGTGCTCTCAACGAAAGGATCCCTTTAATGAAGAAGAAATTTATACCCTTTATTTACTTAAAGAACAATAACTGCTTTAAGGATGATTTAACTACAGTAGTTGAAACCGATCCTGAAAGACTTGCAAAATTGTATTTTGATAATGGTGCGGATGAATTAATCATTTACGATTTATCCTATGATGACAAATCCCATGAAGAATCCATTGATATGATTCATGATATTTGTAATTCCGTGTCTATTCCTGTTATCGGTGCCGGTAATGTAAAAAGAATGGAAGATATCAAAAAACTTTTATATGCAGGCTGTAAAAGAGCATGCCTTGATTATTCAAATTCCGATAATATTTCACTTACAAAAGAAGTTTCAGATAAATTCGGAAAGGACAAGATTGCTGCAATTATTAAATCCGACAAAGAGGTTGAAAATAATCTTGATACCTTAAAGCAGTATGTTTCTACGCTTGTTTTTATGGACAGAGATGTATACAAGTCTGTATCGGATAAACTTGCAGGCTTTAAGTGCATTGTTTCTTTGCCTAATATTTTACTTGATAAACTTATTGAATATCTTAAATTTGACAAGCTTGAGGGTATAACAGGTGAAGTTGTAAACAGCAATGCGGGCGAAATTGCAAAGATACGTGAACTTATTGGTGATGAAGCGGTTCCTTTCAGTATTTTTAAGTTAAATTCCGATGGACTTATTCCTGTAATTGTGCAGGATTTCAAAACAAATCAGGTCCTTATGCTTGCATACATGAATAAAGAAGCCTATGAAACCACCTTAAAAACAGGTCAGATGACATATTTCTCCAGAAGTCGTCAGAGTCTGTGGTTAAAGGGAGAAACAAGCGGTCATTTCCAAAATGTTAAATCACTTAGTTATGATTGCGATAATGACACTCTTCTTGCTAAGGTTGAGCAGATTGGTGCTGCTTGTCATACCGGATCATATTCCTGCTTCTTTAATCCTATTATTGATTATGAATTTGAGGAAAAGAGTCCTTTATCGGTTTTAACGGATGTCTATGATGTAATAATGGATCGTAAAATTAATCCTAAGGAAGGCTCTTACACAAATTATCTTTTTGATAAAGGTGTTGATAAAATACTTAAGAAGGTGGGAGAAGAGGCTACCGAAATTGTTATTGCGGCAAAGAATCCCAATCCTAATGAAATTAAGTACGAAATATCTGATTTTCTTTATCATGTAATGGTTCTTATGGCTGAAAAGGGCGTTACATGGGATGAAATTATGACAGAACTTGCAAACAGATAGGAATAATTTATGCAGTATACAGCTTTACCCGAAGAGGTTCTTTTAAGCATTGATAAACCTGAACGTTATATCGGTCATGAAATAAATTCAGTATATAAAGATAAAGACAAAGTAGATATAAGATTTGCCATGTGTTTTCCTGATGTTTATGAGATTGGTATGTCTCATCTTGGAATAGCTATCTTATATGATATGTTTAACAAGTTTGAAGATACATGGTGCGAGCGTATATATTCCCCCTGGGTTGATTTAGATAAGGTAATGCGCGAGAAAAATATTCCGCTTTTTACCATTGAGTCACAGGAACCTGTTAAAAATATGGATTTTGTGGGAATTACTCTACAGTATGAGATGTGTTACACAAACATTCTTCAGGTGTTGGACCTTTCGGGTATACCTCTTATTTCTACAGAAAGAACCTGGGATGATCCGATTATTATCGGTGGTGGTCCCTGTTCATATAATCCTGAACCCATTGCTGATTTTTTCGATATTTTTTATATAGGCGAAGGTGAGACAAAATACAGAGAACTACTGGATTTATATAAAGAATCAAGAAAAAACAATGATTCAAGAGAAGAGTTTCTGCATAAAGCTGCTAAAATTCCGGGTATGTATGTACCTATGTTTTACAATGTGGAATACAATGAAGACTTCACCTTAAAATCCTTTGAGCCGGTTTATGAGGATATTCCAAGAACAATTCTTAAAGAATTGGTAACTGACTTAAATAATACCTATTATCCTGAAAAGCCTATAGTTCCATTTATGAAGGTTACTCAGGACCGTGTGGTTTTGGAAATTATGCGTGGCTGTATCCGTGGCTGCAGATTTTGTCAGGCGGGACAGATTTATAGGCCGGTAAGAGAGCGTGATGTGGATTTCTTAAAAGATAAAGCAGCTAAAATGCTCAAAAACACCGGACATGAAGAAATATCCTTAAGTTCACTTAGTTCATCAGACTACACTCAAATTGAAGAACTTGTTCATTATCTTATTGATGACTGCACAAAGAAAAAAGTCAATATTGCTTTACCCAGCTTAAGAATTGACCAGTTTTCAGTGGATGTTATGAACAAGGTACAGGATATTAAGAAATCAAGTTTGACCTTTGCTCCCGAAGCGGGTTCTCAGAGAATGAGAAACATAATCAATAAGGGCTTGACAGAAGAAGATATTATTAACGGTGCAGTGCTTGCTTTTAAGGGTGGCTGGACAAAGGTTAAATTATATTTTATGCTTGGTCTTCCCTTTGAAGAGGAAGAAGATATTGAAGGTATAGCTTTACTTTGCAACAAGATAGCTGCTGCTTTTTATGACAATATTCCAAAAGAAGAGCGTATAAACGGTAAAGTTTCAATTACAGCCAGCACATCCTTCTTTGTTCCTAAACCCTTTACTCCCTTTCAGTGGGCTCCTCAGAATACGGCAAAGGATTTCATTGATAAGGCTGAGCACACAAAGAGATATATAAAAGAACAGTTAAATCAAAAGGTAATTCGATATATCTGGCACGAAGCGGATGTCAGTATGTTAGAAGGTGTTCTGGCAAGAGGTGACAGGCGTTTATCAAAGGTTATTATGGCAGCTTATAAAAAGGGCTGTATTTATGATGCCTGGTCAGAATTTTACAAGCATGATGTTTGGCTTCAGTGCTTTGAAGAATGTGGCATCGATCCTACATTCTATACAACAAGAAAGCGAAACGAAGACGAACTTTTCCCCTGGGATTTTATAGATTGCGGTGTTTCAAAGGCTCATTTATTAAGAGAGTGGAACAGAGCAAAGCAGGGTATTGTAACAGATAACTGCAGATCGAAGTGCTCAGGTTGCGGTTCAGCCCGTTTTGATTGCGGTATTTGTATTAATGGAAGGTAATTAATGAAAGTCAGAATCAAATTTTCAAAGCATGGCGTTTTAAAATATATAGGTCATCTTGATTTAATGCGTTATTTTCAAAAGGCATTCAGAAGAACTGATATTGATGTTCTTTATTCAAAGGGTTTTTCTCCCCATATGATTATGTCATTTGCGCAGCCTTTGGGTGTAGGTGCAGAAAGTGACGGCGAATATTTTGATGTGGAAGTTGCTGATGATGAAAATGTATCAACAATAGCTGAAAGACTTAATGCCGAAATGGCTGAAGGTGTTGAAATTCAGGATGCCATTATATTGCCGGAGAAAACAATAAATGCCATGGCCAGTGTAGCGGCTGCCGCATATGAAATCAATTTTTATAAGAAATCTCCATTAAGCAGCAATTTGATGGAAAAATATAACAGTACGGATAATGTTGAGTTTATAAAGGTTACAAAGACCGGTGAACATCCTATAAATGTTAAAGATTTTGTTTTTGAAATATATCTTAAGGACGAGGCTACTCTTTTTGCGATTGTTGACTGTTCAAGTTCGGGTAATTTAAAACCGTCCACACTGGTTACGTCGCTTCTTTCACTTGATAATATGGATATAAATGAATATCCTTATCATGTAACCAGAAAAGAAACATATAAGAGAACTGCTGAAAATAAACTTGTTCCGTTAAATTTTATTGATGAAGAATGATTCTAAATTAATTGTAACTGAATATAAAAACTATTTTTCCACATTCCTTTTTGAAGAAGGGGATATTGCCGAATTATTTCTTTCTTCGAAAAGCCGTTTTAATATAAATGACATTTTTGTCGGAAGAATAAGTAATGTAAAAAATGAAATCAAAGCCTGTTTTGTTGATTATAGCGATTCCGTAACAGGCTTTTTGCCTTTTTCAGAAATAAATCCGGAATTTTTATTAAACAGGTCCTTTGACGGAAAATTAAAACAGGGCGATCTTATATTGGTTCAGATAGTTAAAGAACCTGTAAAAAACAAAGAAGCTGCTTTGTCAATGAATATTACGATTCCCGGTATATATTCAATAGTAACGTCTGATGATAAAAAAATTCATGTTTCATCAAAGCTAAGTGATTCCACAAAAAAGGAACTTAAAGATAAAATTTCAACAGAAAACTTTGAATTTGGATGTGTTCTTCGCACCAATTCAGCGAAGGTGCCTGTTGAAGACATAGTTAAAGAGCTAAAAATCAATAACAATATTCTTAGTGAAGTAAAATCCATAATGCGGTTCAGGTCAATGTATACATGTCTTTATAAAGCGATGCCTGCTTACATTGAACAAATTAAAAGTATAGATAAAAGCCGCTATTCGGAAATTATTACCGACAAAGAAGAGATTTTTGAAATACTTAATGTTTTTGATAATGTAAAGTTTTATAAAGATGAAAAAATACCGCTTAAAGCTCTTTTTTCATTTGATAAGGCCTTTGACTTGGCAACCGGAAAAGAAGTCCTTCTTAAAGACGGCGGATCGATTGTTATTGAAGCTACCGAAGCTCTTACGGTTGTTGATGTTAATTCAAATAAATTTGAAAAGAAAATTTCCAAAGAAGAAGCAGTTTTACATATTAATAAAATTGCTGCGAAGGAAATCGCAAGGCAGTTACGACTCAGAAACATATCCGGTATTATTATTGTTGATTTTATTAATTTCACGGATAAAAATGATGAGGCTGAGCTTCTTGACTATTTTAAGAGTGAGCTAAAGAAAGATTTTGTAAAATGCAATCTTATAGATATTACGCCTCTTGGTCTTGTTGAAATAACTCGTGAAAAGCGTTATTCTTCAATATATGATCAACTAAAAAAAGTTGATAAAAATATTTGACAAACCATATTCCTGTTGTTATTATATATGAGTATGCCGCACAGTGAGGTATAAGTATGCTTATTTTTAATGCATCACCATAACTGGCGAGTAAAACCATTATTGGTTTAGATATAGGAGGTACAGACTATGTACGCTATTATTGCTACAGGCGGAAAGCAGTATAAGGTTTCCGAGGGCGATGTAATCCGTGTTGAGAAGCTTGATGCAGAAGCAGGTGCTTCAGTAACATTTGAGAACGTTATCGCAGTTAGCGCTGATAAGCTTATGGTTGGCAGTGATGTTGCAAATGCAACTGTTACAGCAACTGTTATGGATCAGGGACGTGCTAAGAAGGTTATCGTTTACAAGTATAAGAGAAAAAGCGGATACCACAAGAAGAACGGTCATAGACAAGCATACACACAGGTTAAGATTGAAAAGATTAACGCATAATTTGGTGTGATTTTTATGACAGAAATAACATTCTATCGTAACGATAATGATGAATATATGGGATTTGAATGCATAGGACATTCCGGCTACGCTAAAAGCGGAAAGGATATTGTTTGTGCTTCAATATCTGCGCTTACGATTAATTTCGTTAATTCCGTTGATGAATTTACTTCTTCAAAATGTGATGTTGATGCAGATGAAAAGTCCGGTTATATGAAAGTTACGGTAAATGACAGTCAAAATGCTGATGTACAGCTTTTGTTTAAGTCATTAAGGCTTGGCTTGAATGGAGTCCAGGAGAGTTATTCAAAGTATTTGAAACTGACAAATAGGAGGTATAAACCATGATGAAATTGAACCTTCAATTTTTCGCTCATAAAAAAGGTGTTGGTTCTACCAAGAACGGTAGAGATTCCGAATCCAAGAGATTAGGTGCGAAGAGAGCTGACGGACAGTTCGTTAAGGCTGGCAACATTTTATACAGACAGCGTGGAACAAAGATTCATCCCGGCATCAATGTTGGCCGTGGTGGTGATGATACTTTATTCGCTCTTGTTGACGGTGTTGTTCGTTTTGAAAGGGTAGGAAGAGACAAGAAGCAGGCTTCCGTATATCCTGTAGAAGAGTAATTCATTACTTAAGCTTTTATGAAGGGTTTCGTTATTACGAAGCCCTTTTTTTACTATATAATGATTTATATAGTTCGAAATAGGAAGGTATTATATGTTTGCAGACAGAGCAAAAATTTATATTAGAAGCGGTAAGGGCGGCGACGGCCACGTTTCATTCAGAAGAGAAAAATATGTCCCTGACGGTGGTCCGGACGGCGGCGACGGCGGACACGGCGGAAGTGTAATATTCCAGGTTGACGAAGGAATGAATACACTTATGGATTACAGATATACCAAACACTATCATGCCGAAGACGGCGAAAGAGGCGGTAAGAAAAACTGTCGCGGTAAAGATGGTGCAGATATAGTATTAAAGGTTCCGGAAGGAACTGTCATAAAAGATGAGGCTACAGGTAAAATTCTTCTTGATATGTCAGGAGAAAACAGACGCGTTGTATTTTTGGAAGGCGGAAGAGGCGGACTCGGCAATCAGCATTATGCCACAAGCACTATGCAGGCTCCCAAATATGCAAAGCCCGGGCAGCCGGCAAAAGAATTAAATGTTTGTCTGGAATTAAAATCAATTGCGGATGTAGGACTTGTCGGTTTCCCCAATGTTGGTAAATCAACACTTCTTTCTGTTATATCCAATGCAAAGCCTAAGATAGCAAATTATCATTTCACAACACTCCAGCCTAACCTTGGTGTTGTTGATATGGAAGGTATTGGCGGTTTTGTTGTTGCGGATATCCCGGGACTTGTGGAAGGCGCCAGCGAAGGAATAGGTCTCGGTCTTGATTTTTTAAGACATATTGAAAGAACCCGTATCCTTGTACATGTGGTAGATGCAGCATCCACAGAAGGAAGAGATCCCATAGAGGATATTTATACCATTAATGAAGAACTCAAGAAATACGGCGCTGACGTGGCCAATAAGCCCCAGATAATCGCAGCCAATAAAATGGATGCCTGCGAGGATAAAGACGCCGTATTGGCCAAATTAAAGGCCGAATTTGAGCCCCAGGGATATGAAGTATATGCAATCAGCGGTGTTACAAGAGATGGTGTCAGAGATTTGCTCATCCATATTCTTGATCTACTAAAGAAATATCCTAAGAAGACAGTTGTATTTGAACCTGAGATGACACCTGAATTCAGTGGTCTTTATTCAAATGAGCCCTTCGAAGTTACATATGATGAAAAGGCTAAAGAATATGTGGTCGAAGGACCTCGTATCGAAAAGATGCTTGGATATACCAATCTTGATTCTGAAAAAGGCTTTCAGTTCTTCCAAAAATTCCTTAAGGATAACGGAATTCTTAAAGAGCTTGAGGATCTTGGAATTAACGAAGGTGATACCGTAAGAATGTACGGTTTCTCATTTAATTATTATAAATAGGAGCTATGTAAGATTAAAATGAATTCAAGACAACGTGCATACTTAAAAAGTCTCTCAAGCAATCTTTCACCCGTATTTCAAATCGGAAAAGGCACATTAACGCCTGAAATTACCGAAGCTGTGAGAGAGTGCTTTAACACACATGAACTTATAAAAATCAATGTATTAAAAAACTGCTTTGACGATCCGCGTGAAATGGCACAGATTCTGGCAGACAGAACCGGTTCCGAGGTTGTTCAGGTTATCGGCAAGAAGATTGTTTTATACAAAGAAGACAAGGACAACAAGAAGATAGAACTTCCTAAATAAAGGAGAATGCGTGAAAGAAAAAGTCTGTATTTACGGAGGAACATTTAGTCCGATTCATAACGGCCATCTTTTAATTGCAACTTATGCATGCGAAGAACTTAAGCTTGACAGGATGATTTTTGTTCCCAGTAATATTTCATATTTGAAAAATAATGTTCTTGCAGCTTCTCATCGGTTAAAAATGACTGAGCTTGCCATTGATAATCATGAAAAATTTGCGCTTTCTTCCATAGAAATAGACAGAGGCGGTAATTCATATTCATATGAAACTATTGAATATTTTAAGAATGAATATCCCGAAGCGGATTTATTCTTTCTGGTAGGTGCCGATTCATATCTATATATGGAAAATTGGATACACCCGGAATTGATATTCTCTAAAGCTACGGTTGTTGTTGCTTTAAGAGATGAGTCTGATGAAAAGAGTTTATTTGAAAAGTCCGGAGCTTATCTTGAAAAATTTAATGCAAAAACCATTTTTCTTAAACCAAGACGATTTGATTATTCTTCAAGTGAAATTCGAAGCAGGGTTAATACAGGCCTTAATATCGATTTGTTTGTTCCGAATTCGGTATCAAAATATATAAAAGATAACAATTTATATATAGAGCAAAGGTAATAAAATGACTTACGATGAAATACGGGAAGACTTAAAAACCATATTATCAAATGACAGATTCTTTCATTCTGTCGGTGTCTCCGATACAGTTGCTTTACTTGCGGCTTTTTATGGAGAAAACTTTGAAAAAGCAAGACTTGCAGGGTTGCTCCATGACTGTGCAAAAGGCTATAAAACCTCTGATAATATCTTATTATGTGAAAAGAATAATATACCTGTTTCAGAGGCAGAAAGAAGTAATCCTCAGCTTTTGCATGCTAAGCTTGGAAGTTTTTTCGCAAAGAACAAATATGGAGTAAATGACGATGAGATATTAAGTGCAATTGCCTGCCATACCACCGGCAAGATTGATATGACACTTTTTGAAAAGTTACTTTTTATTGCAGATTACATAGAGCCCTGCAGAAATCGCGCAAAAAGGCTTGATGTAATAAGAAAAGAAGCCTTTATTAATGTCGATAAATGTATTGTAATGATACTTGAAGATACATTAGACTATCTAAAAGAATTAAAGATTAATGTTGACAATATTACAGTTGAAACATATGAGTTTTATAAAGGAGTAATTAATGGCTAATATCAAAGAATATGTAGACGAAGCAGTAAAAATCATCGATGACAAAAAAGGGCAGGATATTAAAGTGCTTAATATAGCCGGAATATCGCCCCTGGCAGATTATTTTATCCTTGCTACAGGAACAAATGCCAATCAGCTTCATGCAATGTGTGATGAAATATCAGAAAAACTTTCGTCAAAGGGAGTTCATCCAAAGCAGACAGAGGGATATCAGACCGGCAACTGGATTTTGATGGATTACGGTGATTTTATGATTCATCTATTTTCCAAGGAAGCAAGAGAATTCTATAATCTTGACAGAATCTGGAAAGATGCTGTTATAGAATAAAAAAAAACTGCCTCATGGCAGTTTTTTTATTATTTATAGAATCTATATACACCGAATACTTTTCCAAGAATTGTGCAGTCATTAACAATAATCGGATCCATTGTATCATTTTCAGGCTGAAGTCTTATATAACCATTCTCTTTATAAAAAGTCTTAACAGTAGCAGAATCTTCGATTAAAGCAACAACAACATCACCGTTTCTAATATCTTTGGTAGTTTCAACCAGAACACAGTCACCATTCATAATACCGATATTTATCATTGATTCACCCTTAACTTTAAGAATGAAAGCCTCACCTCTGGGCGTTCTCTCTAAAGGAATGGGAAAGTAACCGTCAATATTCTGTTCTGCTAAAATTGGCTGACCGGCAGCAACAGTACCTACAATAGGAATACTTGTGGTTTCGGTTCTTAAATTCTGAAAAGAATCATCACAGATTTCAATTGCACGGGGTTTGGTAGGATCGCGTCTTATATAACCGTTTTTCTCAAGTCTTTCCAAATGAGCAAAAACGGAAGATGTAGACTTAAGTGCAACACCTTCGCAAATTTCTCTTACAGACGGAGGATATCCTCTGTCTAAAATAACCTGTTTCATATATTCAAGAATTTCCTGCTGTTTAGCTGTAATATCTTTCTGACTCATATAATTACCTCCTTACAAGTAGAGTCTATCACATATTAACCCAAAAAGCAAACATATATTCCGAAAATTTGTTCGATAAAAGTATTGACTTTCGAATAAATGTTCGATATTATAATTACAGACAAGCGAACAGTTGTTCTGAACAGATTTTCGAGGTATTGATATGAGCGAGTACATTTCACAGAATAGAAACATTGAAAGAGAACGTATTATTAGAAATAACCGTCGCAGACGAAATTTAGAGTTAAGACGTAATTTTATACTTATGATTTTTACTGTTGTTGTATTTATTGCTTTTGCTGTTATATTTTTCTCTACCAAAAGCGTCGCTTCAAGCACATCCGATACAGTTTATTATAAGCATTATAAGAGCATCCGGATTGCTTCAGGTGATACACTTTATGATTTATCACTCAAATATGTCAATGATGAATATAACGATAGTTCTTCATTTATTTCTGAAGTAAGATATATCAATAATATGGATGAAGATGATTTATTATACTCCGGCAGTTTTATCGTTATTCCTTACTACGATACCATTAATGGTTAATCCTTATCATACTTAAACTCACCGAAAAAGCGGCCTCGTAAGAGACCGCTTTTTCAAAGCAAATTATATAAAAATTCTTTTTAACAGTTCAGTTAATTCTGCTACACTAATCGGTTTTGCCACAAATCCGTTCATACCTGATTCTGTACATTCAATTTTGTCCTCACTCATCGCATTGGCAGTCATGGCAATAATCGGAATCTTTGCAGCATCTTCTCTGTTAAGATTTCTTATAGCTCTTGATGCGGATAATCCATCAAGATTAGGCATCCTTATATCCATGAAAATAGCAGAGTAGTAATTTAACTCACTATTTTCAAATTTTCTAAGACCTATTTCACCATCGTCAGCTATATCCACACTTGCACCGAAAGATTTTAAGATTTCTATTGCAATTTCCTGATTTATTACATTATCTTCACATAACAGGAATCGCATTCCGGCACATAATAAATTAGAGTCGGCTTTTTCAGATGTACTAATTACTGATTCTTCATTCTTAGCTGCATCTTTCACATAGAAATACGGGCAGCTGATTTGAACTGTAAAAGTAGAACCTTTATCAATTTCGCTGTAAACGGAAATTTCTCCGCCCATTAATTCAATCAATCTATGAGCAATTGATAAGCCTAAGCCGGTACCTTCATTGCTCTTAAAGAGCATTCGGTTTTCCTGAGAGAAGGTATCAAATAAATGTTCCTGAAATTCATCACTCATTCCAATTCCGTTATCTTTAACCACAAGTGTAATAATACATGAAGAATCATCTATTATTTCTTTATGAAGTTTAAGTTCAATTGTTCCGCCTTCATTTGTATATTTGCAGGCATTGGAAAGAAGATTAAACATTATCTGATTAAATCTTAGCCTGTCAATTACAATATTAGTGGGAGTGTCCCACATGGTAATATCTAATCTTTGATTTTTCTTTTGACAAATCGGTAATATAACAGAATTTATATATTCATATAATTCAGAGGTACCGTATGGCTGGGACTTTAATTCAATCTTGCCTGATTCGATTTTAGCCATGTCAAGAAGATCATTAATAAGTCCTAATAAAAATCCGGATGACATCTCTGCTTTTTTCAGATATTCCCTAATCTTATCTATGTCTTTTTCTACAAGAGCAAGCTGTGTCATTCCCATAATACCGTTTAATGGTGTACGTATATCATGGCTTACAAGAGACAGAAATTCTGACTTTGCCTGATTAGCGGTTTTTGCTTCTTCCAAAGCTTTTTTTAGCTTCATATTTGTAGCGATTTCATCATTATATACTTTTGTAACATCGCGGCTGGATATTGTTATTATGTCTTTTCTGTTATTTAGAAAAGAAAAGCGCAATATATGATGTCTGTTTTTGTCAATGTCCAAAGAAGTATTAAAGCGAAGAGTATATTCTCCGTAAGCATTTATTTTATCAACAAGATTATCTAAATCAATCTCTGACAAAATTCTGTCACGTTCTTCTTTTATACTGATTAAACGAGTTATTTCTTCTCTGAAATAGTCTGTAAAGCCGGCAGCTTCGTTGATGGTATTTCTACTGAATTTATCAATTAATATATAAGAATTTGTTTTAATATAAACAAGTGCAATAAAATCAAACTCTCTATGTACAGTTCCGTTAATAAGAGAGTCGGTTATTTTGCTCTTATGAATATTTAAGATATGTATAACAGCTTCAATATCTGAAGTAACAGGGTTTTTAACAATTTCAACAGAAGTTCTGACCCAGTTTTCAACACTTTCTTTTATGTTTAAGTGATGTTCAACTTTCAATGACAAATTGCCGGCATTAAACGATGCAAGAAGACAGCCTCTTGAAATTGTATTTGAAAAATATATCTTTTCATTTTTATCTTTAATTAAAAGCAGAATAGAAGATATCAGTTCATCAACAGTTCCCTGCTTATTCATACTCATAAAAAAAGGATTATTGGAAAGAATAAGTAAACACTTATTATCTGAAATATTTATATGAATTGTTGCAATCGAATCCGGACTGTTTTTTAAGAAAAAGTTGGTACGATGCATAAAATTCATTTCAGCATTTTTTTGTTCTGTTAAATCAATTCCCATACCATGGGCGGACATCTTTTTTGAATCATTTTTTTCTAATTGATATTTCGTCCTGATATAACGAGGCTGTTTTAACCCCGGTATATGATACCACGCATCAAAAACGACCTCTTTATCGCCTTCCTTAAGCCTTTTTATACTGTCAAGGAAATTTGATGCTTCGGAAGAAGATATTATACCTGATGTAACCATATTCTCAGGATAAATTTGATTTCTTACAGATTCTGAATATTCTAAAATACTTGAATCATTTGTAATTCTTGAATTATCGATGTCATAATCCCAGGTTTTTATTGCAGCAAAATCCAGCACATTCTTATAACGGTTCAATAAATCATCATATTTTTTTTCATAATCATTAAAAGTACCGGAAAAAGAGCAAAGATATATATCTCCATCATCGTATCCAAGAAATGTTATGAGACCATTTACAGGAATAAAACCTCGATCTTTAATCAAAAGCTTTGTTTCAAAATTAAACGGAATATCACTGTTTTTGCATATAGAAGCTTTTCTATAAAAGAAGTCTTTATCATAATCAGAGAATAACGACATAATATTTTTTTCTCTTATATACTTAAAATCATCTGCAGAAACACCTAAATATTCATAAAAAGCATCATCTGCATACACAATCTTAGCTTCATGATTATCAAATGAACGAATAAGTATACTATTTTTTCCCGAAGAAATTGCAATATTAATTGCTCTTTTCAGCGAAAACTCCATTTAAAACTCCATTTCAAAATTTAATCGTTTGCCCAGCCGTCTAAATTACTGTTCTTAATGGCTGTAAACATTCTGTCTTTAACACCGGGCGCTTCTTTGTTAATAGTTCTCAGTAACTCATTTACATATTCCCGCTTTGTAAGTCCGTCAACAGGACATGGACTCTTAACAACCGGAATATTTTCTTTATTTACAAAACCGATTACATCGGCCTCGTGCATATAAATAAGTGGTCTTATAACCTGTATACCGGTTCTGTCAAGATTTGTAACCGGTGAAAAAGTATGGAACCTGCCTTCATAAATCAGTGATAGCATCATAGTATCTACAACATCATCCTTATGATGTGCATAGGCTACTTTGTTTATACCTGCGGATATAAGAGCATCATTCAGGGCACCCTTACGCATTTTTGCGCATAGGGCACAGGGATTGTTTTCTTTTCTTTCTTTGAAAACAATGTTAGCTATATCAGTTTTAACAATTGTGTAAGGAACATTCAAATCCTTACAAAACTCTTTTATTCTATCAAGGTTAAGATTATCAAACCCTAAATCCACGGTAACAGCATACAAATCAAATGACTTTGGATAGAATTTTCGTAATATGGCCATAGCAGTCAAAAGAGTAAGAGAGTCCTTGCCTCCGGATATACCAACAGCAATTTTATCACCTGCTGATATCATGTTATAATCATCACATGCCTGCCTTACCAAACTTAGAACCTGTTGTAATTTCATAATTTATCCTAAAATAATTTTATTTTAATTCTATCATAGGATAATTAATTTATTAATATATGTTATAATGTATTCATAGATATTTGCGAAAAACAATAAAGGTGATAATAATATGAAATTTAAGCCTGAGAAAAAGTATATTTATTGGGGAATAACTATTTTTTGTACAGCAATAGCTCTTATGCTTGTCTATTTTTTGTTCTTTAGATTAGATTCCATTAAGGGCGGATTGAAAACTCTTAACAAGATTTTAGCTCCTGTATTTTATGGCTTTATTTTAGCTTACTTAATGACTCCTTTACTTAATATTATAGAGGGTAAATGGATTAGAAAACTTTTTGATAAATATAATTTGTTATCAAAGAATAATAATCGAAATAAGCACATCAGAACATTATCTGTAGGCTTAACAATTATTATTGTTATAGGTGTATTATACTTATTTTTCTCATCCGTTATTCCGCAGGTATATCAAAGTATCCAGAACCTTATTTCATCATACTCAAGTTACATTGATAATTTGATTGAATGGGTAAATTCCTTAACTGCCGAGAATCCTGACATAGCGAAATTCTTATCTCAGTTAGTTTATAACTATTCGAATGAAGCAGAAGATTTCTTTACAGGTATTGTATTACCTACCATCAAAACTTATTTGCTTCCTAACGTAAATGATATTTTAAGTTCATTATCCGCAAGTGTAATGAAACTTGTAATGTTCTTTTGGAATATTGTTATCGGTCTGGTTATTTCACTTTATGTTTTGGCAGGAAAAGAAAAATTTGCTCAGGGAAGTACAAGATTCTGTTATGCAGTTCTTAATACCAAAGTTGCGAATCGTTTTATCGAAGCAATAAGATTTACTCATCATACATTTATCGGATTCTTAGGCGGAAAAGTAATTGATTCCTTAATAATCGGAATAATTTGTTATTTTTCATGCTTAATACTTAAGATGCCATATGTAGTACTTGTAAGTGTAATTGTTGCCGTTACAAACATAATTCCATTCTTTGGTCCTTATATAGGCGCTATCCCAAGTACACTTATCATTTTACTTGTTGATCCCAAAAAGGCATTGTATTTTATCATTTTCATAATTATCTTACAGCAGATAGACGGTAATGTTATCGGCCCTAAGATTCTTGCCCAGTCAACCGGTCTTACAAGTTTCTGGATTATTTTTTCAATCACCCTGTTTGGTGGTTTATTCGGAATAGTAGGTATGATTATTGGTGTTCCTATTACCGCAGTTATTATTTCATTCGTTGAAAGATGGACAAGACGTAATCTGCGCAAGAAAAATCTTCCGGAAGAATCTGACAGATATTTGAATGTTGGAAAAATTACAGATGAAGGCGAGTTAACTGAATACGAATATCAGAAACCCGAGAAAAAGAAACTTGATAAAAACAGTAATGAATATAAGATTATGATGAAAATATTTATTTTCTTAAAGAAAGCATTTATGGCTATCTGCGATTTTATAATTTTGTATTCACAGAAGTTTTATCATTTTATGAAACCACTCGTAATTAAAGGTGCAAAAAAATTATGGAGTGGAATAAAGAAACTCTTCAAGGCTCTTTTCAAAAAAATTAAAAGTGCTAAAGCTAAAAAAACAGAAAACAAAGCTCCTGTACCCGAAGCTAAAGAGCCAATAATTGAAGAAATAGAAGAAAATATTAATTCAACCGATAAAGAAGTCTAATAAATAAAAGGGGCTGTGAAAAAACGCTGCTCTGGAGACGGAATTTACTGTCGAGAACCACTCGACTGAAGCCACGTCCCTAAGGCAAGCAATTGTTTTTTCACCGCCCCTTTATTATTCACTGTAAGGATCGATTTTGGCAGCCTGACGTCTGTGTGCGTCTTCAGAGGCTGCATAATGCTTTGCAGTAGTATTAATATCTGAGTGTCCCAAAACGTCCGCTACAAGCCTAATATCGCCTGTTTTATTGTACAAAGCAGTGCCATATGTGGATCTCATTTTATGAGGTGAAATTTTCTTATTGGAAACTGCTGTTTTAGCATATTTTTCAACCATTTCCTGCACTGAGCGAACCGTAAGGCGTTTTTTCCTAAGAGACATAAATAATGCTTTTTCATTATTTGATTCAATATAATGAGGTCTTTCAATCTCTATATAATCAAGTAAAGCATCATGTGTGGCTTCATCAAAATATAAAATGTGTTCTTTTAAGCCTTTTCTTACAACACACATAGAATTTTCGTTAAAATTAAGGTCCTCTAAGTCAAGTGACACACATTCCGAAACACGAATACCCGTTCGAAGCAGGAGAGTGAGAATCGCAAAATCCCTGTATTTGGTGTTTTTTAACAATTCCTGTTGGTGTTTTGAGCCAACAGCGCTGTTTTTTATGGTTGTTAAAAATGTGTCAACCTCTGATGGAGTTAAACGCGTAATGACATGATCGTCATCTTTACGACTTTGTTTATTGGCTCCAACAGTTGGATCATTTGATAAAAATTGATGTTCGCATTGATATTTATAAAATGATCTTAAAGCAGACATTTTACGGGCAATTCCGTTAACATTATTTTGAAGATCCTTAGAACCGATTATTGTTACATCCTTAGCGCTTAAATATTTCTGATATTCATTTATATCCTGGAAGGATAAACTATCTAAAATATCTACGGAAATCTCTGCATAAGACAATCCCTTAGCCGGTGGACAAAACTCTGTTAAATATTCAAAAAAAACAATTAAATCATATGCATATGAAACTGCGGTGTTTGGATTTCTTAAAGCTCTGGAATCTAAAAACTCATATGTATATGAAGGAAGATTTTTCTTTAGTTCCTCTAACTTTAATCGAAAATTTTTATCTTTTTTCTTATTAAATTCAGAATCACGACCCATATGTATTTTTACCTCCAAATATTATAATATACGCTTTTTAGGGTAATTTCAACACTTTTATAGCGTTAAATTGAGATTTAACGCTATAATACAAATATCAATCTACTGCTTTTTTATGAGCAAATATTATGATTTCAAGCATTATTAACTTAAGAAAAACAGCCTGATTAAATTGATTAATATTTATAATTATAGTTTTCATATTGGAAATTATATAAAAATACCGGCAAGCCATTATTGCCTGCCGGTAAAAAAATTATTTTATATCATGGAATTTTTCATAATCCTCAACATACTGAGTAATGAATTTTACAGTTCCTTCAATACCAAGCTTTGCTGAGTTAATACATAAATCATAGCTTTCAGCCCGGCCCCATTTCTTTGAAGAATAATAATTGTAATATGACTGACGCTGTTTATCCTTCTTAATGAAGGTATCTTTAGCCTGTTCTCTGGTCTTTACAGAATCAACTTTTTCAAGAATATGATTAATCTTAAAGTCTTCATCAGCATAGATGAATAAGTTGATTACATTATCATAATCTGCAAGTGCATAATCAGCACATCTTCCGACTATTACGCATGGTCCTTCATCAGCAAAAGACTTAATTGCATCAAATTGGGCAAGAAAAACTTTATGACTAATGGGCATATCAACAAATGATGATGAATTATAACCAAATGAATATGTATCCATAACCAAATTATATAAAAATGAATTTGTAGGTCTTTCGTCGTGATTTTGTATCATTTCTTCACAAAAACCGCTATCTTTTGCTGCTCTTGAAAGAATTGTTTTATCATAAAAAGGAATACCAAAATAATTGGCTACGAGCTCTCCTATTTCATGTCCTGCGGATCCATACTGACGTCCGATAGTTATAACTGTTTTCATGGATATACCTCCTTGAATAAACATTCTTTTATAAACAAATTATATCATATTCAGATAATTATACAAAGAAAAGAATACATATTCATTGACAAAAATGTATAATTAAAGCTTCAGTTTACATAACTATATTATGTCAACCAAAGCTTATGAATTATTATTTCTTAGATATTTTAATACTTTTTCAAAATGTTCAGGTAGATTGGAATCAAATTCAATATACCTGTTAAGTGATGGACTTATAAATCCTATGGACTTTGCATGAAGCATCTGCCCTTCACAGTGAACCGGTTCTTTTTGCGGCATATAAACAGGATCACCCATAAGTGGATGTCCGATACTCGTCATATGAACCCTAATCTGATGTGTTCTGCCTGTTTCAAGCTTTAACTCTATATATGTGTAATCCTTAAATCTCTCTAAGACTTTATAGTGTGTTACAGCATTCTTTCCATCTGAAATGATGGCCATTTTCTTTCTGTCAACAGGGCTTCTGCCGATCGGAGCATTAATTACACCAGTATCGTCTTTAAGTTTACCATGGACAATGGCATGGTAAATACGATTTGCCGAATGTTCTTTTAACTGCTCTGCTATTTTCCCATGTGAAAAATCACTTTTACAAATAATCAAAAGGCCGGAAGTATCCTTATCAATTCTATGAACAATACCCGGCCTTAAGACACCGTTAATTCCGCTTAAACGGCCGTTTAAGTGAAACAATAAGGCATTAACCAGAGTACCGTTATAATGGCCGCTGCTGGGGTGTACAACCATTCCCTGAGGCTTGTTTACTATAGCTACATCATCGTCCTCATAAACAATCTCAATAGGAATGTTTTCAGGCTCAATATCCGGTATCACAGAATCAGGAACGGATAAAAGAACTCTGTCCTCAGACTTTAACCGATAATTTGCCTTAGATACTTTATCATTTATCAGCAGCAAGCCTTCTGAAATTTGTTTTTGAATATATGATCTTGTTAAATCGGGAAGAAGCGATGAAAGATATTTATCTACTCTCTCACTCTCATCGTCTTCCGAAACGCAAAAAACATATTCTCTCATAAATAATTAATCCTCATCAGAGAAATTAAGTTCATTTAATGCTTCAAGTAAAAGACTTCTTTCGATATTCTCAACCATAACAGCTTTACCTATCTTTTTAAGTAAAACCATATTAACTGATCCGGCAGTATTCTTCTTATCCTTTTTCATTCTGTTAAGAATTTCATCAAGAGCCTTTTTATCAACCATAATTGAAATGGGAAGATTAAAAGGAACAAACATATCACGAACTTCATAATAATCTTCCATTGAAATCATTTCTTTTTTCCAGGAAATATATGCAGCAGCAACACAGCCAAGGGCAACTGCCTCACCATGCAAATATTCACCTTCAAAGTAACTTTCGATTGCATGACCGAATGTATGTCCTAAATTCAGTAAAGCTCTGTCTCCCTTATCGAAAGGATCTTTTTCTACAATAATTTTCTTAATGTTAATAGCTGTTTCAAGCATCTTGTCAACAATTTCAGATTCCTTATCACAAATTTCATACATATTCTCAATCAGCCACATATAGAAATTTGCATCATGTAAAAGGCCTGCTTTCATTATTTCCGCAAAACCTGCATAATATTCTCTTTCGGGAAGTGTTTTTAAGGTATCTGTTGCAATATAGATTAAAGAAGGCATTTTGAATGCTCCGATTATATTCTTTAATCCATCAAAATCAACGGCTGTTTTTCCTCCTATTGAAGCATCAGACATACAAAGAAGTGAGGTAGGCAAAAGAACATGATCCAAACCTCTATGGTACAAGGAAGCCGTAAATCCGGTTAAATCACATACAACTCCGCCGCCAATACCAATAATTAAATCTTTTCTGGAAAAATCATTTTCTTTGAGAAATTTAATAATTTCTATTGCATTATCAAGGCATTTTGATGCTTCTCCGGGCTTGATAACAAAGCTTTTAACTTCTGCCAGAGAACTTAAGCCATTAACAATTACATCGCCGTATAAAGGAAAAACATTCTCATCTGAAACTATTAGAATCTTTTTGATGTCAGTGAATTTTTCTTTTATAACAGGAAACAAATTGTCATAAGATGTCCCCGATATTATATTATATGAATTATCTGATTTTGCATTTACTCTAATGTCCATAACTGATTATCCTATTCACAAAAAATAAATCCTGCCATATTAACTATGACAGGATTAAATACAAATTATAATGCGTCAAAGGCTCCTGCTAAATTATCCTGGAACTCTCCAGATACTTCAACGCTTGAAGGAGTTGCCATAAAGATATAATTTGAAATCTTCTGAAGATTACCACCAACAGCAATACAAGCACCTGTTACAATATCAAGTATTCTCTGAGATATAGCAAGATCTACACCTTCAAAATTCATAACAATAGTTTTATCCTCAAGAAATGTATCAACAATTTCTCTTGATTCATCAAAGCTCTTAGGCTTAAAAACACAAACTGATGTGTCGCTCATTGAAACCCTCCTCTTAGGAGCTGCAGCTGCCTTTTTCTCGGGCTTTGGAGCCGGACGAGATTCTTCAACCTTTTTGTAGGTCTCAGGCTCTGCATAATCCTCATCGTCTTCATAATCCTCATATTCATCATTCTCAACGCCAATTTTAATCATTGACGATAATTTATCAAATACTGACATTTAATAATTCTCCTTATACACTAATATTTCTGGCACCGAAGATACCGGTTCCAACACGAACCATTGTCGCACCTTCTTCTATAGCCACCTGATAATCCCCTGTCATTCCCATGGAAAAAATATCCATAGAAACATTATCAATGTTTTGGCTTGCTATGTCAATGCCTAAGTTCCTAAGCGCAACAAAATATTGACGATTATCCTCGGGATTCTCTACATATGGTGCAATGGTCATAAGTCCCTTGATTCTTACATTAGGCAATTTTGATATCTCTTTCACAAGAGAAGCCGCTTCATTTGGAGCAATTCCAAACTTTGTTTCTTCACCGGCAACATTAACTTCAATAAGTATATCGGTAATCGTATCAGCTTTTTGCGATTCTTTTTGAATCACTTTTGCCAGTTCAAAACTATCAACACCATGAATTAAATAAGCTTTATTGATTAAATATTTCACCTTATTTTTCTGAAGATGACCAATCATATGAAAACGCACATCCTTAGGCATTACTTCATACTTATCAACAAGTTCCTGAACTTTATTTTCACCAAAATCTCTTACACCGTCGTTGTATGCTTCCCATAAATCTTCAATAGGTTTGGTCTTACTAACAGCAATCAGTGTTACATCTTTTTCATTTCTTTTAGCTCTTATAATTGAATCAGAAACATTTTTTCTGACAATGGCAAGATTTTCTTTAATCATTACTTTCTCCAGTTAATATACAAAGTCTTTATCCGAAACAATTGACGCATCCAGTGCAATATGATCGTAAGCTCTCAAACCATAGGTTGAAGATGGACTGATAATTGAATATTCATCATTGGAATATAAAATTTCGATTCTGTTAAAATCAGCATAGCCTTTATTGATATTATATACCCCGGTCAATGTGCCCTGTTTACCAATTACATATGTGTTTGAAGAATCGTTTGTTACAGCAGTTTCAGGTTTTATAAGTACATCCCCGTAATTAATAGATGACTTATCTACATAGATAACATCATCATCTTCTTTATAAACATTTACTTCAATCGCTCGAACATGTTCACCGGACTCATCATATTCTCTTCTTAAAACCGAAGGATTATTTGAAACATCAGCCTTTGTGACATAATCCTTATCAATGAGATAAAATGCTTTCTCAGCGATTGATGAGTTTGGTACCTTAAGTCCGTTATCTTCTTCAAGCATTAACTCAATATCCACAAATCTGTCTTTAGCAAAAGAAACCATTGAATTTGTGAATTCAAGTTCTATAATCGAGTATTTTTCGAAGTTCTTTGACTTAGAAACACGTCCCCAGGACTTTGTGTGATTTTTTATAAAATTAACTTCTACATAATCATAACCGGTTACTTTTGAAACTTCTTCCTGTGGAACAAGAATTGCCAAAATCCATTTTTCGTCAGTAGTATATTTATAAGCAAAAGTATCCATTTCAATAAGTTCATCATTTAAGCGGACTTCTTTTGAATAATTCTTTTGATCAAAATCTTCTAATGACAGATCATTTGAAGTTTTATTTTCAAAACCATCCTGATAATATGTAATAATACCTGAAGCTTTAGCTCTGCAATAATTAATTCTGTCAGCAGAATGACCTGCGGCAAAGGCATTAACATCTTCTATTATTCTTCTGTTCTCTATCTGAGACAGCATATTTAAGTTCTTATCTTCAAAAACCTTTGCATCCGAGAAAGTCTTGGTATCAAAATTCTTTGAAAAAAGCATTATATCCTGCTTCAGGCTTTTAAGCTCATCCTTTGAAAGAGAAGTATCTTCTGTAGGATTTTTTCCAAAGGTGTCAGATAATTTACCTGATTCATCAATGCAAAAAACAAGGTTATTATATGCTGCACGCTCGCCTTCACGTATAAAATAATTAACATATCCTGTATATGGAGAATTAACGACAGTTTCTTTTCGAAGCGCTATACCGGAGTATAATCTGTTTTCCGATAATGTTCCGTTTTTTACTTCATAACCAATAATTGGTTCATTTTTGGAGGATATATAAATACATATAATTACATAAAGAAAAATGACACCAAATACCACTAAGGAAATTTTGCTTGTTTTTATTCTTCTATATTTATATTCTCTTCTTGTAGCCATTCTGTTACCTCAGTAAAAAAGCCCCGACAAAAGCTGCCGGGGCTTTATATTTTTACAATTTAGAGAGAAACTATAATCTTAGACTTTGCATAATCTGAAAGTACGCTTTCTGTTAATGAAACAGATATTACAAAATTAACTCCGAACTTATCAGAAATTTTTTCAAGCTTCTCAATGCATGCATCAATATCGTCTACCGTGCATTTGGAAATAGGAAGAAAACTATCGAAATACATCTGTTCAAGGTCATGATCCTGAGAAACGATACCGCAAACAAAACCAATAAATTCACTTGCATTTTCAACAAAAAAATCGGACACATCGATAAGTCTTACCTTGTTATTAAGCTCATACATGTGCTTAGTACTCTTATCTAAAAATACGATGTTACCCGATACGTTTTTAATCTCAGTATTTACTTTGTCAAGAAGGTGTTTTGTCTTTCCTTTTCCTTTTTCACCTACAATTAACTGTACCATGATAAACCCTCCTGAAATGATTTAATTTAATAATATAATTATAGTTTATAAATACCCAAAAAACAACAACTATTTATTGATTTTAGAAAGCAAATCTGACATTTGATTATACAAATCGGTTTTATTCTTTGCCCCTAAAACTTCCGCAATATAAGGGTTGGCAAACTTGTCTTTGGCAAGAAGAATAAGGCAATGACCGGCTTCATCAGTAGTACCGGTTTTTCCACCCATTATGGTCACTGAATCAGGAGTTTCCGCTTTATCCCTGAAATACCAGTTAGTGGACGCAACCGTGACAGAAACAGGCGCATCAGACTTGTTGTAATATGTGGTCTGATATTCCGTTTTGTTGATGATATCAAGAAGATTCTGATTCTTAATTGCTTCGTTAAAAATAAGATACAGATCATATGCAGTAGTCAAATGTTCTGCACTTCCAAGGCCGCTTGCATCAGTAAAGTTAGTGGATGTGGCACCTAACATGTGTGCTTCTTTTGTCATAAGCTTAGCAAACTCTTCCTCTGTTCCGCTGATATGACAGCCGATTGCAATTGCAACATCATTTGCAGAAGGAAGTAAGCATAAATTAAGTGCCTGTTCCATTGTCATCTTGTCGCCAAGTTTCACACCTAATTTAGATGCTGTAGGATCTGCAATATTAACCGATTCTTCATTGCAAACAACAATCTCGTCCAAAGCACAATACTTAAGGGCAAGATATGCAGTCATAATCTTAGTAATGCTGGCAGGTGCTCTTAATGAGAAGGCATCTTTAGAAACAAGAATTTCACTGTTTTTTAAGTCAATAAGAAGACCTGCAGCACCCTTCTCAACACCACAAATATCAAGATAGTCTCCTGTGTATGTAACTACATCTGAAGCGAATGCCTTAATAGATGCATCATTATGAGAAAAGGTTACAGATGTATCCTCCCCGTCAATCTGAAAATCAGAAAATGGCATCCTGTAATCCGCCGTGGATTTACAGCCGATTAATGAAGATGCCATAACTATTACTATTAAAATATTGAGAAATTTACTTATACATTTCACGCCACTCAAGGTCTCCACGATCAAGTGATTTAATTAAAAGTTCTGCACTTGCAAGATTTGTCGCAAGAGGAATATTATGCATATCGCATAATCTCATAAGATTACTTACATCAGGCTCATGAGTCTTCTTTGTAAGCGGATCTCTTAAGAATATAACAAGGTCAATCTGATTATGTTCTATCTGTGCACCAATCTGCTGCTCGCCGCCAAGGTGACCCGCAAGATACTTATGAACTGTAAGATTGGTAACCTCTTCAATCAGTCGACCGGTTGTACCTGTGGCAAACAAATCATTTTTGCTAAGGATTCCTCTGTATGCTATACAAAAATTCTGCATAAGTTTTTTCTTTGCATCATGTGCAATAAGAGCAATATTCATAAACCCTCCAAAATATCATTTTACCCCTAAAAAGATATCTCTCTTTGTGTTTTAACAGGCTGATTATGAAGCCTTACACTTAACACAAATCCCATACCAATATAAAAACTAACAAGTGATGTCAGTCCATAACTTACAAAAGGAAGTGTAAGACCGGTGTTAGGCAAAATAAATGTTGCAACACCGATATTAAAAAATGTATGTATGCCGATTAAAACTCCCATACCAACGCCAATGGCACGACCGGCAACATCGGAGGCTCTCCTCGCAATAAAGAGACACTCCATAACAATCAAAAACAAAAGAGCAATAACTGCAACAGAACCAACAAATCCAAGTTCTTCGCCTATAACCGCAAATATAAAGTCGGTACTGGGTTCAATAATATAACTACCGTTTTTAAGTGAAGTAATTTCGTTATTGTTAAGTCCTTTTCCAAGCAGCTGTCCGGAGCCAATTGCTATTACTGAGTTATTCTGCTGATATGCATTATCAACATATTTCTCCGGATAAAAGAAAGAAAGAATACGCTTTCTCTGATAATCGTCCAGTATCTGTTCCTTTAATATCATGCTCAAAAACACAATAGATGTTGGTATAAATACCATTACCGTTCCCAAAACAATGCGCCAGTCAATGCCTGATACAAAAATAATGGAAACAAGAATTATTGTTATTACTATTGTGGTGGAAAGGTCCGGTTGCTCATATATCAAGGCAAGAGGAATGCCGCAGAGAACAATATAGCTTACTATAAATATAATAGAATTTATTCTTTCTTTATATTTCATAATAAACTGAGCGAAAAAAATAATCAATATTATTTTGGCTGTTTCTGACGGTTGGAATCTGATTCCAAAGATTTCAAACCATCTTGTAGCACCTCCGGCAGATTCACCTGCAAGAATAACCAAAACCAATAATCCTATTTCTAAAAAATACCATACCCAGTTGAATTTCAAAATGATTTTATAATCAAATAATGACACAACTATCATTAGGAAAAAGCCAAGAATACTACCAAGAAGCTGTTTGGTCTGGTCTAAAGGGCTGGCACTTCCCACTGCTAATATACCTATTGTATTTAACGCAAGAAGAAAAAATATTAACTTAAAATCGTAGTCTGATATTTTTGATGATTTTAACATATTAATAAACGGATTTATAAAGTTTGTTTAATGTATCTTTGTTAATTAGTTCCATTTTTACGGTGTTATCTTCAAGATAAAAAATCTTTGAATTCATTTTAGGCTTAATAAGCCAGTGGGATGCCTCTTTTTGAGAATATTCATGTCCGCAGATTTCAATTTTTTCGGGACTTGCATCATAGCATGCAATAAATGATTTATTATCTGAGTCAGAATCTATAATTGAAACTGAACCATATATACCACCTATTACAATAATACTTCCCTTTGCACTGACAACAGCACCGGGCTCAATGTCACCTATGATAATCAGTCCGTTGTCACACTCTATCCTGTCACGCTTTTTAACATTTCCAAAGGCAAATTTTGCAAAAATACTATCATCAAGAGGTCCGGGAACAGGTCTCATAACCACCTTTAAGAAGTTTTCATCGCTTTCATCATCCTTACTTATAATGTAAAGAATTCTCATATCGGCAGCATCTTCCATTATTTTAACAAGACTTATCTCTTCTTCATGAGTTAATTTTCTGCCTTCAAATGAAATGGCAATTTTGCCTCCCATAAAAAAGCCCTTGGATTCAGAAAACTTGCTTCTTACCTCATCTGCAATAACATCAAAGCCACATTCTGAATTTAAGAAAACCTTTAAACCGTTTGAATAGCTTTTTATATACACATTAGAGTTCATATTACTCCCCCATCATTCTCTGGTATTATAAGATGTATCAATTTCAGAGGCCTTTTTATCACCGTCCTGATCCACCCCGAAAATATATTTATATGCATTTTTTGTGGGCTGTGATGCAAAATCGGCCACATAACCGTTGGCAATTCTGCAGGCAATTGCATACTGTGGATTATCAAGTGGTGCAAATGACACAAACAGACCATGGTCCGGGCTTGTTTTGGACTGCTGAGCAGTACCGGTCTTACCTGCAAGTTCAAAAGGCAATTCACGATAGTACTTTTTTCCTTCAATTACTCGTCTCATTCCCTCGAAAAAAGCATCCCATGCAGCATCGGACATTTCTATCGTATTAGTCACCTCTGCCTTGCAATCAACAAGTGTATTACCTTCATTATCAGCTATTCTGTCAAGCAGAGTGAGTTTATAAACAGTTCCCCTGTTAGCAATCGCAGTAACATATCTTGCAAGCGCTGTTGTCGTAAAACTGTTGGTACCCTGTCCGATTGCAGAAGGTACAGAATACGCATTAGTCAGAATAGAAGCATATTCCTCAATCTCCACGCCTGATTTTTCATTAAAACCGTACATACTTGCATATTCATTTAATTTCTCAATACCAAGCTGTGAATTATAATTGCCGTTTTCATCAAGACTTAATTTGTAACCAATTGTGTAGTAAAAGCAGTTACAGGATTTTGCTATTGCATTTGTTACATTAATGGCGCCATGTGAACCGGGATAAGCCCAGCACCTGTGGGTATCGGTTGTAACAGTAAAGGTACCGGAACAATTAATTAAGGAGTTTAAGTTAATAATTCCTTCCATAAGTCCGGCTGTTGAAGTAATCATTTTGTAAGTTGAACCGGGAGCCGTACGCTGCTGTGTTGCGTAGTTAAATAAAGGCATAGACTTATCAAGTTTTATTTTTGCAAGATATTTTGAATCCGCACCATTTGCAAGATAGTTATTATCATAACTTGGATAAGAAATAAGCGCCTTAACCTTTCCGGTGTTAACATCTGTAACTACCATGGAACCTGCATAGGGCTCAAGCGCCAACTGCGCGGGTGTAATATCAAGATGCTCAATTCGCTTCATCATGAAATCATAACTTGATACTTTACCGCTATCCCAGGCAGCCAAATCACTTTCTGAAAGAGATATCAGATTCTGATCGATTAAGCACTGACATATTGCTCTTGGCTTAATCAAATCTCCCTTAACAATGTATTTATATATCTTCTTTTCAAAGTTAAAATCTTCGGAAAGTTCACTCAAAACAATACTTACAATTGCATCAAAAATCTCAGATGACTCGGAATATGCTGTTTCAAGTTCCAAACTGTCAATGTCTATCCAGCTTTTTGAAATAGCATAGTTTATGTAATCGTAAAGACTGATGGTTTCATCTGTATACCAGGAAATATACATAGGATCTTTTACATCAATAAGGGATGAAACAAGTATTCCCTTTGTCTTTAAGGTATCCTCAATGAAGTTTTCATAAACCTTCATCTCCGTTGATAGTTTTTTATAAACCGTATGTTTTGTCTTCAGTTCTTCTTCAAGTTTAATCATTACATCGTTTTTTTTCTGAAGAAAAACATTGTAAATATCCTTTTCGTTATCGGTGGCATCATCAGCACTGAAATGATTGATATCAATAACTGAGTTATCTATAAGAGCATAATAAACATCATAAATCGGAATCATGATGTCATTGTTATTAGCATTTTCTTTGGCCTTATATTCCTTGGTATTTTCAATCTTTTTAAGTAAAACTCCGGCAAGTCCCTGCTCAAGTATTTTGTAAAGTTCCTCCTGCCATTTACTGTCTATGGAAAGATATATATCATTTCCGGATGTGGGCTCCACATGTGTATCAACGGATATTACTTTACCTGTTGTATTTACATACATTTCTTCATAGCCCTTTAAGCCTCTTAAAACCGTATCCATGCTTTTTTCGATACCGGTTTTACCGATTATATCGTTTGGACCGTAAGCATCTTCATCGTTTAATTCCGCAAGCTCTTCCGGGGAAATTTTGCCTGTATAACCTACAATATGAGATGTATATAAACCATTGGGATAAACTCTTTTTGTTTCCTCTGTTACCTTAACACCCTTAAGAATATCTTCGTTCTCATATATAACAGCAACGGTTTTATCCGATACATTATTGGCTATTGTTGTGGAAATATACTTCTGAAACGCATTTAAGCTCATTGCATATCTGATGGCCGTAATCTGAAGAATTTTTTCTTTGGATATATTTTCAATATCAATATTAAATCGGTCTTCTCCTGTTAAATAAGCCATAACATCGTCTGCGGTTGCGGAGGATTCTCCATAATTCATTTCATCAATATATTTTCTTCCGTAAACATCTGCCTTAAAACGATTTAATCTGGTGCCGGACAAGGAAAACTTATAATTGTTTTTTTCGTCAAGATAAATATTAAAATCAGTTACTACAGAATCCCCGTTTGCTTCAATTAAATTAATGGTTTTGTATATTGTATTGTTTAATTTTTTATTTTTCTGCTTACCGGATTCGTATACATCTTCGATGGTTATGGAATATGCTAATTCATTGTACGCAAGTAAAACGCCGTTACAGTCATAAATATTGCCTCTAACCGCGTCTAAGGTTCGCTCCTTCTTGCTCTTTAACTGGAAATTATTAAGATAATCCTCACCATGCACAATCTGAAGATCAAAGATTCTGCCGACAAGAATTCCAAATAAAACTATAAAAACAATAATCAGATAAAGAACTCTGGACGTTATTAAGCTTAAAAAGAATTCCTTAATCTTATTAAACAAACTTTCGCTCCTGTTTTCTTTCTCCTCTTTCAAGCAAATTTTCTATTGTAAGAAAGATAGGATAAAAAATAACTGTCACTACCACTGTATAAATGCATTCGGGAAGACAAATATTTAAAAAGTAATATAAAAAATCAAGTCTTCCCCTTAACAAAAACATAAAACTGTAACAGAAAATACCGAATATCAGATCACTTCCGGCTATGAGACCTATTGGAAGCTTAACATCTTCTTTGAAGAAAATCTTATGAAGGCTACCTGAAAAATAGCCTATGTACATAAGTAAAAGTGCATAAAAACCAATATATGGATTTAAGAATACATCCGATAAAAGTCCTGCGAAAAAACCGGTAAAAAGACCGGTCTTCTTACCGCACATAAGTCCCTCCGAAACCACAAGTATAAGCAAAAGATTCGGCGATACATTACCAAAGCTTAAGGCATTAAACAAGGTACCCTGGAGAACAAAGGATGTAATTACAAGTAAAAAAATAACAAAAAATCTTTTCATATTTATTCAAGCTTATCTGCTTCTTCCATATCTTTGGATGAAATATTTCTCTTCATGTCAAGAATAATCAAAACCGCTTCGATATTTTCAAAATCAACCGCAGGAATAAGGGTTCCTGACTTAGTAAGATTATTTGAATCAGGCACAACGGAATCTATATATCCAACAAGTAAGCCGGGAAGATATTTATCGCTTATATTACTGGTTACAACCTTATCGCCGATACCAACCTTCTGTTTGGCGTCAACAAGCTGGGAAAAGGTAATAATCCCCTGGTTAATAAGTTCAAGCGATCCCGAAACAATCAGATTTTCAGAGCAGGACAAAACTGTTCCCGAAACATTTGTGGTATCCGAAATAATACTGGTAACCCTTGCCCAGTCAGGACCCACCATAGAAACAAAACCCACAAGACCATTGCCGGCAACCACATTCATATTTAACATGATTCCGTCATTTGAGCCCTTATCAACAATGAAATTTGAAAACCAGTTACTGCTGTCGTGATATATAACTCTTGCACCGGTCATTTTATAATTTTCATAGGATGAATGCAGTTCAAAAAGTGAGCGCAAAGAATTCAGTTCGTATTTATCCTGCATTAATCTTGTGTTTTCGTTTTCAAGTTCAATAAGCTTTTCTTTAAGTGAGGAATTCTCCTCCATAAGTTCTGCTATATTTACAAGATCGTCCTTTTTTGCGGAAAGTCTTGCGCCTATTGCGGAGATACCTTTCTGATAAGGCACAATTACATAATTAACCGCAAAATTAAGGGGCTTATTGAAAAAATCCGCCGCAAAAGTTGTAACAAGAAGAAGACAGCATATAATTGTTAAAATAAAAAGGAGATATTTACTTGGTAAAGTAAATTTTTCTCCTTTTTTCTTGATAACAGGACTCATTTACCCATTCCTTCTATAGAGTATGCTACCGATTTATAGTTATCATCCTTAATAATTCTTGCAAGACCCAAAGCTACGCTTTCTTTAGGATTCTTTGCAACATTAACCTTAAGTCCGGTTCCGTTTGCAATTCTTTCAGCAAGTTTATTAACCATTGAACCGCCGCCGGTTAAGTATATACCATGACGGAAAATATCAGCAGAAAGTTCGGGAGGAGTACGTTCAAGAATAACTTTAATATTATCAATAATAGTATCAAAGTGCTCATCAAGTGCAGCATTAACGATTTTTGTTGAAATCTCACGTTCAACAGGAAGACCTGTTACAATGTCACGTCCGTAAACAACTGCATTCTCTCCGTTTGCTTCTAAATCGGCAAGTCTGATTTTTACATTTTCAGCGGTTTTTCCACCGATGAAAAGTGAAAATTCTTTTCTGACAGCATTTTTGATGGATTCATCAAAAACAAGTCCGCCAACCTTAATAAGTCGGCTTAAAACAATACCCCCAAGAGAAAGAATTGATATTTCTGTGGTTCCAAAACCGATATCTACCACAAGAACACCCTGGGAGTTTTTAATATCAATGTCCATTCCAAGACCATCGGCAATAGCCTTCTCGACTACCATAATCTTCTTGGCCTTAACATTGCTCTCTTTAATCAAATCATAGAAAGCTCGCTTTTCTACTTCTGTAACATCAGAAGGAACTGCAATATAGAAATCAGCGGGCTTAAGATTATTTTTCATAATGCCCATGATGAAGTATTTAATAATCACTTCCATGTTCTTAATATCAGCAATAACTCCGTTTGAAAGCGGATATGTAATATTGATATTGCCGGGAGCCTTTTCATACATATCGAATGCAGAATCACCATATGCAAACACATGTCTCTTGTTCTCTATGGCAATCATATTCTTTTCAATCATGATACTGTCATCGATCTTGTTATAGATTCTTATGTTGCTTGTACCAAGATCGATACCAAATGCGTAATTATTCAACTCAAATCCTCCTAAATATATCCATGTTCCTTTAGTGAAAAGAAACAGTTGTCACCAATAATTAAATGGTCTGTAAAGTTTAGTCCAAGGAGCTTCGCCCCTTCTTTGATTAATTTACTTACCTTTATGTCTTCAGAGCTTGGAGATGGATCTCCACTTGGATGATTATGAATCAGTATAAAAGATACAGCGTTCTTCTTAAGACATCTTGAAAAAATTTCCCTTGAAGAAAGAATGCTTAAATTTATGGTCCCTATACTTATTATTTCATCGCCGATGATTTTAAGTTTATTATCAAGATAAACTATAGCAACATGCTCTCTGTCAAGGCTTCTGAAATGTTCCATGTACATTTCGGCAACACTCTTAACATCTGAGACTGAAATCTTCTTTTTAAGCGGACAGGCTCTTATTCTTTTACAAAGTTCCGAAACAACCAAAAGCTGCGCTGCTTTAACTTCTCCTATGCCTTTTAATCCAATAAGATTATTAAAATCAATTCCAATAAACCCGGCAATTCCCTGATTTTTATAATCAAAAGAATTTAACAATGCATTCACAACAGAAAACACATCAGTATCTTTCGTGCCGCTTCGAAGCAGAATCGCAAACAAATCACCATCGGATAAAGCATTAATTCCCGCTCTTTTAAGCTTTTCAAGAGGAAGATTATCATTATAGAAAAAATGACTTTCTTCATTCCTTAAAGATGTTTTAATACCCAAAAGTATATAAATCTCTCAAAACCATCAAATAGTATACTACCACAAAAGAGACCTATTGTGTGGATAAATTTACAGCTTAATAAGTTTTTTATCAAAGAGCCTCTGAACAGAGTTCATAATACCAAACTTAACATGGGGCCATGTAATACCACCCTGGAAATATACTGCATAGGGCTCTCTTAAGGGGCCATCGGCAGAAAGTTCAATGCTTGCACCCTGAATAAAACCACCGGCAGCCATTATAACCTGGCTTTCATAGCCTGCCATATCTCCCGGTTCGGGAACAGCCATAGAGTCAACAGGCGAAGCCGCCTGAATGCCTTCACAAAAAGCAATAAGACCTTCTGGAGTAAGGAGCTTAACAGCCTGAATAATATCATGTCTTTCTTCTCTGGCTGTAGGAATAACTTCAAAGCCAAGCTTTTCATATAAAGCAGCTGCAAAAACAGCACCTTTAAGTGCGGATGCAGAAACATTGGGAGATAAAAAGATTCCCTGATAAAGAGATCTCATAACATCAAGAGATGCTCCTATCTCCTTACCAAGTCCCGGTGCAGTAAGTCTGTTTGCCGCATTTTCAATGCACTCGGCTTTACCTGCAATATAGCCTCCTATGGGAGCAAGACCGCCACCCGGATTCTTTATCAAAGAACCAACAACCATATCAGCACCTACATCCGAAGGCTCGATTGTTTCTGTAAATTCACCGTAACAGTTATCTACCATGCAAATAACACCAGGTTTAATGCTTTTAACAAACTTAATAAGTTCTCCGATTTCATCAACAGAAAAAGTTTTACGTGTCTGATAACCTTTGGAACGCTGTATATGAACAAGCTTTGTTTTGTCATTAATTGCTTTTTTTATGTTTTCGTAATCAAATCCATCGTCAGAAAGTAAATCTACCTGTCTGTATGCAATGCCATATTCCGCAAGAGAGCCTCTGGAAGGTCTTATACCAATAACTTCCTCCAATGTATCATAGGGTTTTCCCGCAGGGCAAAGAAGCTCATCTCCTGGACGCAGATTACTCATAAGGGCCAGGGCAAGCGCATGGGTTCCGCAGGTAATCTGTGGACGAACAAGCGCATCCTCTGTATGAAAAATAGTGGCATAAACTGCCTCAAGAGTGTCCCTTCCGTAATCATTATGACCATAACCTGTGGTTCCGTTAAGGCACTCTGCGCTTACATTGTTTTTTCTGAATGCATCCAAAACCTTTAACTGATTTATTTCTGCAACTTCATCAATTTTTTCAAATCTATCCTTTAAGTCACCAAGTACTTTTTCGGAAAAATCCAAAACTTCTTTTGATATACCCATTGAAAGGTATGCCTGTTCTTTACTCATATTCACCTCATATTATTGATTTTTCGGAAAGATATTTAACCGCAAAATCAAGCATTTTTTCGTCATCATAGGAAAAATCGTATTTATTAAGCCATGTGACATCTTTTTCTCTCTTAAACCAGGTAATCTGCCTTTTGGCAAAATGTCTGGAATCACGCTTTATTCTGTACACAGCTTCATCAAGAGATATTTCTCCTTCAAGATACATCAGTATTTCTTTATAACCAAGTCCCTGCATGGAAACATTGTATTTATTAAGCCCTAAGGAATGAAACTTTTTTACTTCATCTATGAGCCCTGAATCAATCATTTTATCTACTCTTAGATTAATTCGATCATAGACCTTTTCTCTTTCATCATTAAGAACAAAGAAAGCAAAATTATAATCGGAAACTCTTTTTCTTTGCTCCTCATTGTGTTCACTAATGGGACGGCCGGTTTCATTAAAGAATTCAAGAGCACGAATCACTCTTTTTTCATCATTTTTATGAATTATGGAGGCAGTTTTTTCATCAACGCTTTTTAATATATTAAAAAGATAATCAGGTCCTTTTTCCTTGTACAGTTTTTCAAGTTCCAGTCTGTATGACGGATTCTCGCCCTCAGACTCTTCAAAAGCAATATCATAAAGAAGCGCCTGTATGTAAAAGCCTGTACCACCTGCAATGATGGGGACTTTGCCTCTTTTTAAGATATCATCCGCTGCGTTTTTTGCTAACTCCTTAAACAAAACAACATTGAAGTCTTTAGCAGGATCAAGTATGTCGATTAAATGGTGGGGAACTCCATCCATTTCTTCTTCGGTTATTTTTGCAGAACCTATGTCCATGCCTTTGTATACCTGCATTGAATCTGCTGAAATAACTTCCCCGTTTATTCTTTTTGCAAGTTTAACCGCAAAATCAGACTTCCCGACCGCAGTGGGACCTGCAACAATCACAAGAGAGTTTCTCATTAAACGATCCTCTTAAATTTCTTTTCAAGTTCTGTCTTTGTAATCTTAATGAAAACAGGTCTTCCGTGAGGACAATTGTAAGGATTCTCAAGTGCCATAAGCTGTTTCATTAAGTTACTCATTTCAGTATATGTAATTCTTTGTCCGCCTTTAATAGCAGCTTTACATGACAAAGAAGCAAGTTTTTCGACAACAAAAGACGGCTTAAATGCTCCTTCCTTTTCAATAATCTCATCAAGCAATCTTTTGAAAAGTTCCTCATCACCGATTCCAAATAAATTAAGCGGAACCGCTCTTATAAGAAAAGAATTAATACCAAACTCTTCTATTTCAAATCCAAGATTTTCAAAGGTTTCATGATATTTTGAAATAACTTCACATTCAATAGCCGAAAGATGTAAAACCGTGGGAGGCATGATTGTCTGACTTAATATTTCATCTTCCTTTGACAATATGCGCAATAGTTTTTCATAATTAACCTTTTCGTGAGCTGCATGCTGATCAACAATATACAAATCATCTTCAAGGGTAATAAGCCAGTATGTATCAAAAACCTGGCCGATTATTCTGTATTCCTTTATGGGTTCATCTGAAATAAGCTTCTTTTCAAAGAGACTTTCCTGAACATATTCCGGAGCTTTTTCATAAACAAAGCTTTCTTTTCTGGATGTTTCAAAGGGTTCGGGAACCCTGGGTTTTTCCGTGAAAATCTTTTCTTCAGGAGTATAAACAGGCTTTTCACTTAATACATAATCATTCGCAGGTTCCTTTATGATTGTATTTAAGTTTTCAAAAGAAGAAACATCGGTCGTGTCATTTTTAATTTCTTCTTTAACTTTTGTGTCCTGCTTTATACTGTCAAGGGATACTTCAGGAATAAGTTCTCTGTTATTAAATGCATCATTAATGGCCTCAATAACGCAGTTTGAAATCTTCTCGTTATCCGAAAACTTTACTTCAAGTTTCTGAGGATGAACATTTATGTCTATGGTATCCGGAGAAACATTAATGTTAAGAACAGAAAAAGGAAAACGATGCTGCATTAAATACTTTCTGTAAACTTCTTCAATTGCTACATTAATGATTTTAGATTTGACAAAACGTTTATTTACAAAATACAGTTCACCGTTTCTTGCCTGATAGGAAAAATCGGGGCTTGCGGTAAAACCGGTCACTTCAATACCGAAATTTGAATAGTTAACAGGCAATAATGCCCTATACACATCCTTACCGAATATATTAAATATTACATCCTGCAGGCTACCGTTTCCCGATGTGGAAATTTTAGTCTTACCGTTTGCTATAAACTGAAATGAAATTTCAGGATTGGACAAAGCAGCTTTTTCCAGTATATCTTCAACACTGGCGGTTTCCGCAACCTGACTTTTTAGGAATTTTCTTCTTGCGGGAGTATTATAAAACAGACTTCTTACAAGAATTGTGGTTCCTTCAGGTGCACCGATATCACTCTTTTCAAGAAGTTTTCCGCCTTCAACAACAACTCGTGTACCAAGTAAAGAATCCTTTGTTTTGGTTATCATTTCAACCTTTGAAACCGCACTTATGGAGGATAATGCTTCACCTCTGAATCCAAGAGAATACAAATTATCAAGATCTTCAATGGTTCGAAGCTTACTGGTGGCATGGCGCATAAACGCTTTGGTGCATTCCTCGCTTTTTATACCTGAACCATTGTCGGTTACACGAATAAGTTCAGATCCTCCACCCTTAATCTCTACGGTTATGGCAGTTGAACCTGCATCAATAGCATTTTCAACCAATTCTTTAACCACATTAAGAGGTCTTTCCACCACTTCACCGGCTGCAATTTTATTTATTGTTTCATTGCTAAGAAGTGCAATTTCATTCATGTGGTTTTATGCCTTCCAACGATTGTTTAACATATTCTGGAATCTGGAAAGCTTGTTAAGAGCATCTAATGGTGTAATGTTTGTTAAATCAAGTTCCTTTAACTCGGTAAGAACATCCTCGTCCTTAACGGTTTCAAACAAGGATATCTGACCATCCTCCACCGTTTTTTCTTCTTTAGCTTTCTTAATTCCTTCGTTTTTAACATTTATATTGATATTCTGAATCTTTTCAATAATATCATTGTCTGACAGTTCGTCTGCGATTTCTCTTGCCCTGTTTAAGACGATATCAGGTATGCCTGCAAGACGGGCAACCTGTATTCCGTAGCTTCTGTCGGCACCGCCGGGGATAATTTTTCTAAGGAAAACAATATCCTCGCCATCTTCTTTTACCGCAACACAGTAGTTATTAACATTGGTCATTTTACCTTCAAGTTCAGTTAGCTCATGATAGTGAGTTGCAAATAAAGTTTTTGCACCAAGTATTTTTCTGTTGCTTATATGCTCTATAACAGCCCATGCAATTGACAATCCGTCAAAGGTAGATGTTCCTCTTCCGATTTCATCAAGTATCAAAAGACTCCTGGATGTTGCATTTCTTAAAATATTTGCCACTTCATTCATTTCAACCATGAATGTACTTTGTCCGCTTGCAAGATCGTCCGATGCACCGACACGGGTAAACAATCTGTCTACAATGCCTATATCAGCCTTTTTTGCAGGCACGAAGGAGCCTATCTGCGCCATAAGCACTATTAATGCAACCTGTCGCATATAAGTAGATTTGCCTGCCATATTGGGACCGGTAATAACACTTATACAATTTTTATTATTATCAAGTCTTGTATCATTTGGTATAAAAAGACCATTTTCCATAATCTTTTCAACCACAGGATGACGACCATCCTTTATTTCAATAACACCGTTTTCATTTAATGTGGGACGAACATATTTATTCTGTTCGGCAACATATGAAAGAGAGGCAAAAACGTCTAATTTTGCAACCGCTTTTGAAGTTTCATGAATTCTTAAAACATTGGCGGCTATAGTGTCGCGGATATTACAGAAAACTTCGTATTCAAGACCATATAATTTGTCTTCTGCATTAAGTATGGAATCTTCCATTTCCTTAAGTTCCTTGGTTGTATATCTTTCGGCATTTGTAAGTGTCTGCTTACGGATATAATCATCGGGAACAAGATCCTTAAAGGAATTTGTAACCTCATAATAATAGCCAAAAACCTTGTTATACTTAATTCTTAAATTTTTGATCCCGGTTCTTTCTCTATCCTTTTCTTCAAGAGCAAGAAGCCAGTCTTTTCCTTCAGTTTTGGCCTTTCTGAAATGATCGATTTCCTCCATATAGCCGTCTCTGATGATTCCGCCTTCTTTTGAGGATAATGAAGGTTCCTCCAAAATAGCATCATCAATAAGTCTGTATAAATCCGTCAAAGGATCAAGTTCATCCTGAATTTCCATAGACATTTCAGATGACAAGTCTGTCAGAATTGTCTTAATGTGGGGAAGTATATATAAACTGTTCTTAAATGCAATAAGATCTCTGGGATTTGCTGTTTTATAGGATATTTTTCCAAGAAGTCTTTCTAAATCATATACTTCATCAAGATATTCTCTTAATTCATCCCTCAAAACAACATTTTTACAAAGCTCTCCTACTATATCAAGACGCTTTGTCATTTCCTTCTTTTCAAGAAGTGGCTGTTCAACAAAGCTTCTTAACAGTCTTCCACCCATGGCAGTCTTTGTCTTATCAAGAACCCAAAGAAGAGAGCCTCTTTTCTGCTTTTCACGCATTGTCTCACATAATTCGAGATTTCTTCTTGTGGAACTGTCCAAATGCATAAAATTTGATGAATCATAGGCATGAATTGTGGAAAGGTTTGAAAGAGAAGTCTTCTGGGTCTCATAAAGATATGAAAGCATTGCACCGGCGGCAATTGTTCCTGACTTATAGTCAAGAAGACCAAGACCCTCCACTGAATTAACCTTAAAATGGTTCTTAATTATTTTAATGCACTCTTTTTCATCAAAATGATGGGAATCGATTGTGTTGTAGGATAAATCTGCTCTTTCCTTAAGAGTTGAAAAAGGAAAATCAGACATCATAAAGGATTCATTACAGATGATTTCTCTCGGAGAATAACGCTGAACCTCGTCAAGAATTCCTCTTATATCCTTAACTTCCGTAAGATAAAAATCACCTGTGGTAATATCGGAAACAGCTATTCCCGATCCATTATCAAGGTAACAGATACACATAAGATAATTATTGGTACGTTCATCAATATTAGAGGTATCAAGGTTTGTTCCTCTTGAAACAATTCTTATTACCTCTCTTTTTACAAGACCCTTTGCAAGCTTAGGATCCTCAACCTGTTCACAGATTGCAACCTTATAACCTTTATTAACCAGACGGTTCAAATAAGAATCCACAGCATGAAAAGGAACTCCGCACATGGGAGCTCTCTCTTCTTGTCCGCAGCTTTTACCGGTTAGAGTAAGTTCGAGTTCCTTTGAAGCTATTTTTGCATCTTCAAAGAACATTTCGTAAAAATCACCTAAGCGGTAAAATAAAATGCAATCCTTATATTCTTCTTTGGTCTCAAGATATTGCTGCATCATTGGCGTAAAATCTGCCACTTTTATACCCCACTTTTATCACAAAATTTCAGCATCATAGTAAAAGCCATGAAACTTAGTCAGTTTAACGTCTATCAAAGTTCCCAAAAGAGACTTATCTCCCTTAAAATGAACAACTGTATTGCCTGACATTCTTCCGTCGAGGAAGGATTCATCCTGTTCATTAACATTTTCACAAAGCACAGTTACGGTCTGGCCGTCAAAACGCTTAATTCGCTCTCTTGCTTCATCCTGAACCGTTTTAAGTACAATATCAAAATGTTTCTTAACAGTTTCCTCATCAACCTGATTATCCATTGCCGCAGCAGGTGTACCGGTACGTTTTGAATATATAAAGGTAAATGCATTATCAAAATGCGCCTTCTTAATTACATCTACCGTTTCAAGAACATCCTCATAAGTTTCACCCGGGAAACCTACAATTATATCTGTTGTAATTGAAATATCCGGTATCCTTGTACGGATTTTATCAACAAGGGCCAAATACTGTTCCTTATCATAGCAACGATTCATTGCCTTTAATATCCTTGAAGAACCTGACTGAAGAGGCAAATGAATATGTTTACAAATCTTTTTTGATGTTGCCAAAACTTCGATCAGTTCATCGGATAAATCCTTCGGGTGAGAAGTCATAAAACGAATTCTTTCGATTCCGTCTATTTCTTCCACCATTTTTAGAAGTTCAGGGAAAGATACAGATTCTTCCAGGTTTTTTCCATACGAATTTACATTTTGTCCCAAAAGCATTACTTCAATAACGCCATCTTTAACAAGATTTTTTATCTCAGAAATAATTTCATCGGGTTTTCTGCTTCGCTCACGACCTCTGACATAGGGCACAATGCAATATGAGCAGAAATTATTGCAGCCAAACATAATATTAATGCCCGACTTAAATGAATACTTACGCTCAATGGGCAGGTTTTCAACTATCTTATCTGTTTTATCCCAGACCTCAACAATCTGAGTATCTTCCTCGTACATTCTTACCATAAGTTCGGGAAAACAGAAAATATTATGTGTGCCGAAAATCAAATCAACAAAAGAATAACTTTTGCGTATTTTTTCTACCGCTGATGGTTCCTGTGTCATACAGCCGCAAAGAGCAATCTTCATGGCTTTATTCTTTTTCTTTATGCTCTTTAATGCACCCAGTCTTCCGTATACACGCTGGTTTGCGTTATCTCTTACGGTACAGGTGTTATAAATAACAAAATCCGCCTCATCAGACTCAGTCTCTTCAAAACCTGCGGACTTTAAAATTCCAAGAAGTTTCTCTGAATCTCTTGCATTCATCTGACAACCAAAGGTCGTAACCTGGCATGTAAGTTTTCTACCAAGTATAGAAGATTTTTTCTCAACAATTTCAGATAATTTCTTTACATATTCAAGCTGTCTTGCTTCTTCTTCGTTTAAGTTCATTTCTTTATAAAGCCTTTACTAAATTCATTTATTTCTTTTACGGTGGTTTTTTCATTAACAAGAAAATCCATCTTTATATCATTATCGTTTACAGGAATATCTTTTAATACCTGCAAACCAAAACACAAACCGCATTTTATGATCCCCTGCTTATCCTTTAGATAATTATCATAATAGCCAAGACCATATCCAAGTCTATAGCAGGAATCGGAAAAAGCAACACCCGGTACTGTCATAAGAACTGTTTTATTTTCCCATTCATTATATCTAAAGGTTCTTTCCCGGTTTCCGGTAGGCTCATATATCCCTTTATAACCGCTTATAAGCTCATTGGTGGCATATATTTCATAAAAATCCATACGGCTTTCCGTAAAATTATCTAAAACCTTTGGAAGAAATACTCTCTTACCACTTAAAAGTGCGTCCTCAATAAGCACCAGTGTACCCACTTCACCATGAAAATCCGCATAACATAAAAGACAGTCACATTTCTTGTACACATCGGACTTAAGTATTGTTTTCTGAATCGTCATGGAATCCCTGTTCCAGTCATCAGGCTTAATTGCATCACGATTCTTTATCAGTTCATGCCGAACTGCTTTCTTGTCTTCCATATCCCCACCCCGTTAAAACTACTTATGCTTCTTTTCAAGCTTGGTTAACGAACCGTCTTTTTCTTTAATCTCAATGCTGTCAAGCTGGACCTGCAGGCTTTGCTTAACAGAATCAATATAGGCTTTTCTTAATGCTGCCTGTTCAGTCTTTTCTTCATCCGTAAGGCCCACTTCTTTTGATTTATGATAAAGCTCATTAATACGCTTTATCTTCTCATCCATTGTCATAAAAATACTCCATTCAATAATTTAATTATTAAAAGGCTGATAAATTGATGCAATTTTCTCAGCAACCTTCATTCCGTCCATTGCTGCCGATGTAATACCTCCGGCATAACCTGCGCCTTCACCGCAAGGATATAATCCTTTAATACCTATAGCCTGAAACTCTTCATCCCTTGTTATTCGAACCGGAGAAGACGTACGGCTTTCCACCGCACTGAGTATGGTATGATTATTTGAAAAACCTTTGATAATTCTATCAAAATACTCAATACCTTCACAAATGTCCCTGGCAATCTCTATAGGGAAAACAGAACTTACTTTAGCAAAAGCATATGCGCCTTTACTTTCCGGTGAAACAAAAACATCATCATCCGCAATACTCTGAAGACTGTCCTTATCATATAAATCATTCTTAAAGTCACAAAAATACTCAACGGGAATCGCGCCATCACAAAGACTGTAAGCCTTTTCTTCAAGTTTTCGCTGAAATTCTATGCCTGCCAAAGGATGATTGCTTTCAAAATCTTTTCCGGTAACTGTAACAACAATTGCACTATTGGCATTCTCACCGTTTCTTCCTGAATAACTCATTCCGTTAATGCATAATCTGTTTTCTTCACTTGAAGCATTAACAACAAAACCGCCGGGACACATGCAAAACGAATATACGCCCCTGCCGCTATTGGCCTTATATGTAAGCTTATATGAAGCATGGGGAAGATACTGCAAAGTTTTCTCATTATCTGAATACATTGCTTTATCAATCATGTTCTGCTTATGTTCAACTCTTACGCCAACAGCAAAATCCTTCTGTTCCAAAGAGACACCTTTGTCATAAAGCATTTTAAAAGTATCTCTGGCACTATGACCGATGCAAAGGATACAGTCATCGCACTCTAAATCAATTAAATTATTAATTTTAACGCCGATGACTTTTCCGTCATTTATATGAATATCAGTTACTTCAGCATTAAACTTAAATTCTCCGCCCTTTTCGATGATATCTTTTCTTAAATTCTTAACAACTTCTTTAAGTACATCAGTCCCCACATGGGGCTTTGCATCATAAAGAATTGCAGGAGATGCACCAAATTTTACCAGTATTTTCAGTACTTCTTTATTTCTGAATAATTTATCCTTAACAAGGGTATTTAACTTGCCGTCACTGAAGGTTCCTGCTCCACCTTCGCCAAACAAAACATTTGAATTACGAAGGAGCTTCCCTCCGTTCCAAAATGCCTCAACATCTTTTGTACGGGCATCAACATCATATCCTCGCTCTAACACAATCGGTTTATAACCATAAGTTGCAAGAAGGTATGCCGCAAACAAACCACAGGGACCTGCTCCAACAATAACAGGACGCTTTTTAATCGGTTTATCACCTGAAATATTGAAAATATAATCCTGTGGAATATATTTTGATACATTATCGTCCTTACATTTTTTTAAGACTGCATCTTCTCTGTTAACTTCAGCCAAAACAGATAACACTTCAAAGATTTCGGGCTTTTTTCTTGCATCGATTGATTTTTTTTCAATCTCGGCAGAAATAATATCGGAAGGCAGTACTTTAAGTACGGACGCTATTTTTTTTACCAAAAAGTCATAACTGTATCCGGGTTTAACTTTTATCTGGTTAATAAGAAGCATATTTTCTCCTATTTATTCAAGGAAGCATATTTTCCGGCAATTCTTCCGGTTGAAAAAGCCCACTGAAGATTGTATCCGCCGCAAATACCGTCCACATCAATCAGTTCGCCGGTTATATATAATCCCTTATTAAACTTTGATTCAAGATCACATGTAAGTTCTGAAGTGGGAATGCCGCCTCCTGTAACCTGCGCCTGATCAAAATCATTTACACCTGTCGGATATACAACAAAACACTTCATAACAGAAAATACTTTAATAAGATAATCTGAATCTATATTTTTAATAAGTTCATTTGGATTAAGTTTTAAGTCTTTAATAAGCTCGTTATTAAGTTTTTTGTTTAAGAAGCCTGTAAAAAACTCACTTACAGTCAGGTTCTCATGTAAAAGTTTTTTAGACATAACAAATTGGGACAATGTATCCTTTTCTATTCCCGGAAGCATATCAATAACCAAAGAAATCTTTGAATTACCGTCTAAAAGCTTTGCAACACAATGACTTATCTGGAAAGAAACAATTCCAGAAATGCCATAATCAGTAAAAAGAATCTCCCCGGCCTGAGCCATTATCTGTTCTTTATTTTCATACACAGAAAGAGTGCAATCACTTCTAACACCGGCAACAGCCTTAAAATTATATCCGGAGCACTTAATCTGAGTTAATGCAGGATATAATTTTGTAACAGAATGTCCAAGGGATTTTAATAAGTCATACCCGTTTGCATATTCCTTTTTACCAATACCTGCTTTTCCACCGGTAGACAAAATCACATTATCAAAGGAATATTTTTCGCCGTTCTCGGTAACAACAATATATTCATCACCGTTCTTTTTTATATCTGTAACATAGGCGTCAGTAACTTCCTTTACGCCCTCTTCCTTTAGTGCAAATCTTAATACATCAAGGACGGTTGAAGCCTGTTCGCATGCAGGATAAAAATAGCCGTTTTTATCCTTAATAAGCATACCAAGCCCCTTAAAAAAACTGCATAAATCATCGTTATCAAACCGATTAAGAACATTTTTAACAAACAAAGAGTCATCGGTGTAATAACAACCCTCAGAGAGATTAGCATTGGAAAAATTACAACGACCGTTTCCTGTTACAAGAATCTTCTTGCCTATTTTATCTTTTCTTTCAAACAAAACAACTGAGGCACCGTTTTCTGCCGCTGTAATCGCAGCCATAATTCCGGACGCACCTCCGCCAACTATTCCTATTTTTTTCATGACTTTATTTCATAATCCTTAAACGCTTAAGTAAACCATAAATTCTGGTTCCGCCGGGAAGTTTTGTAAGTTCCTCCTTACCGATTGCTTTTGATAAAAGCATACATGCAAAATAAACAATAACTCCCACAAAAACAGTGAACAGAATTTTTATTCTTGAATATCCGTTTTTATTAAGAATCAAATCAAGAACAAAGATTGAAACACCCATTGCCAATGCAGAAATTGCCGGAAATGCAAAGGTTTTATTTATCTCCTGATGATACTTGAGATATTTACAAATTGCCCTTAAATTAAGGAAACACATAATAAATGCAAAAACATTATTAGAAAGTGCAATGGAATAAACCTTTAAGTCCGTAAAATAAAGAAGTGAAGTCATAAGTAACAGATGAGCAGCCAATGCAATAAGCGCATTTTTAATAGGTGTATATAAATGATTTATTCCCTGTAAAATATAGCTTGTAATCGACGAAAGGGAAAAAAGAACAATTCCTATTCCACCGATTCTTAAAAGGTTAGGCGCCACTTCATTTGTGGAGGAAAACAAAAGATATACAACCGAAGGCGCCAAAACTGCCAGACCCGTAGCTGCAGGAATTGCCACAAGCATTGTAATTCTTATAACACTTGATACCTTGGAAGCTGCAATATCAAATTCCTTTTTCTTAACATGTCCGGAAAGTGTCGGAACCGTTGCCGCACCCATTGCAGATGATAAAGCAAGTACAACGGAAACAAGTACCATATATTTGCCTGTATATATACCCCAGTTAACTGTTTTCAACTCAGTAAAACCTCTTACATCCATAATGAGGTTATGAAGGTAATGGTCACAAAGATTGGAAATTGTGGTTACTGATGAACTGATAACAACAGGTATAATAGTAAGGAAAATAGCTTTATATATACTCAATGTGCTATCGAGCTTATTGGTGGGATCCTTGTAAATATTCTTCCTGAATCTTGAAAGATTGTTTCTGTACAAAAGAATTATAAATAAAGTTGCACAAAATGCACCTACTACACAGCCGAGCACGGCACCTGTTGCACCGTATGCATATTTGTAGTTTTCATTGTGGAGAATAAGTCCAACCTTTGTACCGTAGCCGGTTAAAAAGTAAGCTGCTGCAAGTCCCACAAATACAGTAGCAATCTGCTCAATAATCTGAGAAATAGCAGTTGGTATCATTGTGCCCATACCCTGGTAATAGCCTCTGAATACAGACAAAATACAAACCATAAAAATAGTAGGTGATATAACCTTAACAGCAAGATAACTCATGGGTTCTCTGAACATACTTGCCAGATTATTACTGAAAAAGAAAACAATCAAAGTAGAAACAAGACCGATTGTAATGGCAAAGTTAAGGGTGCACTTAAAAATCTTGTCAGCATTTCTGTATTCACCCTTACTAACCTTTTGGGAAACAAGTTTAGATAATGCTACCGGTATCCCATAGGCAGAAATAATCCAGAAAAGCTGAAAAATATCATAGGCAGCAGAATAATAGCTGTTTCCTATGTCACCGATAATATAGGGAAGCGGTATTCTTTTGAAAAGGCCAAGTATTCGTACAAAAACGCCTGCAATGGCAAGAATACTACCCTGTACTATAAAATTATTATTTACTTTATTATTTCCAGTATTTGTATCCATTAACCGTTCTCTCTTGTAATATTCAAATTCTTTAAGATTGTTTCCTGTTTATCTTCCATGACTTTTCTTTCGTCATCATCAATGTGATCGTAACCGCACAAATGCAAAAGACTGTGGGCAATTAAGAAAGCTATTTCACGTCTGAAGGAATGTCCGTATTCATCAGCCTGCTTATGGGCATGCTCCAAAGAAATCATAATATCACCTAAAATCAGTTCTCCGCTTTCAGGGTCAAAATATTCAATTTCTTCTCCGGTTAAATCAGAAAAATCACCGGGGTTTTCAAAATCAATTGCAGGAAAAGACAAAACATCCGTTGACTTATCCATGTCTCTGAACTCTTTGTTAACTTCTCTGATTGTTTCATCATCGGTAAATGTAACATTAAGCGAGATACAGTCAAAAGGAATATGCTCAGTCTTTACGCATTCCTTAGTCAAGTCATCAACAAGTTTTTCTATATCAAATTCAAAAGTTTCTTCTGTTTCATTCTCAATAAAATAGCTCATATAAACACCTTTTATTTAGCCCTATGATTATGCTGCCTTGCAGCCTGTTTTTCTTCATATACCTCATAGGCTTTAACGATTTTCTGAACAAGAGGATGTCTTACAACGTCTTTACTTGAAAGATGACAGATTGATATGCCCTCCATCTTATTAAGAATCTTTACAGCCACATCAAGACCGCTTGTAACATCCTTAGGAAGGTCTTTCTGGGTGGAGTCACCGGTTATTACTACCTTTGAGCCAAATCCGATACGGGTTAAAAACATTTTCATCTGAGCCGGCGTGGTATTCTGTGCTTCATCTAAAATTATATAAGCATCATCTAAGGTTCTACCTCTCATATATGCAAGAGGCGCAACCTCAATAAGTCCCTTTTCCATGTTTTTCTGGAAGCCTTCTGCACCCATAATCTGATAAAGAGCATCATACAAAGGTCTTAAATATGGATCAACCTTGCTCTGAAGGTCACCGGGAAGAAAACCAAGTTTCTCTCCTGCTTCAATGGCAGGTCTTGTAAGTATAATCTTATTCACTTCATTGTTCTTAAAAGCAGTTATGGCAAGCGCCATTGCAAGGTATGTCTTGCCTGTTCCTGCAGGGCCAATACCAAAGACAACCATATCCTTCTTCATGGCTTCCACATAAGCCTTCTGACCTAAGGTTTTGGGCTTAATCGGTTTTCCGTTTACTGTATGACAAATTGTCTCCTTATCAAAAGAAGTAATTGCATCTTCATTATTTTCCTGTGTTAATGTAATGGCATAATCCAGTTTTTGTTCTTCCAAATCATTACCCTTTCCGGTGGATGTGAGTACCTTTTCCATCATGGAAAATGCACGGTTAACATCATCTTCTTCTCCCACAATCTTTACAAATCCATTTCTGTTTATAAAGGATACATTAAGTTCTCTCTCTATTTTTTCAAGATATTTATCATTCTGTCCGAATAATTTTTTTAATTCTTCACTGTTAAAATCCACGATCTTTTCCATCAAACCACCAACTTCGCGTACTACTAGGAGAATATCATACAGAGTTTATTATACTACAAGAATTTTTATTTTACTATTATTAGACACAAAAAACCCATGTGGTATTAAATATACCTCATGGGTTTATACTCATTATTCTCTTAACAGTCTTTTTATCAATTCTTTATCACTTCTAATGGTGGCACAGGCTGCTGTCGTTAGCATATTTCCTGTGATTGTTGCGGAAGCACCGGACTTAAATGCTATTTCACCATCATTTTCAAGAAGAGCTCTTCCTGCAGCCAGTCTGATATTGGCTTTTGGATTAATAAATCTAAATATTGCTATTGTCCTTAAAAGGTCATCATTTGATATTCTTTCGATACCATATAAAGGAGTTCCTTTAATGGGCATCAATGCATTTATGGGAATCGAATCAGCGCCTGCTTCAGATAGGCTTACAGCCATATCAATTCGGTCCTCCCAGGTTTCACCCATTCCGATTATGCCGCCGGAGCATACATACATGCCCTCTTCTTTTACCATCTTAAGTGTCTCAAGTTTTTGTTCATATGTATGTGTGGTACATATATTGGGGAAATTTCTCCTGGAAGTCTCAATATTATGATGATATGAAGATACGCCCGCTTCATGTAATCTGTGAAGCTGCTCCTTTGAAAGAAAACCCATGGAGGCACATAATTCAATGCTGCATTTATCCTTCATTTCTTTGTAGGCCTCTATTGCTTTGTCAAACTCATCCCCCGAAAGCGCACGTCCCGCTGTTACGATTGAAAAACGGTCAACCCCTTCCTGTTCCACCAGCTTACAGGCTTCAACAATGTCTTCCTTTGGAAGAAAATCATATATCTCACACTCTGTTTTGTAATGAGCTGACTGTGCACAATATTTACAATCCTCAGGGCATCTTCCGCTTCGGCCGTTTATTATGGAGCAAAGATCCACCTTATCGCCCACAAAATGCTTTCTCAAAAGATCGGCGCCGTCGCAAAGTTCCTTTAAGTCACATGTAATAAAAAAGCTTAAATCATCTTCTCTTTTTAATCGTCTACCATTTATTATTTCATTTGCAAGATTAATCATTTTTTCACCTCTTAAATGCTATTTTATGTATTTAACAATTGCAGGCTTAAGTCTTGAACCGCATAATGCCGCAACAATGCTTAAGAAAATATCTCCGGGTAAATCAATAGGAAAACAGTCTAAAAAAACAACAAACACCGGTGTCTTTTCCCCGATATAAAGGTTAAGCATAAAATATTTATATGTTAATCCAATGACATAGCAAACTAAAAGGCCCAAAAAGGTTGCTAATAAATACTTTTTTAAGCCTGTTAACTTAATCTTTTCAATAACAATGCCTGTAACAAAAGCGGTTAAAATAAAACCAATCAAATATCCAAAACTAGGTCTTAAAACATAGGTAATTCCGCCACCGGCTGCAAAAATCGGCAAGCCCACAAGTCCCAAAAACACATAAACAAACACTGACAAAGCGCCAAGTTTACTTCCTAAAAGCATACCGGCCATCAGTACAAAGAAAAACTGAAGTGTAAAATAATCCATACCGGGAACCGGGATCTGAATAAATGCTCCGGCCGCAGTAAGTGCTGCAAATAAGCCGCATAAAACAATTTCAAGTGTAGTAATCTTTTTCATAACATTATCCCTTTTATTCATATAAATTTTTTAAGTCATCAATATTTATATTTAATTCTGTATCAAAATCACAAACCTTAGCTATTACCCTAATACCTGTAAGTTCTTCGCACATCTTAATATTATCTTCTTCCATTACATCCCCTTTATGGTATCGGTTCATAATAATACCCTTAATCGGTATGCCCTTATCTTTCATGAAATAAACGGTTAAGACCACACTGTTTATTGTTCCAAGTCCTGCATCAGCAACAATGACAGTAGGAATATTTAACTCTTTAACCAATTCCCAGAGAAGAACAGTTTTCTCTTCCTTTACAAGCGGACAAAGAATACCTCCGCTTCCTTCCATCGTTACATAATCATATTCATTAGAAAGTTCATTAAATCCCTTTTTTACAACTTCAGTATCAACCGGATTACCCTCAATCTTTGAAGCTAAATGAGGTGACACAGCAGTTTTATATACATAAGGGCACATGGCTTCTAAAGATTCATTAATACCGGAAATATCTTTTACATATTTTGCATCTCCCGGAATCAGTTTGCCGCTTTCATCGGAATCATTTCCGCTTATTGCAGCCTTGTAATATGCACTTTTAAGATTGTTTTCATTTAATTTTTTAAGAATCAGGCCTGAAATAAAGGTTTTTCCCACATCAGTTCCCGTTCCGGTAATAAAAAGTTTTTTACTCATGCTAATTTCCTTTCATCAAATACCATTAAAAAATATCAAAGCGCGTTTCTATTGTCAACAGATTTTCATGAACGGTTTACAATTGCAAAAAAAGAAGAACCGAAGCATTTGGTTTCGGTTCTTACGGGTTTATTTCTATTATCTTTTTAAGGTTCTTAAGTACTTTTTTTGCTCATCGGTAATTCTGTAGCTTTCAATAGCTTTTTGAATGGTTTTATTATGTGTCCAGGTTTCCAATTTATTATTTTCAAGAACGGTTATTGTTTCCTTGTACTTTTTTGCAAGAGCTGTGGCAAAATACCAGGCAATCATCATTTTTAAGTAATAATCATCACCACGTTTTTCTGAAATCAGATTGAGATATTCCGTTTTAAAATCATCATCCAAAAATTCTCTCATATAAATGTTTATTGCATACCTTGCAGTATATACATGAGATGAAGAAAGCCATTTTTCAATAATCGGAAGCAATTCTTTATGCTTTTTCTTAAAGCATTTAGGAGACGGCTGGTCTGTTACAGCCCAGTTATCAGCAAACGGAAGAAATTTCTCAAGTTCTTCTATACAGGTGTCAAAATCCTTTTCAAGAACAATCATCATAATGTGAAGCTGATTTTCTTCATAGTATTTATGTGGAAGTTCCTTCATAAAAACTTCCTTGCAGGGATCATTTAAAAGTTCCTTTGCTAATTTTCTTAATTCCGGAATTCTTACTCCTATAATTGATTCGGAAGGAATATTGGGCACAAGTTTACTATGAAACTTCTGATATTCACAATCCTGTTTTTCGAACAAACGACTACTAATGTCCATAATTTCTCCATTATTTTTTCTTAAAAGTTAATTCTCCGGGTGTTACATCGCAGGGTAAAAATATTACTGATACACCATGTTTTAATGCTTCTTCATATGTGTCCGCAAACTCTTTATGAGTATTTCTGTTAGGATGAACTGTTAGAACATTAGGCATGGCAATTACAAAAAGAATATAGGCTTCATATCCGTCTTTAACAGCCTTCATAAGTTCCTTCAAATGCTTTACGCCTCTTTCAGTGGGTGCATCGGGGAAATATCCTTCTTTTTCCACCTCAAGGGTACAGCCTTTAACTTCAATCAGTATCTTTTTACCTTTGTTTTCAAGATAGAAATCAATTCTTGATTCTCCATATGTAAATTCAGGTTTAATAAAATCAATTTCACCAAAACAGGAAAGACCACTTTCAAGCCATTCGCTTACAACCTTATTTGGCGCCTGAGAATCAATGTTGACCCAGCCAAGCCCGGTTTTATAAACGGAAACCAGATCGTAGGCCGTTTTTCTTGCTATGACATCAAATTTTACCAGTCCAACTTTCACACCGGGAATCAGAAGTTCTCTGCACCTTCCCGTATTTTTAACATGAACAGTTTCCACTTTCCCGTTAATTTTCACATGGGCGATAAATCGATTGGGACGATCGATAAACTCACCAATAACCAAATTATTATATTTCATAAAAATCACCGGTATTTATAATTTAGGCGGAAGGTATACTTTTCCTGTTTTGTACACATTTTTAATGAAATTATCGGCCTCAGCACCGGTTTCCTCATAAATATCGGTATCAATATTATGTCCGCAATTGGAATACATAATCAGCTTACAATGGGGAAGGCAGCCTAAAGTTCTTAAAAGGAGTTCCGGCTTACTGATGGGATCATCATATCCTCCAATCAAAAGAACAGGTATATCAATTGTTGCCAACGCATTTCTAAGGTTTTCCTCGTTTTTAAGACGCATTAAGGGTCTGCCGTAATCAAGTTTTCTTTCTGCTTCAGGGGCAGGCGGTAAATTTTTAAGCCAGTCCTCACGAATCTTTCTTCTCTGTAGTCTCACTTCATCATTATCAATAGGCGGATCAAAGTCGGGAACTTTATCGATAATACCCTGCTCAATCATCTGTCTGTATGACATTGTTCCTTCAGCAAGGCTGTGGGGGCCTGCGACCACAGCTACAAAAGCAATAACCCTTTTGGTATCATGAATCATTAAATGCCAGCCAATACCCGCCCCGTGGGAAGCTCCCATATAAACAAATTTGTCAATTCCCATCTTATCGGCAAATCTTATCACATCATCCGCAAAAATATCATACCATCTGTCGCCATAGTCCTCATAAACAAGCGTCGACGGATGAAATCCCCTCATTGTAACACAATATACATGGTATCCAAGTTTAGCCATGTACTGTTGCATTCCTTTTTCATAAAATCCGACCTGCATGGATATAATTACATTATCACCTTCGCCAAACTCCTCATAATAAAGTGAAATACCATCACATACCTCAACAAAACCTTCCCTCATAATCCCTCCAAATAAGTTAATAATATTGTTAACTACTATATTTTATACTGAAAATAAACGTATTTAGTATTTTTGTTTAAAAACGGAGTAATAAGATGGAATACGTAAAAAATCTTTTTTATACGCGGGTATCGATAAAAATCAATACAATCATATTTTCCACGAAGTGAAAAAAAGGAATCTTAAGAACCTCTCCATTTATTCGCTTGTAATGTCAGTATACTATATTGCATTTCTGATATACGCATTAATAGCCACCGGCTTTAATATTATATATCTTTGGTATATTGCAGATGCTTTTTTAATGACTGCCTTCTACCTGGTGGTCAGATACCTTAATAAAAAGGGAAAAACAAAAAGTTTCACCCCTGTTATCATGAATTATATCTTTATAAGTCTTATTTATATTGATGCCATTATGATAACATGCATGTTCCCCGACAGACAATCCTCAGCATTCTTTGTAAGACTTGTTCTGATGCCGGTAATATGTATGGACACGAAGCCGGCGATAATATGCTGAAAGCTGTTGCCACAGGACTTATAAAAATATTCGGTGCGGAGTCCTCTTACCGAATCGGCGGTGATGAATTTGTTTCCTTTACAGAAGAACTGTCAAAAGAAGATCTGATAAATGAAATCAATAATCTTTCAAAGGAATTAAGCAAAAAGAACTATTATGTTTCCTTTGGAATTGCAGGTTCAGATGAAAGTTTTACGTCAAAGCAGGAAATGATAAAAGTTGCAGAACAAAGAATGTATACAGAAAAGAAATTATATTACCAAAGCAAAGGTCTTGAATTCGGTTCAAGAAATAGATAAAACCCTCTGTAAAAATAATCCCGGCAAATTTTGCCGGGACTATTTTTATCCTTTATATTTTTTTCTTATTGATAAAACACAAATTACAAGAACAATCGGGAAAACAATTCCTGCAGTAACCCCTGCCTGTAAATTGTCTCCGGCAAGCTGAGACACATTGCCGACTATTGCCGGCCCAACAGCACCGCCTAAATCACCTGCAAGTGCAAGAAGTGCAAACATTGCTGTACCACCGGTTGGTATAACTTTTGATGAAATACTGATGGAACCGGGCCACATAATACCAACAGAAAATCCACAAACAGCACAGCCTATAAGACCCATAATAGGGATTCCCGCAAAGCCCGCAAGAAGATAACAGCAAAGGCAGAGAATACCGGAGGCAATCATAAAGCCTCTTAAATCAACTTTTTCACCAAACTTACCATACAAGGTTCTGCTGATACCCATACAAATGGCAAAGCCACAGGGACCGGCTAAATCTCCAACAGTCTTAGAAACGTTAAGAGCAGATTCCGCAAAAGCAGACGCCCATTGAGCCATTGAAAGCTCCGAAGCTCCTGCACAAACCATTAAAATAATAAACAGCCAGAAAAACTTTGACTTGAAAAGCTGTCCCATAGTCATGCTTTCGCCATCTTCGACAAGCTTTTCAATAGGACAAACAGCAAAGTTATAAATATTAATAAGAGGAATTAATGCCCACAGCAAAGCCATTATTTTCCAGTTTTCAAGGCCAAAGCAGATAAAAAATATTGTTGAAAGAAGAATCGTACCTACAGAGCCCCAGCAATAGAAAGAATGAAGCAGGCTCATCATGGATTCCTTGTTTTCAAAGGGACAGGCCTCAATAATGGGGCTTGCCAACACTTCCGTAAGTCCACTTCCGATTGCATAAATAATGACACATATAATGATACCAATAAACGGTGAAGGCATAAGATCCGGAAGAACAGCCAAAGCCGCAAGACCCAGACCACTGGTAATTTCAGCAGCAAGAATACAAGGCCTGTAACCGATTTTATCAACCGCTTTGGCACAGATTAAATCAACAATCAATTGTGTAAAAAAGAATGTCGTAGATATAAGTGCAAGACTGCCAAATGATATTTTATATACATCATGGAATACCATAAATAATAGCGGAACAAAATTTGCACATATAGCCTGTGTAACAAAAGCAAGATAACAGGCAATCAAAGTTTTTCTATATTTAACTCTTAGTGGCATATTACTCTCCCATCCATATATTTTAGACTTAAACCCGAACAATTATATCATATTTACTACTGATTTTCATACCATTCAATAGCTCTTTTTGTCCAGCCCTCCATACACATTCCGGCACCGTTTGCAAATCCATGTCCACCGGTGGGCCCCACCTCAAGTCTGCATGGAATTTTTGCTTCATCAAGCGCTTTTGCCAATAACTTTGAATGTTCAGGATCTACCAGTTCATCTCCTGCAGCCACAAAAATCGCCGTTTTAGGGAATCCTTCCACATGCATTGGAATTTCAAAACAACTGTTACAAGCCTCTTCCATGGAAACACCAAGACCGCTACGGGCAAATTCATCCTTGTCTTCTCCCTCGTCCCATTCTTCAGCATCCATAAGACGATAAGAAGTCGCTGGATATACAGGAAAACAGCCCAGAGGCTTACTTATGTTATGCAGTCTGTAACCAAGCTCTGTATTCCACAAACATACAATATAACCGCCGGCAGAAAAACCACATGTTATATATGATTTAGGGTCTATATGCATTTCGTTTTTGTTTTCTTCAATGATTTCCATTGCCCGTGCAATATCATCCATTGCTTTAACTGCCGACGCATCTGTTTTTACACGGTAAGTAAGAATAACAACATGATATCCCAAATCATTAAATTCTTTTGCTACCGGCCAGCCCTCGGTTAAACTCCAGACATTAACAAACCCACCACCGGGAACCAGCAAAATAAAAGGTCTATCATTTGCAGATACATCGTCAGAAGGCATAAATACAAAATTTCTTGTTGCTTTTTCAGGGCATTCCAGACATTCTTCTTCTGAATAGAGCTTATAGTAATATTTTCCCCTTTTAGAAAGCTCTATCAGTCGTTCTAAGCCTGCATCGACACCCTTCCAGCCCATCTTTTCATCAATATCACGAATAGTCATATTGTAAAATTCTTCTTTAGTTAAATCCCACTTACTTATTGCATCGGGCGCGATTTCCTTAATCAAAGGATTTTCAATTAATTCCTTAAAAGTTTTGTCCATATGTAAATCCCCCAAAATATACATAAATAGTGACATAATCCTCTTAAGAAAGATTATGTCACTTAATATTTTACAGATTTAATAAAAAAATTAAACCATAAGCTTATAAATTGCTTCCACATCTTTTTGTTCAAGGGTTACAAAGCCACCGATTTTGCCGCCTTCATTTCCCTTACCATAGCAGCAGGTATATGCAAGTTTCTCAATATCAGCTTCATTAGCACCAAGTTCTGCAAAGTTTCCGGGCATTCCGATTGACTTAAGGAAGTTCTTTAATGCCTGAATACCTTCACGGGCTGTTACTTCAGGATGTGAAAAATCCATCTGGCATCCCCATACTCGAACCGCAATCTGAGCAAATCTCATAACATCATGATTCATGTTATAAGTAAACACAGCAGGCATTGTAACCGCAAGACCGGCACCATGTGCACAGTCATATAATGCAGAAAGCTCATGCTCTATCTGATGACTTGTCCAATCCTGTGAACGTCCTACACCAACAATATTATTATGCGCAACCATACCCGCCCACATAATATTTGCACGGGCTTCATAATCAGAAAGGTTAGCCATAACCTTAGGAGCCTCAGTCTTCATGGTAAGAATTAAAGCCTCAATGAGACGGTCTGTAACCTCAACATCCTTTGAATTAGTGAGATAACGCTCATAAAGATGAGCAACAATATCAGTAATACCGCAGGCTGTCTGATATGCGGGAAGTGTCTCAGTAAGAGCAGGATTTAAGATTGAAAACTTAGGACGAATAGCATCACCTGATGCACCGCGCTTAATCATTCCATCTTCGTTAGTAATTACTGAGTCAGGTGAACCTTCAGAACCTGCAGCCGCAATTGTAAGAATTGTACCTACAGGAAGAGCCTCCTCAATTCTTTTTCCCTGATAGAAATCCCAAAAATCCCCATCATAAACCACACCGGCAGCAATCGCCTTGGATGAATCGATGGTACTTCCTCCGCCAACGGCAAGAATGAAGTCTACCTTTTCCTTCTTGCAAAGTTCAATTCCCTGATATACAAGGCCGCTTCTGGGATTAGGCATAACACCGCCCAGTTCAATATATGCTACTCCTGCCTTATCAAGAGATTTTTTAACACGGTCAAGAAGTCCTGAACGAACAACGGAACCGCCGCCATAATGAATAAGAACACGGCTTCCACCAAATCTTTTTACAAGCTCACCGCAATCGTTCTCACGGTCTTTTCCAAATGCAAAAAAAGTAGGTGAATAAAAGTTAAAATTTTCCATAAAATCTAGCCTCCCAAAACAGATATATTTAACATTTATTATAACACATATTAAACAGGAAGTACTTGTTTTGTATAAAAAATCAGCAATAGAATATTGTCGTCTTCATCCAAAAATCCATCACTGTCATAACCGATTATTTCATCTTCAAGCGGCATGAACCGCACCACGCTGAAAGAAAACAATGATTGCAGGATAAGCCGCATTCTTCATCTAAAATTATATTATTATTCGCCAATAACAATAAGCTTATCGGCCGGCGACAGACATACTGTTTTTGATATATCAGGATTTAAGACAGTTACCGGTTTACCATCGTTATCATCAATAAATCCCACAAGAATGCAATGCTTATGAATGAGCTCACGTCTTATTTCTGCAACGGTACAGTCAACACCCACAAGTTTTTCAAGGAAAGCTCCGGTCTTTAATGAAAACTCATTTCCTTCATTGGAAAGGAGTTCATGGAACGTATCATATAAAGCAGGGTTCGATGCAATCTGTGCAAGCACCATGGCTGCCATATTTGATGAAACAATGAACTCAGTAAAATCTTCGCCATGAATAAGATTTCTGTTATCGTCACGACACATTTCAGCAGTGATGGAGAAGGTCTTTTTAAGACGTTCCTTAATGTCACGAAGTCTTAAAAGAAGCATGATATTTCGTGCATCGGAGTCTTCCTCCTCTACGGAATAGTCACTTAAGATAATGACATGATCGGCATCCTTTACAGTTCTTTCCAGAACCTCCATATCCATTACATCAGCACTTACAACCGAATAATTTATATCAGAGCGAATGCTTTTGCACATCTCCTTTTTCTTTTCAAGATGACGAATTCCCGCAAGAACAACATCAGTAACATACTCAGGAAGTTCATTTACAAGAACTCCAAGCTTGTCGTTTGAGCCTATGATAACCACCCGCTCGCTCTTTTCTTTTCCGGCGACATAGGTACCTTCTTTTTCTTCATTGAAATCAATAAAACCATCGGAAGAAATCTTAAAATCCCCTTCATTTTCTTCCAGCACAATGAACTTGTCCTCAACTGTAACGGGCAGATTTCTATCCGGGTTAAGTATTGTTTGACCGTTTCTGTATATACCGATAGGAACAGCTTTTTCCATCGTATAAAAGATATCTTTAAATTTTGTGCCGGGCTTTACATCAACAGTCTCAAATCTTAATTCATTACCCGTAAAGCTGAATACTTCACTGAAGGCTTCCGAAAGACCCAGCTGTGTGCAGGAATGAGCGATGATACGGGCAACAGCATCATTTGTTCTAAGCATAGTGAAACCGTACTTATCTCTGATGGTTTTAGGAATAATATATTCATCCTGATTAACGGCTGTTATAACAAAAGGCTGCGGAACATTAAGTTCTTCAAAATGCTTATAAACCGAAAGAAGAATTTTAAGCGTGCGTGTATCATCAAAAGGATTAACAACAATCGTTGATGCCGTATCAAGAGAGCAACACTTAAGTGCTACAGGATCTGCGATATTTATGTTTCGACATATTATTTTAATGTTTTTGGGAACATCAAGATTTTCGAAAATAAGATCGTTCATGGTTTCTTTCTCGCATTCGTCAGCGACAACTATGACACCTTTTTTATCCCTGAAACTAAGAATAATTTGCTCAAGAAGTGTGTATTCTCCTGCTTTGAATCCCAGAACAACTGTGTGACCTTCTTCAACAACTTCGGAATTCCCTGCACGAAGCTGTGAGAGTTTTTCTTCGACTGCACTGCTTATGATACCGATCAAAAAACTTGTAAACAAAACACCGAAAACAGCGCTGATTGCAATAAGTGCAACATACTGGGGACTTCCGTCTTCAGATGAAGGCATCCAGGCATTTATTGTAGTTGCCAAGACATCCCATAAAGTATATAAAAAGCCGCCTTCATCGTCCCAGCCACCTGCCATAATGCAAATTGTAATAACCGCCACCAATGCAATCACAGTAACAGCAAGAACCAAAAGCATTACTATGGTTCCTCTAGCCATAAGATTGTCAAACCAGTAGCTGAATTTCTTCTTTATTCCTCTTTTTTTCATATTCCCCTCCAAAGCACTTTTTATATGTCATTATTATATCAGTAAATCACAGATAATGTGCTTCATTTCCAAAAATAGTAAAAGGATGGTAATCTCACCATCCTTTCTTTTTTTCAATATGCCTAATTTAACAACCGCATTGCACACATCACAATCTCTATAAAGAACACTAATTATATATCCATAAAAATATATACGCATATCGTCAACCACTACATCCTCATCACGTCCACCGTCCCGTTCAACTGATAAACCATTTTTATCCTTAAACACTGCTGATGATAACTCGCCGTTTTCTTTCCAAAACTTCGGCATTATATCCGGAGGATAAACAGCTCTATATAATCTTTCAAATTCATCAAACTGCTCTATCATAAAATTCCTCTACAATTGAATTCACTAATGCCTCATCAAAGGAAATAGTACTCTGTTCTTCTCCACCTTCTGCATCAATTTGAAAAATATTGATTGTACCGTCCAGTATTTCCATCTCAAGATATTCTTTTTTATCATTTTCCCATTCAAGCTGAATAGCTTCACAAGCTGTTGGAAAAACTTCCGGTTGATAAGGCATACTCATCAATAATTTTCTAACAATCTTAATAATTTGTGGAGAAATATGTTCTGCTCCGTTATTATTCCAATTATCAGGTAATTTTTCAATTTCAGACAGTCTTTTAAGATTAACAATTTTATCCTTTCCATAAAGGTATGATGTATATGCAGCAATACGCTTTTCCATATATAGTTTTTCGTACGTTTCCTGGTTGATCAAATATACAAAATTATTTCCCGGTCTGGATATCTGTATTATTTCACCATTTGCCACCTGACCACACCAGGACTTGAAATTATCTCTCACATCCATACTCTTTGCATATACCATAATGAGACCTCCATATATCACAATTTAATTACCGTACGTTTGTTTTAATTATTTACGTACGTTTTGTCAATTTATGTGTAAAAATTAAAAAAAGCAACCGCAGGATTTTATTTCCTCGGTTGCCTTAAATATTGTTGTTATCAAAGGATTATTGAATCGGAGGATGTGAGCGATAATATTCGTCTCTTTCTCTCTCATCTTCTCTGTAAGCCAATTCAACTTCCATCATAAATTCTTCTTCGCGTCTTCTTTCTTCTTCCTCTTGTTCTCTTTCCCTGTCATAGGCTTCCATTGCCAACTGATGCTGCTTCTCTTTTATTCTTTGTTCTTCAGCATAAGGGTTTTTATTATATTTACTAAGAAGTAAATTATCCTCTATATTGTATCTTCCAAACAGTTCCGAATAATATAGATTCTGCTGAAGCAAACGTTCTTTAGCCGCCATATCATTTTTCTTTAAAGCAAGATAATAATCTGTCTCGAGAGGTGATGTAATGTTAAGAAGGTAAGCAGCTTCCAGATTGTCAAAATCAGGACCTGAAGAAGCAATCTTAAATTCTCCTCTGCAATGATCAATGAAGTATTTAGGATCGTGCGAAGTACCAATCTTTGCTACACGCTCTTTAGCAGCAGACAGTCTTCTTTCTGCATTCGCTCTTTCCTGCTCAGTTTTTTCTCGAGCCGCTGCCTCTGCTTTTTCTTTATGAGCCTCTATCGCATCAGTATATGCCTGATTTGAAACATAGCGAATTTCTCCTTTTTCTTTCCAGCTGAAATTGTAAGGGATATCGCTTGGAAGAGAATACCTGGCTTTTAATCTCTCAAGATCTTTGGTCACCTTTTTTAGGGCTGCACTTCTGAAAAAGTTCCTGCTCTTCACACAATAAAACTTACAATCATAGCCCCAGCCGGAGGAACCCCAGAAAAGATATTTAATAATGCAGACAGGTATGGAAATTATTAGTACTTCTTTTAAGAATGAAGAAGATTTGAAGGCCTCAATAAATGTAAGTCCCAGGGATGATAAGGAACTGTCCCCGGTAATAGCCGTAAGGCTTAGTAAAAATAAACATAAATCCACAACCATGGCCGTATCTATAATACCGAAGAGAATCTGCAGATATCTGAAAGCGGGCACGAAAGATTTATGTAAAAGAAGCTTAGTAATATACATTAAGCCAAAGCTTAATAAACAAGCCGGTATTAGCAGTATAAACATATTAACAGAGCTGCCGCCGATATTTATGACAAAGAAGTCAGTTCCGAAAGTTTTAAGTTCACTAAATGATGCAGATAAAAGAAGATTTGTTTTTTCCTCATCGACAGAAAAAAGAACACGAAAGCCAACAAAACACAAAACAAATAAGTAAAACAGATTCAGGAAAACCGAATCGATATTGTCAAGTATTCTGCCGGCTTTAGATACAACTGCATTTACGTCATTTCTGCCAAGCTTACAATAATATGCAACTTTATTACAGTCTTTTTGCAGACGTTCCTGTATTTTACTTTGCTTTTTTGACTCATTATTTCTTTCGTTTGCCATATCTTCACCTCAGAAATAAACTCTTTTTATCAAAATATACTCATAAAAAGATCAATTTTTAATTCTAAGTCATTATACTAAACAGCTGTTAAAAGTATGGCAAAATACTCTGTGTAAAAGCGGTAATCGGTTGGTACGGAATTCAACCGAAATCGTCCAATATATGTTTTATTACTTATGATTTAGATTTACAAGCATATATTTCACTTTTTTAACTAATTATTTTTCGGTAAAAATCCTCCAAAAATAGTAAGCGATGAATAAAATAGCGTGTAGCTTCCCCCATCGCCTATGATTTAAAATTTAAACGGCCAGATCAGGATGATTCTCAACCGTTACATTTTCAACATCTATCAATCCGGTACAGTGTTCCTTGATAAAATCACTCCATGGCAGTAGTTTTTCGATGCCTGCGGGCTCATTTTTATAACCCGGCATGTATAACAGCAATGTATAGATATATTGGAACACGTTCAGATCATTTGCTTTTGCAGTCTCTACCAGACTGTATACGATACTGCTTGCCTTTGCTCCATCGACGGATGTATGGAAAAGAGAATTCTTTCTTCCGATCGCATAGGCCTTGGCTTTTCGTTCTGCAGCATTGTTGGATAATTCACAACGACCATCCTGCAGATATGTGCGCAGACTATCCCTGTGATTTTGGGCATAGTTCACCGCTTTTTCAAATTTGCTTCCTTTCACAGGGTTCAGTGAATCAACCCACGCAAAGAAAGCGTCCCATACTGGGACTTCCATTTCCAGGCGTTTTGTTTTCCGTTCCTCTGGATCGAGCTCCTTGAACTGCCGCTCCAGATAGAACAGCTTATTACAGTATGCAACTCCGATCTCGGCAGGGATGTAGCTGTCCAGTTCGGTCTCAGGAATGACC
>JAZLLV010000003.1:0-50868 GCA_045598365.1 Lachnospiraceae bacterium
GTGAAAAGAATTGACCCGTTGGCATTTACAGTTATACTTGAGTCGAAGGAAGTGTATGGTGAAGGCTTTAAGGGTGGAATAGAAAAGAAATAATGGATGATTTAAAGCAAACTAGGTTTATAGATAATATAAAAGTATTCCTAATAGTTGTTATTTGCATTTTGATAAACTATACAGGAAAAGCAATGGCTTCCATATTGGAACTCCCGCTGTGGTTGGACTCAGTGGGAACTGCTATGTGTGCATATATTTATGGACCTGTTTGTGGCGCTATTGTAGGCGTGACTAATAATCTGATATATGGAATAGGATATTCCATGACACTGGTTTATTCGATGGTAAGCCTTGCAACAGGTGTGATTATAGGTGTTGCAGCAAAGAAGGAAAAACTCAACTCATTTTTTGAGACATCCAAGATGTCTACACTTGTTGCATTTGTGGCTACTGTTTTATCGACACCGCTTAATCTGTTCTTTTACGATGGAAAGATGGGCAATAAGTGGGGTGATGCGGTCTTAGAGTTTTTGGCGCATCACGGTGTGAGATTACAGTTGGCATCCTTTATCGGAGAGTTTTTTATTGACTTTGCGGATAAAATCATATCTTTAAGTATTCTCTATTTATTAATTAAAATTGTTCGCAGTATAAGAAAAAGAAAAAGTAGCAAAAAAGAAAGTATAAAGGCTGTTACTGCCATATGTCTATTGTCTGTTATGTCAATAAGCTGTTTTAGCACTGTAACTGTGACTGCAGATACAGTTACAGACGAGGCGGATTACAACTCATATATTCAGACAATATATAATAATTCAAATGGTTTGTCTTGTGGTGAGGCCAATGATATTGTTGCGACGAATGATGGAGTTCTATGGATTGCGACATACGCAGGATTATATAGATACAGCGGAAGTGAATTTCAGTATATGGATGGATTCTCTTCTATAAAGAATGCCAACGATTTATTTGTTGACGATGAGGGAAGACTGTGGGTTGGAACAAATGACATGGGTCTTTCTATTTGTAGCAGGGAACAGATATCTAATGTGCTTGATGTTAAAAATGGACTTCCCTCAAATTCTGTCAGAAGTATAGTGAGGAATTCGTATGGCGACTATCTGGTAGGCACAAGTGGCAGCCTGGCTGTTGTTTCGCTTGCCGGAGGTATCCAGACAAAAAAAGTAATTGATGAAATCTCGCATGCAAAATGTTTAACTTCAGATACTAATGGTCACACAGTAGCCGTTACTGCAGCGGGAACAATGTACTTGTTAAGCGGAACGGAGATAGTTGGATTCATATCAAAGGCAGATGAATACTTTACGAGCTGCAGATATAACAGCGACGGAATGCTCTATGCTACAACAGATACAGACTATATATATGTTTATGATACAATTCTGGACAAGTTTGAGAAGAAGCATAAGATTGCCGTTTCAGAGTTAAATCATCTGAATAATACCTATGAGATGGAGAATGGAACAATATTTGTTTGCGCCGATAATGGCATAGGATACCTTGATGAACATAAAAAACTTCATATAATTTCAACAGGCTCCTTCAACAGCTCTATTGACAATATGATGGTGGATTATCAGGGGAATATCTGGCTTAGTTCATCAAGACAGGGTCTTTTAAAGCTTTGCCCTTCCGCATTCTCAGAGCTGTATTCGATTTCAAATATTGACGAAAAAGTAGTCAATTCTGTAGCGGTTTGGCGGGGGGATATTTATAGCGGAACAGATAACGGCCTTGATATTATAAATAAGGCTACAAACGAAGTTATAAAAAATGACCTGACTGAAATGCTTTCAGGTGTTCGTATCCGTAATATTTTTATAGATTCTAAAGATAGATTATGGATTTCAACAAATGTTGGAAAAGTAATCAGAGTGGAAAAAGATGGAACAGTGATGAGCATGGGCAAGGAGGATGGTTTAATTGGAACAAAACTCCGTCAGGCATTAGAACTAAGAGATGGTACAGTTGCCATAGCCAGCGATTTAGGTGTTTCATTAATAGATGATGAAGGAATTGTATACACAGTAGATGGTAAAGAAGGTCTCACTAACACGATTATACTTTGTATGTGTGAAAGGGATGATAATGCACTTTTGCTTGGAACAGACGGCGGAGGTATGGCTGTAATAGATAAAGGCCAGATAATAAAGACAATATCCGCAGATGATTTGGGTTCTGGTGTTGTGCTTAGGATAGTAGATGACAGAGACAATGATGGGTTCTTCATTGTTACCAGTAACGGACTTTGCTATTTGTCTTCAGACTATGAAGTATCAAGGCTGTCATCATTTCCTTACTCGAACAACTATGATATTTATGACAATGGAAACGGACTTCTTTTTGTGACAGGAAGTGCGGGAATCTATGTAGTAAAAAAAGATGAGCTATTGTATGGCAAGGTTCTTTATCATGAACAATTGAATTATAAAAATGGACTTCGTCAGTCGCTCACGGCTAATGCGTGGAATTATGTAGATAATGATGATATATGGTATATCTGCAGTAATGTTGGCGTGACAAAGCTGGATTTAAAGCAGTATCAGCAGGGTGTTAGATCATTTCGATTAATCACCAATACTATGAAAATAGATAATGTAACGCATATGGTTGATCGAAGTGAGGACATTGTATTATCTGCTGAAGATGCTGTGTTAGAGTTAAATCCTGAAATTATAAACTACACATCAGAGGATCCAATTGTACGCTATTACATGGAAGGTTATGATAAAAAACCTGTTGATGTAAGACAATCATTGCTTCGAGAGGTTGAATACAAGGGTTTACCGTCGGGGACATATAAATTCCACTTGGCTGTTTTGGATAAGTATAATAATGTGGCTGAGGAGCAGGTTTATACCATTGTAAGGCAGCAGGAATTTTATGAGAGAAAGATTGTAATAGTTTATTTTGTGTTCGAGTTGGCTGTGATAGCAGCATGGCTTGCATGGGTAATTACCAGAATGTCAATGGAAAAGGCACTGGAGAATAAAAACCGCGAAATTGAGCATGCGTTAGAGCAGGTAAGATTAGGCAATGAAACAATTTTGACTATCGCAAAGACCGTGGATGCCAAAGATGGAAATACCAGTCAGCATTCCTTCAGAGTATCTGAGTATTCTGTGTTAATCGGTAAAAAACTGGGTTACGATGAAGAACAGTGTGAAAACCTGCGAAAGTCAGCGCTATTGCATGATATCGGAAAAATAGGTATTCCAGACAGCATACTGAATAAAACCAGTCGACTTACTGATAAAGAATATGAGATTATGAAATCGCATGTTACAAGTGGAGGAGAGATTCTAAAGAACATTACAGTTATTCCTCATGTTAAGGAAGGTGCACTCTATCATCACGAACGATACGATGGAAAAGGATATGCACATGGACTGAAAGGAGAGGAAATACCGGAATTTGCCAGAATTATCGGTGTAGCAGATACATTTGATGCAATGACTGCAAACCGTGTATATCGTAAGCAGTTAGAATTATCGTATGTAATCGAGGAACTAAAAAAAGGCAGAGGCACGCAGTTTGACCCGAAGATGGCGGATATAATGCTCGAGCTAATTGCGGATGGTGAAATTGATATTGAAAAATTGTATCGAGGTCATAAAAAGGAGGATTTGAATGAATAAGTCCGATTATTTGACGAGATATATAATTACAGTGGTTGCGGCACTGTTTATGATAGGACTATCGTTTGTTATTCATTTAAACAGTGCAACAGAGGAAAAGCATATAAAGGTCGGATACATTTATGTTTCTGATGCCAATAACCCTTACACTTACAACTTTATTAAAGCAGAACGCGCAATAGCGGAAACTTACGGAGATCAGGTGGAATCAGTTGTCGAATATAATGTGTTAGAGGGTACAGAACAGGCAGCTATTGACAGATTGATAGCAGAAAAATGTGATGTCATTTTTGGTACAAGCTATGGATACAGCATGTCTTTAAAGGAGGCAGCCATAGCTCATCCAGAAATAGCGTTTTGCGCTGCTACAGCGGATAATGCATCAGCTCCCATTGTTCCTAATTTCCACGCAGGAATGGGCAGGATATATGAAGGCCGCTATATAAGCGGTATTGTTGCAGGATTAAAATTAAGAGAGCTGATCGATGAGGGAAAGATAGATTCTGATGATGCATATATTGGTTATGTGGCAGCATTTCCATACGCAGAGGTTATTTCTGGATATACAGCATATTATCTAGGGGTAAAGAAGATAGTTCCTGACGCAAAAATGCGGGTAAAATATACTAATTCATGGAGCGATTACGCAACAGAAAAGCATGTTGCAAAAGAACTAATTGATGAAGGTTGTCTAGTTATATCTCAGCATTCTGATACATATGGTCCGGCAGTGGCATGTGAGGAGTTTGATGGAGACCATGTCGTATACCATGTTGGATACAACCAGAGCATGTTAGATGTGGCACCAACAACAACGTTAGTCAGTTGCAGAATAAACTGGAGTCCGTATATGGTTGCTGCGGTTGGAGCTGTTTTGGAAGATAAGGACATTGAGGAAGTGCAGTCTGCAGTCAGATTTGAGCAGGATGCATGCGCAGGGTTTGATAATGGCTGGGTTGAGATGCTGGAAATAAATGAAGTTATTGTCTCTGAAGAAGCAAAAGATCAGGTAAACCATTATATTCAGGAGTTTAAGACAAATCCTCATACTGTGTTTGTTGGCGATTACAAAGCGACTAACCCGTTTGATGAAAATGATAAAATTGATTTGTCTGATGGATATGTAGAAAACGAATATAGATCAGCGCCTTCATTTGGATATGTGCTGGATGACATAATCATTGAATAAAAGGGATATTATAACCAGCTATGATTAATGACAAGAATACGATTAGATTTAAAGAAGAAGCGAAAACTTTTGGAGTAGAGCTTTCTGATGAGCAGATTTTGGCGTTCATAAAATACTATGAAATGCTTGTAGAAAAGAATAAAGTGATGAATCTTACTGCTATAACAGAGTACCCAGATGTGGTGGAAAAGCATTTCCTAGACAGTATAGCATTATGCCAATTCTTTGATTTGGACAGAGAAATCAGTTTGATGGATGTGGGTACAGGCGCTGGTTTTCCGGGAATTCCTTTAAAGATAGCTTTTCCCAAACTTAAGGTGACACTCAGTGATTCATTGAATAAAAGGCTTATTTTCCTTAACGAAGTAATAGAAGAACTGGGACTTAAGGATATAAAGACTGTTCACGGCAGAGCAGAGGATTTGGGAAGGGATAAATTATTTAGAGAGCAGTTTGATGTAGTTACATCAAGAGCGGTTGCTAATCTTAGTACTCTTTCTGAATACTGTTTGCCTTTTACAAAGGTGGGAGGGCTCTTTATTCCCTATAAATCTGGTAAGGGAGAAGAGGAGGCATTGGCCGCTAAGAAGGCTGTTCCCGCTTTGGGTGGCAAAATTGAGGATATGAAGCAGTTTATACTTAAATCTTCTGCTGAAGGGGAGCTTGAGAGATGCTTTTTCTTCATAAAGAAGGAGAAGGCTACGCCCAAGGCTTACCCCAGGAAAGCAGGGACGCCGTCGAAGAATCCTCTATAAAACGTACGTTATTAATATATAGCCAACAGTCCAAGCACCAGGCAGTGCGCGGGATAGAAGGCATAGCATACAGCGCGAAAGATTTTTCCGTGATGTCCCTGCTTTCCGGTGTAAAGCCAGATGGGGATGAGAGCAAGCATTCCAAGGGTCTGCTGGTAGAATTCGATTTCTCTTCCGGAGATTGTGATAGTCCGATAAAAGGTGGCAAGAGCCACGCAGTTAACATAATACATTCCAAGAAGCTGGCCTAAATAGTGGTACCAGCGTCTTTTTATAGTCACATTTCCGGCATCGTCCTTTTCCACCTTTCCATGGAAGAAATAAAAGATTAAAACCAGGAGAATGCCCTCACCATAGTAGTCAACCATGGTGATTGTTCCTATCACATATCCAAGCAGGATGATTAAGATAATAAGCGGTACATAAATATAGATTATGAATTTTGATGTCGCTTTTTTTATAAGGCCGATAAGTCCAATAGCTATTAAAAATGTCCATAGCACATTCTGATGGAAGGGATAAATTACACTTCCATCATACATGAGATTAAAGGGTATTTCTGAAATAATTGCGGTAATAAAAAGCCTTTTTACATATTTTTTAACATCTTTGGTCTGATAAAGACCTTCTGTAATCATAAAGGCAAATATGGGGAAGGAGATTCGTCCTATCCATGTTAAGAATTCATGCTGGGGCAGTAATGTGGCCCAAAGGTGGTCGCAGAACATAAAGGTTATAGCTAATATATGTAAAATAAAAGAAGATATCATGATGACTCCTTCCTGTGGTTTTATTAAAGTAAATGAGCGGATTTTGAATGTTTTGCAGGATTGCGAGAGCTGTTTTACATTGAAGCAGTCCGTGTGGTATCTTTTGCCCTAAACGTCATAGTATAACGGGTGAATCATAGCATGTGGTACTACTATATACAATCGTCATAATTAACAAAAACATGAATGCTTAAGGGACAGTCGGCTGGTAAATGGATTATTGACAATTATTCAAAATTATGATAAATAAAATAAATAAGACCGAGGGCGTTCCAAATAGGAGCGCCCTTTATCTGTTATATGAAAAATTCAGGTGGTTTTTAAAAGACGATATATTAGGAAGCAAAGGAGCTATGCGGTTATCTGGCGTAGCTCTTTTTTCGTTGCTGCTTATAAAAATGGCAAGGGGGTATTTATAATGCGTCAGGAACAGCAGCTTTTACAGCATACAGGAAAGATTAATGACTTGCTGGCAAGGTATGGAGTTAAATTTGGAATTTATAAAAACAATACCTTTAAAGAACAGCTATTTCCTTTTGATTCAATTCCAAGAATCATCGAGCATGAGGAATTCGAAATGCTTGAAAAGGGTTTAAAGCAAAGAGTTTTGGCATTAAATCTTTTTTTAAAGGATATATATTCGGACAAAAAGATTGTCAAAGATGGCGTGGTCCCAGAGGATTTTATTTTTGCTTCTTCTGGTTATCTTGCAGAATGCGAGGGCGTGTTGCCACCCAAGGATATATATTCTCATATTTCAGGAATTGATTTGGTCAAGGGAAAGGACGAGGAATGGTACATTTTAGAGGATAATCTTAGAGTTCCTTCCGGAGCCTCTTATCCCATGATAGCAAGAGATCTTTGCAGGAAAAGCTCACCAAAGACTTTTCATAATACTAAGCTTTTGGACAACCGTAATTATGCTGATTTGCTTAGAAAAACAATGGATTATGTAAATCCTGGCGGACACACAGTTATTCTAACCCCAGGACGTTATAATGCAGCGTATTTTGAGCATTCTTATCTGGCGGAGAAGACAGGAGCACACCTTGTAACTGGTTCAGAACTTTTTGTTGAGAATGATTTCCTCTATTTTATTGGAGCCAGTGGAGAACGGGAGAGAGTTGGAGCGGTCTATAGGAGAATTTCGGATGAATATTTAGACCCGATGAATTTTAATCCAGAGTCTTTAATTGGAATTCCGCATATATATGATGTTTTCAGAAAGGGTAATGTTGCGTTAATCAATGCTCCTGGAAATGGAGTAGCAGATGATAAGGGAATATATTATTTTGTTCCAAAGATGATTAAATACTACCTTAATGAGGAACCGCTTCTTAAAAATGCGCCCACATATCTACCCTTCTATGAAGAGGATATGGCTTATGTATTAGAACATTTTGATGATTTAGTGCTAAAGGATGTAGCAGAGGCTGGTGGCTATGGAGTTGTCTTTGGAAATACAATGACTAAGGAGCAGAAGGAGAGCTTTATAGATTTACTAAAGTCCGAACCCAGAAGGTTTATAGCGCAGGAGGTTATTGACTTCCAGGATTTGGATATATTGGATGAGGGAGAAATCGTTCCAAGAAAGGCTGACCTTAGAGCTTTTGTTCTAATGGCTGATGAGCCAATGGTATGGGCGAGCGGACTTACGAGATTTTCAAGAAATCCTGATTCATTTATTGTTAATTCATCCCAAGGAGGAGGTTTTAAAGACACATGGGTATTATCTCAGTAGAAAAGGCAGACCATCTTTATTGGTTAGGAAGATATGCGGAAAGGGTATATACGACATTAAAAATCTTTGCAAAGAGTTTTGACAGAATGATTGATTCCCCTGATGAAGTATATCCGGATTTTTGTGAAGCACTGGACATACCAAATATATATGGGTCAAAGGAGGATTTTTTGAAAAGGTATCCTTTTGATGCATCCATAGAGGACTCCATTATAAGTAACCTTAACAGAGCTTATGACAATGCAATCGTACTTCGTGAAACCATTGGTTCTGATGCGCTTTCTTACATTCAGCTTTCCGTATATGCAATGAATAATGCGGCAGAAAGTGAGTCTCCGCTTATTGAATTACAGCAGATTATGGATGATTTGCTTTCTTTTTGGGGAATCATTGACGATCAGATAGATTCAGAGCAGATAAGAAATATCATAAAAGCAGGAAAGCGTATAGAAAGAATTGATTTATACGCAAGACTTGAACTGGACAAAACCAGTCTGGAACGTGAAATACACAGAATGATTCCACGAGTTTTAAGAAGCGGAATTAAATATAATGAGTCTGCACTTAGTAAGATAAGCACACTTATTAATGATAATGTATTGGATTATGCAGGTATTATTTCAAGCGTTGAGACAATTGTGGCATAAAATGCATTTATCTTAAGCATTATGTATGTAAGCAGGTGAATTTTCGTGGCTTTTTTGAATTATGAATACAAAATGATTATTAGTTACTCAGAGCCGGTGGAGAAATGTTATTTTACGATTAAATCAATTCCGGCGGACGATTTCAGACAAAGAAGCATTTCCTATGAAATCAGTATGCTTCCTGAAACCACCTATTCTGAGGGCAGAGATTCTTTTGGCAATATCCAGATTATCGGAAGCGTGGGAGTGCCCCATTCAAAATTTGAATATAGAATCAGAGGTCTGGTGGAAACAAATGTTGCGGATATTACGGGCGGAGTGAATGAAAGTCGTGTGGGAATGTATAAGCATCCATACGGTAAATGTGTTCCGGGAAAGCTTTTAAGAGCGTTTGCCGAAGACATTAGTCCCACTGTGCTTGAATGTGGCTCTGACAAAGAAAAATGTCTTAAAATAATGGAATTGCTTAAAGACAAAATGACATATGAGGCAGGATTAACCGAAGTAGAAACAGGAGCTGAGGAAGCTTTTGAAGGCAAAAAAGGTGTTTGTCAGGATTTTGCCCATATTTATATAACTTTGTTAAGGCTCTTTGGCATTCCTGCAAGATATGTGTGCGGACTGATTGTGGGCGAAGGCGAAAGTCATGCCTGGGTGGAAGCGGCATGTGAGGGCAAATATGTGGCCTTTGACCCGACACATAACATAGAGATAACAGATGAGTATATTAAGCTGGGAACAGGCCGGGATGCTTCTGATTGTGCCATTAACCGCGGAGTTATGTGGGGCGGAGGGGCCCAGACTCAGGAAATAAAGGTTTTGGTTGATAAATATTATTAGGAAGCGGTTAGCTTCCATAAAAGGGAGAAATATAAATGGTTGAAGTAGTTACATCGGTGGGATTACCCATCGATGAAAAGTTGATGATAAAAAGAAATCGTATACAGCCGGACAAGTCCGAAGGCAAAGCAATGAAGCGAATCAGCATTGTCACAGGCATTCACGGAGACGAATTAGAAGGCCAGTATGTTTGTTATGAATTACAACGCAGGCTATGTGCGGAGCCGGAAAAACTTTCAGGTATTGTTGATATATATCCTGCAATGAATCCTCTGGGAATAGATTCTATTACCAGAGGAATTCCTGCGTTTGACCTTGATATGAACAGACTTTTTCCCGGAAACATTGACGGTAATATGACAGAGTATCTGGCGGCCGGAATTATGAAGGCTGTCAAGGGCTCTGATTTAGTTCTTGACATTCACGCCAGCAATATTTTCTTAACGGAAATACCCCAGATTAGAATTAACGAGCTCCATGCGGATTCACTGGTTCCCATGGCAAAATCTGCCAACGTGGACTTTATCTGGGTGCATGGAGCCAGCACCGTACTTGAGTCAACCTTTGCTCATAGCTTAAACAGTATAGGAACACCGGTACTTGTTGTTGAGATGGGCGTTGGTATGAGACTTACACAGGAATACGGCAACCAGCTTGTTGACGGAATCTTTAATCTTATGAAGGAACTGGGTATCTGGAGCGGAGAAACATGTAAGGTTAAAAATCCTATGATATCAAAGAATCCTGAGGATGTAAGTTATCTGAATGCATCTGCCAGCGGTCTTTTTGTACCGGAGGTTAAACACGGCGCACGTCTTTTGGAAGGCGAATTGATTGGAAAAATAGTGGATCCGTTATGCGGAAAAGTGCTTGACGAGGTCAGAGCACCTCAGGCAGGCCTGCTTTTTACCATAAGAGATTACCCTATCGTGGACGAGGGCTCATTGATGGGTCGAATTCTGAAAGAGGAGGTTTGTGCCCATGAATAAGCGTATTATCTATGAAATAAAAGGAATGTACAGGGACGATTTCAGAATCACCGGGTATGAATTCGGCGAGGGAGAAAAGTCGGTTTGTATAATCGGTAATTCAAGAGGTAACGAGGTTCAACAGCTATATTGCTGTTCTCAACTGGTTAAAAAGATGAAACAGCTTGAGGAAGAGGGAAGAATTAAGGAAGGCTGTAAAATACTCATCATTCCTTCAATAAACCCATATTCCGTAAATATTCAAAGACGATTCTGGCCCATTGATAATACTGATATAAACAGAATGTTTCCGGGATACAATTTAGGTGAAACTACGCAAAGAATTGCTGACGGTGTTTTTCGCGAAATAAAGGATTATAAGTTTGGAATCCAGTTTACATCTTTCTATACACCGGGTGATTTCGTGCCCCATGTAAGATATATGGATGAGGGCTTCACAAGTGATGAGGATGCTGAGAAATTTGGAATGAAATACATTGTAAAAAGAATGGTCAGACCCTATGATACCGCCACGCTTAATTACAATTGGCAGGTATGGGATACGAAGGCATTTTCTTTGTACACAAATACAACTTCGAAAATCAGTAAATCAGGTGCCGGCCAGGCGGTTTTGTCGGTTATGAATTTTATGGCAAACAATGACATTATTAAATATGATGCCATAGGTGAGAAGAAGATAAGAAAAATAATTGATAACGAGCTTATTTCTGTACGTACAGCAAAGTCAGGCTTTTATGAGGCACTTGTAAAAGCCGGCGACAGAGTTGAGGCAGGCACGCCTCTTGCAAATATTATTAACCCATATGAGGGGGATATTCTGGAAACCTTGTATGCGCCCGTTTCAGGTGTGGTTTTCTTTATTCACAATGAACCTCTTACCTACGCCAATACTGCCGTAATAAAACTGCTGGGGGATGAATAGACATTGAGTAAAGAAAAAAGAGAAATTCCCGGAATCGGAATGCGTATCATAAAATCAGCTCTTGTGGTGCCTCTTTGCATAATAGTAAATCTTTTCAGAGGATCAGAGGGAATGGTTTTCTATTCTATGTTGGCTGCACTTTGGTGTATTCAGATGTACAGGAATAATACTCTGGCCAATGCCGTACAAAGAACCATAGGAACGGTGGTTGGAGCCGTATATGGGCTGTTGTATATCCTTATATATCCCAATATTCCATTGGTGGCTCGAAGCAAACTTCTTCCGGAAATCCTATGTCTTTTTGTATTTATAGTTCTGGTTCTTTACACAACAGTATTGATACGTAAAAAACAGGCATCCTATTTCTCCTGTGTTGTTTTCTTAAGTATAGTGGTTAACCACATAGGTGATATAAATCCGTATAGATTTGTTTGGAACCGTTTCCTTGATACCATGATAGGTATAGTAATAGGCGTATGTGTAAATAATGTACGCTTGTGTATTAATCCTGACAGAAAAACTTTGTTTGTATCCGGTGTTGACGACATTCTTGTGGACCAGGAAAACAAAATCAGTGCCTTTTCCAAAGTTGAATTAAACCGCATGATTGATGATGGTCTTAAATTTACTGTTTCCACAATGAGAACCCCTGCATCACTCATTGAACCGCTGTCAGATATACATTTTAAATATCCTGCAGTTGTTATGGATGGAGCCGCATTATATGATGTTCGAAGGAATGAATATGTAAAGGCTTATGTTATATCTGAAAAAACAGCGGGTGAACTTGCTATGTTAATGAAAAATGAGGACATGCATCCATTCATAAATGTAATCATTGATGACACCCTTTTGATTTATTACTCAGACTGGCAGGATGAAATCAATAAAAGCCTTGTGGAAAAACTTCGTGTTTCTCCCTTAAGAAACTATATAAAGAGGGAATTTCCGGGGGATGAAACCGTTGTTTATTTCATGCTTCTTGATACCGATGAGAGGATTGAAGGATTCTACTTAAAACTCATAGATAAGGGTTATGATAAATCTCTTAAAATTCTTAAATATGAATCCAGGGACTATGAGGGATATTCCTACATAAAGATTTATAATAAAAATGCCACAAAAGAGAATATGCTTTTGTATCTTAAGAAAAACTATGATATTGATTCTGTATTTACCTTTGGAACCGTGTCAGGTAAGTACGATGTTACTTTGGAAGAGAACAACTTCAATAAAATGGTTCGTCTTTTGCGGCACCGCTATGAACCTTTGTTTAGAACTAGACAATAATGTATTATAATAAAACAGGTAGCCAAACCGGCTATCTGTTTTTATAATTTATACATATGAGTTTTGAAAGGATGCAAAAACATGATTCAGGATATATACCCTCATAAATTATATAACCAATATGATTTGAATGCGCTTCCAAATGATTCAGACTATGTTCTTAATATATTTGATGGGAAAATACTCGTATATTTAGATGCTTTCAATGAAAAGAAGCTCATGTTTCCGAAGGTTGAATGTTTTACGAAAGATAAAGAGTACAGATACCTTTTTTCGGTGGACGATAAAAAGTTCTTTTTGCTTTTGGGGGAGCTTTCGGAGGATGGAATCCCTAAGGGACTTGGCTATGTTGCGGACAGAAACATACGCACGGAAGGAATGGGGCCTGATGAAAATGTTTTTGCGGCTATAACAGGAAAACATCTGGCGGACTGGTACAGAGATTCAAAGTTTTGCGGCAGATGCGGCACTAAAATGATACATTCAGACAAAGAACGTGCAATGGAATGTAAAGCCTGTGGCAACAGAGTTTATCCAAGAATCATGCCTGCGGTTATAGTGGGAGTGAAAAACGGTGACAGACTTTTAATAACAAGATACAGAACAGGATTTGCCCACAATGCACTTATTGCAGGCTTTACTGAAATCGGTGAAACCGTAGAAGAAACCGTACAAAGAGAGGTTATGGAGGAAGCAGGCATAAGGGTAAAGAATATAACATATTATAAGTCCCAGCCCTGGGGCAGCGCCAATGACATATTATTGGGCTATTACTGCGAGGTCGATGGTGATGACAAAATTACCATGGACAGTGAAGAGTTAAAATATGCCCAATGGGTTAAACGTGAAGAAATAGTGCTTCAACCCGGTAGTTTCAGCCTTACCAATGAAATGATGAAGATGTTTAAAGAAGGGAAGCAGTAGTCATAGGAATTGTTAACTGCATTGTTAAACCCGTGACATCTTTATGGATTTCCCTTGGAATAACTTCCGTTTGTCCCATGGATTTTAAGCATGCGGTAATACAGAGAATAACAGCATCCAAAATATCATCTGCATTGCATTTATATTCCTTTGATAATCTGTAAGGGAATTCTTCGGTGATATCAGGGAAAAATTTTTTTACAACATTGATTCTGTCTGTTAATCCTTGAGGTTCAGCTTTTTTACTTTTTATTACAGAACCGTTTATGCGTGAAAAGCATACTTCGGGATGGCATTCTTTTATCCGGTCTTTATGGACCGGATTTTTTTGCAAAAATTCGTCCAGTTCACGCATTTTAGGGATAATGGCTATGGTTTGAGCGGATAGATCCTTTCCAAGGGCCAACTTATTGGCAGACCTTATGGCTTCTCTTGAATCGGCATATACAGCTTGTCTTGAGGGCATGGTAAATATGGTTGAGGCCTTTCCGGGAATAAGAGCTCTTGCGGCACTGTCGGGACGAATTTCTTCTTTTGAACTTTGTAATCCAACCACCATGTCTATTAAAAACTCGTTATAATCAGTGTTATGTGCAACAAGTTCCGGTATATTTTCGAACTTTTTAATATTTAGAATACCGTCTGATAATATTGCGGCAATCCATCCGCCTTTGCAGCCGTCTACCCCAATATATTTTCCATTGTGTAATAATTTCTTACAGATTATTAGTGACATTTCACTTGTAACTTCAACCATCTTTGCAGCTCCTTTAGTAGAGTATGTTACATTTTTTGTGATTAAGGAAGATGTAAATTGCAAATTATTATTGACATTATGAAAAGATTGAGTACAATCTAATTATAAAACTTGCATACAATATAATTTAACTCAATCGAAAGGAAAGCGAAGAAATATATGAGCGATAAGAATTTTGATTTACAGAAGTATATGACCAAGGGTGTTGAGAATATTGTTAAGGGTGCATTAAAAGCTACCTTATCAGACCCGAAGGAAAGTCTTTTCATGGTTCAGTATGCGGCTGCAAGTAAAGCTGCTTCCAAACGCAGGGAAGAACTGAAAAAAGAAGGCGAAGAGATTCCGCCTTTTCTTATTGCAAGTATTACTTCAAGCTGCAATCTTCATTGTGCAGGCTGCTATTCAAGAGCAAACCATGCATGCACAGATGAGGCGCCTGTAAGCCAGTTAACTGCCGACGAATGGAAGAAGGTATTCGTTGAAGCAAGAGATTTGGGTATAGGCTTTATTCTTTTGGCAGGCGGAGAACCAATGATTCGTAAAGATGTCATTGATGTTGCCGGAACAATTCCGGAAATCCTTTTCCCTATTTTCACAAACGGAACAATGATAGGTGACAAGTATATTGAGACCTTCAGGCAGTATCGAAATCTGATTCCGGTTATCAGTATTGAGGGGCATGAAGAGAAGACCGATGAAAGACGTGGCAAGGGTATGTATGAAACTATACAGAATTCCATGAGACTCATGAGGGAAAATAAAGTTCTTTTCGGGGCATCGGTTACCGTTACCAGGGAAAACATTAAAGAAGTTACTTCTGATGCATTTGTGGAAACTCTTAAGGAAAGCGGAGCGAAGGTTGTGTTCTTTGTTGAGTTTGTACCGGTAACTCCTGAAGCAACCGAGCTTGCACCGGGAGATGCAGAGAGAGAATTTATGAAGGAAAGACTTGATTATCTTCGTGGAAAGCATGAGGATGTTGTATTCGTTTCGTTCCCGGGCGATGAAAAGACTTCAGGAGGCTGCCTTGCAGCGGGAAGAGGTTTTTTCCATATTAATTCCCATGGCGGAGCAGAACCCTGTCCTTTTTCACCCTACTCAGATATTAATGTAAAGAATACTTCAGTAAGAGAAGCTCTACATTCAAGACTTTTTGAGAAGCTTAGAACCAGTGGCGCTTTACTTGAAGACCATGCCGGCGGTTGTGTACTTTTTGAAAGAAAAGAACTTGTTGAGGAATTTATGAAATAAATAATCAACGCGGTGTTGAATAAAGGTGAAATGTTGTGTAAAATGTAATTGTTGCAAATGATTTTTTGCGACTATAAAAGTTTTTACCAAAGGTGATTTGTTATGGCAGATAAGTTTGATGCATTAAAATTAGATAATCAGCTTTGCTTTCCTTTATACGTTGTATCTAAGGAAATCATTAGAAGATATAAGCCTTTTCTGGATGAAATAGATCTTACATATACCCAGTACATTGCTATGATGGTTATGTGGGAAGAAAAGTGTATTTGTGTAAAGGATTTGGGAAGCAGATTATTTCTTGATTCAGGTACTTTGTCTCCCTTATTAAAGGCACTTGAAAAGAAGAATTATATTAAGCGATCAAGATCCACGGATGATGAAAGAGTTTTGAACGTTGAAATAACCGAGGCCGGAATGAAGCTTAGAGATGAGGCTATTAACATTCCGATGCAGATTGGTAAATGTGTTCAGCTTGATCCGGAGGAAGGTCTTGACCTTTATTCTGTTCTTCATAAGCTTATGGCTCAGTTTTCTGAATAATTATATGATAAAAAGGCGCTCATAATATATGTACCCGCAATTGTAGATGCATATATTATGAGCGTCATGTTTTTCGAAAAGATGTGCATTTGTTTATTACATGCTCTTCATAAGGAGTTGATCTATTCAATACATGCTCTTTATAAACAGTCTATTTATTCAATACATGTTCCTTATAAAGAGGCAGGTATAAATCTTTATCTCTTACAATACAGCCTGCATGGGTGAAGCCCGGATTCATTAATTTGTAGCAGCTGTTGCAGCCTATACAGCATTTTTCGCTGTCTAAACCATTACCGTTTAATATGTCATTTGCAAAGTCAGGGTAGGCAAGTGCCTGTCTTCCAAAGCCCGCTATATCGAACCAGCCGTCCTTAATACCCCCGGCGCCAATATTATCGCCCAATTCGCCAAAGGCACTTAAACCGGTACACATGAAGGTTATTTCAGGGACTTTTTCTTTTAACAGTTTAACCGCAGTTAATAAATCTGTGGAAGAAGCATACTTTTGATATTGTTTATCTGCAGGATCAGGTCCAAAAAGACGGGTGGCGGGAGTTGAAGCAGAAATATCCAAAAGCAAAACTCCTCTGTCTCTAAGCATTTCGCATATTTTAATGGTTTCGGATAGATTAGGTATTAATGAATCATTGTTTTTTTCGATTCCGTAGCCATATGGGGCGGGAGTGCTGTCGAATGCGTTCAGCCTTACCGAAAGATTTATTTTCTTCGGAAGAGCATTTATTCCGTCAATTATTTCGAATAAAGCCCTTGTGCGGTTTTCAAAACTGCCACCGTACTTTCCGGGGCGGTTGAAAGCGCTTAACAGCTCGCTCAAAAAGTAACCGTGGCATACTTTTATATCCACTGCATCAAAGCCGGCCTGATAAGCAAGTCTTGCGGCTTCAATATGTTCAGCCACCATTTTTTCGATTCTTTCATCGCTTGCAATAAAGTCAGGACCCTCATTATGGCTTTCTTCATAGTAATTTTTCCTTGCAGCCAAAGGTGCGGGAGAAAAGTCTTCATTTCTTGACATTCTTCCTGAATGAGTCAGCTGCAGCACCTTGAAAGTGGGGGCCGAATTGTTTTTTTCGGAAGTTTCATCCATTAACCTTATGAATGCCTTAAAATCATCCACATTACTTTTGGTGAGTGCCATTTGCCAGGGATTGCATTTTCCGTCCTCACTCACTGCACATGCTTCGAACCAGATAAGTCCGGCACCACCGTTAACAAAGCGAAGATAACGTCTTTTTACCATATCGGAAGGACTTCCGTCTGTATTAGAATCAAAACCCTCCAATGGCTGGATTCCGATTCTGTTTGGCAACGTTTTCCCATAAATGGTCAGAGGAATTTTGTAAAAAGAAAAATCATCTGAATAGGGAAGAAGCAGGCCTTGGTGTCCTAAATTATTGAAAAAACTTATTTTAGAATTTTCCAAAACTAATTTTCACTCCGTAATCTGTATTTTTATAATAATATTTAAGCATTTTTGCTTTTTCTTTGCAATGCGGATTATTTTTATAAAAACAATCACACAATCACCTTGTCTTAGTAAAAACATGCGATTGCTACTTAAAGGATTAAGTTCCTGTAAAATCGTGAATTGTTACAGGTTTTTTTAAAGTGTAACAGAGTTGTTAGTATTCTTTTTTTTTAGGGCAAAAGTACTATACTTCATCTTGTAAGCGACAAACGCAAAACAATTTTGAAGATAAAAGGAGAATTTACAATGAAGAAATTTGTAGCAGCAGATGTACAGGAACTTAATATTAATGAGACAGCAAACGGATGTCTTGATTTCTTTTTCGAGATTTGCCATATTACCAATGATGATCTTTTAGACTGCAATAAGAAGCCTGAAACACCTAGTGAAGACCCTGATGATTTTTCAGCTTAATATTTTATTTTAATTTGTCTAGTCTTTGAACCCGCTCGTAAGAGCGGGTTTTTTGTGATACAATATTTTTAGCAAATTATAAAGGAGATAATATGAGCGGGATATTTGTAAGATATCAAATAAAAAATTCTCTCGGTAAAAATGTTGTAAGTGAACTCGGACGATGGACAGCCCCATATGGAACCAGAAATGAGAACTTTGCAAATGATACTTTTTGTATGGGCTGTTGTAAAGATGATATAAATACTAATATTCCGACTTCAAATTTGATTATTGAAGAAGAAAATTTTACGTCTACTTATGATGTTCTAATATACAACAGACAGGAGCTGTTAGCGGAACTTGAAACTGAAGAACTAAGTGATGAGGTTCTTATTTGTAAATTCATGAATAAATTTGGTGTTGAGGCACTTAGTAGGGTTAACGGTGATTTCGCGGGAATAATAATTAATAAAAAAGATAATAAGCTTATTCTTTTTAGGGATCATATGGGCATCAGACCATTATACTACACGTATAATGAAAACTACATTTCATGCGCTACCGATATTCGTGGTATCTGCGGAATGACTGATTTTGAAGCAAGGCCGGATAGAGACTGGTTATATAAAACTATTGTGGGATTATCAACTCTTAGTACGGAAAGCACTTCTTTTGAAAATATTTATTGTGTGCCTCCCGGAGGATATATTGAATTTAACTTAAATGACGGAGGTATGATAAAAAGAAAATATTGGTCGGTCGGAAATAAAAAAATCCGATTAAAAAATGATTCTGCGTATATACAGCAAATGAGAGAACTGGTTGAAGATTCAATCAAGAAAAGACTCACTGTTTATGACGGCATAGTGGGATGTGAACTATCGGGTGGTCTTGATTCTGCTGTAATTGATATTCTTATTAATCGGTTTGGCAGAGAAGCGGTTTTTTATTCCTGGTCAGCATCGCCTGATGCGGTTCCGTATGCAGAAGGCGACGAAAGGCTTTCGGTAAAAACCATATGTGATCAGGAGGGAATTACTTGCAACTTCAGCAAACTGAAGAATAATATAAGTGAAACTTCAAGGACTGCCATGATAAGCAAGGAATTAGGTGTTTATTCAGAGGCAGATGGGTCCAGTGCGTTAAAATATGCGGTCCCACCATTTGCAAATACTCTTAAATTGTCTGAGGGCGCAGAATTTGTTAAGAGGAATGGGGCAAATGTAATGTTTACCGGACATGGGGGTGATGAAGGCGTAAGTCATCGATGCAATCTCTATGAATTGTATTATCATAAGGAATATTATCATTATTTCAGAAACATGTGGTCACGTACTCATGGTCAGAAGAACAGAATAGGTAAGTTTGTTGGCAATTGCAGAAAAAATATTTTGCAGTACAAGAATCAGGAAGCCTTCGTTTCTGTTCATTCCGTACCTGAAATTTTGTCTGAGTCCATGAGAAAAGAATTTGATAATAAGCCAAGACCTGTACTTTCATTCGCATATGACTCTTCTGATTATGTCAATACAGGTGGAAGCAGACCAAGACTTGATAATCTTGCATTGCAGGGCGGTTTCTCCGGTGTGAGATACTTTGTGCCATTTCTGGATTATCGGGTAATTGATTATGCAATTTCGATTCCGAGATATTTGTATATGAAAGGTAAAACTAATCGTTATATATACAGAGAAGCATTTAAGGATATTTTACCTAAGAGATTATATAAGCAGACAGAGAAAAGGGATACAAGTTATTCAAATATATCAAGATCTGAGAATTGGTTTGATGTTATAAAAAAGCAAAGAGAATATATTTTTGCAAACCTTGATTGGAATTTTTGGAAGGAATATCTCAATAAAGAAGAGGTTGAAAAGTGGTTGAAACGTGGCAAACCTGAGAGCGATGAGGCGGAATTACATGATGATTCTATTGAATCAGCTTTATATGGTTGTCTTATTTACCAGAACTGCGTAGAAAAATCAAAACTTAAAAAGTAAACAAAAAAAAGGAAGATAATCAAAGTTCTTGAGGGTTTGTCAAACTTGTTGAGGGGCAAACTTGAGGGTCTGGCCTAAAAAAGCAGGCACTTGTTGAGGGTTTTATTTGAGGGTCTGGTTTGAGGGGCTAACTTGAGGGTCAAAGTTGAGGGTCTGGCGAAATGCCGGACCCTCTTTATAATGGTTCTACTTTATCGCTTCGGATAGCTGATTCGGGCCTCATCGAGTTTGTCCTGTAAAAGCCGGATGTACTCGTACAGTTCATTGATTTCAATCCAGTTGCTGTGGCAGAGGCTGTTTGCTTCTTCAAGTTCATACCGTGTTACTTCGTAATCGGTCCAGTTGATGCATTTATGATTTTTACTAAAGGCACAATAGTTTTCCATATGTTTTCTCCTAAAATTCGTCTTCTTCATAGTAATTGACAGTATTGTAATCTGAAACTCCGTTCAGAACCGGGGCCATTCTGGCAGAATAAAGGAAGCGGTTTCTGAAATGTTCGAAGTTCATAAATCCACGTCCCATGCGTTTAAGGTCCTTAACTTTTCTGTTTATGGACTCAATCGGACCATTGGACAGACGGCTTTCATATATCTTTCCGTTCCCTAACTTTTCCACCATGATAAATGAATTGATGATTGGTTCTTTATACTTTTCCAGTAAGGATGCAAAGGTACGGAACATTTCGTGAGATGACTGTGAGTATAAGTGAATAAGCGTATCGAGTTCTGTTTTTGCTGAGACAGGATTTCCGGCATTGCGAGAATTGAAGGAAATATATAGTTCTTTGAGTTCGCGGAAATCCTTAAGATTGGGATCTATGCGGAACAATGCATCCTCATAATCATATGTGTTCATAAGTACATGGAAGTGCTGGTCGACACGTGGATCTGAATGATATTGTATGTTTGCCTGATTAGCAAGAATCAGCCATCTGTACTTCTGAAGAAGATATACCTCGTCCGACTGAGGGAGTGAAACAGGCTGATGCTGTTCTATGGACAACCGGTCCTGAAGTTCACGATCACGCTGCCTGTATCTTTTCAGAAGCTGTCGCATGTAGTTTTCAATCATTCTGGTTATCCATTGAATGACATGGAAGGAATCAACAACAGACACAGCGTTGGGAAAGTATTTATCTACATAAGCTATATACTGGTTGTACATGTCGGAGATAAGAAATTTGACACTTTTTCTTTCTTCGGGAGAAATTGATGCAAAGTATGGTTCCGTTACATTAACTCTTCTTGAGCGGAGTAAATCAATCGGATCGCCGGTGTGAAAATCCTGAATAACCAAAGCATACTTGCAGTACTCATCCATATCGAGGAAAACTTCGTCTATACATATGGCATCAGACAGCGGAAGACGATCCAGCTTAACATACCTGTCAAACACTTCATGAGCGTAGGTGTCTGAAACATGAAAGCGTTTTGCAATGGAAACGGAAGTCTCCATCAGGTTTCGGTAAGCATCAACAATCATCATGTCGGTAGCATTAGTAGTGCGCCGGTTTTTGTTAACGAATTTGAATGATTCGCTTATGTCATAAAGACAATCTGTGTTCGTACAACGCCAGCGGCGTTGCTTGAGCACAAGGATAAGAGAGTAACCATCTTGAAAAACAGGGTGGTTAATGGTTCTCTTTTTGACACCCCTTGAGTTCATTCTGAATCCACACGAGGGGCAGAATCTGGCAGTCGGAAGTGTTTCAAGAGTAATGGTTTTGGTTTGACCTTCGATAGAAATGTCGGAAATGATAACGTCGGAATCTTCAAGGTCAAGTAAATCTGTGATACTATTCATGTATCCTCCTTTCGTTTGATAATTCTCGCAAAATCATCATAAGAAAAAGAGGAAAGTGAAGGCAATCATAAAGAAGCCTAAGCAAAAGAGGCAGGATCAACCAGTCAAAAACTGATTAATCCTGCCTTTTAATGTTCAGACCCTCAAAGAAAACCCTCAAACCAGCCCCTCAAAATGGACCCTCAAGTTAGCCCCTCAAGTTTAACCCTCAAAAAGAATGCCCCTCAACTAGTTTGATTACCCAAAAAGGACTGTGGTGACACAGTCCTTTTATCATTGCTACATACTAAAAATTAAATCTTTTCTGCAATTCACTTGCAACGCTTTTTCCCTTAAAAATAATGATTGCCAAGAACACGATTATGCTTATAAGCATGCAGATGGACCAGGCAAGGGTCTTTTCGTCGTGGTCGATTCTAAGGGCAATATAAGGAAGTACGCCAACAATTAATGTGGCAAACAGATAAATCATTGAATCACCACGCTTGTCGGTCAGGGCAAAAACAAGGTTTGTAATAATGTTTGCACCGATAACTCCGGGAGTGATGATATAAAAAATCAATGAAAAGAGCTCCGAACCAAGGCTGTAAGCGGTGACGCTTGCAAGAATTGAAAAAACTATGGAACATATGGTTACTATTTTTGCCGGAAAAGTGTGGCGCTTTATGAAATAGATTGTCAGTATTTCTGCGAAACTTCCCCATATTACAGCGTATGTACTGTAGTGAAGCCCGTTATTTAAGTCAAAAACAAAATCAAGGAAGACGGTTACAAGAATAAGCACAAGGACTATAAAAAGCTGAAGCTTAAAAAGCAGTGCATGCTTCTTAAATTTGGTGGCTTCCGGCCAGTTTGCACTTGAAGGTTCTCCGGAAAGGGAGTTCTGGCAAAATGGGCAGTTCATTGGATTTCCGTCTATTTCTATTTTACATGCCGGACATATTTTCATAAAAATCTCCATTTCAACATTGGTATCAAAAACATACTAAAAAATTGCCTTTTTGAGAATTTCGCAAATAGCATGGTATGAAAATATACTTTTAGTTTATTACTTCAGAAACATAGGCTTTTGTAACAGTTTCATCGTCCTGGAGAGACTTCACAAAACGCCTGATGATGCCTGTGTTTTGATATGCGCTGGTGATACCGATAACAAAATCCTTTTCGTAGGTTGTGGCAGTGATAAAAAGTGTATCGGTGGAACAAAAATCGGATATTTCGGTTATGTGGGCCATCATTTTTTCGGGAAGCTTAATTACACCTAAGTTTGAAAGAACAGCAGTAACACGTTTCTTTTCCTGTTTTGCAAAGGCTTTTACAATTGGCTGCTTCATAAACAGGGGGACCATACGGGTTAGGAAGAGCTTCTCTATGCTCTGATATCTGTTCATCTGATTATTTATTAACTCGGGCTTAAGTGATTCCTTTAAGCTTTCGTCAAACTCCTTAGACAGACTCTCAAGGGTTTCTTTTCCGTTAAATACATGGCAGACATCCACATTGTTAAAGAAATTTCTAAGGGTTTCAGAAGGGTAGTAGTTTCTTAGATTAACGGGCATTGAAATGGTAACGGGCTTTTTCCGTTGCACAAAAGGAATATCATCTTTTATGGCAAGCATAAGCTTTGCACCAAGGTAGGATGAAAGTCCAACGCCAAGACTTTTTGAATCCTGCTTTATTTTGTCGGCATTAAGGTGTATTTCAAAAAACTGAAGCTGATCGTAGGGAAGCTTTCTGCTTAAAATGTGATAGGCTTTCGGCTTTTTGTTTAGAATGGTCTTGGGAATAGGACCGTTTGAATTGTCATAAAAGTGGTCGTAACTGTTTCTTGAACGATCGTCGGAGGATGAATTGAGTGAAAGGGTAACATCATCGAACTCTCCGGGATATCTTAACTTAAGATAGTTAAGAACCAGGGTTTCCAAAAAGTGAAATGCACCGGTTCCGTCCACGATTGCATGAAAAACATCCACATTAATTCGGCTCCCGAAGTAGGAAACACGATAATGCAGATAGGTTCCGTTTACTCCGCCGTAAAGCATGGGGCAGGGACGGCCGCTTTCTTCATATACTTCAGGCTTTTCCTTGGACGGTTCGATATAGTGCCAGAAAAATCCCCGCCTGATTCGAACATGAATCTCAGGCAGAGAGATTAGAGTAGCTGAAAGAGCTTCTTTTAACAAATCGGGCTTAACTGCCTCGTCAAGGGTGAAGCTTACTCTTAAAGACTGGGGATTTCTGTTACTGTGATTTGCAAGGAAAACCTTGGATACATTGTCTAATTGATACCAGTTATCGCTCAAAATTCTTCTCAACTTTTCTGTTTTATATAAAAAAGATACCATATATGAGGTTATCCTGCATTAAAAATCACAAATATATGCAGTGTTATAATTCAAAAGAAAAAAGAATTGTAAAGTAATAAGTATATCTGCTATAATCTCTTTGGCAATAAATCTTGAAAGGGGACATGTTAAATGTCAAAAGCAAGTGTTGTATTAGGATGTTTTTACGGAGATGAAGGAAAGGGTCGCACCACAGACTATCTTGCTCAGTTTGCAGATGTATCTGTAAGAGCAACAGGAGGTAACAACGCAGGTCATACCATTAATGTAAACGGTGTGAAATTTGCGATGAGACTTATTCCCTCAGGTATTCTTTCAAATAAGACAATAGCTGTAATAGGAAACGGTGTGGTTTTGAATCCCGAAGTTCTTATCGGGGAAATAAATATGCTTAAATCCCACGGAATTGATGTGGATAAGTTCTTAAAAATCAGTAATAAAGCCCATGTCATTTTCCCTTATCATACACATCTTGATGTAATGCTTGAAAATAAGCGTAAGAACAAGATCGGAACCACAAAGAACGGAATCGGCCCCGCATACTGTGACAAGTATGAAAGAAGCGGATTCAGAATGGAAGATCTTTACAAGGCTGATTTTGAAGAAAATTTAAGATATATGGTTGCCGTTAAGAATGAACAGCTTAAGATGGCGGGAGAACCTTTATGTGATGCGGACGAGATAGTATCTCTTTACAAGGGTTATGCTGAAACTCTTAAGATGTATGTTTGTGATACGGTTACACTTCTTCATAAGTACTTAAAAGAAGATAAGTATATGGTTGTGGAAGGTGCTCAGGCTACTCTTCTTGACATAGACTTTGGTTCATATCCCTTTGTTACATCATCTAATCCCACAATTGGCGGTATTTTAACCGGTACAGGCCTTTCTGCAAGAGATATCGGCGATGTTTACGGTGTAATCAAAGCTTATTCAAGCCGTGTGGGCGAAGGACCTTATGTTACTGAGCTTAAGGACGAAGTCGGTGATAGAATTCGTGATCTTGGTCATGAGTATGGTACTGTTACAAAGCGTCCCAGAAGATGTGGATGGCTTGATCTTGTAACTCTTAAGTATGCAATAGATATTAACGGTGTTAACTATATTAACTTAAATCATCTTGATACCATCGGAAGATTTGATACATTTAAGGCCTGTGTTGCTTACGAAGTAAACGGAGTGGAAACAACAGACTTCTCCACCAACGAAGAATTCTTAAACAACGCTAAGCCCGTATACAAAGAATTTAAGGGTGACTTCGGTGATGTTTCAAAGTGTAAGACCTTTGATGAACTCCCTGAAGCTGCTAAAGAATATATAACCTTCATTGAAAACTATACAGGCACCAAGGTTAAGCTTATCGGAACAGGTGCTGACAGAGAGAATATGATTGTTAGAGAATAGTTTTGCTTTTTTCCCGATGCCGAATTTCGGCATCGGGTTTTTTAGTGTACAGATATTACTATTTTGTCGGCGAAATGATATAATTATTATTATTTCACATTAGGAGGGTTACATGTTTAATTTTAATTATTTCACACCCACAAAGGTGGTATTCGGCAAAAATACCGAACTCGAAGCAGCTAAGCTTATTAAAGAATTCGGTGGAAAAAAAGTCCTTATTCATTATGGTGGCGGAAGTGTTATCCGTTCAGGATTAATGAAGAAGGTTACGGATGTTTTAGATGAAGCAGGAATTGAATATATTATGCTTGGAGGCGCAGTTCCTAACCCCAGACTTGGCCTTGTTTATGAAGGAATCGAGCTATGCAAAAAGGAACAGGTTGACTTCATCCTGGCTGTGGGAGGCGGTAGTGCCATTGACTCTGCAAAGGCCATTGGTTATGGCGTAACAAATGAGGGAGATGTGTGGGATTTCTATGATTATAAGCGTCAGGCAACCGCCTGCCTTCCAATCGGCGTTATCCTGACTCTTTCTGCTACAGGAAGTGAAATGAGCGATTCATCAGTTATTACAAAAGAAGAGGGTCTTGTTAAGAGAGGATACAGCAGTGACTACTCAAGACCTAAGTTTGCAATAATGAATCCTGAACTTACAATGACTCTTCCCGATTATCAGACCTTCTGCGGCTGTACGGATATTATGATGCACACAATGGAACGTTATTTCACCAACGGTGGTAATATGGAACTTACGGATTCCATTGCTGAGGGCGTATTAAAGACAATAATAAAGAATGCAAGAATTCTTTTGAAGGATCCTAAGAATTATGATGCAAGAGCAGAAGTTATGTGGGCAGGAAGCATTTCACACAATGGTTTAACAGGTTGCGGAAATGATGGTGGAGACTGGATGGCTCATAAGTTAGAACATGAGCTTGGCGGTTTATATGATGTTGCCCATGGTGCAGGTCTTGCAGCTGTTTGGGGAAGCTGGGCAAGATATGTATATAAAGAGTGCTTGCCTCGTTTTAAAAAGTTTGCTATTAATGTAATGGCTGTTGATGCTTTGGGAACGGATGAGGAAATAGCTCTTCGCGGTATTGAAGCATTGGAAAACTTCTTTAGAGAGATTACAATGCCCGTTAACTTACGTGAGCTTGGTGTTAATGCTACTGAAGAAGATTTAATTGAAATGGCACATAAGTGCGCTGTCGGCGTTGGCGGAGCAATGGGTTCTGCTAAGCTTCTTAATGAAGCCGATATGCTGGCAATTTATAAGAACTGTTTATAATGTAACTTTGGTGGAAAAGTAATGGCGGTCGTTGGTATTCGGGCGGATGGAAACAGAATAATCGGAACCGGACATGTGATGAGATGTCTGTCGGTGGCAGATGAGATAAAGGGTCTTGGCAACAGAGTGGTTTTCTTTTCTTCGGATGAAGAAATGGCCAAAACCATAATTGGCAGGGGATTTGAGCTTGTTACGCTTGAGTCCCCGTGGCAGGAGCCGTATAAAGAATTGCCGGTTTTTAAGGATAGACTCAAAGAACTTGGAGTTGATGTTTTGTTAATCGATTCTTATTATGTGACTCCCGAGTACCTTTCCGCCTTAAAAAAAATTACATTGACTGCATATATTGACGATTTATATATGTTTGATTATGATGTGAATCTTCTCATTAATTATTTTGTATATGCTGACCAAAAGCGTTATAAAAATATAGAAAAAATAAGAAGTTGTATAGGTCCGTCATATGCACCACTTCGAAAACAGTTTATGAATACAGGAATAAAGCCCAAACCAAATGATAATATACTTATTCTTTCCGGTGGTACAGATCCGTATGGAATAACAAAATCGTTACCGGAAGCTTTTATTAACGATTCATTTTTCTCTAAGTACACGATTACAGTTGTATGTGGGGTTTTTAATGCTACGCATTTTTCTGCTTTTGACGAAAGAATAAAAATATTAAGTAATGTTTCTGATATGGCCGAAGTGATGAAAACTGCAAAATTTGCTGTTTCAGCTGGTGGGACAACTTTATATGAACTTTGTGCCTGCGGGGTACCAAGCATATCATATTCTTTTGTCGATAATCAGATTGAAAATGTCAGCAAATTTAATGAATTGGGAATAATTCCATATGCAGGCGATTTAAGAACTGATTATAATAACGTTTTGAAAAAAGTTATTAATTGTATAAAGACTATTGATGATTTGTCATATGAAAAAACTGCAGCAAAAATGCGGGATTTAATTGATGGAAACGGCGCATACAGAATTGCAAAAGCAGTAGTTTCTTTGGCAGACAGCAAATTATGTGAAGAGGTCATATCATGAAGAGTTTAGCAATCATTACCGCAAGGGGCGGTAGTAAAAGAATTCCCAGAAAAAACATCAAAGAGTTTTTAGGAAAACCGATTATAGTATATTCAATAGAAGCTGCAATAAACAGCGGTTGTTTCGATACTGTCATGGTTTCCACGGATGATGTTGAGATTGCTGAAATTGCTAAAAAAGCAGGGGCCGAGGTCCCTTTTTTCAGAAGCGCTGAGACCTCAAATGATTATGCCACAACTGCGGACGTAATAACGGAAGTTCTTGAAAAATATAAAGAACTGGGCTGTAAGTATGAATATTGCTGCTGTATATATCCTACGGCTCCGTTTATTACTGCTGACAAACTTAAAGGTGCAATGGAAAAACTTATTGATTCAAAGGCAGATGCAGTGGTGCCGGTCGTTAGTTTTTCTTATCCACCGCAAAGAGCGTTTGTTATCGAAAATGATAAGTTAGTATTCAAGTATCCCGAATATATGAGCAGCAGGTCTCAGGATCTTCAGAAACACTATCATGATGTGGGACAGTTCTATGCTTTAAATTCGAGATATTTTCTTGATACACACAAGATATTTGATGGAAACATAGTACCGCTTGAAATCTCAGAACTTGAAGTTCAGGATATTGATAATGAAACCGATTGGGAATTGGCTGAACTAAAATACAGATATTTGGAAGGAAATAATTAAATGAAAGAAAGAATATATGTATGTCATACTTTTTATCATATATATGTTTCGTTTTTAAAAGAGTTTAATCTTCCAAAAGAAGAGCAGGGAAAGGCAACCCTGGTAATAAGTCACATGTCTACAAACTTCGGAGACTTGCCGGACCGTTTAAGATGCCTCGGCTTTTTTGAAGAAGTAGTGGATTTTGACGAGAAGAGGGATGATTATTTTCCCGAACTGGCAAAATATAAGGTACCGCAGAAAAATTTTGTGAAGGCACTTTTAAATCGCTATAAGTATACAAAACTATATGCTCGCTTAGAAGCAGAGTATGTTCCTGTGGACTTTAGGAATTATAAAGAGATATATGTATTCTGCGATTCAGATCCAATCGGATATTACCTTAATCAGAACAAAATATATTATCATGCAGTTGAGGACGGATTAAATTGTTTGTGGTTTTTTGATACTGCAAGGTATGATAATCGCGGTCACTTTGGAATTAAAGCTATTCTGTCAAAAAAACTGAATTTAATCTTTATACAGAATGGTTACGGTAAGTATTGCATCGATATGGAAGTTAATGATATCAGCAAGATTAAAAATCCATTTTCAGGGTATGTTGAGGTTCCTAGGGACAGACTGGTAAAGCGACTTACCGCTGACGAAAAAGCCCTTTTGCTAAAGGCTTTTGTAAGGAATATTGATGAACTGACAAAGGCTGTAAAAAACAGTGCCGGTGGAGCTGTTCTGGTTCTTACTGAGCCTTTATGCACTTTGGATGTCAGAGAAAAAATATTTAAGGATATAATTGATAAGTACGGCAAGGATAAAAAAGTTATATTAAAACCGCATCCAAGAGATGAACTTAATTATGAAAAACTGTTTCCGGATTTTATTATAATTGACAAAACAGTTCCCATGGAAATGCTTAACTTTTTTGAAGATTATAAAGTTGATTTGGCAATTTCGGTTCTCACCAATACGGAGGGAATAAAGTTTGCAAAAGAGGTTTTGATGCTTGGACCGGATTTTTTGGATGCATATGAAGCACCTGAAATACACAGACAAAATGAAAAAATATAGGTAAGTGTTGCTTATATGGAAAAGCGTAGAGATTTAAGCCTTGATTTTATAAGAGTAATTGCGATATGGATAATACTGAATTTTCACTTCAGTGCCTCGTTCCTTTTTTATGATTCGCCCCTTTATGCGATGGCAAACGGCAGTTGGGGATGCGTTGGAACAACTGTTTTTTTCGTATTATCGGGTTTTTTACTTAGAACAAAGTACAAAGAAATAAAATCATTAAAGGACTTTTATATTAAGCGTTTCTTATCAATTTATCCTACATTCTATGTGGCATTTGCGGTTTGTTTCTTTTTTATGGTCTTTAAGTACAGAAAAATATTCTATTTGGGGAATCCTGTTAAACTGATTTTTTCAGTACTTGGAATAGATAACTATCTTGGATTTTACGGTATTTCAACCTATGCTCTTGTGGGTGAGTGGTTTACTGCGGTTATCGTAGCAATTTACCTTATATATCCGCTTATAAGTTTCTTATATAACAAGTCGAAACCGGTGGTTGCAATACTTGTATACGGACTGTATTTTGCTAACATTTTTCTTAAAATCGACCCTGTTATTGTGGATGCATCTCTTTTCTCAGGAGTTGCAATGTTTGTTACAGGTGTGTTTCTGTCAGAGATATCAGGTTATATCAGGGAAAAGAAATGGCCGGGGATACTTGGAATTGCGGTAAGTATTGTAATAGTGTTTGTAAAATTACAAGGGCCATATATTATATATCTTCACATTCTCGGAATAGCCATGTTTGTGGGAATGTATTTTGTGTTTAGTGAAATTTCAAAGCTTATTAAGTCCGGGAAATTTGTAACTTTTTTAAGCACAGTATCCTATGCGGTATATATTTCCCACCATTTTATATTAAACATTCTTGTGCCAAGGATTTACCCGCACATAACTGCAAATTACCAGTATGTTTTTATATATGTCGGATACATAATTATGACGATGGCGATTTCAATTGTTTTATATTATGTGACGGAATTTATAGTAAGGCATTTAAGAAGAACCACCTGACAAGGGGGTTCTTTTTTGCTTGCCGGCGCTGTGCAAGAAAAGACTTTAGATTTTTATGAGTTTGAGATATAATAACAAATTGAGAGTTTATGCAAATGCATGAAAGGCGACCACAAATGCAGGCTGTTTCAGATTTTTTTAAGGAAAAAATAAATAGCTACAAGGGAATTTTTGGCATATGTCTTGTATATGCTTTGGCTCTTTACAGCCTGCTTATGACCCACAATCTTACCAATTCCGTGGATGGTTTATGGGAAGGTTCTTTTTATAAAGCAGGAAGATGGGAGATTAGCTGCGGAAGATGGTTCTGGCCTGTAATTGACAGACTGCGTGGGGGCATCAGTATAGACCCGATTACATCAATTTTGTCTCTGCTGATTTTCTTGCTGTCAATGATTGTTATACTTGATCTTTTTAAGGTTAAGAGGCAGATTGCCAATTATCTTGCGGTATTGATGTTGATTTCCAGCATTACGGTTTGTGCAAGTCTTTCATACCGCTTCATGTCAATTACCTTTGCCTTGTCTTTTTTCTTTGTCACCCTGGCAGTATGGATAATTGAAAAAACATTGGAATGCAGGAAATTATCAAATAACATAGTTTTTGTTATTTTTGCTTCGGCACTTATTACACTTCAAATGGGACTTTATCAGGCCGATGTGAGTGTTTATTTATTATTGCTTCTTGGTATTGTTACGGTACTTATTTATAAGGGAAAAGATGTTAGAAGCATTTTGAGATTTGTATTTTGCGGATTTTTGGCATTGGTTGTCGGAATGCTTGGATATGTGATTGTCTTAAAAGTTTCATTATTGGTTTTTCATGTTGCCATGAATCCTTACAATGGCGGAAGTTCATATGGATTGGGAAACACGATAAGAGAGTTTGAAAGATGCTTTAGGGACTCTTATTGGTATTTTTCAAAATACTATTTTGAGGGAATTATTAAGCACAGCTACTTTTGCAATTTTAATTTTTCAATTTGGCCGATTCTTCTTGTTATGTTTGCTATCAGCCTTTTTATTGTTGCAATGATAAAAAAGAAACCGATAAAGCTTATTGGTATTGCTTTGTGGCTTTTCCTTCCTGTGGTTGTATACGCAATTATGTTTATTAGCACAGGAGTAATCATGAGTGTTCAGATGACAGCTGGTTTTTCTTTGCTGCCGTCTGTTATGGTGCTTGTACTTTTTTCAGTGGCAGATGATTCCTTACTTTGTGAGAAAATAATCAGAGGCCTGGGCGTTTTACTTTTTTCTGTTGTTTTATATGGTGGTGCATTACAGGTTATTACAGATCAGCATGCGATGGATCTTGGAAAGAATGCATCCCAGGCGGTCGCAAATGTAATATATGATGAAATACTGGATGCGGGTTTATTAAACAGCGATTATAACTATTGTATTACATCTTCAGCGGCATCCTCCGTTGTTTTCAATGTGCCGAAAGAATACAGTATGGCAAATACTTATGCGATGTTCGGCTGCTGGTGGACATCAAATGGTAACAGAAGCTGGATTGGTATATACAGAGACCTTGGCTTGAACTTAAATATCAGCGACAATATTACTTCCTTAAGGGTAACGGAGACAGAGCAGTTTAATAAAATGCCCGGTTTCCCTGAAAACGGTTCTATTGCATTGTCGGATGATTTTAAAAATACAGTTATTATTAAACTTGAATAAGGGGATAGAAAGAAATGGACAATAATAAACCAAGAAGCAGAGAACAGCATAATGTTTCAGGTGGAGGAAATATAAAAAGAAGAGGATCGGGACTGGGAACAGGACCGGTGGGAACCGGATCCACACCAACAGGAAGACCTGTATCTTCCGGAAACGGCTCCAATAAAGCGGTTACAAGAGCCGGTGGTGGAATTGGTCTTGCGGCTATTCTTTTTATAGGATACATGATTTTTTCAAGATTCACTTCCGGTGGCGACGGAACGGCTGATTTGCTTGGCTCCCTCATCGGAGGTTCAACCGGCGGTGGTTTTGGAACACAGACTCTTTCCTCAAGCTTTGATTACACCACATATGAATCAGATTATTCTGCTGTTGCCGATTCATCTTCAAACTATCAGGGTAAGTTAAATACTAATGTGTCAAAAAAGGCAAGAGCCAGATATACTGACATACTCGGTAAAGGCAAAGATACAGTAACAGTAATGGTATATCTTTGCGGTACAGACCTTGAGTCAAAGCATGGCATGGCCACATCAGACTTAACTGAGATGTGCAAGGCTAAGCTTTCCGATAAAGTCAATGTAATTGTTTATACGGGTGGATGCAAATCCTGGAAAAACGATGTTGTTTCTTCTTCAAAGAATCAGATATATAAGATTCAGGATGGTGGCTTAAAACTTCTTGAATCCGATATGGGTTCAGACCCTATGACAAAGCCGGCTACTTTAACATCTTTTATTAACTATTGTACAAAGAATTATCCCGCAAATCGTCAGGAGCTTATTCTTTGGGACCATGGTTCGGGATCGATTAACGGTTACGGTTATGATGAAAAGAACGCTTCTTTTGGTTCAATGAGCCTTTCAGGTATTAATGAGGCACTTAAAAAGGCAAATACAAAGTTCGATTTCATTGGCTTTGATGCCTGCCTTATGGCAACCGTTGAAAATGCATTAATGCTTACAAATTATGCGGACTACCTTATTGCTTCAGAGGAAACAGAGCCCGGTATCGGCTGGTATTATACAAACTGGCTTACAAAGTTATCTGATAATACTTCAATTAAGACTCTGGACCTTGGAAAAATCATTGTTGATGACTTTGTTGATGTATGCAATAAAAAGTGTAACGGACAGAAGACAACACTTTCATTAACCGATTTGGCTGAACTTGAAATGACAGTTCCTGCAGAACTTAAGGCTTTTGCCAAATCCACCAATGAACTTATTCAGAACAATGAGTATAAGGTTGTTTCAGATGCAAGAAACAATACAAAGGAATTCGCCCAGTCTTCAAATATTGACCAGATTGACTTTATTCACTTTGCAAGAAATATGAGGACCAAAGAAGGTGAAGAACTGGCAAGTGTACTTCTTGATGCGGTTAAATATAACAGAGCAGCATCCTGCGTAAGCAATGCGTATGGACTGTCAATCTATTTCCCTTTCAAAAAGGCTTCAAAGGTGGATCAGGTTGTTAATACCTACCAGAACATTGGTATGGATGCTGAATATGCAAAGGTTATAAGTGAGTTTGCGAGTCTTGAAGTATCAGGACAGATTTCTCAGGGTGGATACAATACACCGGTTTCTTCAGTTTCAGGTGGCAGTGCCGGTTCCTACGATTCACTTGGTGGAAACATGGATTCAATTCTTTCAATGCTTGGAGCTTTGTCTGGAAACGGATCATCCGGGTTTAGCGGAGCTGAAGGTATCAGTTCCCTTTTACTAAACTTCTTAAGTAACAGAGAAATGCCTGAAACTCAGACCGCGGAATACCTTGCTTCACATTCTTTTGATGCCACAAAGCTTTATTGGCAGGACGTTAATGGTAATAAGGTAATTTCACTTGATAAAGAGCAGTGGGATTTAATCAATAATGTTGATCTTAATGTTTTTTATGACGATGGAAGCGGATATATAGATTTAGGTCTTGATAACCTCTATTCCTTTGATGAAAAGGGAAATCTTGTGGGAGATTATGACAGAACCTGGTTATCAATTGATGGTCAGATTGTGGCATATTATCATACCGATACCGTGGATGATGGTACCAATTACACTATTTCGGGATATGTACCTGCATTCTTAAACGATGAAAGAGTTGAACTTCAGCTGGTATTTGATAACGCAAATCCTTACGGTTATATTAGCGGCGCAAAACCTGTATATGATGCCGATACAACAGAAAATGTTGCAAAGACTGTTCTTTCCATCAAAAAGGGTGACACTCTTGATTTTATATGTGACTACTATACATATGATGGCAAATACATGGATTCCTATATGTTAGGGGACAGAATCACTCTCGGTGATACGGTTACAATCGGAAATGCAGATATAGGAGACGGAGATGTAAAGGTTACATATCGTTTCACTGATATTTATATGCAGAACTATTGGACGGAAACTTTGAAATAATGTCCAATATTTAATAAAAGTTAAGAAAGAAACCTGTATTAAATTTCGTATATAATGATAGGGTTGTAGTAATAAAAAATTTGTGAGGTAAAACTCTATGTGTGGTATTGTAGGATACATTGGTAACAGACAGGCATCTTTGGTTCTTTTGGAAGGTCTGTCCAAACTTGAATACAGAGGATATGATTCAGCAGGAATTGCCGTAAGAGACGGTGGAAAACTTACTGAAGTAATTAAAACATCAGGAAAAATAAAAAATCTTTATGATAAGACCGATGATGGTAAAGCCGTAATCGGTAACTGTGGTATCGGCCATACAAGATGGGCAACCCACGGTGCACCCAGCCAGAAAAATGCTCATCCCCATGTGTCCGGTAATTGTGCAAATTCAGGCTCCGGCGAAGTTGAGTCCTGTGTTGTCGGCGTTCATAACGGTATTATTGAAAATTTTCAGGAGTTAAAGACCAAACTTGAGAGCAACGGTTACCAGTTCTACTCGGAAACAGATACAGAGGTGCTTATTAAACTGGTTGATTATTACTACAAGAAATATAAGGTTGGCCCCATTGATGCCCTTGCAAAGACCATCGTTCGTGTAAGAGGTTCATATGCACTGGCTGTTATGTTTAAGGATTTTCCCGAGAAAATCTTTGTGGCAAGAAAAGATTCTCCCATGATTATCGGTGTAAATGAAGGAGAGTCATTTTTAGCATCAGATGTTCCTGCAATCCTTAATTACACAAGAAATGTTTATTACATAGACAATCTTGAGATGGCTGAACTTTCTGCAGGGAATGTTACTTTCTATAACCTTAACGGTGACACTGTAAAGAAAGAACTGACAGAGATTAAATGGGATGCAGAAGCTGCTCAGAAGGGCGGTTATGAGCATTTCATGATTAAGGAAATTCATGAGCAGCCTAAGGTGGTAGGCGATACTCTAAGAAAATACATTGTTGAAGATGCAGGCAAGAAAAAGATTGATTTTTCATCAATCGGTCTTACCGGTGATGACATAGCAAGCTTTTCAAGAGTATATTTTGTGGCTTGTGGTTCTGCATGGCATGTGGGCGTTCAGGCTAAATATGTGTTTGAAGACATAGCAGGAATTCCGGTGAGCTGCGATCTTGCATCGGAAATCCGCTATAGTAAGGCAAAACTTGATAAAGATGCACTTATGATTGTGGTGTCACAGTCAGGTGAAACCGCAGATACACTTGCTGCATTAAGAATGGCAAAAGAAAAAGGGATCAAGACTCTTGCAATTGTAAATGTTGTGGGTAGCTCAATTGCCAGAGAAGCGGATTATGTTCTTTATACATTGGCAGGCCCCGAGATTTCGGTTGCAACGACAAAGGCCTACAGTTGTCAGCTAGTATGCGCGTACATGCTTGCCATTGAGTTTGGTCGTGTAAGAGAGAATCTTCCTGCATATTACACATACATTGATGAATTGTTGACTATCCCTGATAAAATTTCGAAGATTTTAGAGGATAAGGAAAGAATACAGTGGTTTTCGTCAAAGTTCTCCAACACTCAGGATACTTTCTTCATTGGAAGAGGAATTGATTATTCAATTTGTCTTGAGGGCTCTCTTAAGATGAAAGAAATCAGTTATATTCATTCAGAGGCTTATGCAGCAGGAGAACTTAAGCATGGTACCATTTCTCTTATTGATGAGGGTACGCTTGTAATCGGCTCTCTTACACAGAGTGATTTGTATGAGAAAACCCTGAGCAACATGCTTGAATGTAAGAGCAGAGGCGCATACCTTATGGGTATTACCTCATCAGGGAAGTATGATGTGGAGGACAGTGTAAACTTCTCTGTTTATGTACCCAAGGTCGATGAACACTTTATGGGAGCTCTCGCAATCATACCTCTTCAACTTCTGGGATATTATATCAGTGTTTCAAAGGGTCTTGATGTGGATAAGCCCAGAAACCTTGCTAAGAGTGTTACCGTAGAATAAAATGGTGGTCGTATGAAAGTTGTGATTATTGACGGTCAGGGTGGAAAACTTGGAAAACTGATTGTCGAAGGCATATTGAATGAAAAGATTGATTGTGAACTGGTATGTGTAGGCACCAATAGTATAGCAACCGGAGCAATGCTTAAAGCCGGGGCGACTGTAGGAGCAACAGGTGAAAACCCTGTAAAGGTTGCATGCCGCGATGCTGATATTATTGTTGGCCCTATAGGAATAATTGCCGCAGATTCACTTCAGGGAGAGATTACACCTGACATGGCTGTCGCAGTAGGACAAAGTCTTGCAGTAAAATATCTTCTTCCTGTTAGCCATTGCAATAACAGGGTCATTGGTTTAAGAGATATATCCATGGCCGATATGGTAAAGGAAACCATAGGAAAAATTAAGGAAAACGTAGCAACGAAGAGAGGATAAGATGCTTTTTAGCTCACTTTTGTTTGTCCTGTGCTTCTTACCATTGTGCATAGGCGTTTACTATGTATTACCTTTGATTATCAAAAAAGACCGAAGAACAGAGGTACGGAATATGGTACTTCTGTTTTTCAGTCTTATTTTTTATGCTCTCGGAGGGGTTAAGTACCTTCTTTTGATGCTGGGCATAATATTAATTAATTATATCGGTGGTTTTTTTGTTTGCCGGGATCGTAAGAATAAAACTTTATCCCTTGTAGTAGTGATTTGCTTAAACATAGGTCTTTTGTTTTTCTTTAAGTATTTTAATTTTTTTGGAGTTATATTAGAAAATGTATTCTTTTTTACCGGGACTTCAGAAGAAAGACTTATGAATCTTCTTTTGGCGAAGGGAACAGGAGCGCTTAATTTACCTGCCATCGTATTACCTATAGGTATTTCTTTTTATACATTTCAAGCACTTTCCTATGTAATTGATGTATACAAAGGAGCTGTTCCGGTTCAGCGTAATGTTCGCAAGTTTGCGCTTTACATTTCATTCTTCCCTCAGCTCATTGCGGGACCTATTGTTCAGTATAAAGATATTGAGTCACAGATTGACAAAAGAAAAGAATCCGTAGAGATATTCGCGGCCGGAATAACAAGATTTTCCTTTGGCCTTGCTAAAAAGGTTCTAATTGCCAATACCATGGGAGAGGTAGTGGATACGATTTGGAACCTTGAAATCGGAGAAATAGGGGCATTACTGGCCTGGTTTGGCGCTTTGTGCTACTCACTTCAGATTCTTTTTGACTTTTCGGGATATTCCGATATGGCAATTGGTCTTGGAAAAATGTTTGGCTTTGAATTTAAGGAAAACTTTAATTCGCCATACCGGGCTGTGGGAATTCAGGACTTTTGGAGAAGGTGGCACATTTCCCTTTCCTCATGGTTCAGGGAATATGTGTATATACCCTGTGGTGGAAGCAGGAGAGGAGCGCTTAGGACCTACAGGAATATTCTTATAGTGTTTTTGCTTACGGGCATCTGGCATGGCGCAAACTGGACATTTTTTGTGTGGGGACTTGCTTATGGAGTACTTCTTGTATTGGAGCGCCTTATATTCAGAAAAAAACTTTCTGATTGCAGGATAAAACCTGTTGTTAGATTAGTGACATTTTTCATTGTTACGATTCTTTGGATTGTGTTCAGAGCTGATAATCTGCCTATGGCACATACTTATATTTGCAGTCTGTTTAAGAAGGGCAGTGGCTTATATACAATCTTATCCTATTTATCCGCAAAGGTGCTTTTCACATTTGTAATTGGATTGGTAATTGCATTTATGCCAAAAAGAAAGAAATTAGATAAGGATAATACTTTGGCCCGGTTCTTTGTGGGGGCCTTTGCATTGTTTGTTTTATGTATTTCATTTATTTTACTTATTAACGGAACCTATAATCCATTTATTTATTTTCAGTTTTAGAGGCAAAAGTGACAGAAAACAATAATTATTTTGAAAAATTGTATATTTTCCTTTTCATGGCACTTTTGATTGTGCCCTGGGTTCTTTGGGGACTTTTACGGGTTTCTGATGAAGAAACTTACAAACACTTAAGTGATGTTTCTGGTGAAAACAGGCAAAAAACCGAACTTAACTTATCATCACTGGTTTCTTCCGGAGACGAACTTTCTTCGTATGTTAACGACAGAGCTCCCTTTAGAAACATATTCATAGATAAGTATCAGCACTTTGAAAATGTGGTTGAAAAGAATTACAGAGGTCTTGTAGGAAAGGTGAGCTTATTGTTTTTTAAGGGACAGGACACTTCTGCGGATATGGCCGATTTTGAAGACATGTTTTCAGAGAATAAGAACGAATTTGTTGTGATTGAAGCGGATCCGGATACCGTAATTGAACATACCCATTCCTTTTTAGAGGATGTGATTGTTAAGCCTTCCTGCGAGGAGCGGGGCTATATAATATATTCCTGTAGTGAGTGCGGTAAAAAGCAGGTTGAATACCTGGAAGCAACCGGACATGATAAGATTTTGCTTACTGTATCTGAGGTTTCATATACCACATATGGCTTTTCTGAATATATCTGTGGTGAATGCGGCAAGCGTATAAGAGAAGACTTCATTCCAAAACTTATAGATATATCCTTCCTTGCACCTACTGTTTCTAAAGAAACAATACTCGGAAGATATGACTGGCTTTTCTATACCGGAAACGGAAGTGTTTCATATTACAGAGGAACAAATCTTCTTGATGAGGAAACCCTTGAACAAAGAAAAAATATTACGGAAAAACTTTACAGTATCTGCAATGACAGGGGAATTAATCTTTATATTATGATTTTCCCCAATAAAGAGCAGGTATACAGCGAGTATATGCCTTCATACACTGTTGAGGACGAATATAAGCGTGTTCAAAGGGAAGTGGATTACATTAATGCAGACCATGAGAACGCAGTTTTGTATCCGCTTCAGGACTTAAAAACAGCAGATGCATATTGGCAGGTTTACAGCAGGTATGATACACATTGGAATCATATGGGTGCATTTATAGGTATGCAGCATTTATATAAAGTCATTGGAATGGAACTTACCAATCCTTTCAATGAAAATGTTTTCAAGGTAGTAAACACAAGGGATGATTTGATTATTCTTGGGGGACTCAGCAAGGCTGCATATCCGGATGACTATGATTATCTTGTGGATTACAGACCTGAAATAACCGTGAATAATCTTAATGTTATGAGTGCGGTAAACAGAGTCACTTCTGACTCTGCAAACGATAAAAAACTTGTTTTCATATCAGACTCATACAGAGAACTGATGGCGCCTTTTATAACCAAGGATTTTAAGGAATCTGTTATTTTGCACATGGATAAGACCGATTCCTGTGTGCAGGATATACTGGATACTGATGTTTTGTTTTTAGCTGCAGTGGAACGATATGACAGCAGACTCTTTTCCAATATGGAAAAAATCATAGAGATATTTGAAAGCAATGAGGAAATGGAAAGTGAAGAAAATTAGAAAAACAGCTACTGTCTTTGCATTATTTATGCTTACGACCTTTTTCTTTTCCGGTTGCATGAGGGTTGATTCCGATAATGTGATGCAACAGGCTATAGAAAAGAATGATTACGAGAAGGAATCAGAAACTGAAACGGAGGATATTATGATATCGGTTTCTGAGCCTGAACCCGAACCCGAGCCTGAGCCTGAAATATACGAAGTATCCCTTTGCGCCGTGGGAGACGATCTTATTCATTCAAACCTCATAAAATACGGAAAACAAAGCGACGGTACAAGAAATTATGATTTTTTCTATGAAAATGTATTAAGTGAAATAGAACCCTTTGATGTAAGAATTATTAATCAGGAAACCGTATTTGTCGACGATCCGGAGGATTACAGCGGTTACCCTCGATTCGGTAGCCCTAAAGAAGTTGGTGATGCGGTTATTAAGGCAGGCTTCAATGTTGTTACACATGCTACAAATCATGCCTATGATAAGGGCGAGAAGGGTATTCTTTCTACTGTGGCATACTGGAAAGAGCATCCGGAAGTACTAATGAGCGGTATGTATGATTGTGAGGAAGATTATAACAATATTACGGTTGGAACCTTCAACAATATAAGAATTGCTTTCTTAAATTACACATACAGCCTTAACGGATTAAGACTTCCTGCAGGAAAAGATTACTATGTAAATCTTCTTTCTGACGAGGAAAAGATTGTAGAAGATTTAAAAAAGGCAAAGGAACTTGCAGATTTAATCGTTGTATGTCCTCATTGGGGAAGTGAGTATGTTTATAAACCCACTGATTATCAAAAGCGGTATGCAAAGCTTTTTGTGGAAAACGGAGCGGATTTGATAATAGGTGCTCACCCTCATGTGGTTGAGCCGCTTGAATATATTGAAACAGAAGATGGAAAGAAGGTACCATGTTTTTATTCTCTCGGTAATTTTATTTCATCCCAGGATGAAGTTCCAAGAATGCTTGGAGCAATGGCTAAGGTTAAAATATCAATGACTGAAGGGGACGAGAGAGCCCACATTGTCAGTGCGGAAATGGAGCCCATAGTGACGCATCTTAATGCTACGGCGACATCAGTTACTACATATATGCTCAAGGACTATTCGGAGGAACTGGCTGCAGAACACAGACTTACAAAGAAGGGTAAGAAAGTTACGCTTCAGGGACTCTGGGACTTGTATAACAGTATTACAGGGCAAGAAGATAAGAGTCGTGAATAAACAAAAGAATCTTAAACAAACAAAAGCGCTACCGATTATCGGTAGCGCTTTCGTTTGAGAATGGTACATTGGGGTTATGGGGTATGGTCTTACTATAAAGCCTCCACATTAACGCCGGATTAACCATAAAAATTATTTTATATTTTTATGTGCAGAGGCAAGCATAAGCTTGATTCTGTTAAGCTGGTTTACTTCACTGGCACCCGGATCGTAGTCAATTGCCACGATGTTTGCACCGGGGAAGTTCTTACGAAGCTGTTTAATTACGCCCTTACCTACTACATGGTTAGGAAGACAACCAAAGGGCTGTGCACATACGATATTTTTAGCATCATTGTGAATAAGCTCTATCATTTCACCTGTTAAGAACCAACCTTCACCGGTCTGGTTACCGATTGATACAATGTCCTTAGCATATTCTGCTGTTTCATCGATGTTGGCAGGAGGATCGAAGTGAACACTCTTTTTGCAGGCCTTAGTATAACTGCTTCTTATAAACTCAATGCCTCTGATTCCAAGGTGGGCAATAAATGCTGATTTCTTTGAGGTTCCAAGGTAACGAGCCTTAAATTCCTGGTTCTTAAAGCAGTACAGGAGGAAATCCATCAAATCAGGTACAACGGCCTCTGCACCTTCCTTTTCAAGAAGCTCCACAACATGGTTGTTGGCTGTGGGAGAGAATTTAACAAGAATTTCTCCTACGACACCGACTCTTGGCTTCTTTATATCAAGAAGCTCTATACGGTCAAATTCCTCCACCATTTGCTTACACATTTTTCTGAACTTAAAGAAGCTTACATGCTTCTTTGAGAGAAAATCAAGACATTCCTTAAGCCATTTCTCATGCAATCTGTCGGTTGCACCCTTTTCCTTTTCGTAAGGACGCATTCTGTATACGCAACGCTGGAAAATGTCGCCAAAGAATACGGAGTAGGCACCTCTTATAATCATGGGCATTGTTATCTTAAAGCCGGGCTGCTTTTCAAGACCTGAAAGGTTAAGTGATATAACCGGTATGTTTTCAAGACCTGCCTTTTTAAGGGCTCGGCGTATGAAACCAATATAGTTTGTAGCACGACATCCGCCACCGGTCTGGGTAATGATAAGTGCGGTTCTGTTAAGATCATATTTTCCGGATTCAAGGGCTGACATCATCTGGCCAACTACAAGAAGTGAAGGGTAGCAGGCATCGTTATTAACGTATTTAAGGCCGGTATCGATGGATGTACGGTTATCGTTGTCAAGAACTACCAGATTGTAGCCGGACATTCTGAATACGGGCTCAATAAGGTCAAAATGTATAGGTGACATCTGAGGACAGAGAATTGTATAATTTTCTCTCATCTTTTCTGTGAAGGGCACCTTTTCAATTGCGCTTGACCTTATTTTTCGCTGATAGTGACGGATTTCTCTGACCTTAATGGCACTGAGCAGGCTTCTGATACGGATTCTTGCTGCGCCGAGGTTATTTACTTCGTCAATTTTTAAGCAGGTATAGATTTTGTCAGAGCCTGAAAGAATATCATTAACCTGATCGGTAGTAACGGCATCAAGACCGCAACCAAAGGAGTTAAGCTGTATCAGTTCAAGGAAGTCAACAGTCTTAACATAGGAGGCTGCTGCATAAAGTCTTGAATGGTACATCCACTGGTCTGATACAATAAGAGGTCTTTCGGGAACTGCAAGGTGAGATATTGAGTCCTCTGTAAGAACTGCTACACCATAGGATGTAATAAGTTCGGGAATACCATGATTAATCTCAGGGTCGATATGGTAGGGGCGTCCTGCAAGAACAATACCTTTTTTGCCCTCTGCTTTAAGAGCATTAATAACTTCTTCGCCCTTTTTCTGCATATCTTTGTGAGCATTGTTTAACTCATCAAAGGCAGATGAAACTGCAGCAATAATTTCTTTTTTGGGTAATTCTTTAAATTCTTCAATCAAAGCGGCTGCAATTGTTTCTTTTGACTTAAAGGACATAAAGGGATTTCTGAAAACAACCGTATTTCCACTTATTGCTTCAACATTGTTTTTAATATTCTCTGAATATGAAGTGACAATGGGGCAGTTGTAGTGATTGTTTGTTTCTCTTACCTCATCTCTTTCGTAGAAAACAGCCGGATAGAAAATGAAATCGGGCTTGTTTTCGATAAGCCATTCAATGTGTCCGTGAGCAAGTTTTGCAGGATAACATTCTGATTCACTGGGAATTGATTCAATACCCATCTGGTAAATTTTATGGCTGGAAACGGGAGAAAGAATTACTCTGTAACCAAGCTTTGTAAAGAAGGTATGCCAGAAGGGATAGTTTTCATACATATTGAGTACTCTCGGAATACCAACGGTTCCGCGGGTGGCTTCCTCTGCACTTAGCGCTTCATAATCAAAGAAACGTTTTAATTTGTATTCAAAAAGGTTAGGGATATTATCTTTGTTTTTCTGTTTGCCGATACCCTTTTCACAACGGTTACCGGAAATGTACTGACGACCGCCGGAAAATTTGTTAATGGTAAGTCGGCAGGAGTTGGTGCATCCCTTACATTTTGCCATGCTTGTTTCATACTTAAGGTCACAAATGCCCTCATAGGAAAGCATATTTGTTGAGTAGCCCTCTTCGAAACGCTCTCTTGCTATAAGAGCTGCACCGAAGGCTCCCATAATACCCGCAATATCAGGTCTTACGGCTTCACAGTCTGCAACCTTTTCAAAACTTCTTAAAACAGCATCATTATAGAAGGTTCCGCCTTGAACAACGATTTTTTTGCCAAGACTTGAGGCATCTGAAACCTTTATAACCTTGAAAAGAGCATTTTTGATAACAGAGTATGCAAGTCCTGCTGAAATATCGGCAACGCTTGCACCTTCTTTCTGTGCCTGCTTAACCTTGGAATTCATAAATACGGTACATCTTGTTCCAAGATCGATGGGGTGTGCTGCAAAAAGAGCGCATTTTGCAAAATCCTTTACCGAATAGTTAAGGGATTTTGCGAAGGTTTCGATGAATGATCCGCAACCTGAAGAGCAGGCTTCATTTAACTGCACACTGTCAACGGTATTATTCTTAATCTTAATGCACTTCATGTCCTGACCACCGATGTCAAGAATACAGTCAACATCGGGTGAAAAGAAAGCTGCTGCATAATAATGGGCAACGGTTTCAACTTCACCGTCATCCAGCATAAAGGCAGACTTCATAAGCTCCTCACCATAACCGGTGGAGCAGGAGCGTACGATTTTACAATCTTTTGGCATAACCCTGTAAATATCCTTTAATGCATCTATTGCGGTTTTTAAGGGTGAACCGTTGTTATTTGAATAGAAGGAGTGAAGAAGTGTGCCGTCTTCACTTACTACAGCGATTTTTGTTGTGGTGGAACCTGCATCGATTCCAAGGAATACATTGCCGTGATAGTTTGAAATATCACCCTTTTTAACCATGGCCTTGTCATGACGTTCGGTAAATTGTCTGTAGGCTTCTTCATTTTCAAAAAGAGGCTCCATACGGGCAACTTCAAAGTCCATTTTGATTTCGGAAGAAAGCTTATTAACCATTTCCTCCATGGTATAGAAAACATCTTCTTTGGAATTAAGGGCAGAACCCATGGCTGCAAAGAGATGTGAACGGTCTGTATCAACAATGTGCTCGTCATCCAGTTTGAGGGTTCTTATAAAGGCAACCTTTAATTCACTTAAAAAGTGAAGAGGACCGCCTAAAAAGGCTACTCTGCCTCTAATGGGCTTACCGCAGGCAAGACCGGAAATGGTTTGGTTAACAACTGCCTGGAAAATGGAAGCGGATAAGTCTTCCTTTGTGGCACCGTCATTGATAAGGGGCTGAATATCTGTTTTTGCAAATACACCGCATCTTGCTGCGATTGTATATAAAGAATTGTAAGATTTTGCATATTCGTTTAAGCCGGATGCATCGGTCTGAAGAAGGCTTGCCATCTGATCGATAAAGGAACCTGTACCGCCGGCACAGATACCGTTCATACGCTGTTCCACGTTTCCGCCTTCAAAATATATAATTTTAGCATCTTCACCGCCAAGCTCTATTGCAACATCACAGCCCTTTGTCATTTCCTGAAGAGAAGTTGATACGGCTATTACTTCCTGAGTGAAGGGGACTTTAAGATGGTTAGCAAGGGTTAATCCGCCTGAACCGGTTATCATGGGGTGAATTGTGAGATTACCGACTTCACCCAATGCCTTTTCCAAAAGTGCATGGAGAGTTTCTCTTATGTTGGCAAAATGTCTTTCGTAATCTGAAAAAAGAACATTTTTTTCTTCATCCATAATTGCAATTTTTACTGTGGTGGAACCTATATCGATTCCCAAAGAATAGTATTTTTCGTTCATTTGATCACCTTTTTATATACACATTCCAACATATTATATAAAAATATCACTCAAAAAGCATTTGGCAAAATATGGGTATTTGTCATAGAAAATATCATTTTCTTTTAAGAATTGCACAAGTTTACTTTTGATGTTCATAATGATAAAATATTTTGTAGCATTTTTATGTAAAAAGGAGCCATTTATGGGTAAATTCGAAAGAAAATACGGTAAGTACGCCATAAAGAATCTTTCTTTGATTCTGGTTGTCTGTTATGGAGTAGGATACCTTTTCAGCAATATACCTGCACTTTCATCCATTTTCGGATATCTTACACTTAATCCCTATGCAATTCTTCACGGACAGGTCTGGAGACTTGTAACATGGATTATTGTTCCGCCCTCAGGTTTTACACTGTTTACGCTTATTACATTGTTTTTCTATTACTCCATAGGTCATTCCCTTGAAAATGTCTGGGGTGATTTTTATTACAATGTCTATATTTTTTCGGGCTTTTTATTTACCGTAGCAGGCAGCTTTTTACTGTATCTTTTCTGTACTCTGTTCCCCGGAAAAATCGGCGGAATGCTTGGTATAGAATATACCATGGCACTCACAAGCCTTTATTTTTCAACCTATTACATTAACATGTCTATTTTCCTGGCATTTGCGTTCACTTTCCCCGAGGCACAGGTACTGCTTATGTTCTTAATACCGGTAAAAGTTAAGTGGCTTGGTTATCTTTATGCGGGAATGCTTGTATATGAATTTTTGCTTGAGAACGCAATTGTTAAGGTGGTTATTGGAGCTTCGCTCCTTAATTTCATCGTTTTCTTTTTGCTTACAAGGAGAAGAAAACTTGGATCGCCCAGGGTCAGATTCGAGCAGGCAAGGAGACGTGCGGCCTATAATAATGAAGTCAGAAAGGAAACAAAGGCTACAGCTGTATCCAAGCATAAATGTGCTATTTGTGGCAGAACCGATGATGAGTATCCCGAACTTCAGTTTAGATTCTGCTCAAAATGTAACGGTAATTACGAATACTGTTCGGACCATCTTTTTACACATAAGCACGTTGAATAGGAGAGAATATGAACGAACAACAGGATTTCATAAAAAGAATAAACGAGTGTGTGGAGCTTGCCGTTGATCAGGAAAATGTTATTTTTGAAGAACAGTTATTCATGATTTTCCCGGAAGCAAAAGAAGACAAGGCAAAGTTTGACGTATTAAAGCAGTTTCTTGACGATAAAAAAATCGGTCTTAACGAAAAACTGTCAATTGACAAGCTGATTACAAAGGAAGAAAAGAATTATCTTGATTTATATCTTGATGAGTTAAAGGATAGAGATTCTTTGTCGAAAGGTGAGAGAGAAGCTTACATGCTTTCTGCAATGGGCGGGGACGAAAACGCCCAGATGATAATTGTTAATGACTCTCTTATGCAGGTTGTTGAGATCGCAAAACTTTATGCAGGCCAGGGTGTATTTATGGAGGACCTCATCGGTGAGGGAAATCTTGCACTTATGACCACTATTTCACACATGGAGAGCGCGACAAATGCTTCTGAAGGAGAGAATCTTCTTGCTGAGGCCATTATGGGAGCAATGGAAGAACTTGTGGCGGATGCAATTGAAGCGGCAGGTGCGGAGGAAAAACTTCTTGATAAAGTAAATAAGGTGGCTTTTGCTGCAAAGGAAATGTCCGATGCCCTTGGAAGAAAGGTTACCGTTACAGAACTTTCAAAGGAGTCGGGACTTACGGAAGCGTCCATTATAAAGGCGCTTAAGCTTACCGCAAACATGATAGAGAATATAGAGATTCCCGATGAATTAAAATAAAACTTAGGATGGATTTTAGTTAAGATGGCAAAATTTAAGGGTTGCAAAAATTACACAATTACAGAAACTGAATTTTTAAGTGACATTTCAACAACGGCATATACTCTTGTTCATGACAAAACAGGCGCAAGAGTGGTACTTCTTGAAAACGATGATGATAACAAGAGCTTTGTAATAGGCTTTAAGACTCCCCAGGACAATTCAACGGGTGTGCCCCATATTTTGGAGCATTCCGTTCTTTGCGGTTCTGAAAAATATCCTGTTAAGGATGCAATGACCGAGGTGGGAAAGGGTTCTCTTAATACTTATATGAACGCTTTCACATACCCCGACAGAACTCTTTACCCTGTTGCAAGCTGTAATGATAAGGACTTCCAGAACCTTATGGGGGTTTACCTTGATGCGGTTTTCTTTCCGCGTGTTCATAAGGAAAAGAAGATTTTCATGCAGGAAGGCTGGCATTATGAAATGGAGGATGAAAGTTCTCCAATAACCATAAACGGTGTAGTATATAACGAAATGAAGGGCGTTTATTCATCACCTGAATCAGCGCTTTCTTCCTATGTGTTGTTTTCTCTTTTCCCCGATACCCAGTACGGTGTTGAATCCGGCGGCGATCCTTCATGCATTCCGGAACTTCAATATGATGACTTTTGCAATTTCCATAAGAAACTGTATCATCCTTCAAATTCAAGAATTTTCCTTTACGGCGATATGAACTTCGAGGAAAAGCTTGAATACATCGACAGAGAGTATCTGTCCAAATTCGAAAGAATAGTGCCGGACTCAGAAGTTAAGATACAGAAGGCTTTTGAGGCACCTTTAAGAATTGAAAAAACATACTCGATTCTTGAATCCGATGAAGAAAAAGATTCTACATTCTTAACCTATAATGTGGTCTGCTCCGATTATGAGGACGTTAAGACAACGGAAGCAATGAATGCCATCAACTATGCTCTTTGTTCAGTGCCGGGAGCAAAGCTTAAAGAAGCACTGATTGATGCCGGTATAGGAAAAGATGTTTATTCCGAAATGGTGAATGATACCTGTCAGAAGGTATTTTCAATTGTGGCCCAGGATGCAAATCCTGAGGATGAAGCCCGTTTTGTTGAAATTATTGAGGATACAATAAAGGATATTATTGAAAACGGATTTGATAAAAAAACCTTACTTGCAGCCATCACAAGCTCCGAGTTTTCATACAGGGAAGCTGACTTTGGATACTATCCGAAGGGCATTGCATACGGTCAGATGACCTTTGAAAAATGGCTTTATACGGATAAGGATATTTTCACCAACCTTAAGCAGAACGAAGTATACGGTGAACTTAGAAAGGGTATTGAAGAGGGCCTTTTTGAGAAGGTTCTTAAGGAAAGAGTCCTTGATAATCCTCATAAAACCATTCTTGTTATGAAACCTGAAAAAGGGCTTCTTAAAAAGCAGGACAGTAACCTTGCAAAAAAACTTGATGACTTAAAGTCTTCTTTGTCAAAAGAAGAAATAAAAGACATAATAAGCTCCACTAAGGAATTAAAGGAATATCAGGAAACTCCGAATTCAGAGGAAGCTCTTGCAACGATTCCAACCCTTTCAATAAGAGATATTAAAAAAGAATACAATAAGTGTGAGTACAGTGAAAGAAACCTTGAAGGAATAAGGGAAATATATACGGAAATTCCCTCAAACGGTATTACTTATTTTAACCTTTGCTTTAACGCGGACAGGCTTCCTTTAAGGCTTATTCCGACGCTTAGTGTGTTAAAAACACTTCTTGGATACTTAAATACCAAAAACTTTACCTATGGCGATTTTATCAATGAGACAAATATTAAGTCCGGCGGGATAAATGTATCCACACCCATCTACAAATATAAGGATGATACGGACAAATATACATATAATTTAGAGGTAAGATCCAAGGCATTAAGTCCCTTTGTAAAGGATGCATTTTCTCTTATTGAGGAATTACTGTTTGAATCAAAGCTTGAGGATAAGAAACGAATCAAAGAAAACCTTGAACAGTCAAGGGTAAGAATCCAGGGATTTATGCTTCAGTCGGGACATGCTGTGGCTGTGGGACGTGCAAAGGCTTCTTTTTCCGGCGGAAATGCTTTGCAGGAAATGCTTACCGGAATGGGACAGTTTAGATACATCGAATCCATTCTTGCGGATTTTGACAATAAATTTGAGGACCTTGTTAAGGACATGAAGGAAGTTCTTTCAATCCTTATAAGAAGAGAGGGCCTTGAAATAAATGTGGGCTGCGAGAAAAAGAATATTGATGATTTTGAAAGAGAAGCTAAGGCTTTTATAAATAAGTTAAATGCAGAAAAGACAGGATTGCCTGTTGAACATGTATCTGCCACAAAAGGAAACGAAGCTTTTTCTTCTTCTTCACAGGTTCAGTATGTTGCGCTTTGCGGTAACTTTAATAAGGCGGCAGGCCTTGAATACAAGGGAAGTCTCCAGGTTTTAAGAACACTTCTTAATACTGAATATTTGTGGACTCAGGTAAGACTTCAGGGTGGTGCATACGGATGCTTTTGCAGTATCGGACAAAGCGGAGACGCACTTTTTGCTTCTTACAGAGATCCAAAACTTAAGGAAACTCTTGAAGTTTATAAAAATACCGATAAGTTTATAGAAAATTACAGCGGAGATGAAGAGGATGTTGAAAGATATATTATTTCAACAATAGGTGACTACGATTCGCCCTTAACTCCCTCCATGAAGGTTTCACGTTCCTATAACTTTTATAAGAGCGGACTTACCAATGAAGACAAGCAGAAAGAAAGAGACGAGATTCTTGGAACAACTCCTAAGGAGATTCGCAGTCTTTCAAATTATATTACTGCAATAACCTCTTCAAATTACATATCCTGTGTGGGAAGTGATGAACTTCTCAAAAAAGAGGGGGATGTGTTTGACGAAGTAAATCCTCTTTGTAATCAGGGATAATTAAAGGAGTGACAAACTATAAACAGTCAAGAGATTTTTGAAAGATTTTTTGATTTGTAAAAATGGGTAACCTTAATAAACCATCTGAATACATCGTATTTCAGATGGGAGCAATCAACTTAGAAAAGTTGAGATTTAATGTA
>JAZLLV010000004.1:0-31366 GCA_045598365.1 Lachnospiraceae bacterium
CCGTAATGTGAATTGTTAAATTCAATACCTTTGACCCCAAACTGGAAGTTACTCTTGCACATGCACTTTTTAATTTTTATCCTATAAAAGGTTATCTGTCTGTCAGAAAGGATGCTCATATGAGTCGTAAAATTAAAGGTAATGGTAAGCACCTTACCTTCTCTGACAGAGTTTATATTGAACAAGAACTTATGCAAGGAAGTTCATTTAGAAACATAGCAACTGGTTTAGGAAAGGATCCTTCTACTATATCTAAGGAAATACGATTGCATTGTGCTGTTGCGCCAAATGGTACCTACAGACATCCTCATTGCACTGCATGTAACAATTATAAAAAGTGTAAAGACATCAACTATCTCTGTATTACATGCATGGAATACCTTTGCTGGCGCTGTAATGCCAACAGAGATTTAGCCAGAAACTGTAAGGCATACAATCCATTTACTTGTGTCAAACTTGCTAAACCTCCATATGTATGCAATGGATGTGAGCAAAAGCCCAAATGTCATGATTCCAAGAGGTACTATCGCGCAAAACCTGCCCAAAAGGCATATGAAGAAACCTTATCTTCTTCAAGGTCAGGCATCAACATGACACCTGAAGAACTAAAAGAACTTAATGAATTAATCTCTCCTCTTGTTCTGAAGGGGCAGCCACTCAGTCATATATTTGCAGTTCATAGTGACGAAATACCTGTGTGCCGAAGAACCCTTTATAACTATTTAGACCAGAGTGTATTCCAAGCCAGGAACATTGATTTACCAAGGCGAGTCCGCTATAAGAAGCGTAAAAAACGTTCTGAGTCACGCATGAAAAACATCGAACAAGTATATCGTAACAAGCGTACATTTATTGACTTTCAGAAGTATACTGCAGCCTTTCCTGACCTTGATGTGGTTGAAATGGATACCGTTAAAGGAAGTCGAGATAAAGGTGAATGCCTCTTAACGCTTCTATTAAGAAGTTGTTCCTTTATGATTATCATTCTGCTTCCAGACTGTACCCAAAGAAGCGTCATTAATGCCATCAATAACTTATGCGATACCATAGGCATTCGCACATTCAAAAAGTACTTTCCAATCATACTTACTGATAATGGATCGGAATTTAAGAATCCTTGGGATATTGAAAAAACTGAAGCTGGCACTGCACGTACAAAGGTATTCTATTGCGATCCATATGTATCAAATCAGAAGGCTCGTATAGAGAAGAATCACGAATATATCCGCTATGTTATCCCAAAAGGAAGAAGCATGTACAGGTACACTCAAGAAGACATAAATCTAATGGCAAGTCATATCAATTCAACTGCCAGAGATAGTCTCAACGGTGCTACACCATTTGATCTTGCGGAACTACTAATAGACAAAAAAATACCGCTTCTAACAGGACAGCATAAAGTCTCCCCAGACAATGTCATGTTAAAACCGGTACTTATTGAAAGATCTGTTAAAGAAAGAGAGGCTAATAATGAAAAATAATCATCCAGTTCCTTATGAGGTACTTCTCGAGAGATATATGCAATCTCAAAGAGAAATAGAATACTTAGAATACAAGATATCATCATTAAATCAAGAACTTGAAGCCTGGCAAAAAGGCTACGAAGAGTATGCTGATATCTTAATGGAACACGGCTTAATCTAATAGCCACTTAAGCTAAAACAAAGAGCAGACAGATAACCACTCGAAGCAAAAATCTCATCAAAAAAGTCATTGAGACGGGTGGAATTTATTTTTTCTCAAGCTGCTCCAGTCGTCTGTTTGCTATGCAAACAAACAGAATCGATACACCGATTTTAACATGCTTTTCAGGTCTCTCCAAGGTACAATTTTAGGTTTTCATTCCTCAAAATCGTCATAGAGGCCATTTTTATAAGGTCAACTAGAAGTTAGTTTTTCATTTGACCGTCATATTTCATCCTAATGTCAATCAATATCGCAAAAAATCTCTGGCGTAATCACCAGAGATTTCTTATCGTCAATATGATATTCCATCTACACTCTGCTAAGACAGACTCCCATACAACAGGTGTACAAAAGGTGTAAAATCTACCATCATACAGGCAAGAAGCCAGTATTTATGTACCTTTAAGATACTACCTGTGTATCCTCCCACGTAAAACACAGTTTTTTAAGCCTCAGTTTCAAATTCTTGTAAGCACTTTTCGCATATACACCTCATAGTTACTCCTCGCAGATTCTAGTACATTGCCAGCATTTTCATGCTGCATCTGTTAACCACTTCAAGATAGTACTGAGCATCTGCAGCCGACATATCATCGGAGTCATATTTATCCAGTTTTTCTGCAAAAGCCTCGTACTTTGCCATTATATCTGTATACTCAGACAGCAATGAGAATGCATCTGAAGGATTAGACATGTATTTGTTCATAAATACTACATATTCATCGATAAACGACTCATAACTATCTAAAAAAGCTTTAAGTTTCGGGTCAACACCTATTGCGGTTTCATTATTTTTTTCGATAGATGAATCCTTTTTAGTTTCTTCTTTTGACGCTGTTAAGGAATGCTGTCCTGATGAAGCATTATTCTTTGCATCATACATTTCATCAATGCCCTCGCTCAACATCTCGATCATTTCAGTCTCGAAATCCGGAATCTTTAAGAGACCTACTTCAGATGCCTGCTTTATTCCGGCAAAAAGGCTAAAGACCGCTATTATAAGCGCCACCACGGAAAATGCCTTAAATTTGTATCTGTTTCTCAGGCAATAAATACATCCTACCAGTAATACTACTGACAGCAAAATTGTTACTGCTGCCGGATCTGACATAAAATCGATTATTGCCAAAACAAATAAAAGTATAGCAAAAAATCTGCCAAATCTAGGTTTTTGTGACTCCTGTGCTATCTTAAATGCTTTTACACAATCCTGTTCAGCGCTATCATTGTTTTCTGCCGCTTCTCCACAGTTAGGGCAAAATTTGGTATCTTCCTGCATCTCGTTTCCACATCTTTTGCATGTTTTCATCCTATTTTTCCTCCTCATTTGGGCGAATCACTTTGTATCCGTAGGACTCCAGTACGGATATGATTTCCGGTGTAATGTTGATTTTAAAGTCGATGTCCTCAAAGCGGGGATTTTCGATGATTCTGTACAGGTCGTTTACCGTGACACCCAGTATGTCTGCAAGTCTGTAAAGGTTGTCCCGATCCGGAACTCCGCCGTCGGTTTCCCACTTTGCCACCGCGGATTTGGACACATGAAGCCTGTCGGCAAGCTGCTCCTGAGTCATCCGAAGATGTTTTCGTCTCTGATAAATAAACTTTCCTAAGCTCATCACTACCCCCATTTTTCCTTCTCCTTTCATCGTATTTTTTTGATTCATGCATTTCAAATCACTTTTTGATTACGCTGCGTAAACCCATATCGAATTCTCGATAAAATCATATAATTTGCCCAAAGAAAAAATCCCCACCAAAATGGTGGGGATCGAAAAGATTTTATTCAATCTCAACTGAGAGTTTTTTCAGACCCTGACTTTCCAAAATGTCATCTATTCCTGCCAGGTCATATATTCGGTTGTTAATGGCCACAATGAGGGCCGCGTCGCGTTTATCTTTTGAATACAATGGTTCCATTTTATACAGTTTAAGCGCCCGGTCCGTTTCCACACGCGAGAAGTGCCCAGCAATACAAAGCCTGATTATCAGGTCCCGATTGGTGGTATGCTTTTCCATTGTAACGATTTTACTCCCCCAGGATTCCTTTACCCCGGCAAAAGAATAAATATCTTTAAGATATATGTTCTTACCTTCAACTACATCCTTGAAGTAGTAATAAAATGCCTTTTTCTCATCAGCCATGTACCTGCTGTTGTTCTTAAAATAGTCTCCAAGCTTTTCAGGAGCCAGATTACTTAGCATTTCGTCCAGTTCTTTGGTTGGTTTTTCCTGCATTTTAATCCCTCAATATACTGTTAAGTGCATCAATTAGTTCCTCATCCGAATATCTGTCGGAAGGTTCTAAGCTAAGGCACTTTTCGATTATCTTAAAGACCTTTTCGGGTGCTTTTTCTTCTTTTGGCATTTTACCTGTTATTAAAACATTCAGCAGCACACCTATTGAGTAAATGTCGGTCTTGGCGCTTGAAGCCGAAAAGCCGAATCCCAGTTGCTCCGGTGCGGCATAATACTGAGTCCCTAGAAGCCTTGTGTCCTCTTCTTCCCCGGGCTTAAACCATTTGGCAACGTTCACATCCAGAAGATACACCAGACCGTCCTCTGTCATAATCGTGTTGGAGGGCTTTATGTCTCTGTGGATTATCGGTGTGCTTTGCTCATGCAGAGTTTTTACGATGCGGCATATGTCCCTTGCAACTGACACTGCCTGTTGCATTTCCAGCGGGCCTTCAAGCAGAAGTTCCGATAAGGTCCTTCCGGCGATGTATTCTTCTATCACAATGAGTTTATTAGCACCCTCAAATACTTCTATGATTCGAGGCATATTCTCTACAGGGTTACTTTTCAGGTGTTCATAAATACTCTTGTCATATGTATTCAGAAGTTTCTGCACATAAAGTCTTCCGTCCTCAATGTTTCTGACAAGGATTATATCGCTTCGTCCGTTGATAAACTCCTCTTCATTGTACAAAGAAAGCGTCAAGGCAGCTTCGTCCGAAATACCTCTATAAGGGTCCTTTCGAGAGGTCTGATATTCTGCTTCTGTGCTATATATCTCCTCTTCGGATATAGCATTTTCAAACCCACATTCGGTGCACTTCCAGGTGCCACAGTCTTCATTGAAACCGGGCTGGAGGTTAAGTAGTGCTTCGCATCCGTCGCAGAACCACATTATGCCCCTTTCACCTTCGTAGATATCAGCCTCCGGCGAAACCATCAAATGGCCACAGCTTTTGCAGGTCCAATAAAGCAGATCCGGCGAAAAGCCCGGCTGCTTGCCAAGGTCTGCGTAGCAGTTCATACAGTAGTTGTCAGGTGTGGGACCCAAATAATCTTCTTCAGTTTTTTTGCCCTTAAAGAGCTTCTTCATAATGTTATCAAGCATATATTAATAATACCCCACTGTAGTCTGTTGCGCCAACAAAAAGGGCCTATTAATTAACCATTTACTGATTTTGTTCATAATGATGTGAATAAAAGGAGGTTCTCCATGAAAAATAATGGTTTGAAATTAGTAACTCTTTTAATATGCGCAACACTGCTGATGGGAGGCTGCGGCAAGGCCGGCGACGATGTGTCCGAGAAGGGCTCAAAGCCCGGTAAGACAGTATCCGCTTCGTTGACACCGGCATCTGACAATAAAACGGATGTGAAGGATGAAAAGGTTGAAACAGAGGACGATCATCTGCTTATTGCAAAGTCAGAGGAACCCTTCAGTTTCTGTACTAAATATTCGGAAGATTATTCCTACAAGTGGGATCCCGAATGCGGAATTACCATTTATACGGAAAAAGAAGGCTCAATTCCTTATGTGATGGTTTGGCGCAGTTTCGATGCCAAATCAACTGCTGAGGAGCTTCATAGCGGTGACAAAAGCGATATGTACTATCAGTACGGAAACGATTTAATATCCGCCGGCGAGCCCAAAGCATATTCTTTGGGCGGTAAAGAGCTGTCCGGTGCTGAATATGTATACAAAGTTGGAGAGTTTCAGGTAAAACTGTTAAGACTCATTGATACCAGTCCCTCAACAGGATATGTGCTATACAGTGCAAAGTATCTTGATTCTTCAGAGGATAGTGTGCTTGAGGCTTTGGAAACAGCGATTAAGTACTACAAGGCCGGCAAGGATGCCTACGAGGTTTCAGACGGCAGGGAGCCGGAGCTTGAAATCGTTCCTTCTCCCACCAAAAACATCAGCTACGAGACCATCTACGATGGCTGGTACAATATTGATATTCCTAAGGGCTGGGTAATTGATGCGTCTTCTTTTGACGGTTCTGCTGCCTGCTTCGCGATTCACGCATACGACCCCGATGCCCCCGACAGACAGTTCTACATCGGTATGCAGACACTTTGTTTTGTAAGTGAGAATGCTTATACAAAGCTTTGTAACTATCCTCTTGCAGGCTCTGCCTTCAAGGGAATACCTTATCTTCTCGGCGGTCAGAATCCCGTGGAGGAATTCTATCAAAACTTTGAAGTATTCAGAAATTGCCAGTATCCGAAGTACATGTCCTTAGCGCCCATCACTGAGTGGACTTCCATGGAAAGCTTTGGTGAGACTCCTCTTGGCGGCGAATTAATCAGAGCCTCCTACAAGGGCACCGATGGCATGGCAGCCGAAGGTATCTTCTCCGCAAAGTGGGTGAAAGGTCCCACAATGTATGGCTATCAGTATCCCGGAGTTTTCTATTCACCCATGTATTTTACCGCTCCGGAAGGCGAGTTCAATGAATGGGCAGACATCCTGAACCACTGTATCTGTTCCCTTAAGTACACTGAGAATTACATCGATTCTTACTATGCAGAGGAAAAATCAACCATGAAGGCCTTTGAGGCCAACACTCAGATTTACAACGAAATGAGTGACATGATTACCTCTTCCTGGAACGAGCGCCAGAAGTCCTACGACACCATATCCGAAAAACAGAGTGATGCAACTCTTGGCTACGATCGTGTGTACAACACCGAAACTCAGGAAATCTATCGTGTACCCGTTGGCTTCATGGATTCCTACTCAGGTTCTTTGTACAAAGAAATCGATGAGTCAATGTACTCACTTCCCATAGACGGATACATCTACAAATAAAACAAGCAGGGGCTGTGAAAAAACGCTGTTCTGAGGACGGGTTTTACTGTCGAGAACCACCCGACAGAAGCCACGCACCCAAGGCAAGCAAATGTTTTTTCACAGCCCCTTATTTATTTTATATAATCTCCTTCTCAGACAAAAATTTTTTTATTTCTTCAATAAACTTTTCTGCTCTTAATATCTGTTTATAAGCTTGACAACTCTCTTACGCGCTCTTCCATAAGACAATGCCCTCCTTCTCAACATTCTTGTAAAAGGGAAGGGTGTTTCTCCATTTCATATATTCGCGTTGTTCAATCGAAATGATTGATAAAGTTATTCCAAGGTCCAGCTGATAATCAACCACAATATCTGTCATTCGGTCATATTGTTCTTCTGTTTGGTCTTCTGACAGAATCAAAGCCACATCTACATCTGATTCATCAGATTCCTGTCCTCTTGCATATGAACCGTATAGCACTACCTCAACTATAGACTTCCCATATATCTTTTCAAATTCTTCGCACATTTTACATAATTTTTTATATATCTCCGGATGCTTACTATTTAACCGCACCTTTTGTCTCCAGTTACGGTATTCACCACTTTTAATCCTTCCGTCCTTTGGCACTTCGGTTTCTTTATGAATCAGCCACTGATTGCCAACCTTTTCTCCTTGCAATGTGCCATTAATAAGCATACGTCTGATATTCCCCGGATCTTTTCCTGAAATTTCAGCAAACTGAGATACTGTGTAATAATCACTCATACCATTCCGTCTCCTTGTTCCAACATTAACACACTATCGTGTAAATGTCAAAATGCCAACTCAATGAGCTGGCATTTGCAATAACTTATTTTACCTAGTGTTCATAAACTAGCGGAATAATATCCCCTCGCCAAGAACTAGGATGTGCACATTCATACTTTTTTGCACATGTACATGTTGTATCAATTTCTTCCCAAACAATATCCTTTAGTGTAGTAGTCATATGCGGATGGCAGACCAGCCAGACCCCAAGTTTCTTTAGGTCCTTTGAGAGTCTCATTCCTTCCTTGATAAGGGCGCTTGCGACGCCCGTGCGACGATACTTTTTAAGCACCAGAAGGTTATCAAGATAGAACCATTTGTTCCACTGCTCGTAGAAAAGCGCGTAGCCTGCGCACACACCGTCCACATATGCCGCCAGTCCATGGAACTTGTCTCCCATTTCATCGAATTTGTAGTTTTCATCCGGAAAACAGTTTTCGTTAATCTCCTCCGGTGGCAGTTCCTCGAACCGATAGCTCCAGTTTTCTCCGTCAAAAGAAGGTATCACGCGACCACCTTCGGGAAAGGGTTCGTTTGGAAGTGCCAATGCCGATTCGTTTTCTTTGGATATTGGCCTGACTTCTATGTTAATCTCTTTCATTTTTACTCTCCATCGGCATTACTCGGATAAACAGTTATTTATTAATATTTGTGCAAAGTCCCAACAGTAGTGATATTGCTATGGTAAGTGTAACGCTTAACAAGGTTCCCAATATGTAATATTCTGCTGCTTCTTTGTTTTCTTTTGTCTCCGGGAATCTTGCTATTGATTTGGCTGCAATGACAAATCCCAGTGCACTCAGGTCACCAAACATCAGAATGCCATATATAACTGTTCTTTCAAGATATCCGATTAGTTTTCCTGTTCTTACCTTATCTTTGTCAGCTTCAGTTTTTCCTTTGAGTACTCCTGAATTTACGACGATTAAACTGGCAGGCTTTAATATCAAAAGAAGCCCCAGTATCATGGTAATCGGAAGAAAAGGCAAATGATTCCACTCCTGTCCTACCCATGAAAAGGCGCTTACATTCACCCCTATCACAAACCATATAACTAAAAAGCTGGCAAAATGAACTATCTGGTCGATAAAAAATATTTTTCTTTCCAGATTATCATTCATTTTAATAAAGAACCTGCAGATTATAAATTTAAGAGAGTCTATCGCACAGTGAGCTAATGACAACCCGATTGCTAACCACCATTTGTCAAATGATGTCTGCATCGTATTCGCATTTTCAGGTGAAATCATCACTCCGATAATGATTAGTGCAGTTATGGCATAGATTAATGAGTGAAGGAGCACATATCCGTATTCCACTTTTTTTCTCTCGGCCATCTTTTCAGTCTGAAAGTAAAAATCTCCCAATGTATGTGCAAGCAAAATTACAATAAACTCAATACACATTTCCATTAGCTACACCCCCTTATAACTATACTTTTCATACAATTCCACAGCATCTTTTAGTGCGTAGTTTGATTCACTCAAATATCTTCTGTAAATCGATATGGCTTTTTCAAGATTTCCAAGATCACTGTTTTCATCCACCAACAGTTGTGCAGCAGTAAGGTTAAACAAAGAATCTGCATAGTTTAGCTGATTAATGGCAGCTCTTTTTTTTGAATAATCCAGGCTGTACAAATAGTACACTATTGCCCGCTCATAATCCCCCTTATGTTTTAGAGCCGATGCCATGCCTGTAACGCTTGCATCGTATAGAGGATTATCATCTCCGAATACGGTCAAAGAGTTTTGGTATGCTTCCTGGAAAGTCTTAAGGCCACTATCCCAATCCTCCTTAACCAGATAAAGGTTTCCGCGAAGTATCTGCGTATGAATATAATCATAGCCAATCTTCGTTCTGTTTCCGTAATTGTCCTGCAGATAGTTCAGATTTTTCTCAGCCTCATCAAGATAGGTTTTTCTAAGTTTTTCGTCCTGTTCGTTGTCTCCCATTTCAATATATGACTGTATGATTCCGTTAATCATAGGAACTGTACGATTAACGTGCATATTGCTGCCGGCAATCAGTCTGATTGCTTCTTTGAAATACGTTATGGCCTTCTCATATTCATATTTCTGCGCATGAAGGCGTCCCACATTATAGAATGTGACATAGTCGGCAGTTCCATCTTCAATCCGTTGCTCTTCACGGTCTTTTACATATTCTTTTATCTTTTCTATTGCAAGCCTATATTCACTGTAGTGGGCAGCCTTTAATTGCTTTGATACCACCGAAGGGGCAACATCCAACAGTTTGCTTGCCGCTTTTTGCTCCCCAACTTCATCAAAAGCCCATACTACATCTCTCTGCCTGTCTGTCCAGGATTCAGTCATTTGCATCATCAGGTTCATTATTGCATCCAGCAACGGCTGAGAGCTGTCTCCTGTATATATGGAAATCTGATACCAGTGATCGCTTTTCTTTTCCTTGAGCTTTTCCAACTGTTTTGTAGCTTCATAAAACGCCGGACCATTGCAGGTATCACTATCAGCATCCACCAGGGCTAATTCTCCACGAACCGCGCATGCCCGAAACTTTATTCCGCACTGTTGATATGCCTTCTTCACAATTTCATTCAGTATATCTATCCCATAATACTGCGAATATAAAACCCCCTCAAAAGCATCACCGCGAACAATCTTTATCGGAGACAAAATCTCAGCATTATAATAACAGTTTATTTCGTCAAAAATTTTATTAAGAACTTCCGTATTCTCACTAATCAGTTCATTATTTCTATCCCGTGAAGCAATAATATCGCCCATCAACACACAATACATGACAAGCACCTCCAAAAGAATAATATACCTTTTTTAGCTATCCGTCAATATAATTAGCCTTTTTTGGCTATTCATATATCTAGTTGTCCTTTTTGAGCTATTCATTACCGCAATTCACCATTTTAGGCTATTTATGTATGTAATTACCCATAATTAGCTATTTATCGAATTAATTACTGTTTTTCCCGCTACCTTCCCCCAAAGTTACACTTGCAATAATAATTACAGCACCCAGTACCTGCGAAATTGAGAAACTTTCTTTTAGCACCACCACTCCCGCAATTATTGAAATAACCGTTGTGGAGTTTGCCATAAGTGTTGCCTTGGACACAGATACATGATTGCTTCCGAAGTTCAAAAGAAGAAAGGCCACAACCGAAGAGCATACCGCAAGATATGCTATACACAGCCAGAAGGAAGGAGTTTTAAGTGAATTAATCACTTCATCATAATGTCCATAGGACTGTACTGCTGCCGCAATCACATACACCGCACTTCCAACTCCGAACATCACATAGGTTCGTTCAAGGGGATTATAAAAACTTCCGGCGCCTTTGCTGAAAACATAAAACATTGAGCCAGCCACTACCGCTATCAGCAGCATAATGAGCCCAAGGGTTGATGAATCCATGTTCTTTGCGCCAATCGTAGTAAGCACCACGCCACCAACCGACAAAAGCGCACACACAATCTGCTTTTTTGTTATTTGCGAGCGCATGATAATCGCATCTAACACAATTCCCGCAATAGGAATCATTGCGATTATTATCCCGGCAAAAGAAGACGAGGTCAGCTTTATTCCATAGCTTTCTGCAATAAAATAAATAACCGGCTGGCACAATGCCAAAAGAAGGACCTGCTTCTTTGGCTTTCCCTTCAGGGAGAAGCTGCCTTTTTTCAGAATCTTCTGCACCAGAACTATTATATTAAGCACTAAAAAAGCAACTGAAAATCTGACTGCAATTAAAACCGTTGGAGCCACAATATCCAGGGCCACCTTTGAAAACAGAAAACTGAATCCAAAAATTACATTTCCTCCGATGACCGCCAGAAGCGCCGCCGTTTCTTTTCGCTCCAAAACACCTTTATCTGACATACATAAGCTCCATTAAATGTTTATTACCCTATATTATAGCCAATGGATTTTTAAGAATCGATAAAATTATCGCGCGAAGCAAAATAATATGTTTTATTTTTCCGCTGTATCTATGTATTTCCCATACGAATCGCCGTAGAATGTAGTCATGAAATTAAAGAATTTGCCGTATGGAACAGTTCACATCGTTCTGTTTCATACGGCAAAGATCAAACAGATTTATTGGAGGCTATTATGAAATGTCCTTATTGCGACAAAGAAATGCAGGAAGGAGTTATCAGAGGCGACGGCCGCGAAACACCCAGATTCATAAGAAATGGTGACAAGAAGCATTCTTTAAGCGACTATATAAATGGCAAGGGAGCACTTACCGTGAATTTTTCATGGAACAAGTTCCTGCTTGACGCCAACTACTGCACCACCTGCAAAAAATTCATCATAGACAATGATGTTATATAAAAAGGAATATTCCGATGAAAAAATTTATTATTACATTAATAGCACTTTTGGGAGCTGCGGGCCTTTGCGCCGGTGGCTTCTTTTTCTACCAAAGCAAGGGGAATGAAGTATATAACAGAGAAGAAAAATATGAATATTGTACCGATCTGACGGTTGATTTTTATGAAAACGGCTTTTCTTTCTTAAAGCCACAATTCACAAGTTCAGACGAGGATGTTCTGACTATCGATAAAAACGGTATCATAACAACAAACACCCCCGGAACCGTAAGCGTAACAGCCAAGGGGCTGAGTTTTGAATATAGTACTGAGATTACTGTTTTGGAACACACCGGATTTATTGCAAACTGTGAAGAACCCTATACCTGTGACAGGTGCGGAAACTCAGTTTATGTTGACGACGGCCACAAGCTCTCCGAGTTAACCTGTGAAGACGATTCCGTCTGCACTGTCTGCGGTTTTGTGGCAGTTAAAGCCGCCGGCCACGATTACGCGGATGCGGACTGTGAAACGCCCAAAACCTGCAAAGTCTGCGGTGGCACAAAGGGTGCTCCCTTAGGGCACAAATGGGTGCCCGCAACCTGCACTGAAGCTGAATTTTGTGAGGTCTGTCAAAAGAAAGGTGCTGATGCTCTCGGCCACGATTTTTCTCAAGCCACCTGTACCGAAGACAGTTATTGTTTAAGATGTGAAATTCCCGGAGAAGAAAAAGCCCTCGGCCACGATATGACTGATGCAACCTGCACCGAGCCAAAACATTGTACACGCTGTGACCTCACAGAAGGTAAAGCCTTAGGCCACAAATCCTCAAGGGAAGTCTGCCTTAAGCCTTTATACTGTACAAGGTGTGAAGAGAAAATCTCTGACGAACTGCCCCACGATTTTGTCCCTGCCACCTGCAAAAAGGCAAAATACTGCAAACGTTGTAAGATTACCGAAGGAAAGCCTCTTGAACATACAGTAGTGGAAGCAACCTGTACCAAAGGATCCTACTGTTCAGTCTGCAAGACTACTTTGTCAAAACCTTTGGAGCATCTCTATGTTCCCGCAGGAGACGAAAGCGAAATCTGCGCCTACTGTGGCACAAAGAAATCCGTTTACAAGGCTCCGTCAGTAGACATATCGGATTATGCCAACGAAGTATTACGGCTTGTAAATGTTGAACGTGCGGCTGCAGGTCTTAATCCTCTTTCTTTGGATCCTACTATTTGTGCTGCAGCAGATGTTCGTGCGGTAGAAATAACAAGCCTTTTCGACCATACCCGTCCAAACGGCTCAAAATGCTTCACAGCACTTAATGAGGCGGGTTGCAGCTACTCATCTGCCGGTGAAAATATTGCCTACGGCTACTCAAGTCCTGCTTCTGTCATGGATGGCTGGATGAACAGCTCCGGCCACAAGGCAAACATCCTGTCAGCGAGCTTCGGTCGCCTCGGCGTCGGCATTGCCAAGAACGCCTACGGCACCCTGTACTGGGTACAGTTATTTACAAATTAGTTACAACAAATAGAATAAAAGCCTTCTCAGATGAATAGACAATAATCCGCAAATAAACTATCATATTATTAATGTTCGAATTATTTTATCGCGGAGACAGAATATGTTTTTTAATTCAATTGAGTTCCTAATATTCTTTCCTATTGTAGTGCTGTTATATTTTTTAGTGCCTTCAAAGCTTAAAAATTACTGGCTTCTGATTGCCAGTTACTATTTTTATATGTGTTGGAACGCAAAATACGCTTTGCTATTACTGGTTTCAACACTTATTTCATATTTATGCGGTATAGGAATTGAAAAATGCGACAAATCAGCTTCGAAAAAGTGGCTGGTTGCCGCAGGATTTATCAGCAATTTAGGAATTCTTTTTACCTTTAAGTATGTTCACTTTTTCTCTCACATGCTTGAAGAAGTACTTTCTATAATGCATATTCAAATAGCAATTCCATCACTTAATCTGCTTCTTCCTGTTGGTATTTCTTTTTATACCTTCCAGGCTCTTGGATATGTAATTGATGTATATCGTAATGACATTCCTGCTGAGAAAAATTTCATAAAATATGCTTTATTTGTATCCTTCTTCCCCCAGCTTGTTGCCGGCCCGATTGAACGTTCAAAGAACATGTTACCTCAGCTTTCAGCGCCTCAAAAGTTCAATTTTGAAAGAGCCAAAGAAGGTTTTTTACTTATGCTTTGGGGCTTTTTCTTAAAAATAGTCATTGCAGACAGAGTAGCAATATTTGTTGATGAAGTATACGGCAACTACAGCATTTATCCCAAAATTCATTTAATTGTTGCAACGATACTTTTTGCTTTCCAAATCTATTGTGATTTTTACGGCTACTCTATCATTGCACTTGGTGCCGCAAGAATACTTGGATACACTCTGACAGAAAACTTCAGTGCTCCGTATTTTAGCGTATCAGTTGCAAAGTTTTGGAAAAATTGGCACATTTCCCTTACTTCCTGGTTTCGTGATTATATATACATACCCATGGGCGGCAATAAAAAAGGCTCACTCCGTAAATACATAAACATTCTTGTTGTATTTCTTGTGAGTGGCCTGTGGCATGGCGCTTCCCTTTCTTTTGTCATCTGGGGCGGATTGAACGGATTATATCAGGTCATTGGAAGCTTAACTGAAAATTTACGAATCAGACTAAATAAAATTCTCCATATAAATCGGCAAATGCCTGTATGTTTATTTGTTCGTGGACTCATAACTTTTGCACTTGTGGATTTTTCCTGGATTTTCTTTCGCGCGGAAGGATTAAGAGAGGCTGTAGGCATAATAAAATCAATGGTATCGAGCCGCAATACATGGGCGTCTCCTAATATTTCCTTATATGCATGTGGCCTTAATACAAAGAATTTTGCTTTTATGATGGTATGCCTTGTTATATTGGGAATTGCAGACGTATGCAAGAAGCGTGGAATTATCATCCATAAAGAGATATTAAAGCAAAACAACGTGTTGCAGTGGTTTATCTTTCCACTGATTATTATTTTTATTCTTACATTTGGTAAATATGGACCTGCCTTTGATGCCAAAAATTTTATCTATTTTCAGTTCTAAGAGGTTTAGTAATGAAGAAAACTATTACTACAATGTTTGGATGCCTAATCACTTGTGCACTAACTATTGCCGGCATTTTTTATATGGGGAGATTGCTTGATCCCAGAGAAACAACCGATTCAATGAATTCAATAAGAGCTTTTCACTCCCTTGAAAAGAATTCAGTTGATGTATGTTTTTATGGAACCAGCCATGTGTGGAAAGGTTGCGATGTTAAAGCATTTGAAGACGCTTACGGAATGAGCGGATATAACTATGGTGGAAACTGGCAGGCTTTTAATACAACACTACTGTTTATGAGAGACTCGTTCAGAACTCAAACCCCCAGGGTAGCCTTTGTTGACACTTATACTGTTCAATCCAAATTAGTGGACGTTGAAATGGATGGCCAAATCTATTACACCCATGCAATCAGTAACTTCCCCGGAAAAAAAGAGTTTCTGAACGATTGCTTTGGAAATAACTGGAAACGATATGTTACCTACTACCTTCCACTGGTAATGTTTCATGACAATTGGTCTGAACTGTCCGAGGAAAATTTTATCGCCAAAAAATCCGTTTCAGATTTTGCAAACAGCCGCGGTTACGACGATTCTGATGACATTTCTCCCATCGATCTTGCTGAATGTAAAAATGGCACACAAAGAACTCTTAGTGACACAACACTTGATATTCTGAATACTATGGTCAGTCTTTGCCAGGAAAAAGGAACTATTCTTATTTTTTATACATGTCCCTATGTGGGTTCATATGAGTATGCCGATGCAATGACGCAATACGCATCCGACCACGACTGCGACTATATCAATCTTATCGATTATATGGACGAAATGGGCCTTGATGGTGCTACCGACTTCAGAGACTCCCAGCACTTAAATGACAGTGGAGCAGCAAAGCTCTCCAAGTATCTTGGCAAGTATCTTCTTGAAAATCATACAATTCGATAGAGTTCATTAATATGTATCAAGGAAATTATGTCTTACACCTTTTTGTTTGTATTCAATAACGGTATCAAGATTTACATTTTCCACGCTTTTGAAAATGTTGCCCTCAACAAACGGATTTGTTTCTTTTAGCTTTGCAATGAGTTTTTTGGTCTCAAGCCTCTTCGATGAAGAGGTTTCATCATCACGGTATGTACTGCAGGTTTCCGTGAAGTGACAGGCGCACTGCAGGAAATGAAGTTCGTTATAATCTCTCCATTTGCAAATATCCTCTTCTCTTACAAGATAAAGGGGTCTTATCAACTCCATACCTTCAAAATTGGTGCTGTGAAGTTTCGGCATCATGGTCTGAATCTGTCCGCCATGAAGCATTCCCATAAGAATTGTCTCAATAACATCGTCATAGTGATGTCCGAGAGCTATTTTGTTGCAGCCCAATTCTTTTGCCTTACTGTAGAGATATCCTCTTCTCATTCTGGCGCATAAATAGCAGGGGCTCTTTTCTATAGTATCAACAGCATCAAAAATAGTGCTTTCAAATATAGTCACCGGTATTCCGAGCTTAGCAGCATTGCTTTCAATCAGCTTTCTGTTTTCCTCATTATATCCGGGATCCATGACTAGGAAGGATAGTTCAAAGTCAACCTGCCTGTGCCTCTTAATTTCCTGAAAAAGCTTTGCCATAAGCATGGAGTCCTTACCACCGGAAATACATACTGCGATGTGGTCTCCTTCCTGAATGAGCCCGTAGGTTTTGCAGGCCTTTGCAAAGGGAGAAAACAATTGCTTGTGAAATTTCTTTCTAATGCTTTCCTCGGCCCGTTTTATGCTTTCTTCCTGGTCATCCTTTATATTGTCTGTCAGTTGCAGGAATTCATCTTGCAAATTATTAAGTTCATCATTAGTTATTTCTTTCATTACAGTTTAAGCTCCACCTGAATTTTTTCGTCAGCGCTATTAATCAAATTATAAAAATCAACACCATCCTCCGGCTTACCCACCAAAGCTCCGTAGTGCGTAGGGATAACAGCTTTAGGACTTATGCAGCAAACAAGCTCTGCAGCCTGCTTTTTATCCATGGTGTAATGACCGCCAATGGGAATCAGTGCCACATCGCACTTAACCTTCTTTACATCCTCATTAGCGTCCGTGTCACCGGCAATATAATACATAATATCATCCATCTTTACGATGTATCCTACCCATTTACTACCCTTTGTATGAAAAGGTTTAAGATTGTTGTAAGCGGGAACTGTCTTTACACAAATACCATTCAGTTCAAACTCTTCGCCCGGACGGCAAAAAATGCATTTTTCCTCTTTAGCCGCAGCTTCTTTTAGCAGTTTCTTTTTCATTGATTCGGGTGCAATGATGATTGATTCATCCCTCATCACTTTGGAAATTGAGGCAGGATCAAAATGATCGTAGTGTTCATGTGTAACAAATATATAGTCAGCATCATGGTGCTCGTCACTTATTTCAAAAGCGTCAAAATAAAGAATCCTGCTGCCGGCAATTCGTATGCTGCTCTGTTTATTAACTGAAATGTTGCTTAAATCCATTATTCTGCCTCCATACATTGCATATGATGTTTATTATACCTGCATCCGCATCAGATATGCTATAAAAATTATCTTTTTAAAAAGATAAGGTTTCCTATGACTATTTTATCATAGAAAACCTTTAAGATGATTTGCAAGTATTTGCTTAGAACTAATCCCTTCTGGTCAAAGGGATATTATCAATAATAAAGTCCATAAGGCTCTTTATATTGTATCCGTTTTGTGCAGAGTAACATATCGGTTTTTTTGTTTTTGTTCCTGTAGCTTCATAGATTCGGCTCTGCACAGACAAGCTTTTCTTATCCAAGAATTCCATCAGCTCAGCATCCGGCACATTGTCACTTTCATTCCAATGTCGTCCTTTCATAGCAATGTCAGCCTGATTAACTGCTATCAAAATTCTGTCTCTCGGAAAGTTTGGAATTATTACCTCATTTAGAATTGCATATGCAGTCCCAAGATCTCTGCTGGACCCATCTATGATGACCAGTACCAAATCTATCCAGCCGTATTTAATTCCGTCTAGTGTGTATGTTTTGTGAAGCACATCAATCAATGCCTTTTTATGGCTTATGTCCGCTTGCTTTCCATCCCCTAAGCCTGGTGTATCCCAAAATCGAACTTCATCGTTTAGTGACATAAACTCAACACAATTCGTTTCCGGATCTGTTCCATAGCCAACCTTCGCTATTTCGTCGGAAAACAAAGCATTCAAAGTTGATGACTTTCCTGCACCCGTGCCGCCAACCACAAGAATATCCAGCGGATAATATCCGGCGGCACTAAGCCGCCGTTCAATATCCTTGTATCTATAATCTTTGAACTGTAGCATATAGACCTCCTATCCAAAGATTGAAGACAGTACATGCTTAGCAGCTCCCCATACAACGCCACCAATGGTTCCTGCCGCACGTCCAATTTTTGCTCCTGCCTCGCCAAAGAAGAATGAGCCTATTTTTTCTCCTATGTCAGCTCCGGCTGTGGCGCCTTCAACGATAGACTCTAAAAACATGCCTTTTGTTTCAGCAGTGTAATCCCTGAGTTCGTCATCATCTTTCCACATGCTGCCGTCATTGTTTATGTTGTTTGCATAGATTGCTCGCTTCTCTATCGGAGTCGCCTTCACCACATAATACATCAGCTTAGAAAGGTTGTACGGGCGGCACTGTGTACCATCAGTCTCAGTATATCCGGCACTATAGTAAACAGGATCAACATCCACACCGGTGCCTTCATAGATTCGTCTTCTCACACTGTCAGCCTTTTCGTCAAGGAATCTCTTCAGTTCCTCGTTAGGGCGATTGTTTTCAACGTCCCAGTTTCTGCCTTTCATTGCCATATCTGCCTGATTGATAGCAACTAAGACTCTGTCTTTCATCTGCTCGCCGATGTTGGGAATGATAACCTCATTGATGAGTTCATATGAAGTTCCCAGGTCTCTGCTGCTTCCATCGAGTATTACAAGCACCATGTCAATTAACGCATTGCCCTCTTCATCGACTTCATTTAACTTATCGATGATGGCTTTAGCATGACGATTGTCCGCTTCTTTTCCATCTCCGAGGCCGGGAGTGTCCCAAATCACAAGATTATCCATCTCATACTTTTCAATGTCCATCGTCTCAGGATCCGAACCTGTTCCAACACTTGCAATTGAAGTGTCAAATAAGGCGTTAACCGTAGAACTCTTGCCACTTCCTGTTGCTCCGGTCAAAAGCAGATTAATTCTCTGCTTCTTCATCTGCATAACTCTGGTGAGAAGTCTGCTTCTCTCACCCTCATCAATGCCTTCCATCTTCATAATGTCTTCTGCTGTTGCTTCAAAAATGTTTGTTCTGTTCATGATAAAATCCTCCTGTTATTGTAATGTGTAAAACCAAATGTATCCGCATTTAGGGCACTCAATTCGTTGAGGCCTAACATCGCCTATGATTGTCTTAAATCTGTGTCTGCACTTTGGGTTCTTGCAGCAGATTTTCTTTGGAATTCCAATCAACTCAACCACACTCCTTTTTTATAAAATTATTGTTACAATGTCGCCAGACGCTTCCTTTAGGGCATGTGTTCTAGTTCCATAATCTGCTATACAGCGACAAAGCAACTATTCTATCCTCCAGTTCAGCATCAAACGGAAGAATTGTTTTGACTTCATAAAAGTCTCCATGCTTTCTTATAGCCATTACAAGTTCCGGCTTTTCTGACAAAGGTGCATCAATGTGTAATGGCATATACCATGAAATCTGTCCACTCTTTCCGGAATAGGAAGGTTTTGCGTAAAAATGATCTCTGTTTTGCATTTTCACGCCTCTTTCAAGGGCCGCAATCAGCTGAGTAGCAATTCTACTGTCACTCTGCTCACGAATGCTCTCCGGAAAACGTTCTCTTCGTTCCTGAATAATGTGCATCAGGCAATCCTGGTTAATATCAAAGTCTTCAATCGTAGGATTAAATATGTCTTCACCCTCATCAAAGAAACAAATTGGTTCAATCTCCATGGATGCCTGTTCTTTGGTAAAACCGTTCTGCAAAAAGTCCTGCTTGCTTGAAATGACTGTTTCAGCAATATATGTCTGATACTTTTCAAAATATCTATAAAGAACGAGAACATCCTTACCAAACAGATTCATCATTCCTGTGTTAACAATCACTGACTTGATATTGTTTATCACGAAATACTGCTCCAGATTGTTATTAACAAGTTGCTTAACACGCGTTCCGATTATCTTAATGAAACGATCAAGGCCTTTGATTGAGCTAAAACTCGGTACCAGAAGTGCTCCATACAACGCTTCCGTAACATTAGTAAAGCGTTCTTCTGCTCCACAGAATCTTTTCCGAGTACTTTCAATCTCCATACAATCAGCTTTTTCAACATTACTTACGCTGTCCACAGCATTGGCCTCATAAGCCTTTGCGTTCTTTTCCTGAAATTTGCTTAAATTAGCACGAAGCTTTCTTTCCTGGTAAGGATTTTTTCTGCAAAGACCATTAACTAAATACTGTGGAGTTCCGACATAGTATCCGCTGAAGTATCCGTCTCTCTTTAACATGGAAATCATTAAGGACTCATTCTTTTCTGTCTTAATTCCTGTATCAAGCCAGCAGTATAAGGTCTCATAATCTTTTTCATCCTTTATGTTAAGATCCTTATCAAAGAATGTTATGCAGTCTGCATTTTTAAGAATGTAGTCTGTTACCTCATCCATATCAGGATCTACTTCTGCAAACCTCCAAATCTCTTCTTTAACTATCTCTTCATCTGTTATTACAAATAAATCATTGATTACACGTTCCATATTGATTCTCCTTTCGGTTTGAACTGCTGTTGTGTTTTATTTCTTAACCTGATGCTATATCAAAAAAAATTGCACTTCATCTGTGCAATTCATGCTTTTTATTGCAGTCATAAATTGCAATATTATTGCAATATTGCAAAATTAATGCAGTGCTAAGCGCTGCAGAATATAATTTCAATATGTATTGGAGGTAGAATTCATGAATTATATGAATCAAGGAGATTTATTTAATCTTATTGCAAACTCAGATCCTAAATTTGCAATACAAAAAGATATAGCACGTGCAATAGCCTTCAGCTCCCCTTGCGATTTGGATGTGGATGCGCTGGCAAGCAATGTCAGTCGAGCGGTAAATGGAGGCCCCGGAAGACCTTTTGATAATCTTATTGGAGACAATGCAGATTCCGTTAAAAATTTTATAGATAATTTTTTCATGAAAATATTCAAAGAATGCAACATCCGGGACGGAGCAGACCGCAAATTTGCAAATGACAGATTCGAGCAAATAAAAAAATACTTGTCCGATAACGAGTTAACTTTTAATGGCAAAGAAAAGCTTGAAAGCGAAAATGCGCCTTGTGACGAATATATTAAACAGATGATTTTAGAGGCATTTCGTAAACATGAACCACATAGTGCTACAGTTCAAGCATCTCACGCAGAAAACAGTTCAACAATTTCAAATAATAATCCGCCTGCATTACACAACCAGGACATATATTGCCCTAACAAATTCTATGGTCGCGCAGATATTATTGATGAAATGCGTGAAAAACTACTTTCATACAAGCTAGTAATCTTATGTGGCCTCGGAGGCATAGGAAAAACCTATTTATCACGCCAATATGCTTATTTATACTCTCATGAATACAATTGTGAGCAAATAGTGACATATGATAAGACCTCAAAGTCTTTCAAACGTGCAATTCTTTCCTTGCTATTTGATAACATAGATGAGTCCGAAATGAATGATAATGATAAGGTCGAAAAACGTTTAAGTCTTCTAAATGGAATGACTTCTGATACTCTGCTTATTATTGATAATGTAGACACCACACCAGATGATTTGGAATATTTTGACGATTTATGTACCAACTCGGGAATTCACATTATTGTTACAACCAGACTAACCAACTGTTTTGCATCCGAGCAAACTATTCGAGTTTCTCAACTACCTCCGGAGGATCAGATTACTTTTTTTAAGTCACTTTACCCGGAAGATATTCCTAATGAGGATTTGCCAATAATTGAAGAAATATTGAGATGTATTGACGGTCATACTCTGCTTATTGAACTCGTTGCAAAATCAATGCATGCAACAGCACTTTCTCCACAAGAAATGCTTGAATACCTTCAGGGAGATACCACCACCGAGTTGGAACCGGTTTCTATAAATAAAGATAAACTGTCATCAGAAAAACGAACTATGTCCGATTTTGTTAAATTATTGTTTGACGTGGGTAATTTGGACAAGGAAGCAAAAGAAGCATTACTATACCTCTCACTGTTACCCGTTGAAGGTATTAAGAGAAGATTTATCTATAATCTGATGCCAACTTTTAGACATCCATTTAATGAATTAATAAGTAACAGCTGGGCTATAGAAGATGAGCACGATCAGATTATTCGCCTTCACCCGGTTATCCGTGATTTGATTCGAAAAGAGACCCAACCTTCCTTTAGAAATTGTGCTGTTCTTGTACAAAATTTGCATAATTATATGCAGACCTATGGAGTTAAGCTTTCAGATTCTGACAAGACAGATATCTGTAAGATATTCCGGTCAATCAATGAAATCGATGATTTCTATAAAGCTTGCAAAGATGTAACACTCATAACCTATTTTGCCGAATTCTGTTTCACGGCTTACGACTTTGAACTTGCGTTAAATTTATACAAAGTAGCATCTGAAATAGCTATAATGAGTCCTGTTCAGACTCGTACGTCTATCTATTTAAAAATAGGCGATGTATATAAACGACTGGCAATGTATAAAGATTCAATAGAGTCATATAACCATGCATTGGAAAGTAATGCCCAACAGCAACCCTGTGTTGAAAAGGAACTGCAAAATGCTGAAATATGTTTACAGTTAAGCGATATTTATCGAAAAGATGGGGATTACGATGCTGCAATTTCTTACAGCGATAAGGCCATTGCAATCTATGAAGACTCAAAGAACAACGCCAATCAAAAAGCAATTGCTGAAGCATATAATAGACGTGGCATCATTTTCTTAAATAAATCAGATATAAAAGGAACTTCCGATTCAGACAAGACTCAATATTTAGGAAATGCCTTGATATGTTATAAAAAAGGATTAGATATTCGTGAAGAAATAAATGATTCTCTTAAACAGCAGGCTTATTCATATCATAACATCGGAACCGCTTACAATAAGCTTGGCGAATATCAACTGGCACGTGAAAATCATGAAAAAGCCCTAAAACTTCGAGAAGAAAGTCCCGATGTTGCCAAAACAGATATCGCATCATCTCACGTATGGATAGGAAATGACTACCTGGCTCTTGGCAATACTTTTATAGATATAGCAAAATCTCATTTTGAACAGTCCCTGGAGATTAGAGAAAGTATTTTAGGCAAAACACATCCAGAGGTCGCGTGGTCATTAATCAGTTTAAGTGAATGGTACGAAAAAAAGGGGGAAATATATAAAGCACTTGAATATGCGGAACGAGCTTACAAGATAAGAATAGCGAAGTTTGCTCCATCGCATAATTATATAAAACAAATAACTACACGCATTGAGCACTTAAAGAGTCTTACTTAAGACAAAACGCTAAACGGAGGTTATCATGTCAAATCCAATTTATGATAAGTTAATGAAATGCTATGAGAGTTTTAAGAAGTCAGGTATAGATTTCAAGCCCGAGGTGGCTCTGATTCTTGGTTCGGGTCTTGGAGACTATGCAGAAGATATTGATGTACGTGCCACCCTAAACTACAGCGACATTGAAGATTTTCCCGTATCCACCGTTCCCGGTCATCAGGGAAGATTTATTTTCGGATATGTGGGTGAGACTCCTGTTGTATGTATGCAGGGCCGTGTTCACTTCTACGAAGGCTATCCGATTACGGATGTGGTGCTTCCCGTTCGCCTCATGAAGCTTATGGGTGCAAAGATTTTATTCCTTACCAACGCTGCCGGAGGTGTAAACAGAAGTTTCAAGCAGGGTGACCTTATGATGATTACAGACCAGATTGCCTGCTTCGTACCCAACCCCTGTATCGGCCCCAACATCGACGAATTGGGTGACCGTTTCTTTGATATGAGTGAAGTTTACGACCGCGATCTTCGCGAAATTCTTCATGCTGCCGCAAACAAAACAGGCGTTGCCCTTAAGGAAGGAGTTTACCTCCAGCTTACCGGTCCTGCATATGAGACTCCCACCGAAATCCAGATGGTTGCAAGACTCGGCGGCGATGCAGTCGGTATGAGTACCGCTGTTGAAGCAATCGCCGCAAATCACATGGGCATGAAGATCTGCGGTATTTCATGTATCACCAACATGGCCTGCGGAATTTCTCCCACACCTCTTAATCATGCTGAGGTTCAGGAGACTGCAAACAGAGTCGCAAAGCAGTTCAAGGCTCTGGTAACAGAGGCCATTACTAACATGAAAAATCTCTTGTAATATTCTTCATCCACTTATTTTTCTTAAAGTGGTGGATTACTACAGGCATCTTGTAATACTCGTCCAGGGACATTACAAGATACACTATTATTGGTGAAAACTTAAAGAGATATGCTGCGGCGGCCATAAGCGGAATGGCTACGAGCCACATGAATACTGCGTCCATGACCATTCCGAACCGTGAGTCGCCGCCGCCTCTGAAGCAGCCGCATATCAGGCAGGTATTTATTCCCTCGCCCACAAGGCGCCATGTAGTCATGATCATCAGATAGCCTAAGTAAGTGATTGCAGTTTCAGTCATCTTGTCGCTGTAATACTGCATCATAAACGGTCTGATTGCTAAAATCACACCGCAGCCAAACAGGCTGACCACTATTGTCATATAAAGCATCCACTTACCGTATATCTTTGCGTTTTCTATATTATTCTGGCCAAGTTCCTGGCTGATTATAATCGTTGTTGCGTTGGCAAATCCTCTGCAGGCTATGGCTCCGATGTTTACCACCATGACAGCAACTGCATTGGCAGCCACCATATCATCACCGATGTGTCCCAGTATCATTGCGAACACTGATGCCGCAAGGCCCCATATGAGGTCATTTGCAACCGCCGGCGCACTGATTTTAATGAAGTCTCCCATGAGAACTCCCATGCTTGTAAACAGATACTTGAGTCTTAGTTTTAACTCGCTGAACCATACCGAATAAACAAAGCAGATAGCCACTTCCACCGCTCTAGCTATTACAGTTCCGATGGCAACACCTGTGACACCCATTTTAGGCAGTCCAAACAAACCGAAAATAAAGGCGGCATTAAAAAACACATTGACCGAAAGCGATACCACATAGGTCACAGAAGGTATAACAACCTTCCCAATACTTCGGAGGGAACTCATATATATCTGGGATATACCCATGAAAATATAAGAAAAGGATATAACCCTCAGATATTCTTCTCCTGCTGCAATCGTAGCAGACTCATCAGTAAACAGTCTCATGACAGTGCCTGCAAAGAAGAATGAAATGGCAAAAGAAATCAGAGATATTACAACCGTCATTTTAATCGCAAGCGCAGTTATCTTTTCTGTAGTTTTTATATCCCCCTTACCATAGTACTGGCCGCAGAGAACCGCCGTACCGGTGGCCAGTCCGTAGTAAAAGCAATACAGCACAAATGTGAACTCGTTTGCAAGAGCCGAGGCAGACATTGCAGTCTGGCTGACATTTCCAAGCATTGTGGTATCGGCAACATTTACAAGCGTACTGATTAAATTCTGTACCATAATCGGCAATGCCAGTTTTGCAGCAAGCTTAATGAAATCCTTCTTTGGTAATGTAGTGTTCTGTTTCATATCTTTATGTCACATTTCCTTTTCTTTTGAGTTAACAATATCATATTCCTGAGACAAGTATGGCAAAAACTTATTTGTATCACAATACCCCTGCTAATTCAAATAAAAGGCACTTTATCAGTAATTGATAAAATGCCTTACCCGTTAAAAATTGTCAACAGAAGATTCTACTTAGCCCGCAAATGACGCGTCATTCTTAGTCAGCAAATATAAACAATACTGGTTCATACTTATCCCCTCTGCCTTCGAATGTTCAGACAAAGATTTATGCAGGCTCTTCGGTATTCTTAATTTGAACTGGCCGGAATAATTTTCCAAATCATCCGGTTTATTTATTTTTACATTGTCTTCGATAGCAGCCTCTATCCAAATTCGCTTTGCATTATATTATGGTGTCATATGTGGTGTCAATCATTTTCAGGCTTTGCTACATTGCTCAGCAGCTTTGTATATACTGCTGCTCTAGACAAAAATTTTAATTGCTCCACTCCGTTCTTTTCGATGACTGCGCGCTCGACTCCTGGGATTGCATCCTTACGAACCGCCTCATTATACATTTTCCCCAGTCTCGCCTTTACGGAAGCTATCGAAATGTGCGCGCCTGTTTCAATAAGCAACCCTTCAATGTTTGAGTAAGTCGGAAGATCAGCAAGTACAAAATCTCCTGTCATTTCTTTTGATTCGCTAATTATCTTATCCAGCAAAGCGACATAATCAATGCCACTCCGGTTATTGTACTTTTCCTCCAAAACGCTAAGAATAAGATGATTAACCGTGATGTTACCACTTTCTGCTTCCTCCAGAAGCGCATCATATAGTTCCTGACTGATTGACAAATTGACCCTTGGCATATCATAGCCTCCTTTATGAGTGTCGTGCAGACCTGTTTTTTTCTTTATTTTATGAGTTTCGCGCAACTATGTCAACATATATATTTCAACACTCACAAAAAACTTTTTTCAAAAAAAAGCTCCCGCCAGGGAGCTTTTATCATATCAGTCTTCATAATCAAAAATGCATTTTGATTCCAGCATCTCGCCGTATTCTTTTTTCCACTTTGCGTGCCACTCGGAGGCGTCCCAGCTTGGTAAGGCGTCACGGTCCATAACGATGTTCACGTAAATATCGTATCTGTTAGGGCGATCAATGCAGTTCGTATGATAAATCACATCCGAAACTCCCGGAATGCCCTTTGCATTGTCATAAATCCCCTTTATGTCTTCAAACATTTTAGCGATTTCTTCCTTGGAATAATCGCTTTTGAACTTTGCCAGCATCACATGGTTCATAAATATACTCCTTAATTTTTATCAACAGTTTTTTTCGTTGCCTTTGCTAACCGAAGGGGGCAGTGCTTTTATTAATACCCTTCCTTCATTATCATGTTCAGAATACCTATATTTTTAGAAACCTCCCAATAATGTACGGATTTCTTTCCGCTTATGACAGTACTTAAAAACTATTTTTTTCTTTTTCCTTCTTTTCTTAACAGAAGTTACCAACTTATTAATTTTTTCTTTTAGTTCTAATAATGAGTAATATCTTTCCTGCTTTTCATTCGGAAAATCTTCGCCCAACACCCATCTGTTATATTTGTTATAAACTACCGGTGATGCCTCATCCGATTCCAAAAAAGCTGTATTTCCAAAAGTATTTTTGGTCTTTGCATGTGGGCCTCCTTTTTACACTACTTCTGCTCCAAAGGGCATCAATGCCAGCTTTGCAAACTTAAAATACTGCTTTCCAAAGGGAATTCCCAAAATAGTTATGCACCACAGACTGCCAAAAACCACATAGACTATTGCTAAGGGAATGCCGGAAAAAATAAGCCAGAAAATGTTGGCGATCATTTTTATCGAACCGCCGCCGTATACAACCACTTTGCCAAAGGGCCATGTCACAATCTTGGCAAACTTAAAGCACTGCACTCCAATCGGAATGCCAACGATTGTCATGCACCATATTATTCCCATGAGAACCCACATTAGGCCGCTTGGCAATCCGCCAAATATAAGCCATATAATATTCCCAATAAAACGCACGGTAATGTACCTCCTAATTACTTAAGCCTGAAACCAACTAAATCACTTTATATACTGACCTTCTTAGCCAGTCTGACTATCTTATTCTCCCAATCCTCATTTTCAGAATAGTAAACCGAACCAAGAATTCCGGGATACGCGTAATTGACCGACGAACATAAAATGATGGGGATGTTCCAGCCTTTTTCTTTTGAAATATTAATCAGTTTCTCGCCTGATTCGACTTCTCTTCCGCCGGCTGATTCCGGATACCACATATCAGTGATGATCAAATCATACGGTTTTCCCGCATTATTATGTTCTTCTATTTGCTCTATCGCATCTACGAGATTTCCTTTGCAATCAATGCGAAGGTCAGCAAAGCCCCCTCTTTTTAGGGCTTCGCATATGTCATGATGCTTGAATACATCGTCCTCTATGTTTAGAATGTGCATAAATACCTCTATTTACATGTATCAGAAGGTAGCTCTGTTATTTTCCTTGTCTTTATGTTCAACAAGCAGCTTATCCTATTTCTTCCTTTACCATGATAACCGTCATTATATACGATATCCATTATTTTTTCATCCCCATCAGATACGCTGTAATAATCGTCTCGGTGAAGAAGCAACAAATTATCTGTTCCGGTCCAAGCGGAGTCTTTTACAAGGCTATTCACAATCCTATCAGGATTCTCGTGATTCCTCAAAAGTTCAGCAATATTATTATCGATGCGGTCCAGCACTAATACCGCGCATCTGCATTCCCTTGCTATATTGCTTATAATATTGTTGATTCTTCTTTTTCTATCACCTTTTTCATTTGATACAGTATATAACAATCTGGCACTATCTATAATAACCAAGTCCAATTGCTTTTTCGAATTAATACACTTCTCAAACAATCTGTCGACAGATTCATCATATGAATCATCAAAGGTTAGTTGCGATTTTTTAATAAGTTCCGCAGCTATTCTTATTCGTTCATCTTCTTCCTCGTTATATTTCTCATGACGAATAAATGAGTTAACATTAGCTGCAGTACAAATCATCTGCCGCATTATGCCCTGCACAGTATGCTCTTTCAAAACAAACAAGACATTACGATTGTCTCTTAAAAAATTAACTGCTATGTTTACTGCAACAGGAACCTTTCCAATCTCAGGTGCTCCTAAGAGATAATATGTGCTTCCTCTTGATAAGCCACCATTTATGTCATCAAGACATTTAATTCCGGTTGGCATATCTCCTTTAACCACAGGATTATATAGTCTATTAACCGCATCCTGCACCATCTCTTCATTAACTTTTTGCTTTGACATAATCACATCCTCCGCTGATATTATTATTTCCTCGTTATCAGCAAGAGCCTTCCAGCCTAATTCTACCAACTCATCTTCAAACAGCCAGTCTATTGAAACCTGCAATTCTTTAGCAATTTTGAGCACCTTTTTCATTTCAGGGAAACCCGTTTCAGATTCCCACTTTGCAATAGTTTGTCTGCTCACTTCAATTTTTTCAGCTAATTGCTCTTGAGAATATTCTTTTTTGTTTCTCGCTGTCCTTATTCTTTCTGCAAAGCTCATTGCTCATCCTCCTTTCGTAATAATATTATTAGCGGAAAATAATAATTATCCCACCAACTTAGATTTGCTTTTATGCAACCTAGGTTTGCTCCTATTCTTCCCAAATATCACAACCTTCTATATCTGCGTCAACATAATCTTCACCTGCAAGTCTCAGTGTTTCTTTACCTGGATTCCAGCCGTCAAGCCACACCTCATATACCTCCTGTGCATCTTCTTCAGTATCAAATATCTCATCAATAAGTTCTGATTCACCATCAGAAAAGTTTATTTGTAATCTCCAACCCATAGTAAATGTCTCCTCTAATTTATGTGCTTTTCCGCTTATGCGCTTGCCTATCTTATTTCCTCATAAGTCAAAGTCAATTCTATGCAGCGCTTATTTAATATCCGTTTCTGTGTCTTCAATCAATTCATTTATGATGAGAAGTGCCCCCTCGTTGTCCCCATTAGCAAGCAATTCTCTAATCTTTAAAAGTCTTCTTAATAGCAACCTCGAGTATGCTATAAATTCAATGTCTGTATTTTCTTCACCATTTTTATTCATGCCACTTCACCTCCTGTATTATACTTTTTTACCAAAGTCTGCCTATCTAGTAACGTAATCCCTTTTTCAAGCGCAATTGCAATTTTCTCCGGCGAGGCTTTCCTTCCCAGCGGTAGATTTCTAACATGCTCGGAAACATCGTGCGGTGCCCTTGTCATCTTGCCTACCGTTTCAACAGATTCCTTCAAGTTTTCCAAATCAATGCCAAATTTTTCAACATCAGTGTTTGCTATCGTTTCCTGATTTTCACTTTCAAAAATCAACAAATCTCGTATGTTTTTAGTACACTTGAATTTTTTGAATAAGAGAAACGCCACCGGCAAAGCTGCAATACTTATTCCTGCCACTGTTAATGGCCTTTTATGTTCACTAATCCAACTTAAAAATGCATTTTTTCCCTTCGACAAATCTTTTTCACAAATGTTTTCACAGCAATCCTCTGTTCCCTCTCGACGCGTCTCCCCTTCATCAGTTAAAAACATCTTGCTTGCAGTCGAACTCTCTCCCGCAACTTCGCTTTGTAACATTTTCATTTTTTCAATATCTGCCATATACCCTGCTTTCTTAATCATTTTTCAAATTCACTATCATCGACTTTATCTCTTAAAATGTAGAGTTCTTTTACTTTAGCTTGCAATTCTGTGATTTCTTTCTCAATCTCGGAAATATTATTTTGCTTCTCATTTATTGTACCTGTTATCAATTTGATTTCGTTGTCAATAAGCGATTTCAAGTCTTGAGGATTAATACGGGCATTTTTCAATGTCTTTTTGTTTTCATATCCCTGAGCAATAAGGCTCGAAATCACTGATGCAACAAGCGATATCCCGCAATCAAAAAGATTCTCTGCCGAAGACGTTGCAGCTAATCCTGCATATTTGGGGAAATTTTCAAAAAATGCGCTAAGCATCTTTTCGGTAACAACTAACCCCTCTTTTTTGGACGTTGCCTTTTCTGCTTTAAGTTTTCCCACTCGTATCCATCTTCTTACTGTCTCTGGATCAGTATGTAACATTGCAGCTATTTCTTTTACACTATAAGTATTCATGACTACCTCTCTTGTAGGATTTATACTAGCACCGGCAGTATGTTGTGTCAATCAAAATGTTGTATTATTTTATTTTTATGCTACATTTTTATGTTGTGCTTGTTTTGCACTGATTCCCAGCGGACATATTATCTATTAAATTTGTAATGATATTATTAGCTTAAAAAAGGTTTTTCGCCACCAACTTAAATTGGCATTTATGCAACTTCAGGTTGCATAAATGTTATGCCTAAATGCCTGCAATCTATGTCATTAGCTCTGGCGCACATAAATAAGGGGCTGTGAAAAAACATAGTCCATAAAATAAAGAAGGATTAACCGTCCGATAAGCGGACTGTTAATCCTTCTTTTGTGTTAAAATTAACTTGCAATGATTAATATTAACAATACTTATTCTAATTCCAAACAAGGATT
>JAZLLV010000005.1:0-72214 GCA_045598365.1 Lachnospiraceae bacterium
CTGATTCACATCAGACCCTCAAGTTTGCCCCTCAAACCAGACCCTCAAACCAAACCCTCAAAAAATGGCATTCTAAAAGGGCCAGACCCTCAAGTCTGACCCTCAATCAGTTTGGCAAACCCTCAAAAAGTTTGATTATCCCAATTTATTTACTATAGTTTACCTGAATTTTCGTGATTTTTTCACCATCAAGCTTAAAATAATAGTCTAAATCTTCATTTACTAATCCATATATGTCTCTACGCATTGAAATATTACCGCCTTCATCGCGTTCAAACGTCCAAAAGCCTGATGTCAAGCTTCCCTCATTCATGAATAAATCATATGCCGTAACATCATATAGATTAAAATATTTTTTGATATTACTTCCTATGCCAAGGTTCCCACCCCTTATATGGAAATAGGATAAGTCTTTTATTGCCTGAAAAATAGAAATACTTTTATACGTACGATAGTCATTGCATTTTGCATCTATGGTGCAATACACATTTGAATCATTAGGAATGAATTCCGGGAAAGAGTTTCTTACGCCTGCTCCATTTATATAATCATGCCAAACAACATCAGATGCTTTACCCATAAAAATATTATAGCCGTATTCATATTCAGTTATCCGCAAATATAATATGTCATCAACATAAGGTTTATATTCCCCTGTATTAGGATCCCTTTTTATTTTGAAATGTTTAACCCAATCTTCTAGTGTTGAATCAAAAATGCTTATATCGTCTATGTAATAAAATGGCGGGTTAATATCATACATCTCTGTTTCAAGATCATCTTTTATACTGTCATTTCTTGTAAAGACATTAATATTGTCAACGATTTCGCCATCCAGCCTATAACTAAAGGACAGTTTCTCATTACTTAAACAGATATTTTCAATAGTAACTTCACTTTCACCTAAAACACCCGGCTCAAATTTTTGCGTATTATGAGATAGATAGTATCCGCGAGAGCCTCTAAGAACATAATTATCTTCCATAGCCATTAAACGGTCCCACAGGCCTTCGGAAATTGAATTAAGATACTCTTTAGCATTTTCACCCACTTGCAGACCTGTTATGTAGAAGTCATCATTACATTTTCCGACTATATTTATTTCTTTTATAAGCCCCTCTTTGTCAAACTGAATATCGGCTATTTTTTCTCCTGTACGATTTTCAATAGAATCATACTCACTGATATAATGCGCAGTCGGATAATAGCCGCCCGCCTTACTTACATTTATAATTGTAGTATTTTCAAGATACAGATTATACAATAAATAACTATCAAAAATAAAAGCAGCATTGTTCCAGCCATCGTATGTTTTTGAATATACATTTTTGCCGAAATACTTAATTTGAATATCTTCCGGAAGATTAAAATCATAATCGTCTTCAGTATCGTTTCCGGTTTCCATGGCATAGTCCTTTTCCGGTCCCGAGTAAGAATCATTTAAGGGCTCAGTCAAAATACTGTTATCAGTGCAGGCAGTAATAAATACTAAGGCCAATATTAAATTGAAGCAAAAGATTTTTCGTGTCATTTATTATCCTTTTTGTATTGATAGAAATAGGAACCTGAAATTCGCTTATATCATGTGCAAAAAATATAATTATCTCTATATATAAAAATATATCATTCATAATAACCAATTAATAAATAATCAAAAAAGAAACCGGTAATAATACTATTACCTTCTGCCTTTATCCCCAAACTTCTTCAGCTATCTCTTTAACAAGTCTAAGCTTTGCCCACTGTTCTTCTTCGGTAAGCTTATTACCAATTTCACAGGATGCAAATCCACATTGTGGGCTTAAATATAATCTATCTAAAGGTACATACATAATTGCCACGACAAATGTGAGAAGTTATAACCATATCTTCAGGCTTTCCTTCAAGGGCAAGGTTATTAACTTTTAAGAGCTGTGCCTTAACATCTTCCAGTTCAATTCCAAGCTTCTGGTATCTTTGCTTTGCCGCATCACCGACGATAGCTCCCCAGGTACAGTCATCTAATTGCAAATTTCTACAGCCTGCATCATAAACATGCGGCCCTGCAACAAATAATTCAGCAAAAATCAAATCGTTATTCCTGATTAGCTTCGAAATGACTTCTTCATTATGCTCCGAAAGATAAATAACTCCTATCTCGCTCTTTCCATTTGCCACATCATCAATAATTTCGCCGGTCTGTGTTTCCCTAATAGTAAAACTATACTTATCTGCATCAAACCTCCACATTAAATTACAAGATTTATTCTTCAAACGTTTCTTCCGTATTGTACACAATGTCACCCTAAAAATAGCTGATACTTAAAGTCATATCTTTTGGATATATATCTGACAGCCAAAGCCAGCCTACAAACTGTAGCTTATTCCATCCATAATATTCATCTATTACCTCATAGCTGAAACCTTTATACTTCTCTGTAAATTCCGAAATAGTAAGCTTCTCTCCACGAAATCCACCCATTTTACCGCCTTTGCCTTGAACAACAATTTCACAACAATCAAGATCAATATTTTCTATTACAATATTTCCACGATCATCCGGCCCATTGATGGTATAGAAAACATTTTTGACAGTAAGTGTAATATTCCCGTCGTATATATCAATTCCGTTAATATGACAATCATGCAACCCAAATGGTTGTTTGGGTTCTGGCTTATATCTTGTTTCTTTCATATCTAGTATCTCCAACAAATTAAGCTATTTCGTTTCTTGCAATAGTTCCTCAGCTTCTACGCCAAACAACTTAGCCAGAGCAATCAAATTGGTTGTACTTGGATCAGATGCACCACTCTCCCACTTAGATACAGCCTGACGACTTACACCTATTGTTTCTGCAACAAACTCTTGAGTCATCTTACAATCAACTCTATGCTGTTTCAGTACTTCACCCAGGCTCTTCGCATCAACTATACATTTTATGTTTAATTATTCTCACGAATGTGATTTAACGAATTATAACATAGTTTTTATCACACTTTATACATAATAATCTTTCTTAATATAAATATTGACAGAATATATATATATATATAATTAATATGTTCTTTAAGATTAAATATGAATGGGGAAATCTTATGGCTAAAAAAATTGTCGCTTTGATTATGTCCTTACTTCCGTATCCCATACTTATTGGTGTCTTTTCGTGGTTAGAAGGCACTAATAAGACGTATTCTTTTTTGACTTTTATGATTATTTGGTATATTTTTTTCTTAATTTTTGAAATGTCATCCTTTATAATGTCAGTCGGTTCCAAAGCCATAGAAATTATCACTAAAATAGGAGGTGTCGTAGCCAAAATATCTCACTGGGCATGGTATTTAATACCAATTTTTCCAATAGATGTCTTTGTTGGTGGTGCTGGCTTATTTATTTCATTATTTATCGTCTTGGAGGGTTATGCTATTTTATGCCTTGTTACCCCTGTCGTGTGTCTTATTAGTCTTATTATTTATCTTATTAAAAAATAATTTTTAAAGCCCTAAACAGGTGATATGTACCCTCTTTACCGGACAACCAGTAAGGAGGGTATTTTTATGCGCTATAGTTATGAGTTTAAACTGGAATGAAGTGTGACTATTATTTATAAAGAAGTACCTACTAGTACACAGAGTCAAAAACTCTGTATACTGCATTTTTTATAAGTATACAGAAGCTTAACTTCGTAGAAAAAGGCGGATAATATTCAGTAGATTATCAGAACTTTATTGTCAGTAATATCACTTTGATTGTTCCAATGATTGTTATATCTACAGGTCACTTGGCGATTATCGACTTATCATGTCCTCCCTACAATAAATCGCAAGTGATTTATTGTCATAAATAATTAAAAGGATGACAAAACTGCCATTGTGAATAGCGATAGCACATTTAGCTCGCATACACTACGTTTCTGCTCGTTAACTGTTTGCTCTGCAATACATAAAATTAAAAAAGCAGCCTTTGGCAAGCAAGCTTGCCACGACCGCTTCTTAATTTTATGTGCTGCTTTCGCTATTCACTTATGGTACGGTTCACCTGTATTAATCTTAAATGCCCTGTAAATCTGTTCAAGAAGAATAACCCTCATTAGCTGATGTGGAAATGTCATATCTGAAAAACTAAGTGCAAAAGATGCCTTTTTCTTTATGGAATCATCAATGCCAAGGGAGCCACCAATTACAAATGCAATGGAGCTGTGTCCTGATAGGGTAATTGAAGAAATCTTTGATGCAAGTTCTTCACTTGTAAGCTTTTTACCAAGAATTTCAAGTGTTATCAGAAAATCCGAGTCCTTGATTTTCGAAAGAATTCTCTCTCCTTCTTTTTTAAGGATTTTGCTTACTTCATTATCCGATGCATTTTCAGGCGTCATTTCATCCTGGACTTCACAAATCTCCAGCTGGCAAAATTTTGATAAGCGTTTTGAATACTCTTCAATAGCATCACGAAAAAATTTTTCTTTTATCTTGCCAACACAAATAATCTTAACCTTCATCAATCATTCCATCAGCATAGTTATCAACAATGTATGTTGCGAAGCCCGGCTCAAACTCAGGGAAAGCTTCCTCTAAGTCCTGTGCCATTTTTTGTACAACCTCAAGATATCTTTCTTCGTATCCTTCTTCTTTGTCAAAAAGATAGGCTTTGTTAGAAATCTTTTCTTTTAAGAAGTTAACTGCCTTTTCAGTGTTCTCATCTTCTACAGCTGCAAGGGGTTTAAGCTGAACCGTCTTTACAGCGGAGAAAATACCTGAAGCCAGGAATATAAGGAACAAGCCACCCATTACAATATTGGTAAGAATGGATGATGTACCATCAAAAGGCAGTTTAATAATGCTCAAAGCATTAAGAGCAAGAACTGCAAAGCCAATGATTCCGCAAATAATAAGTACAAGAGCTCCGGAACGGTGTTCAACCAAAGAGTCCTTTCTTGACTTATACTTTGGAGTATTTGCAAGTTTTAATGCTCTTTCAAGAATCGCCTGCTTTTCCTCATCAGAAAGGTCACTGGATTCTGTTTCCAATTCCTCATAACCGGTTTCAGAAACCGGCTCTGAGAAATCAAATTCATCAACAAGTTCGTCCACAAGAACACTTTTACAGTCAGGACAAATCTTTACTCCATCTACATATTCAAGTTTACATGAAGGACAAAAGCCCATAATTACCTCCAATTACTTGCTTAAATACTCATCAATACCCTTTGCTGCAGCCTTACCTGCACCCATAGCAAGAATAACTGTTGCTGCACCTGTAACGGCATCACCACCGGCAAAAACACCCTTCTTGGATGTCTGACCGAATTCTTCCTCAGCAACAATACATTTTCTCTTATTAATCTCAAGTCCCTCTGTTGTGGAGGAAATAAGAGGATTGGGGCTGGTACCAAGTGACATGATAACAGCATCAACATCAATAACAAATTCCGAACCGGGAATTTCAACAGGTGATCTTCTGCCTGATTCATCGGGCTCACCAAGTTCCATTCTGATGCACTTAATGCCGCAAACCCATCCGTTTTCATCCGAAAGAATCTCAACGGGATTTGTAAGAAGGTCAAAGATGATTCCTTCTTCTTTTGCGTGATGAACTTCTTCAACACGGGCAGGAAGCTCTTCTTCACTTCTTCTATATACGATATGTACTTCTGCGCCTAATCTTAATGCAGTTCTTGCTGCATCCATTGCAACATTACCGCCACCTACTACAGCAACTTTCTTTGCTCTCATAATAGGTGTGGATGAAGTCTTATCAAATGCCTTCATAAGGTTACTTCTTGTAAGATATTCGTTTGCAGAGAATACACCGTTTGCGTTTTCTCCGGGAATACCCATAAACTTGGGAAGACCTGCACCTGATCCGATAAATACAGCATCAAAGCTTTCATCACTCAAAAGTTCATCTACAGTAATTGATTTACCTACTACAACATTTGTTTCAATCTTTACGCCAAGTGACTTAACGTTCTCGATTTCCTTGGCAACAACCTTTTCCTTGGGAAGACGGAATTCGGGAATACCGTAAACAAGTACTCCGCCGGGCTGGTGAAGGGCTTCAAAAATAGTAACATCATAGCCCATCTTTGCAAGGTCACCTGCACAGGTAAGACCTGCAGGGCCTGAACCGATTACAGCTACCTTTTTGCCCTTTTTCTCTGAGCTTGCAACAGGTTTTACATTGTTTGCAGAAGCATAATCGGCAACAAATCTTTCAAGCTTACCGATGGAAATAGCTTCTCCCTTAATACCTCTGATACATTTACCTTCACACTGACTTTCCTGAGGACAAACACGTCCGCATACTGCAGGAAGTGATGAAGATTCACTGATTATTTCATAAGCCTTTTCAAATTCACCGTTCTTAACCTGCTCAATAAAGCCGGGAATATTAATGGATACAGGGCAGCCTTTTACGCACTGAGCATTTTTACAGTTAATGCATCTTGATGCCTCTTCCATTGCTTCTTCTTTGTTATATCCTAAACAAACTTCTTCAAAGTTCGCAGCACGAACAGCGGGATCCTGCTCACGAACCGGTACCTTCTTTAATACGTCCATGACTAATCCTCCTTAACAGTTTCCACAACCGCCATGGTGTGAGTCGCCTTCCTTAGCAGCAAGGAATGCACGACCTTCAGCGGTCTTATATAATGTCTGACGCTTCATAGCCTCATCAAAGTTTACAAGATGACCATCAAACTCAGGTCCGTCTACACAAGCAAACTTAACGTTATCGCCAACAGTAACACGACATGCACCACACATACCTGTACCGTCAACCATGATAGGATTTAAGGAAACTACTGTAGGAATATTAAGTTCTTTTGTAAGCTTACAAACAAACTTCATCATAATCATGGGTCCGATTGCAACACAAACATCATACTTCTTGCCTTCGTTTACAAGATCCTGAATTGTTGTTGTAACCATACCGCTTCTGCCATATGAACCATCATCTGTTGTTACATAAAGATTTCCGGCAACAGCCTTCATTTCCTCTTCAAGGATGAGAAGTGACTTGGTCTTTGAACCAACAATAACATCAGCGTTAACACCCTGCTCCTTAAGCCACTTAACCTGAGGATATACGGGAGCGGTTCCTACACCACCTGCAACAAAAAGAATATTTTTCTTCTTAAGTTCTTCAATGGGCTCCTTGCAGAATTCGGATGCACATCCGAGAGGTCCAACGAAGTCATGGAAGGCTTCGCCTTCCTTAAGTTCTGACATGAACTGGGTTCCGGCGCCAACAATCTGAAATACGATTGTAATGGTTCCTGCTTCTCTGTCATAGTCACATATTGTAAGCGGAATACGCTCACTGTCTTCTTTTGTCCTTACAATGACAAACTGTCCCGGTAAGCATGATTTAGCAACACGGGGAGCTTTCACAACCATGGAAAAAATATTGGTCGTCAGCTCTTCTTTTTTAAGAATTTGGTACATAATGTATTTTTTCCCTTCTTTGTATTCTTAGAAATCAGAAAGTATATATTCTCCTGACCCTGATGTTGAAACTTTATATGTTGACAAGTCAGTTACATTGACCGCATATACGTTATTTGTGTTGGAAATATTACCGTTTTCATCCTGATAGTACTCAACGATGAAATAGAATGTTCCCATATCCGCAACAGGATAAATTGCAGAATAATAATATAAAAACATACCGGGAATACCGGGCTTCATAGGTACATCCGGCAAAAGAATACCCTTATCCATTAGAACGAGTCCTAAGTGATATATTGCCTCGGAAGCGGTATATGATAATTCAATTTCAAGCTTATATGTGCGCTCAATAATAGAACTTTGGGTTCCGTCCGGAGCGTAACTTACAAACTTAAACTTTGTGGTTCCTTCGGGCATAGGAATAGGTGATACATAGCGCTTTGAGGTCTTATCTGGATCAGAACCGTCTGTTGTATAATAAAGAGTATATAAAACAGGAAGTTCTGCCTCTATTAAAGTTGCCTCGGTATAATCACCTGATTCGGTAAGAATCGTAGGTTCAAAGACAAATTCCACATCAATAAGGTACTTAAATGAAACAGGCTTACTTGAGACACCAAATTTATTCACATAGACTGCTGATACATTATATGTACCCATTTCAAGGAATATAGGTGTGTCATAAACATTTGACTTTGTTGATGGTTCCGATTTATCCATTGTGTAATAAATAGTACCGGTGCCTTTATTTTCAAACTTAAGCGTCAGTGCTTCTTCATATGTGCCTTCCTTAAAGTTAGGTTCAGGCGTAAAAATCATATAATCTTCAAAAGCAGAAAGAATCACTTCATTATTGCATCCATCCAAAACATCTGCAACCTTTTCATAGTTTCCGGATTCAATATAAAGAGTAAGAACCTTTCTGTAAGCACTTTCTACGTCAGATGGCATGAAATCACCGTTTGCAATTTCCATGAGTGTGGAAATTGAATCATTTACACGCTCGTCAGTATAATAATAGTCTGCAATTGTGAAAAGAATCTTAGAATTAGGCTTAATTGCATAAGCGGATTCAAGAGCATCAATAGCACCCTTATAATCCTTGGAGGCTGCTTTTTCGTTTGCAATCTGAATCTGGTAATCATAGCTGTTTCGTGCACTGATTTTCTTACCGATTACAACTGCACCGATAATAAACACAACAAAAACAAGTGCAAGCATAATGTAAAAAAACTTTCCGCTTGTACTTCCTCTTGCTATCATAGAAATGATATTTGGATCATCATCAAATTCCACATCGAATTCATTCGGAAATTCTGTCTCTTTAATATTATTAAGAGTCTTCTGCATTTCCTTCTCGACTTCAACATCCAAATCATAATCTGTTACAATTTCAAGCTCTGCTCCACACTTTTCACAAAATAGTTTGTCATCGGGAAGCTTAGCTCCGCAATTAGGACAGTTCATAATATTCCCCGTTTCGCTTGTTTATCTCATTCCATGGCTTCAACACAGTTATTCATTAACATGGCAATAGTCATGGGTCCTACACCACCGGGTACAGGAGTGATTTTGGAAACATGATTCTTTACATCATCGAAATCAACATCTCCGCACATTTTATTATTTTCATCTCTGTGAATGCCTACATCGATAACAACAGCACCTTCTTTTACATATTCTGAGGTTATCATTTTAGGCTTTCCAACGGCAACAATAAGTATATCCGCTAATTTGCATATACTTTTTAAGTCTGTGGACTTTGAGTGGCAAATAGTAACTGTTGCATTTTCTCTAAGCATCAAAAGTGCCATAGGTTTACCAACTATATTGCTTCTGCCCACAACAACGCAATGCTTTCCCTGAATCTCAACACCGCTTCTTTTAAGAAGCTGGATTACTCCGGCAGGTGTACAGGAAACAAATCCCTTTTCACCTACACAAAGTGAGCCCACATTTTCAACATGAAAGCCATCTACATCCTTTTTGGGAGAAATAGCTCTTATAATTTTATCCTCGTTAATGTGCTTGGGCACAGGAAGCTGAACAAGAATACCTACCACATCCTTACGATTATTAAGTTCATCAATAATCTTAAGAAGTTCTTCCTCGGTGGTTTCCTCAGGCAATTCATAGGAAACAGAACCCATTCCGATATATTCACAGGCTTTCTTTTTGTTTTTAACATAAATGGAGGATGCAGGATCGTTTCCAACCTGAATAACCGCAAGAGAACCTTCTACGCCCTTTGCCTTAAGGGCTGCAACTTTTTCTTTTAATTCATCCTTTATAATCGAAGAAATCAGCTTTCCGTCAATAAGTTCCATGTAAATCTCCTAAAATAATCCTTTGATAGTACCATCATCATCTATATCGATTCTGAATGCTGCAGGTTCCTTGGATAAGCCGGGCATTGTAACTACCTGACCGGTAAGTACCACAACGAAGCCTGCACCTGCTGAAACATATACTTCACGAACATTTACGGTAAAGTCTTCAGGACGTCCGAGAAGTGTTGCATCATCAGATAATGAATACTGGGTCTTTGCAATACATACAGGAAGGTTTCCAAAGCCAAGGTCTGTCAATTTATCAAGCATATTGGATGCTTCTTTGGTATAAACAACATCCTTTGCACCATATATGTTCTTTGCAACACATTCAATCTTTTCTTTTAAGGGAAGTTCGTCCTCGTAAATAGGCTTGAAGTTACTTTCCTTCTTCTCCAAGGTATTAAGAACTGCATTTGCAAGATCTATACCGCCGTCGCCACCGAATTCCCACACTTCAGAAAGGGCAAAATCACAATATCTTTCTTCACAGAAAGACTTAACATACTGAATTTCTGCATCAGAGTCTGTAGAAAATCTGTTGAGAGTAACAATAATCGGTACATTGTACTGTTTAAGGTTTTCAATATGCTTTTCAAGATTAACGATACCCTTTTTAAGTGCATCAAGATCTTCTGTTGCCAAATTGTTCTTGGCAACACCGCCATTATATTTTAAAGCTCTGATTGTTGCAACCAAAACAGTGGCATCAGGCTTAAGATTTCCCTTACGACACTTTATATCAAAGAATTTCTCCGCACCAAGATCTGCGCCAAATCCTGCCTCTGTAATTACATAATCAGCCATCTTCAAAGCATATTTTGTGGCACGAAGCGAGTTACATCCATGAGCAATATTGGCAAAAGGACCACCATGAATAATTGCAGGTGTATTATCAAGTGTCTGAATTACATTTGGCTTTATTGCATCCTTAAGAAGAACAGCCATTGAACCTACAGCCTGTAAATCCTTTGCTGTAACAGGTTCTCCCTTAAAGTTATAAGCAACGATAATCTTGCCAAGCATTTCCTTTAAGTCTTTCATGTTTTCTGCAAGACAAAGAATAGCCATAATTTCACTGGCAACGGTAATAACAAAATGATCTTCTCTTACAACACCATCAGTTTTTTTGCCAAGACCGATAACAATATTTCTTAATGCTCTGTCATTCATATCAAGACAGCGTTTCCATACAACGCTTCTTGTGTCAATCATAAGCGAATTACCCTGCTGGATATGATTATCAAGAAGGGCGGCAAGAAGGTTATTTGCTGCTGTAATCGCATGAAAATCACCGGTAAAGTGTAAGTTAAGTTCGTCCATGGGAACAACCTGTGCATATCCGCCACCGGCAGCTCCGCCCTTGATACCAAAACAGGGACCAAGTGAAGGCTCTCTTAAAGCACATACGCATTTTTTACCCAGTTTATTCATTGCCTGAGTAAGTCCTATGCTTGTTGTGGTCTTTCCTTCACCTGCAGGTGTAGGATTAATTGCAGTAACAAGAATAAGCTTACCGTCTTTATTGTTTTTATTCTTTTCATACCATTCATCGGAAATTTTAGCCTTATACTTTCCGTACATTTCAAGGTCGTCTTCTTCTATTCCAATTTTTGCGGCAACCTCTTTAATATGAAGCATTTTGGCTTCCTGTGAAATCTCGATATCTGTTTTCATGAAAATCCTCTCTATTAACCGCCGTATTCCTCAAGATAGTTTTCAAACTGATCCCTACCCATAAGTATTTGTCTTGGCTTTGTTCCTTCTTCGGGACCTACAACACCTGCATCTGCAAGCTGGTCCATAATTCTGGCAGCTCGGTTAAAGCCTACCTTAAATTTTCGCTGAAGCATACCGATGGAGGCTTTATTATTATCTATGATAAATAAGCCCGCATCTCTGAAAAGAGTATCATTTAAGTCGCCCGAGTCTTCTGCGCCACCCTGTGACGAAGAACCGCCTTCAGGCTTTTTCTCATATGCCTTAATCTTTTCTTCTATGGAAGCATCATATGAAGGTGTTCCCTGCTTCTTAACAAATTCAACAACATCATTAACTTCTTTATCGGATACAAATCCACCCTGAAGTCTTACAGGCTTTTTTAAGCCCTTAGGGAAGAATAACATATCACCTTTACCGATAAGTTCTTCCGCACCGCCCATATCAAGTATGGTTCTTGAATCCACATTACTTGATACGGAAAAAGCAATTCGACTTGGCATATTAGCCTTAATAACACCTGTAATAACATCAACAGAAGGTCTTTGTGTTGCAATAATCAAATGTATGCCTGCGGCTCTTGCAAGCTGTGTAAGGCTTTGAATAGAATCCTCAACATTCTTACGTTCTGAAAGCATAAGGTCTGCAACCTCGTCAACTATAATGACAAGGTGAGGCATCTTCTTTTCTTCCAGTTCGCCTCTTTCTTCAAGAGCGCGAAGATATCCTTCAATATCACGAACATGAAGTTCAGCAAATTTGTTGAATCTTTCATGCATTTCGTTAACTGCAAAGTTAAGTGTTGCTGCAGCTTTTTTAATATCCGTAACAACAGGAAGGTATAGATGAGGGATTCCGTTATAAACGCTTAATTCCACAACCTTAGGGTCAATCATTATGAGTTTAACATCATCGGGATTAGCCTTATAGAGAATACTCATAATCATTGTATTGATACAAACAGATTTACCTGCACCGGTCTGACCTGCAATTAAAAGATGAGGGAAATTGTTAATATTATAAACAATATTTCTACCGGTAATATCCTTACCAACCGCAAAAGCAAGATTTGAATCGGATTCCTGATATTCACGGCTTTCAAGCAGTTCTCTTAAAAAGACAGGCTGAGCTTCTTTATTTGGAACTTCAATACCGATGGCAGCCTTGCCTGGAATAGGAGCCTCTATACGAATTTCCGAAGCCGCAAGATTTAACTTAATATCATCTGTTAAATTCTTAATACGGCTTACTTTTACACCTAATTTAGGCTGTAATTCAAATCTGGTAACTGTAGGTCCCTGACTGATATCCGTAACAGTCGCCTCTACACCAAAGGTTGTAAGTGTATCCTGAAGTTTCTGAGCAGTCTGCCTTATTGCCTGTGCGGAATCTCCTGATTTCTTACTTCCCTTTGAAAGAAGTTCCAAAGGAGGTAACCTGTAGGATGAATAATCGTTAACAGATGAAGAAGCGTTCTCATAAGGATCCTTAGGAGCTCTGGCAACCGGCCTATCGTCCCGTATCTTAGTATTAATAATTTCAGGCGATTCATGAACAGGTGTCACCGGCATCGGTCTGTTGACAATGGCGGGTTCTTCAATATATGTTTCAATTTCTTCTTCATAAACCACAGTTTCTTTAGGTTCCACAGGTGAAAAAGATAATGTGGCAGGATCAAAGCCGTTAACTGTAATTTCATGAATATCATCAAAACGGTCTGTACCGTCTTCTGTCATTTCAGGAACCATAACAGAATTGTTTAAGTCAGTATTGGTGGTAACTCCAACTACCTTTCTGTTCTTACGCAGAATCGCATCGTCTTCTTTCATCTGAGCCTTAAGCTTATTCTTTTCTTTAAGCTCAGCTTCTCTTATCTTACGCTCTTCCTTTTCACGTTCAATCTTTTCCTGCTGCTTTATGAGTTTTTCTTCACGACGTCTCTGAAGTTCAGCTTTTCTGTCATTATAAAGTTCTTCCTTCAAACGTCTTTCTTCAATCGAACGTTCCTTCATAAGCTCGCTTGTATCTTTAACGCTTCTTATAATTGATTTCTCAGTAAGGAAAATAATCGAAACAAGTGCCAGCGCAATTATTACAAGAACAGTTCCCAAAACATCAATCACGGAAACAAGACCATAGGTTGCAAGACCCGCAAAAAATCCGCCGCCTTTATGGCTCCTGGCACCAAAATCATATAAAGCAGGGATATCAAGCTTTGAAAAGCCTTTTGTAACTCCTGTGGTAAGTTCAAAAACCATTGAAATAAGGAAAAACAAAACAGATGAAAATACAGCCTTTTTAACCGCAATCCCCGCACCTGCATTTATCTCACAGAAAATATAAAGAGCTGCAGCAAATAATGCCAATACATAGTTCATGGCGCCGAATAAGCCAAATAAAAACGATGAAATTCCCGCACCGACTTTGCCAACAAGGCCAAAGTTGCATATAAACAAAAATGCAGCAACACAAATAGCCAGGATGATTTTTACATCCCGGATAAGTTCATAATCATCTTTTGACCTTTTAACAGGTCTTTTTGCAGTTGTAGATCTTTTTGCGGTATAACTTCTCTTTTTACCGCTTCCGGATTTTTTCTTAGTAGTTGCCATATTCACTCCGGTAATTTATTTAATATCAAAATCATCCGAATCCTTTATCTCAACATCGAATTTCATCTGTCTTGCTGAGGGTTCAAATGCGTAATCAATCTTTTTCCTGGAATTTCTCTTGGGAATCGGAATGGGATTGTCTAAAAGCTTAACCTTCTTAGGTAAGACAATAGCTTCCGGTTCAGAGACTTTGCTATTATCAGCAGGGATGTCTTTAACAATAACAATCGGCGATTCCAAAGTAATTGTTTCTTTCTTAGAAGGTTCTTTTGATTCAAAGCTTCCTGTTTCTGTTCCTTTAGGAATTATTTCTTCAGGAATTACTTCTTCAGGAATTATTTCTTCAGGAATTATTTCTTTAGGAATTGTTTCTTCGGATAACTCTTCATGAATTTCTTCATATGGTTCTTCATATGATTCTTCACTTGATTCATCACATAATGCTTCGCATTCTTCTCCAAAAATGAACCATCTGAAACCACAACCTGCAATCGTTGCCACAAAAGGATAAATATATAAAAACTTATAATTTGTATCCTTTGAAAAAAGCCCTGCAACAAAAATCATAAGGAATAAAACTGCAGGAAGGCTAACCTTAGACTTCTTCTCGTAAAAATATGAAATGGCGCCGATAAGCGCGCATACAGCTATTGCGAAAAGACAGCCGTAATAAGCCGATCCGTCATAGTATCTTGGACTTGGAATATACAATATTCCGTTAAAAACAGGATTAACAAAAAAATGATACAAAACAATAAGTAAAACCGTTAACAAACATATTATTGCATTTACAAGTACCGGCTTTTTATAGGATAAATCCTCTAAAAAGTATGTAACAGTAAAAATAATTGCAGAAACGGCAAGAAGCGTCAAAGTGATTCCGGAATAATCAGAAGTAAGATTAAAAAACTTCTCAAAAACCATTAATGCACCAAGTACGCAGATTGCTTCAATCTTTCCAAAATATGCTCTGACAAATGATACAACCAGTACAACAGAAGCCAGATAAAAACAAATGTTAAGAATATGAGGAATAAAGTAAACCTCACCAAATGTCGTAAACAAAAAGCCTGACAGGCCAAAGAAAGCTTTCTTAAATATACTTCCTTCGGTTAAAAGGCAATCGTTTTTCCACAAAAGATACAGGGAATCATCAAGAACTGCCTTGATGTCTATGAGATTTTTCACTCTGAAAAATACCCCCGCTGCAAGCAAAAGGCAAAAAGCGGTGTAATAAGCAACAGAAGAAAGCGTAGCATTAACCTCAAGCGGTTTAATCACATTTTTAACTCTTAAGGCAGAAATAACCATTGCCAAAATGAGTATCAGTGCAATTGCAAAAACAGCCGCAATTTTAGACAGTGCTACCCCATATATATAGACAGTTACGTCAAAACTTTTTTCATATACCCCAAATAACGAAACAAAGAGTGTATATAGATATACACTCAATATTGACCCGCAAACTACAATGCACAAATATCCAAACAGGTTCTTTTTACTATGCATAGAAGCTCCTTAGCAAATATTTCAATCTGATAAGATTTTTTCGATAGTGTAACGAGGTCTTTCTTTTACTTCTATATAAATTTTGCCTATGTACTGACCGATAAGACCGATGCATAAAAGTTGCACCCCGCCCAAAAACCAAATAGACAAAATTAACGATGTCCATCCTTCAACAACATTGCCGACAAAGTATGAAACAAACGCATAAATAGCAGCACAAATACTTAAAAATACAATAAACGCACCAAGTCCGGTTATAACCGAAATGGGCTTAACACTGAAAGATGAAATTCCGTTAAAAGCTAAGGCAAGCATCTTTTTAAGCGGATATTTGCTCTCTCCCGCAACTCTTTCTTTTCTGTCATAGTAAACAGAATCGGTTTCATAACCAAGCTGAGGAATAATACCTCTTATGAAAAGGTTGCTTTCTTTATACTTGGAGAAATCAACCATTGCTCTCTTGCTCATAAGTCTGAAGTCAGCATGATTATATACAGTCTTTACACCCATAAAGGACATAAATTTGTAAAATCCCTGAGCAGTTGTGCGCTTAAAGAATGTATCTGTATCACGATTCTTTCTAACGCCGTAAACAATGTCCTTGCCCTGATTATATTTGTCCACCATTTCTTCGATAACATTCACATCGTCCTGCAAATCAGCATCAATGGATACTGACATATCGCACATATCAATGGAAGTAATAAGGCCTGCGGTTAACGCATACTGATGACCGACATTTGCGGCAAGTTTAACTCCAAAAATTTTTGAAGGATATTTTTCATGTTCCTCTTCTATCAGTTCCCAGGTTCTGTCTTTGGATCCGTCATTAACAAAAAGAACGAAACTGTCCTCTGAAATTTTCTTCTTGTCAATCAAAGATGCCAAAACATTTCTTAATGCCTCAGAAGCAATCTTTAAAACCTCTTCTTCATTGTAGCAGGGAACTACAATAGCAAGTCTGTCCATAAAAACTCCAATCTCTTAACCGATTGCTTTGTTAAGGTCTGCAATTATATCGTCGGCATTTTCGATACCAACAGATAAGCGAATAAGATCAGGTGATACACCGGCTGCCTTTAACTCTTCATCATTCATCTGACGGTGAGTATGGCTTGCAGGATGTAATACACAGGTTCTTGCATCCGCAACATGTGTAACGATAGCTACTAACTCAAGCTTATCCATAACTGCGGCGGATGCTTCTCTTGTTCCCATACCAAAGGTAATAACACCGCAACTGCCCTCGGGCATATACTTCATTGCAAGTGCATGATATTTATTGGATTCAAGGCCCGGATAATTAACCCATGCAACCTTCGGATTAGCCTCAAGCCATTTCGCAATTTTCATGGCATTGTCGCAGTGTCTGTCCATTCTAAGCTGAAGAGTCTCAAGACCGAGATTAATATAAAAAGCATTCTGAGGTGACTGGCAGGCGCCAAAGTCTCTCATAAGCTGAGCTGTACATTTTGTAATGTATCCTGCTTTACCGAATTTTTCAGCATATACGATTCCGTGATATGTTTCATCGGGAGTGCAAAGACCGGGGAATTTTTCTTTATGTGCCATCCAGTCAAAATTACCGGAATCAACAATACATCCGCCGATTGTTGCAGCATGACCGTCCATATATTTTGTAGTGGCATGAGTAACAATATCAACACCGTACTTGAAAGGCTGACATTTAATAGGTGTGGGGAATGTATTATCAACAATTAACGGAACACCATGTGAATGAGCTGCTTTCGCAAACTTTTCAAAATCAAGAACGGTAAGTGCGGGATTGGCAATTGATTCGCCGAATACACACTTTGTATTTTCCCTAAATGCAGCATTAAGTTCTTCTTCTGTACAGTCAGGATCAATAACTGTAGCTTCTATACCCATCTTTGCAAGGGTGTTCTTAAGAAGGTTGAAGGTTCCGCCGTAAATTGCGCTGGACATTATAAGATGATCGCCGCACTCACAAATATTAAACACCGCAAAAAAGTTTGCTGACTGACCTGATGATGTAAGCATTGCAGCCACACCGCCCTCTAATTCACAAATCTTTTTTGCAACATAATCATTTGAAGGATTGGCAAGTCTTGAGTAAAAGTAACCATCTGACTCAAGATCAAAAAGTTTTGCCATTTCTTCGCTGCTTGAATATTTGAATGTGGTGCTCTGAATAATGGGCATTATACGGGGATCACCGTTGTCGGGAGTATAGCCACCCTGTACGCAAATAGTATCTTTATTCATTATTTATTCCTCTTCCCAGTTAGTATAAACATTCTGAACATCATCATCTTCATCAAGTAAATCAAGAATTCTCTGAAGACACTTAACAGCGTTTTCGTCGGTAACGCTTACATAGTTCTGAGGAATCATTGTTACTTCAGCACTTGAAGGTGTTAAGCCTTCTTTTTCAATTGCCTTAAGTACTGCATCAAATTCATCGGGATCGGTTAATACTTCGTAACAGTCCTCTTCTTCACTGAAATCCTCAGCGCCACAGTCAAGCACAGTCATCATAAGTGTATCAGCATCCATGGGGCATTCTTCCTTATCGATAAGAATCTGACCCTTTTTATCAAACATGAATGATACACAGCCGGGGGTTCCGATGCTTCCTGTTCCCTTTGTGAATGCACTTCTGACATTTGCTGCGGTACGGTTCTTATTATCTGTAAGACAGTCAACAATGATAGCTGTACCATTAGGGCCATAGCCTTCGTATGAGCAGTATTCATAGTTAACGGAGCTGCCTTCACCTGCAGCCTTCTTAATACCTCTTTCAATGGTATCATTGGGCACGTTATTAGCTTTGGCTTTTGCAATAACGGTGGCAAGCTTAAAGTTATTTGAAGGATCGGGACCGCCTTCCTTTACGGCAACCGCGATTTCACGTCCGATAATAGTGAAAATCTTTCCCTTTGCAGCATCATTTTTCTCTTTCTTATGCTTAATATTTGCAAATTTTGAATGTCCTGACATTTATTTGTCCTCTTCTTTCTTTTCTTCTATTTTCTTAACGGATACCTTAGAAATCATTCTGTTTTCAACCTTCAAAATCGAGAAGGAATACCCGCATGCTTCTGTTGTAAATGTTTCGTTTTTTTCGGGAAGTCTGTCAAGTCTTGAAATCATAAAACCGTTAAGGGTTTCAAAATCCTCAACATTTAATTCAATTGAAAGAGCTTCCTCAACTTCAGACAAGGGAGTCAATCCGTCAATGACATACGAATCCTTTCCTCTGCCTCTTATATGTTTTTCATCAACGTCGTACTCATCCATAATATTTCCGACTATTTCTTCCAAAATGTCTTCCATGGAAATAAGTCCGACGGTCTGACCGTACTCATCAACCACAATTGCAAGCTGAATCTTTTTAGACTGCATCATCTTGAAAAGATCGTTTATGCTGGTGGTTTCCAAAACAACCATTGCCTTTCTCACAAGGTTTTTTGCTTCACCCACAGAGCCGTTATAGGTCTCGTCCTTAGCCCTAAAGCGCATCGCATCCTTCAAATAAAGGATTCCGACTATATGATCAAGGTTTTCTTCAAACACGGGAAACCTTGAATGTCTTTCCGAAAGCATAAAACTGATGGCATCAGAAAGAGAGGTATCTTTTTCAATTGCCACCACATTGGACCTGTTGGTCATAATATCTCCGGCTTCTTTATCGTCAAAGTCAAAGATATTACTGATCATGGCAGCCTCATTAGTCTCAAGCACACCCTGCTCATGGCCTTCATTTACCATGGATATAATTTCTTCCTGAAGTTCCGGATCGTCCTTATCTCTTTTCTTTCTAAGCCTAAAGTAAAGGTCTGAAATAACAAGAAGAATGAGCAGACAAAGTAAAATAATAATAACCTTTTCGATCATATCTGTCCCTTCAAACACACTCTTTTAAATATAACATTTGCCTTTATAATCGTCAAGAAAACACGTTTATCACAAAGCCTTATTTATCGTCCCTTTTCTGCTCGGTATCTCTTTGTGTAAGAGGCTCAACATTATATTTCATATCGAACAGATTTATCACATCAGCGCCGAAAATATCATGCATATAGGTATAAAAATCCTGATTGCGCTTAAGTCTTTGCTGCTTAATAACAACATTCTTTTTTAGCTCTATTCGCATCTTATCAACCCAGCGGCTGATATCCTCTATAAGTTCATTATTTGCCTGAATCTGTTCATAACACACTTCCATGGTGGCAAGCATAAGTTTATAATTCACATCATTTATAAGACGTGGCAAGTCAAGATTATCGTCTTCATATTCTTCAAGTTTTTTATTGCACTCGGCAATAAGTCGCTTGTTATCATTCAGTTTCTTCTCAATGGCCTTATCGTTTCTGTCTCCAAGCTCGTCCATTTTTTCAACGATTTCATCCATGAGGCGTTTTTTTAGAGCCTTGATTTCCTTAGTCTCCGAATTGACTTTGCCCTGTTTTTTTAGAAGGTCGTTTAACTCTCCTTCAAGCTTAGTAATCTCAGGCGAAGGATCTGTCTGGGTAAACAGTCGGTGCCAGGAATTATCAAGTGTCAGTATGGGTATTTTTTTATCTTTAAGTGCAGGTATGAAAACTTCATCCTTCCTTGACATATAAACCCTCCAAAAGAATTATTCGGCTTCTTTACAGGTAATATTATAAGACAGCTTCATTAGTGAATCCGACAGGTGAACATTCTCAACTACTATGTCCGCAGGAACATTCAAATCCACATGGGCAAAGTTCCAAAAAGCCTTAACACCGCAGTTAACAAGCTGTTCTGCCACCTTAACCGCGCTGGTCTTTGGAATAGTTAATACCGCAATATCTATATCATTTTCTTTGACAAAGTCTTCAAGATTATCCATGGACTGAACGTACATATCACGAATTTTTTTGCCGCAAAGATTTTCATTGGAATCAAATATTCCCGTAAAATGAAAACCTCTTCTTTCAAAATTCATGTAATTTGCAAGAGCCTGACCAAGATTACCCGCTCCAACAATTATCAAATGATGAGTCTTGTTGATTCCAAGAATCTTTGCAATTTCGTCATAGAGGTAATTAACCTTATATCCGTACCCCTGCTGTCCGAATCCGCCGAAATTGTTAAAATCCTGTCGAATCTGTGAGGCTGTAACATTCATAAGTTCAGAAAGCTCCTGTGAAGAGATTCTTTCCACATTTGAGTCCTTTAATTCCCCCAAATATCTTAAATATCTGGGAAGTCTGCTTATAACGGCCTGTGAAATATTCTTATCGTCCATAATACTAAGCTCCATAAAAATAGACTATTATTGATTTAATTATATTTAATTGTTAAATACGTGTCAAATATTGACAACCATAAAAAAGCCTCTGTCTTACAATAAGACAGAGGCCCCATATAAACCAATTTAATATTAAAGATTTGCTTTAATAGCTTCAAAGAAATCATGTGTATTAACTGACTTACAGTTAGGATTTGTGGAAATTCTTGAAAGATCGGCAGTCATTATACCATCTTCAATTGTCTTAATAACAGCAGCTTCAAGTCTTTCTCCAAAATCAGCAAGTTCCTTGTTTCCGTCAAGTTCGCCACGCTTCTTAAGAGCACCGCTCCATGCAAAAATGGTTGCAACGGGATTTGACTTGGGTTCTTCTCCCTCAAGGTATCTGTAGTAATGTCTCTGTATTGTTCCATGTGCAGCTTCGTACTCGAAAGCGCCTGTAGGAGAAACAAGAACACTTGTCATCATGGAAAGTGAACCGAATGCACTTGAAACCATATCACTCATTACATCACCGTCATAGTTCTTGCAGGCCCAGATGAATCCGCCCTCTTCCTTCATTACACGGGCTACAGCATCATCAATAAGAGTGTAGAAATAACTTATGCCGGCAGCTTCAAATTTCTCTTTATATTCGTTTTCGTATAAATCAGCAAAAACATCCTTGAATGTATGGTCATATTTTTTGGATATGGTATCCTTTGTTGCAAACCATAAATCCTGTTTTGTCTCAAGAGCATAATTAAAACATGCATAAGCAAAGCTTGTTATTGATTTAAGGGTGTTGTGCATACCCTGTAAAACACCGGGACCCTTAAACTCATGAATAAGTTCTCTTGTAACAGTTCCATCTGCTGCGGTAAATACCAGTTCAGCCTTACCGGGGCCTTCAATCTTCATCTCGGTATTCTTGTAAACATCACCGTATGCATGTCTTGCAAGGGTAATAGGTTTCTTCCAGTTTGAAACACAGGGATTAATACCTTTTACGATGATGGGAGCTCTGAAAACGGTTCCGTCAAGAATTGCTCTTATGGTTCCGTTGGGGCTTTTCCACATTTCAGAAAGGTTATATTCCTTTACACGTGCGGCATTGGGTGTAATTGTGGCACATTTAACCGCAACACCATACTTAAGTGTAGCTTCTGCAGATGCCTTTGTTACTTCATCATTTGTATTGTTTCTGTTTTCAAGTCCAAGATCGTAATACTCTGTCTTAAGATCAACAAAAGGAAGAATAAGCTCATCCTTTATCATCTTCCAAAGAATTCTTGTCATTTCATCTCCATCCATCTCTACAATGGGTGTTGACATCATTATTTTACTCATTTGAATATGCCTCCTTAAGACCATTCTTTACCATATTTTTGTATGCATTATTTATATGCACCGTTGCAAGCCTTTCGGCCTCCTCAGGATTTTTATCCCTTATTGCTTCCATAATCATCTGATGCTCATGGTTGGATGCAAGACTTCTTTCGGTTGTTGAGAGAGTTTTCTTTCTGACACGCTGAACGTACTGATGAAAATCTATCAAAAGATGCTCTAACATTTTTGAATTGCAGGATTCATACATAAGTTCATGAAATCTTGAATCAAGCTCTGCCATCTGTTCAAAATGGCCTCTTTCAGCATGGAATTTGGCAAGATATATATTCTCTTCCATTTCTTCAAGCTGCTCTTTGGTAATATGTTCACAGGCCCAGGCCGCACATAAGCCTTCAAGTTTGGAACGAATCATGTAGATGTCTTTAACATCCTCCATGGTGATTCCCGTTACATAAGCGCCTTTATTTGGGATAATCTGAATCAGTCCCTCAAGCTCCAATTGTCTGAAGGCTTCACGCACCGGGGTTCTTGATACGCCCAGTTCCTCACCGATGGCAATTTCCTTTAACTCGTCGTTTTCTTTGTACTTACCGGAAAGTATGTCCTCTCTTAATCTGTTAAAAACACGACCGCGAAGAGAATATTTATCTGTTACTTCCTGTTTTAAGTCGTAGGTTCCCATACCTTCTCCAGTCCAAGTTTCTTGGTAAACTTCTTAATGGCAGCCAAAAGTTCATCGTCAGTCATAACGGTAACACGACCGTTTGCATATTCTCCGTCAACCCATTCCTTAATTGCATGAACAAGTTCAGAATTCTTATCAACAGTCTTATCTCCTGTTAACTTAAACTTGGAGTTAATCCAGTGAGCAATTCCGGCAAGGCCCGAAGTGTTGGAAATAGCACAGATAACAGGTCTCTTTAAGAATTTTTCAGTATCAAAAATGTTATAAATCTCTTCGTTTTTAAGAAGACCGTCTGCATGAACACCGGCTCTTGTAACATTGAAATTCTTACCGACAAAAGGTGTTCTGTCAGGAATATGGTATCCGATTTCCTTTTCATAATATTCTGCAAGTTCGGTAATAACGGTTGTATCCATTCCGTTTAAGTCACCCTTAAGCTGTGCATATTCAAATACCATTGCTTCAAGAGGTGTATTACCTGTTCTTTCGCCGATACCAAAAAGTGATGTATTAATACCCGAACAGCCGTAAAGCCATGCTGTGGTTGAGTTTGCAACAGCCTTATAGAAGTCATTATGTCCGTGCCACTCAATAAGTTCATGAGGTACACCTGCATGAGTATGAATAGCATAAATGATACCCTGAACGCTTCGGGGAATAACGGCACCAGGGAAGTTTACACCATAACCCATGGTATCGCAGGCACGAATCTTTATGGGAATCTTATACTCGTCCATAAGTTTCATAAGTTCAAGGCAGAAAGGAACAACATATCCGTAAATATCGGCTCTTGTAATATCTTCAAGATGGCATCTTACTGCAATACCCTCTTCAAGACAGTCACGAACCACTGAAAGATAATGCTCCATTGCCTGTTTTCTTGTCATCTTAAGTTTTAAGAAAATATGATAGTCGGAACAGCTTACCAAAATACCTGTTTCCTTCATACCAATCTGCTTAACAAGCTTAAAGTCTTCCTTGGACGCACGAATCCAGCTTGTTACTTCGGGGAATTCATATCCACGCTCCATACATTTATAAACAGCATCCCGGTCCTTTTTTGAATAAAGGAAGAACTCACTTGCCTTAATCATTCCGTTAGGGCCACCGAGTCTGTGGAGATAATCATAGATTGTAACAATCTGCTCTGTTGTATAGGGTGCTCTGGACTGCTGACCGTCTCTGAAGGTGGTATCTGTAATCCAGATGTTCTTAGGCATATTATGAGGAACTATTCTATCATTGAAGGGAATCTTGGGGATTTCAGAATAGGGGAACATATTTCTGAATACATTGGGCTTGGGAACATCATTCAGAATGTACATATGCTCTTCTATCTGTAAGAGATTGTTTTTCTCATTCATAGACACCGGTCTGTTGGTAAACAGATCGCTATTATCTTCAAATAAATTGTCTTCATTGATTGACATAATAGATTTCTCCCTTATTTTTCTTTTGTCTTGTATGATTGTATACAATAGTGCAATCAATGTCAATAGCATAAAAAAAGCTGACCGTTTTTTTCGGTCAGCTTTCACTAATTTGCTTTTACAATTCTGCCTTTCCCTCTAATCAAAAGCAATGCACATCCAATTGCCAAAAGACCTATTGAAAGGAACCATTTGGGATGAATTCTGTCACCGGTATCAGGTGACTCATCAAGGTCATATTTTGATACGGCAGTTGAATTAAAGGCATACAGGCCATAACTTCCGGTATGTGATGCATCAAAATTCACATAGAATTTATCATTATTCACACTTACAGAAAAAGGAAGATCCTCAAGCTGGCTGTATTCATCAAGGCAAATAACATGAAGATTTGTGGTGGGCATATTGTCCGGCAGTTCAAGGCTTATGGGAATGGTCTGCTTACCAAACTTTGAAATACGTACCTTACTCTTCTTATCCGTCAAAAACACGGAATAGGTGGTCATATTATTTGGAACGGTGTCGCCGTAAATTCGCTTATAAGCATCTTTAACTGCAATGTTTACATATGAATCCTTAAATATATCCAAAACAAATTTTTCACTGTTTCCGGGTATAGAGTAGTAAGCAGGATCCCCTTCTTCGTAATACGCTCCGCTCTTTGCCATTGAAATAACGGAATCAAGCTGTCCTTCATCGAAGTTATAGCCCTTTCCATATATATAAACAGTCTTTGGAACGTTAAAAGAAGCCGCTTCTTCTTTTGACAATGTACAATCTATTATTTTAAGTGAACCGTTAAAGTATTCATTATTCTCCTCTGTAATGACACAGATAAGTCCACTGAAGCCGGATTCTCTTCTGTCAAGGATAGAATTAAGTCTGTTTACATCTTCAGAGTTAACAACAGCAACCTTAACACCCTCAAGTGCATCAACACGGAATGCTGCATTGGTAAGTCTTGAAGTAATCTTTCCGTAATCGGTTAAAGGAAGAGTATTACCCATAAATACAGCAACACGATTTGCATTGTCATTATAGGTCTCATTCAGATTAAAGGCGCCGGCACCGATTTTCCTTACGGAATCAACCACTCTCACAGTGGTAATGGGGCAACCGTAAAATGCTCTGTCTTCAATTACCTCAAGTTCCATGCCGCCGTTTACATTACGAAGATTACTGCAATTCATAAACGCATCTTCGCAGACACGCCACACGGAATCCGGCAAATACACATCGGTAATACTATTATTATTTTTAAATACTTCCGGACCTATCTGCTTTATTCCATCAGGAATCACGATACTGTTGGCATGACCTTTATAAGCCACAAGTATACCGTCACCAAGTACCAAATAATCATCCGAACCGTAATTAAGCCAGTTTTCCATCATACGAGTCTTGCTGAAAGCGGAAGGCTCAATATCGGTCACCGTGGCAGGTACCAAAATTTTGGCCAAATCATCACAATGATAAAATGCTCCATAACCAATGTGGGTAACATTCTCAGGAATAGTAATTTCCTTAAGTCCGCTTCTTGCAAACGCAAAATCCCCGATGGATGTTATATTTTTAGCTATATCCATAGAGGTAAGTTCTTCATTTCCGTAATATGCTTTTCCGGCAATGGCTTTATCTATAATTGCAAACTTTGGAAGGGATAATCCCTTTCCGTTTGTTTCCTTCTGAAGAACATTTTCCATGTCTCCGACAATTTCGGAATAATCCAAATTTTCATCGGTCATATTACCCGAATGAACGGTAAGTTTCGAATTATCTATAAAGAAAACAGCCTGTCTATCCACAATGACAGTTTCCGAAATAAGTCCGTCAATGGGTTTAGGCACAAAAGCACCGTCGTCCTTATTACCCTCACCCGATGGTTTATTTACATCCGAATTATCTTCATTATCAATAATATTAACCGCAGAATTATCAAAGTTCTTAAACCACTCATCAGCATAGCTTCCTGCGGGAGCATTGATTTTTAGTTTTGAACAGCCGTCAAAAGCAGTTTTGTGAATATTCGTCACGCTTATCGGAATATCCACATTTTCAAGATTAATACAATACTGAAAAGCCTTTACATCAATATTATTCACCGAATAAGGAAGAGAAATTGAGGTAAGACCGTTACAATATGAAAAAGAATATGCGGGAATCTCTTTAAGATTAGTTGAAAGAACCACTGTTTCAAGATTCTTACAGCCGTAAAAAGCATATGGCATAATGGAGGTTACCGTATCAGGCATATCAAGCCTTGTAAGCGGAACCATTTCTTCTTTTTGTTCTTTATCAGCTGTGGTTGTTATCTTTTTGACCTTTGCACCGGGAAGTACCTGATATATGGTTTCCTTATCTTTGTCATAAATAACACCGTCTTCACAAATAAAACGACTGTTTCCTGAAATTGTGGAAAGTTTAGGACAACCGGTAAAAAGTCCGGTTCCTATTTTTTTAACAGAAGGTCCCATTGAGAACTTTTCAAGCGCTGTACAGTTACAGAAAGCTGCTGTACCGATTTCCTCCACAGACTCGGGAATGGAGACCTCCGTTAGTTTATTGCAGCCGGAAAAAGCCGCATAGGATATTTTTTCAAGATTTGAAGGAAGCGTAATGGATTTCATTTCAGAATGATCTGCAAAAGCCTCCTCACCAATTACTTTAACTGCATCAGGAACAGACACGGCTGTTGCCGTGCCTGTGTATTTAACAAGTGTAGAGCCATTCAGTTGGAAATCTGAAACTTCGGATTTAGTTTCTTCTTCTGCCGCCATACTTCCGGTTGGAATTGAGGCTATAACCAAAGATACAATTATACAAATTGCACCTATGGTCTTTCTAAAACCATTTCGACTCATCTTCTCTCCGCTTATGCAATAACATTTTTAACTGCCACAGGTTTCTTATCCTTCATGAAGAACAAAGCAATACTTAATGCAGCAAGTCCAAAGGATAAGAACCACTTAGGAGCAATACCGTCACCGGTCTGAGGGCTTCCGTCAATCTTTCCGGTATCAGTGCCGATGCCTGCAACAGGGGTATTTGTAGTATCAACATAAATTGTATAAGGTGAAAAATGTGTTGCCGTGAAGGTTACACAAGGTACCCCGTCAATTGATGTGAATTTAGGTTTAAGTTTATCAAGCTTTTCGTTTACAACACCCGCAACCTTATTGTTTCCGGCATACTTTGCCATAACATCGGGAAGAGGAAGGGTTATTGTAATGCTTAAGCCCGAATAATCGGTAATTCTGTTTGTTCCGGTAGCATCATAAAGAGTAATATCCATTGCTGAATATCTGATATTATCGAGGCTTCCGTACTCATTTGTAAGGGCCTTTTCAACCGCCGCTGTTGCAGCTGCTGTTTCTGCAATTCTGATTACGTAATTATCAGATGAACCGCTTACAGTTGCTGAGGCAAGGCTTCCGTTTGAAAGACCGGGCTTTGATATAACAATTGTTGAGCCATTGGGCTTAACAGGATTTGTATTGTTACTGCCGCCGGGTGTGTTTGTATTTCCGCCATCACTGCTTCCGCCACCTGTAGGTGCATTCTTAAATGTTGCCTCAACAGTAGCTTCATGGGCAGGCATCTTAAGAGTTGTGGCTGCCACATTTACACTGGCGATGCCTAAGTCCTCGCTGCCCGGAACCCACTTATCAAACACTTTTCCCTTAGGAGGCTCTGTACAGGTAATAATAACTGTTGCACCCTCTGCGTATGATCCGCTTCCGTTACCGTTAGTAACAGTAAGGGTATAGAACTTAGTGGCAGGGGTTGAGTTATTTCCGCCGGGAGGATTATTGTTGTTACCGCTGTTTCCGCTGTCACCTCCGGGTGTGTTACCTTCATCGGGCTTCTTTTCAGGATCCTGCGTATAGGTTGCCACAATAACGGAATCGGTCTTAATATTCTTTAAGTCCTTGTTCCATCCCGCAAAAGTATAACCTGTTCTTACGGGATTTGCGGGAATATCCTCAAGTGCAATACTTGAACCCACATTTACATATATGATTTTTGAAAGCTCAGTACCGTCATAATCAAAGAACTGCACTTTTACAGTATCATCAAGCACTTCGGTAACGTCCGCACCAATGTCAGCTGCAGCTTTTCTTACTGCAGAATCTCTGTAAGACACTACTCTCTTTGATTCAACGAACTTATTATTATCTGCAGATGTCTTTGAACCGAATGCATCGGCGGGAAGATATACTTCACGACCGTAGCAGACAATTTCAATACCTTCCATACAGCCTGCAAAAGCATTGTGGCCGATGGACTTAATGGTATCGGGCAGAACTACCTGGTTGAGCTTGTCACAGTCCTTAAAGCATGCATCCGATAATTCCTTGACCATAGGCATTCCGTTAAAGTCAACGCCTGTAATATAATCACAGTTTTCAAAAGCACCGTCTGATATTGTTGATACATTTGAAAGATAAGGATCTTCTTCCGATGCCTTAATCTTCTGGCTGCCAACGGATTTACCTCTTGCGGAAAGAACTTCCACAATATTATAGGTTCCGTCGGGATTCTCGGAATAAACAATACCGTTGTAACAGATAAAGTCATTTGTGGAGCTTCCGATGCTGGTAAGTGAAGTACAGCCTGTAAAAGGAGCATCTCCCATTTCCTTTAAGTTGTTACCAAGGTTAATATTTGATAAGTTTTCACAGCTGTAAAATGCATAATCGGGAAGATATTCCACTGTATGCATAATAACTGATTTAATACGGTCATTACCGATATCTTCAATTTCATATTTTGCCGAAGAACCGGTCATGGGGAATTCTCTCTTACCCTCCGTACCGTCAACCTTACCGTAATAGCCCTTAAAAAGACCGCCTGTATAAGGGCTTACACTCTTATATGTCTGATAATAAGGTGATGAAAGAAGGTACAAAGAAACATTATTACTGTTACTTGCAACCGATGAATATCCCTCACCCAGTTTTGATTTGTTATTCATATATCCGTTTACATCAATAGATTTGATTCCCGCGGGAATATCAAGATTGAGTACGGCATTTACAAGCTTTTCTTCTGCAAGAGAAATGGAATATGTATAAACAACACTTCCGGTGGAAGGATCGACTTCCTCCTCACCAAGTCTTTCATAACGGTCAATAAGCGTCTTTCCAGCTTCACTGTGAGGAAGTTTAAGGCTGTCCATAAGAGCATCATCATAATCATTAAGCTGATCATAATGAGGATAATCAACAAGGGTGGGAAGTCCGTTTCTGTTATCAACTATGACAGTAAGATAATAAGGATATCCGGTCTTGTAACATACTCTCACACCGCTTGACTCATCAACATAGTTATCAGCCTTTGTAGCCCATGCAAAAGGACCATACTGTTCATCAATATCACCCTTAAAAATCAAGGAAGGGGCACCTGTTGAAAATGCATTTGCTCCGATGTTTTCAATAGGGAATGAAGAATAACCTCCCTTGGGGGTATTAAATGATACATATGTAAGTTTCGGGCAGCCTTCAAATGCGGAAGCACCGATTTTGGTAACCGAGTTACCGATACTTACGGATTCAAGTCTTGTACAATCCTTAAATGCTGAAGGAGCAATTTCTGAAATTGTATTATCCGCAATCTTAATGGTCTTAATATTGTCATGAATGTCCTGATTTGAAAAACAGTCTGTGGCAATACCTGTAACCTTGGTATCACCTACATATTCGGGAATTTCTAAATCAAGACCACTTACTAAAGCCTCTGCTTTCTTTTCATTACTTGCAAAGTTACAGGACTTAAGCACACCATTCTCATCAATTATGAGAATGTACTGGTTGTTACTGATTTCGACCTGCTCACCGTTTGCATTTTTATAGATATAAGGAACATCATTACCAATACCGGTCTTTAAGCCCCAGGTTGACTCACGGGGACTTGCAATCTTACCTGCACCGTTAACTTCGGGTCCGTAAACGCAGAACTCTCTTGACTGTATAGTGTCAAAAATAGTACGCTTTGCATCTCCTTCACCGGAGCTTCCAAAGGTAACATATCCGCATGATCCGCCACCGTCTGCAGGGAATGTAACGGATTTAAGATTTATACAGTTATAAAAAACACCAAAGGGAAGTTCTACCGCCTTTGAACGGCCGTAGTCTGCCGGCATGGTTACATACTGAAGGTTTGTTCTTCCCGCAAGAACGAAGTTTCCGATACCGGGCACTTCATCACCTTTATGATTTGTGTAAAAACCGTTTATGTGATCGGGGAATTCAAATCTTATAAGATTTCCCTTAACACCCTGTCCGCAGGCAAAACATGCTTCACCAAATCTTGCGATTTTATCAGAAAACTTAGCACTTGTAAGCTGAAGACAATCGTAGAAAGCAAAATCATCAATATTACAGTTGCTCTGATTAATATTGGACAAATCAAGGTTTACAAGTGCTGTATCTGCAGCAAATGCTCCGGGACCCACATAGGAAATTGACTGGGGAAGTGTAAGGGAAGCAAGCGCATTACATCCGTAAAATGCTTCCGTACCAATATTAACGGTTGTATTACTTAATGAAATATTCTTAAGTCTTGTACAGTCCTTAAATGCTCTGTTACCTATATCCTGAACATTGTCAAAAGAAATAGATTCAACGAAAGAATTATAAAAGGCAAAGTCACCTATATACTTCATTTCGTCACAAAGTTCAAGAGATGTAACGTTTGTAGTATTGGCAAATGCGTTATCACCGATACCAAGCACTGTTGTCCAGTTGCTGCCAAGGAAGCCGTATTCGTCATTAACATCAATTGAGTTAACTGCATAATTAGGTGTTCCCTTGGGCATATAGCAGTATTTTACAGGGGTCTGTGAACCGTTTCTTGAGTCCACAACCTTTTCAAGTTCAAAAGTTCTTGCAGTGGTAAGACCACCGAGAATACCCTGATAATAGGGCTGAGCCGCGCAGAAATACTTATACTTTTGTGTAAGTTCCATCTCATCAACCCAGACTGTTGTTGAAGGACAGGCACCGGGATCCTGAACTACTGCGGGTGCTGCTGAACCGTCATTAGCAGCAAGCCAGTTAGCATAGGTAACAAGATATGCCTCATATGCCGTCTTATCTTCTACCCACTTATTGTATTTAAGAGTGTGCGCAGCAAAAATCTCAGGATAATATCTTTCAATCATATCCTGATCGGATTCGGGAATATAGCTTTGTGAAAGCTCTGATATTGTAAATCTGGACTTTATGGTAGTATCGCCTGGTGCATTGGGAGAATTCTGTATGGTGGCATTAACCGTACCATTCTGCTTTGCGAGCTTATGTGCATCAAAGAATGCTGTATAAAAGCTTTCCTCAACAACGTTATAAGAAAGAGGAAGCATAGCTGCAATTCTCAGAGTACCTGTTGCATACATGGAATTATATTTACAGATAACGCCCTTACCATTTGGAAGCGTATACAGTTCAAACTGCCAACCAATTTCATAAGCACCGGTAGTAAGCTTTTTAACAGTCAGGGTCTTATAAATCGTAGAATCTGACTCTGTATACCCGGGCTTACCGAATTTAGACAAATCAACACTGTCATTTACAAGATTTGCATCAAGAAGCTTTAAGTCGGTAGTATCACTTGCTTCAACACCATAATCATATGAATTGGCAATTGAAGGTGCAACATAAGCCTTTGTAACCTCCGGGGGAACAAGGGCAACTATAATTGCACTGACCATACATAAAGCAGACAAAGTGCGTCTTATTGTCTTCTTAACCTTTCTTGGTAACTTTTTTGAGGTATTAAATACTCCCATATCAATTCTCCTCCAAGTCGATGCTATTTAACCAATTTCGCAACAACCACAAATCTTCCGTTTTTGTCCTCCTGATAATCACAGGTGGAAAGTGTCAAAAGTCTGTCACCGTAAGATGCCGTAACGCCGGTATCAATCAAAGAAAGCTTAGCCATTTCATCCATGTATGAATCAAATTCCTCTTTAGAATTTGCATCGATGAACTGGTAATACTTAAAAGTAATTTCGTCAGAATTATAAATCCTTGACCTGAACGCATACATAACTTCATAGGTTCCCTTCTCATAAATCGTATCGAAGGAAATTGTTTTATGCTTTTCGTAAAAATCTTTGTTGGCATATTTAAGAAGGGAGCTGAACATCTTCCCGTTCTTCATATGATGTCCATACAAAATGTAATTGTCGTTTTTTAATACAATGTCACAATTTGTGTCAAGAAAAATACAACCGTTACTGTCCTTTTCCTGATTAAAATTATGTTTCAGATAATAATCATTATCTGTAGTCTGCATAACAGGGTAATCAATTATAGTATCGGCTATTTTTATCCATCCTATTAGGCTTTTATTTTTATTATATAAAGCAAGATATTCGTCAAGGATCGGTGGAATTACCACCTCAGGCGCATACTCCTTCTTTATAACCTGTTCAACATTCTTAAGAATGTCGGCATATTTGTCATCCTTAAGTTCAGAAAAAGCCTGAGACTCAGCCTGGACCTTCCTTGCATCATCATAATATTTAATAAAATATCCGATTGAACCCACACCAATCAAAAGAAGAACAGTTATCAGTGAACCTCTAAAGAAATTCTGCCTTTTTATTGCTTTTCTGGCGGCAAGATCAATCTTTTTATCAATAGCTTTTGTATTATCAATATTAATAACATTTTCAGTCTTTGCTAAAGACTTGGCTCTATCGTTTCCGGTCTTCAGACCCTCATACAGTTCAAAAATCTCATCGTCAAAAGAATCTCCGAGAGAAGTCTTAAAATGCACTGTCCTAAGCTCTCTGTAGGCAGCGGTTATGCCCTCCTTAGTGGATAAATTGAAACGAGCCTTTACAGAATCTATTATATTTTTGTCATATAACGCATCCTCATATTCAGCCTTGCTTTTATAGACCTGGCCTTCAACAGTCAACATATAGATAGAATCCGCCTATTTTTATATATTATTATCTATATTGTACTATATCTTGGAATTAATTCAAGTAAAAAAACTATATGTTGTTTATTAAGAGTATTTTAAAATAAAAAAAGCTCCCATGGTTTTTTGACGCATGGGAGTCTGAATAACTACATTTTACATTATAAAAGTTTAATCGTTTCAATGGCCTCATCATAGGCACATTTTAATCTGTCATAATTATCATATTCAAAATCAAGAGAGCCTGCTCTGAATACTTCAGTCAGTTCCTTCATTTCCTTAAAGACCTTTGAAAGACCTAAATTTGCGGTGACCCCCTTAAGAGCATGGGCATATTCAAAAGCACTCTTGGGGTCTTTAGCTTCTATGGCATCACACATATTTGAAAAATTTTTATCGTCAATAAGTTTTGAAAGACATCTGATATATAAATCTTCATTTTCAACAAATCGCTCCAGTGTCTCATCCAAATCAACACCCAGTGAAATTAACTTTTCTTTTCTTTCTTCGGTCATAATACAGCCCCCTTTTAACCATAGTATAAAAGGGGGCTGTTTGCAAATAATTAATCCATATTATGCATCAATATTCATTTCCTGAACCTTTGAAGCTCTTGCCTTTACTTCTGCTTCCTGGATGTCGCTTGGTGTCTGCTCATATCTGTCAAAAGAATACTCATATTCGCCACGACCGCCTGTCATGGAACGCAAGTCTGTGCAATATCCGAAAAGATTCATCATAGGAACATTTGCCTCAATGATTTGACGACCACCGGGTGCAGGATTCATTCCGAGGACACGTCCTCTTCTCTTGTTAAGGTCTCCCATAACGTCTCCGGTATATGCATCCGGCACATTAACTTTGAGTAAAACAATCGGTTCTAAGAGAACAGGGCCCGCTTCCATGAAGCCTTTCTTAAAGGCCTGTGCAGTAGCAACCTTAAAGGCCATTTCAGATGAGTCAACGGGATGATAAGAACCATCGTAAAGAACAGCCTTAACACCTACTACAGGGTAAGCTGCAAGGGGTCCTCTGACAACGGACTCCTGTAAGCCCTTTTCAACCGCAGGGAAGAAGTTTTTGGGAACTGCACCACCGACAACCTCCTCCTCGAATACATAAGGCTTTTCGATATCCTGTGAATTTTCAAAGCGCATCTTTACATGACCATACTGACCATGTCCGCCGGACTGCTTCTTGTATTTATATTCCACATCTGATTTCTTTTTAATTGTTTCTCTGAAAGCTACCTTAGGTTTCTCAAGAGTAATCTCAACCTTGTATTCGTTCTTAAGCCTTGAGGTAACCACATCAAGATGCATATCGCCCATACCATAAAGAAGTGTCTGACCGTTATCAGAGTCATTAACATTCTTAAGTGTCAGATCCTCGTGCATCATCTTCTGCAATGCCTGAGAAATCTTATCAACATCCGCCTTATTCACGGGCTTATATCTCATATAAGTATAGGGCTTTGAAATCTCAAACATACCATACTTGATGATATTGGTCTTTGTTGAAAGGGAATTACCGGTTCTTGCACCGGTGAGCTTTGCAATTGCGCCAAGATCACCTGCATGAAGCTCTTTAACCTCCACAGCTTTACCACCCTGCATGGTATACAGCTTACTGACCTTTTCCTCAATGTCCTTATCAAGGTTATAAATCATATCATCTTCCTTAAATACACCGGAGCAAACCTTAATAAGTGAATACTTTCCGATGAAAGGATCAACAATGGTCTTAAATACAAATGCGGATTTAGCCTTTGAAAAGTCATAATTTGCAGCAAATACGTCATTGGTCTTTAAGCTGACACCCGCAATCTTACAGTTTTCGGGGCTGGGAAGATATTTAACAATATCATCAAGCAATGTATATATACCATAGCAAAGAAGACTTGATCCCATGGTCATGGGAACAACGCTGCCATCTAAGATATTGGCACGAAGAGCTGCTCTGATTTCAGCTTCCGAGAAAGTATCTCCCGCAAAATAACGCTCCATGAATTCTTCACTGGTCTCGGCAACAGTTTCAAGAAGTGTTTCCCTGTACTGTTTTAGATTGGGCTTTGAATATTCGGGCACGGGAATTTCAACTGTTTCCTTACCCTGCCATTTATTACCGGTTTCTGATATAACATTTACATATCCGATGAGTTTTTCGTTTTCACGAATAGGCAGATGGAAAGGAGCCATTCTCTTTCCGTATTTTTCCGACATGGTTTCAATAACATTCTTGTAGGAAGCATTATCCACATCCATATCCGTTACAAATATGAATCTGGGTAATTTGTATTTCTCGCATAAATCCCAGGCCTTTTCCGTACCTACTTCAAAGCCTGATTTACCGGATACAACAATAATTGCAGCATCTGCAACCGAAATAGCCTCCTCAACCTCTCCCACAAAGTCAAAATATCCGGGAGTATCAAGAAGATTAATCTTAACGTCACCCCACTCAAGAGCAATAAGTGATGTATTTATTGAGAACTTCCTCTTCTGTTCTTCTTTACCAAAATCACTTAATGTGTTTCCGTCATCAACTTTTCCCATACGTGAAGTCAAACCGGCTAAATATGCCATTGCTTCAGCAAGGCTTGTTTTACCACAGCCACCATGGCCAAGTAAAACAACGTTTCTGATTTTTTCTGTTGTGTAAACGTTCATAGACAATCCTCCAATGCATTTCTTTATGAGTCCAATTTGTGATATTTCCACAAACAATAATCAAAAAATTGAATTCTCATGGATATATTTTACAAAACATTTTCAAGAATTACAAGGTAATTGTTTGAAAATTTTACACATTTACCGGGTTTTTGTCTGTCAATTCATTTATACCCATACCTCAAAAGCCGGGCAATAAAAAAGAGCTGTGCAAATGCACAGCTCCATAAGGATTACTTGTTATTCAAGATTTGACTCTACTGTCTGGTAGGTTTCAATTCTTGCCGCATCCATCTCAGGCATACCGATAAATATTGCTCCGTATGCATATCCGTCTTCAAACTTTTCGATTCGAATGATTTCTACGAAAGCATGAAGAACTTCTTTAGTCCAGATTGTAAGATATGCTTCATATACAGCACCTATTGAAAGTGCTTTCTTTGAAGTAAATCCAACACCGGTCTTAGATACATCAGTAACATCAATTATTGCTTCCTCAACCCTTGTACCGTCGAGTCTCTTTAAGATAATCTTTGAAAGAAGCTCTGTTCTTTTGTTTTTTCTCTTTTCAACCATATCGGTAACCTCCGGACATTAAATACCTATTTATATTTTAATAAACACTCATTAATCTGTAAAGATTATTATTTAGGTTTTGTAAACTTAGAATAATCAGGTACATAATTTTGCTCAACAGTGTCTATTTTAATATCAAGCGCATCACAGATATATTTATAATAGTCCAAATCCATTATCTTCTTTGAGAAATTCCAACGTGAGTTAAGTGTCTTCTTACAGTTAGCAAGATAATCCTCAGGAAGTTCCTCGGAAGTTAAGTAGGTGTACTGTCCGTTTGTGGAGTTATACATAACCTTGTCGGTAATATAACTTCTGTTAATGAATATGATAAATCCTTCTGTATTTGAAAGAATATCTCTTCCCATATAAAGTCTTGAATCATAATCAAATCCGAAAAGATTCATAAGAGTAGGAACAATATCCATACTGCAGCAGTACTTACTTATATGGATTGGCTCCTTAATTGCGCCGCTCCAAAGGATAAGATTGCTCTTATAAAGCTCGAAGTTTTCTTCAACCTTATGACCAAGAATTTCGGAAATCTCATCATTGGTAAGACCATAAGGCCAGTGGTCACCTGTAAAGCAGATAACGGTTCTGTCGGCTATACCCTTCTCCTCAAGCTGCTCGATAAGATGCTGCATTGCAAGGTCAAATTCCATATTGCAGGCAATATAAGCCTTGCAGGGATCCGAATAAGGAAGATCCTGAACATCATCATAATGAATCTTTGCACAGTAGTTACCGGTAAAGTTGTAATTAAGGTGTCCGCTGACAGTCATGTAATAAATATTGAAAAGATCGTCATCAATATATTCGGGAATTGAAAACTGCATCATTTCAAGATCGGACTCAGGCCAGTGCTTACCAACTTCCACACCGTTACCTACACCCTGATAATAATATCCCATACCGGGATATGTAATATCTCTTCCATAATACTCAAAATCGTTATCATGGTAAGCACGGCTGGTAATACCGTAGGTCCTGTTAAACATATTACCAAGAGAAAAAGGCATTGAGTTCTGTCCGACAATCTTAAAGTTCTTTGCACCGCCGTTTACAGGCACAAGGCTTGTGGAGCATACAAACTCACCGTCACTGGTGGAGCCGCCTGTTCTGGGATTATAGAAGTTTTCAAAAACAAAGCCTTCATTGACCAGTCTGTAAAGGGTAGGCGTATGCTTTTCGTCAACAGCCATACGTGAAAAGCCTTCTGCAGTAAGAAATATAAGGTTAAATCCCTTAAACATTCCTGTATATTCGTTCTTATATGAAGGCTCAACCGAAGCAAAATACTTATGAATCTCAGCAACATTTGCATTGGTTTCGTTTTCCGCAAGGGAAACAAAGTCAATATTAAGAATGTTTGGTGATGTATCGATTGTCTTTATTATCTCTTCAATAATCTCAGCGTCAGAACCGTCTCCCTGGTTATCAGGTGATGTGGTTGTTGATGTTACAGGATTATCATCAGGATTGTAAACCCAAACCTGATAGTCCTCATCATCCATGCGCATTTCTCTTGGAGATATAAGATTTCTTATCTGAATCTCATTTGTAGCAACAGCGCCCAGTCTTTCAAAGGAATAATCGCTGTCATTCTGGAACTTCATAAGATCGTATGCACTGAAGTCTTCTTTTCCGTATATGGGCACAATCACACAGATAAGTAAAATAGCAAGTGCCAAATAAGAAACAGGTATATAAATAAACTTAATATGAGTTTTTTTGTAACTTAAAACCCTGAATCTGTTAAGTAAAATCAGAGCCACAATGGGAATAACAAGCGCAATGATTATAACAAAAATATTATCTGCTATACCCTGAAGAATTTCTCTGTAGTACTGATAAATCTTAGCATTGTTCTTGTCCACAAATTCTATGGAAAAGAACACCTTAAAAATAGCATGGTAAAGAATATGTACCACATAGAACACACATACTATAGAAGTTATGACATAGGAAACAACCTTATTGGCCTTTTTCTTAAAGAATGACACAAACAAAGAAAGAATAATAGCCGTAGGTATACACATAATGAGTTTAAGGATAAAGTACGAAGTAATTTTATCAAAAGCCCAGAAATGAAATACGGATTCTTCAAACATAAGAAGACAAAGGAACCATACTATGCCTCTTAATGTGCAAACAAGACTTTCCTTTAACTGTTCCTTATAGCTTTTTTCATGCATATCGGGGAATCTGTTACCCCTTCTGCTACTGTCCATGTCAATCAAATTAATAGAATTCATTTTAACCCTCTATTTTATAAACATAGCATCGCCGAAACTGAAGAACCTGTATTTTTCCTCCACAGCGATTTTGTATGCATTAAGTACCTTTTCTCTTCCCGCCAGGGCGGAAACAAGCATAATAAGCGTTGATTCCGGCAAGTGGAAATTAGTAATCAGACAATCAAGAACCTTAAACTTATATCCGGGATATATAAATATCTCAGTATTATCCGCGCAGGGCTTTAAGAAGCCGTTTTCATCAGCCGCACTTTCAATGGTACGACAACTGGTGGTGCCGACGCAGATTACACGATTTCCGTTTCTTTTGGTTTCATTGATAATGTCTGCAGCTTCCTTTGTAACTTCATAATATTCGGAATGCATGTGGTGATTAAGAAGATTTTCTTCCTTAACCGGTCTGAAGGTACCTAAACCCACATGAAGAGTTACAAAGGCAATATTAACACCCATATTTTTAATTTCAGAAAGAAGCTCGTTGGTAAAATGAAGTCCGGCTGTAGGAGCTGCCGCACTGCCCTCATATTTTGCATATACGGTTTGATAACGATTTCTGTCCTGAAGTTTATGGGTTATATAAGGCGGCAAAGGCATTTCCCCTAACTTATCAAGAATTTCCTCAAAGATTCCTTCGTAGGAAAACTCAATAAGGCGGTTGCCTTCCTCCAAAATATCCACAACCGTTGCAGAAAGAAGGCCTTCACCGAATTCAATGACCTGACCTATTCTTGCCTTTTTGCCGGGCTTAACAAGAGTTTCCCAGCGATTGCCGGAAACTCTTTTTAACAAAAGCACTTCAATCACAGCACCGGTATCTTTTCTCTTGCCATAAAGCCTTGCAGGAATAACCTTTGTATTGTTAAGAACAAGGCAGTCACCCGGTTTAAGATATTCTTTTATATTGAAAAAATTTCTGTGTTCAACCTCTCCGGTTTCTCTGTCAAGAACCATAAGCCTTGAATCCGATCTTTTTAATAAAGGATCCTGTGCTATAAGTTCCTCCGGCAAGTCAAAATAGTAATCTGACTTAAGTAACTTATCCATCTTTATTACATTCCGGGTGCGTTAAGGAATGCCATATAACCTCTCATTGTTTCATAAACATCAGCCTTACTGGTTGCTTCGTAGGGTGCATGCATATTAAGAACAGCAACACCTGCATCGATAACATTCATACCATATTTAGCCATAATGTAAGCGATTGTTCCGCCGCCGCCAACATCAACCTTACCAAGCTCTGCAAGCTGGAATTTAACGGAAGCATCATCCATAACTTTTCTTATGTAAGCAAGGTATTCTGCATTTGAATCGTTGGAACCGGACTTACCTCTGGAGCCTGTAAACTTTGAGAATACCATACCATAACCCATCATGGATGCATTGTTCTTTTCAAATGCACTCGCATATGAAGGATCGAAAGCAGCATTAACATCAGATGAAAGCATATCTGAATTTGCAAGGCATCTTCTAACCAAAAGTTCTGAATAATTACCTTCGAGATTAATGAGCTCTGCAATAACATTTTCAAACCATAAAGAAGACATACCGGTTGCACCTACGCTGCCGATTTCTTCCTTGTCCACAAGAATACAGCAGGAAGTTCTCTTAACATCCTCACAAAGAAGGAATGCATAAAGAGATGTGAATGCGCAGACTCTGTCATCCTGTCCATAGGCTAAAATCATACTGCGGTCAAGGCCTGCTTCTCTTGCCTTTCCTGCAGGAACAACTTCAAGCTCGGCTGATAGGAAATCATCCTCTTCCATTCCGTAGTCATCCTTTAATATTTTAAGGATAAGAGCCTTGACGGGATCCTTTTCCTTCTTTTCCTCTTCACCTTTTTTAGCCTTAACAACTAAGGGCTTGTTACCAACAATAATATCAAGAGCTTCGCCCTCAATAACCTTTGCAGCCTTCTTATCAAGCTGCTCCGCAGCCAGATGAATCAAAAGGTCTGATACAAAGAATACAGGATCGTCCTCATCCTCACCGATGGCCATTTCAATAGTGGTTCCATCCTTCTTAACTACTACTCCGTGAAGTGATAAAGGAGTTGCAACCCACTGATACTTCTTAATACCGCCATAATAATGGGTATCCAGATATGCAATACTTGTATTTTCATATAAAGGATTTGACTTAACATCAATTCTGGGTGAATCAATGTGGGCGCCTAAAATATTCATACCCTTACTTAATTCATCATCACCGATGTTGAAAAGAGCAATTGCCTTATTCATATTTACAGCATAAATCTTATCGCCCTTCTTTAAGCCATTGCCTTCCTTAAGCTTTGTCTCAAGTTCAACATAGCCTGATTTTTCCACCATGTTAACAATTACATTAACACACTCTCTTTCAGTTTTTGCGTTATCAAGGAAATCTCTGTAATCCTTGTTAACTACTTCACATTCCTTAAGCTGCTTTGCAGAATAAGTTTCCCACACATTAATACGTTCCATAATCTTCTCCTTAAAAACATATTTATCCATAAAAAGAATACACAAATACGGATTTTTTATCAATGAAAGAATATTAATATTTTATAAGTATTTCTCGTAGCAGAAAAAATCTTCTTCAAAAAGTCTGCATTCCCCGACCTTTTCAAACTGAAGTTTCCTGTAGGAATTAAGAGCCGGCTGATTATGCTTACAAACAAGGTATCTGACACTTTTGTATCCCCTGGATTTTATAACCATTGAAACACTTTCAATCATATATCTTGCAATACCGCGGTTTTGAAATTCAGTGGCCACGCCAAGCCTTGAAATCTCTGCTCCGTTTGGGTCCTTCCAGAATTCAAGAGCCTTTACAAAAGGATCGTTATCAATTGATATGGTGGCTGCAATCTTTCCGGTATTATCCTTTAACAAAAAAAGAGAGTTTCTTTTAATATCATCCTCTATCTCTGTAATAGCAGGATAATCCTCCGACCAGGCACAACCTACTGTACCAAGAAGAGAATGATAAAAATTTAAGACATCATCCTTTTCGGATTCCTTTGCATTTACAAAACAAAAATCATCAAACATCATTCTTCCAAACTTTCAAGCTGGCCTTTAAGTTCCGAAATCGGAGCCTTACTCATAATGCCTCTTATTACAGGGCTGAAATATCTGTTTAAGTTATCTCCAAGAAACAAAATATACATACAGACATACAACCAGAACATTAAAATAATAATTGCTGTAAGACTTCCGTACATACTAAAGGCATTAAATTTATTTACGTAAAAAGAAAAAAGATAGGAAAAGCCGGTCCAGGCCAGTGCGGATATAATTGCGCCCGGAAGCTGTTCCCTGAACTTATGCTTCTTTACAGGTAGCAGCGAATAACAAAGCATAAAAAGAATCGACAAAACTCCTATTGAAATAAGAGTTCTGAAATTCATAAGTACACCTATTACACCATCAAGTTCAGAAAAATTAGAGGTAATAAAAATGTTTATCTGGTTACCGCAAACCACAAGCACCAGCATAAGAATTACACCTACCAAAAAAAGCAGCGTATAAACCGATGCCACAAGCCTTATTAAAAGACCGTTTCTCCTGTCCACATTTTTATCTATTGCATTGAAGCCCGCAATAAGTGAATTAATACCCTTTCCCGCCGACCAAAATGTAGCTATGGCAGTAATCGATACTATACCAATGGATCTGTTGGAGACTTCATTCAGTATGGATATCAAAAACTCGCCTGTTCCCGCAGGAAATTCCCTAAGCACCCAGTCAGCCAAAAGCTTCGGATCTGCAGGTGTATAGGGCAAAACCGCAAAAAGAAGCATTATCATGGGAATTAGAGACAAAAAAATAAAAAAGGCGCAACTTGACGCATATGATGTTATATTGTCTTCTTTTATCTGCTTAAAAAAACTGCTTAATATCTTAAATGTCTTTTTCATAAATATTCTTTATATAAACATTAAAAAGGCAGCCTTCCGCCGCCTCTTAAAAAACCCCGAAATGTCGACTCCTTTTTTTGACTCCTAGATATCATCTAGGTGGGTAACCGCATACATGCTTCTGCCTTCCACTGCAAAGGAGGCCTGACATCCGCATGAGGATATAGGAATCCCGTTTAAAGTAACTGTAGGTTCAAAATTAAAGAAATCGAGCACCTCAGGTTGCCTTTAGTTTACCATAACAGTTATGAATAATCAACAGCAATAAGACAAAGGCCCTGTGCGGGCGCGGTATCACCGGCAAGTTTCCTGTCTCTGGCCTTAATCAAATCCACCATACTTTCAGGTGTTCTTTTACCTAATCCCACCTCAATAAGTGTTCCCGTAAGAATTCTTACCATATGCTGTAAAAATCCTGTTCCGTGATATGTAAGTTTAATATAATCACCCTTCCTGTCGATTTTAATGGAATCGACAATTCTTACTGTAGACTTTTTCATTCTGGGGTTTGAGCAAAAAGATGCAAAATCATGCTCTCCCATAAGGTATTCAGCTGCTTTTTCCATTAAAGAAACATCCGGGCATTTATCAAGATGATATACATACTTTCTGTCAAAAAGCGGTTTTGTCCTGCCTACATGAAGTGTGTAACAATAGGTTTTACCTGTAGCATTATACCTTGGATGAAAACGTTCTGCCGCAACCTTAACATCCGTAACCACAATATCATCGGGAAGATATCTGTTTAAGTAATTAAAAATCTCAGTTTCAGACATATCTGTATCAAGGACAACCCCGGCAATCATGGCCTTTGCATGTACGCCGGCATCCGTTCTTCCCGCGCAGAGAACCTCAGAAAAAGCTCCCGTCATCTTTTCAATAACGCTTTCTATCTTTCCCTGAATGGTTAAATCTGTATTTGGCTGATGTTCCCAGCCAAAATATCTTGATCCGTCATATGCAATTGTCAATTTGTAATTCTGTTTCATAACTATTCCTTTCAGTTAAGCTTAAGTATATCAGAAAGCTTTCTCTTAGGCAAAAAAATACCCCGGAAGGAAACCTTCCGGGGTAAAAAGCATTCAGCCTTTGAATTATAACTGAGGACCAGCTGCAACAAGAGCCTTACCAGCATCGTTAGTTGTGTACTTAACGAAGTTCTTCTGGAATCTCTGTGCAAGATCAACTGCCTTTGTCTCCCATTCCTTAGCATCTGCATAAGTATCTCTGGGATCAAGAATTGCAGGATCAACTCCGGGAAGAGCTGTGGGAACCTCAAAGTTGAAGATAGGAATCATCTTTGTAGGAGCTGTCTTGATATCGCCGTTAAGAATAGCATCGATAATACCACGAGTATCCTTAATAGTGATACGCTTACCTGTTCCGTTCCAACCTGTATTTACAAGGTATGCCTTAGCGCCGTTAGCGTTCATCTTCTTAACAAGTTCTTCACCGTACTTTGTAGGATGAAGCTCTAAGAATGCCTGACCAAAGCAAGCTGAGAATGTAGGTGTAGGCTCTGTGATACCTCTTTCAGTACCAGCTAACTTAGCTGTGAAACCTGATAAGAAGTAGTACTGTGTCTGTTCAGGAGTAAGAATAGATACAGGAGGAAGTACACCAAATGCATCAGCTGAAAGGAAGATTACGTTATCTGCAGCAGGACCTGAAGATACGCCATTTACCTTTGAAGCGATATTTGTGATGTGGTCGATAGGATAAGATACACGAGTATTCTCTGTTACGCTCTTATCGTCGAAGTCAATCTTTCCATCAGCAGCAACTGTAACGTTCTCAAGAAGAGCGTTTCTCTTAATTGCATTGAAGATATCAGGCTCAGATTCCTTGTCAAGGCCGATAACCTTAGCATAGCAACCACCTTCGAAGTTGAATACGCCGTTGTCATCCCAGCCGTGCTCGTCATCACCGATAAGGAGACGCTTAGGATCTGTTGAAAGTGTTGTCTTACCTGTTCCTGAAAGACCAAAGAAGATAGCTGTGTGCTTACCTTCCATATCACAGTTAGCTGAGCAGTGCATTGAAGCAATACCCTTAAGAGGAAGGTAATAGTTCATCATTGAGAACATACCCTTCTTCATTTCTCCGCCGTACCATGTGTTAACGATAACCTGTTCTCTGCTTGTGATATTGAATGCTACACAAGTTTCTGAGTTAAGGCCAAGTTCAGCGAAGTTTTCAACCTTAGCCTTTGAAGCGTTGTAAACAACGAAGTCAGGCTCGAAGGTCTTAAGTTCTTCATCTGTAGGAATGATGAACATGTTCTTTACAAAGTGAGCCTGCCAAGCAACCTCAACGATGAAACGAACTGCCATACGGGTATCAGCGTTAGCGCCACAGAAAGCGTCAACTACGAAAAGTCTCTTGTTTGAAAGCTCCTTCTTAGCAATATCCTTTACAGCAGCCCATGTAGACTCTGACATAGGATGATTGTCATTCTTATAGCCTTCTGTTGTCCACCATACAGTGTCCTTGGAATTCTCATCCATAACAATGTATTTGTCTTTAGGTGAACGTCCGGTGAATACACCTGTCATAACGTTTACTGTGTCAAGTTCAGTAACCTGACCAACTTCATAGCCTTCAAGTCCGGCCTTTGTTTCTTCAGCGAAGAGTTCTTCGAATGAAGGGTTGTAAACAACTTCTGTTGTGCCGGTAATGCCATACTTAGTTAAATCGATAGCCATTTTATACCTCTTTCTTTAAGTTTTATTTGTAACATCAAATTAATGATGAAACTCCACGCAATATAATAGCCTATTTTTTTTATGTTGACAACAAAAAAAATTACTACTTCTTCAAATTTTACCAAAGATTAATAACAAACTATTAAAGGGGAAGGGTTTCTTTTCTAAGCCACTCCTCTTCTTCTTTGGTCAAATGCCCCTTCATTTTGTCAAATACAAGGGCCTGATATTCATCAACAAGCTTAATCTCTTCGCTGCTCATAATCTCCTTACAAAGAAGGGATCTGTCAAGAGGTGCATAGGTTAAATGCTCAAATCTGTGGAAATGTCCGTAGGAATTGGTCTCGTCATCGACACAAAGAATAACATTCTCAATTCTGATTCCGAACTCGCCTGTTAAATACACTCCGGGCTCATCACTGGTTATCATGCCGTTTTCAAAAGCATATTCCTTAAGGCCTTCAATATACTGCCAGCGGAAGCTCTGGGGGCCTTCATGAACGTTCAGAATGTATCCTACACCGTGGCCTGTGCCATGCTTAAAGTCAATGCCCATATTCCAAAGAGGAGCTCTTGTCAAAATATCAAGGTTTCTTCCGGTACAGCCATGTAAGAACTTAGCACGTGCCAGTGTAAGCATTCCGATTGCAACCTTTGTATAGTAGAGTTTTTCCTTATCGGTTACTTCACCAAGAGAAATTGTTCTGGTAACATCGGTGGTACCCTTTTCATACTGTCCGCCGGAATCCACCAAAAGCATGCTTCTTTGTTCAAGAGTTTTGTTGCTTTCTTCGGTCACACCGTAGTGAACAATTGCACCATTATCAGCATAGCCGCTGATTGTGGGGAAGGACAAATCCAGAAATCCCGGAACCTGTCTTCTTAAGTCGTCAATATATTTTGCTGCAGACATTTCAGTAACTGTTTCTGTCTTTACAGCATTTTTAAGCCAGTAAATAAATTTAGTAACACAGACAGAGTCTTCAAGGTAAGCTTCTTTTAATCTCTGAACCTCTGTATCGTTTTTAACGGCCTTAAAAAGCTTTGAAGGATTTGCTTTATTAATTATTTCTGCCTTATCCTTTATCTTCCTGTAGGAAGAATAATTGATACCGCCCTCATCACAAAGAACCTTGCCCTTATATTCGAAGTTTCCAAGGAAGTCGATTACGGAATCATAATCACATATTTCAAAGCCTGCATCCGTTAAATATTTTTTTACAGCTGAATCAAGCTCGCTGTTCTGCATAAAGATATAGGACTTATCCTCAGTAATAAACATATAGGATAAGAAAACAGGATTACATTCGATATCTTTTCCTCTGATGTTTGTAATCCAGGCTATGTCGTCAAGGGAACCGATAAAGTGGGCACTGCAGCCGTTTTCCTTAACCATATCTTTAATGCGGTTAAGCTTTTTTTCAATATTCTCACCGGTAACATCATCAGTAAGAATCATAAGAGGATTTGAAGGAAGAGCCGGTCTTTCTGTCCATAACTCACCTGCCAAGTCCTTATCAAAAATGATTGTAACGCCCTCTTTAGCTGCCTTTTCAAGCTTCTTACCCCAGTTTGCGGAAACCATTCTTCCATCAAAGCAAAGAGTTTCGCCGGGCTTAATATGATCTGTAACGAACTCATCAATGGTGGGAACCTCAGGCTCTCCCATTTTCATAAGTTCAATTCCCGAGCCCTTAAGTTCAATATCTGCCTGTATAAAGAAGCGGCCGTCGGTCCATAAATGAGCCTCATTCATACCCACAAGCAAAAAGGCATTTTCTCCCGTAAAGCCGGAGAAAAATTCACGAATCTTAAAATAGTCCGCAATATATTCTGAAGCATGGAAGTCATCGCTTGTAAAAAAGTACCATGCCACACCGTTTTCAGCCATTTTCTTTCTTAAAACAGCCAGTCTTTCGGAAATAATATTTCCCATCTTAAGCCTCCAAAATGGATATAGCTGATGATGTTCCGAGTCTGTCGGCGCCAAGCTTCATAAACTCTTCCATATCATCTCTTGTGCGAATGCCGCCTGCAGCCTTAATCTTTACATCTTTTCCGACATTTTCCGCAAAAAGCTTAATATCGGCAAAGGTAGCGCCGCCGGTACCAAAGCCTGTGGATGTCTTTATATAATCAGCCTTTGCTCTTGTAACACATCCGCAAAGCTTAATCTTCTCTTCATCTGTTAAATAGCAGGTTTCGATAATAACCTTAAGGATTTTGTCACCGCAGGCTGCCTTAATGGTCTTAATTTCCTCTTCAATCTTGTCAAAATCACCATTCTTTGCATCATTGATATTGATAACCATATCAACCTCAGATGCGCCGTCCTTGATTGCTTCTTTTGCTTCGCAAACCTTGGCAGCTGTAACAGAATAGCCGAGAGGGAAACCGATAACGGTACAAATGTTTACGGATTCACCGTATTTATCATGAATTCTCTTTATATAACAGGGGGGAACACATACTGAAGCGGTTTCGTACTTAACAGCCTCGTCGCAAAGCTTAACAATATCCTCCCATGTGGCAAAAGCCTTTAACTGAGTGTGATCTACATGACTGTACAATTCTTTGTTTGTCATAACAAACCTCCTATGATAAAAATTTATTTTGCGCTTTTACTGTTCTGACAGTATAAAGAATAATAATTGCAAAATACAAAAACTGAACAATAATCAAAAACAGCGGATCAAAGGTAACATACTCCGCAGCAATAAGTATTGCGCTGATAATACATATGATAATACCGAACACAATTGTTCTGACATACATATAATTGATGTATCCGGGAATGTCCTTTGCCCTTTCGAGATTAATCTTATTATTAATCATCATTTTAGGTATTTCCCCGGTGTTTTTCATCTGGATGCATGAATAGATTAAATAAACACCATAACCAAATATAACTAATGTAACCGCAACCATTCTAACTCTCCGATTCTTTTGAAATCTCTTCTATATCATATTTAAGCAAAACGCTCTGATTGGTATTCTTTTCGTGCCAAACGGACAAAATTCTGTTTACAACATTCTGCCTGTGAACATCGTCCACATCCATTAAAATAACCAGCTGCTGAATTCTGGTGTATCTTGCGGACACATCATTTTTTCGTAAGGATTCTTTTATACAGGAATCAAGAATTTTCATAAGCGCTTCCGTATCTGCAGGAACACTTTCATCCGTAATGGACAAATCCTTTAATGTAAACAAAAGAAGCTGAATCTTTATTCCTGCACGAAGAGCATATCTTCTTAAAAATCTGTATATATTCTTAAAACTGTTATACTCCACTTCGAAGGGGCCCTCGGCCTGCTTCTTCTCCTCTATGAAAGGTCTTAGTTCAGATAAATCTATTACTTCGGAATTTTCTCTTTCGCCAATGGAATATTTTTCCTTGGCATCATAGAAATGGAAACCGGATTTTCCATTGTTCTTTACATAATAAAGAGCCTTATCAGCGTTATTATATAATTCAACAAAGGTCTTTCCGTCAAAAGGATATGCCGAAATTCCCACTGAAACAGAGCTTTCACTGTCGTCCTTCTTAATAACCGACAGTTCTTTTTCCACCTGTTCAATAAGGTTTGCTATTCTGTCTGAAAGAAGTTCTTTACCGTAACAGTCACGAAGATATACAGCAAATTCATCGCCGCCGATTCTTGCAACTATATCGTCCTTATGAACAAAACCCGACAAAGTCTTTGCAAATGCCACTAAAGCAGCATCACCTGCAACATGTCCGTAGGTATCGTTGATACCCTTGAAATTGTCAAGATCAAGAATCATAAAGGTTCCTACTGTATCATCTGAAAGCTTTGAAAACTCGCTCATAAGATAGTTTCTGTTCCAAAGTCCGGTAAGAGGATCTTTACTTGCAGCTTCTCTTATGGCTTTATTTCGCTCTTCCTGAATCAGGACACGTTCAACACGTCCCTTAAGTACTTCAGGTTCATAGGGCTTTCTAATGAAGTCACAGGCACCTACCCTGAAGCTTTTTAACTCGCTGTCGGTCTCTGTGTCAGCTGTAAGAAATATGGCCGGAAGTTCAGAAAATCCCTTAACCTTTTTGATGTTTTCATAGGTTTCATAGCCATCCATTCCTGGCATCTTAACATCCATAAGAATAAGATCGGGCTTTGCTTTTTCAAGCATTGAAAGAGCCTGTTCGCCGGATTTTGCCATGGAAACCGCATAATCATCCCTTAAAATTTCCCCGAGGCATTTTAGGTTTGTAGTTACATCATCAACAATAAGAATGTGCTTTTTTGATTTCACGTTCTACCCCTGCTACTTCCTATAAACCCATATTTTCCATAACAAGATCTTTCATCTTATCAATATCGCATACTGTGTCGTGAACAATCGGTGCTGTTCTGATTTCGTCAATTGCAGCAGGAATATCAACATTTGCAGTCTTGCAAAGAATATCGATAAGTTTGAAGTCTTCTTCCTTTTCATATTGAGGATCGATTGCCTTCATAACAGAGCGTGAGAACTTGTAAGGACTTGCGGTTGACGCAATGACTGTCTTTGTATTATCTCCGGTGCTCTTAACATATTTATCGTATGAAGCCGCTGCTACAGCGGTATGTGTATCAATAACATAACCTGTATTGGTATAAAGGTCATGAATCTTCTTACTGCAATCATTCCAGTCTGCATACTCACCCACAAACAGATCGCTTAATTTTGAAAAATCATCCTTTATGGAATAAACACCTGTGGATTTTAAGCTGTCCATGAGTTCTTTATTCTTTTCGGAATCACAACCTACAGCAAGGTAGATAAGTCTTTCAAGGTTTGATGAAATAAGGATATCCATTGAGGGTGAATCCGTAAGTATGAATTCACGGTTCTTGTCGTAGGTACCTTCCTTAAAGAAATCAAACAATACCTTGTTATCGTTTGAAGCACAGATAAGTTTGTTAACGGGAAGTCCCATATTGTAAGCATAGAAAGCGGCAAGAATGTTACCAAAGTTACCGGTGGGAACACAGATGTTAATTTTCTCTCCGTCCTTGATTCTGCCTTCTTCAAGAAGTTTTCCGTAAGCATATACATAATAAGCTATCTGAGGAACAAGACGTCCGATGTTAATTGAGTTGGCACTTGAGAACTGGAAGCCTGCCTTTGCCATCTTTTCTTTTAACTCTTTGTCATTGAAAAGTTCCTTAACCTTAGACTGGCAGTCATCAAAGTTTCCGCGAACACCGATAACCTTTGTGTTAGCTTCCTTCTGAGTAACCATCTGAAGTTCCTGAACCTTTGAAACACCTCCCTTGGGATAGAAAACAATGATTCTTGTTCCGGGTACCCCCGCAAAGCCTGCAAGTGCAGCCTTACCGGTGTCACCGCTTGTTGCCGTAAGAATAACGATTTCCTTATCGGAATTGTTCTTCTTTGCTGCAGTTGTAAGAAGGTGAGGAAGAATTGATAAAGCCATGTCCTTAAAAGCAATGGTCTTACCATGGAAAAGTTCAAGATAATAGGTTCCTTCGGCTTCTACAAGGGGAGCTATCTCTTCTGTATCAAACTTTGAATCATATGCATTTTCGATACAGTTCTTAAGTTCCTCCTCAGTAAAATCGGAAAGGAAATCCTTCATTACAATATATGCGGTTTCTTTGTAATCCATGTGACTGATTTCTTCCAAAGACTTTGAAAGCTTGGGAAATTCACTGGGAACAAATAAGCCGCCGTCCTCTGAAAGGCCCTGTAAAATAGCCTCGGATGCTGTTAATTTAACTGAATTATCTCTTGTACTTCTATAAAACATTATAAATCTCCTTATTATATTAAACTTCCTTAAAGATAACCGAATTTTCATATAAGTTCAATAGAAAAGGGTACAAATTTATGTTATTTTATTATATGGGAGGAGCACTATGTTACCTGGCGTATATATTGATAATTTGAAAAACGGCGAAAAAAACTTCAGAGCATCAATTACCATTGACAACAAGCATATAAGCCTTGGAAGCTATGACAATGAGATTCAGGCCTCTGCCGCCTACTCCCTTGCAAAAAAGATTTTAGAGGATACCTTCTATTCCTGCTACAATTTTCTTGATTCCTACCCCATTAAATTCGATAAATACATCTCCCTTGTTAATCTAAGGGACAATCATATTTATTTTTCAAACCCCATCTACATAAGAAAACGTGATTTCAGTTATTTTTACTCTCCCTTTGATGAACTTAAATTTGATATAGACGATTTGTTTTATTTTTCCCAGCACAAAATCATGTGTCGCGGGAATCATTTCTTTGTTTCCGAATACGGTATGCAGACTTCCATAAAAGAGCGGTTTGGAATAAGAAATTTTTCTGTTGAGGGCAGAGATTTCATATTCGTAAATTCCGATGCTTTGGATTTCAGAAGAGAAAACATAAAAATTATAAACAGATATTTCGGTGTAACCGTAACGGAGAAGAAACTCAAAAAGTATTATAAGGCAACAATACATCTTCGCTCTAACTATGTAATAGGCGTATACAGAACCGAAAAAGAAGCCGCCATTGCATATAACAAGGCGGCTGACATACTTAATAGAAATGGTTTTGATAAGGAATTTATGCAAAATTACCTTGATGATATAAGCAACAAGGAATATGCGGATATTTACAGTAAAGTTCCGATTTCCGAAAAAATCATTAATCTTCGGCCATCACTTTAAGGAATAATCTTCAAAGCTTATAAGTAACGAGGCAGCGCCGGAAATACCGTCTGCCGTTCCCTTTGAAGAATAGTTCCACATTCCGAATTCATAAGGAAAATCCGGAAGATCCACATTCTGTTCCGAATATATTACATCATATTTTTCCGAAACTTTTGCAAGATCTATATCTTTTAAGAGCCACTTTTTTGTGCCATAGACGCAGGCAACCATTTTATTTTCCGAAACAGCGTCCAAAAAAGCCATAGCTACTGTGGTTCTGTCATTCTTCGAGAGCTTATCTGCTCTTGCTTTCTCTGATTTTGGAGCATCCATTGAAAAAGCCACAGGGTAGGTAATGCTGTAATCCCCTATATTTTCTTTTATGAAATTAACCTCCTCAATAGCCTCTTCTTTTGTTACAGCCTGGGAAACAAATATAATTCCAATATTGAGACCTGCATCCGATGCTCTTTTTATATTGTCCTTAAAATACTCATCAAGCACCAGCTGTCCGCTTTGATAACCTCTTGAGCCTAACCTTATAAGAACAAAGGAAAATCCGTCTTTTTTTAGCTTATTAAAATCCACATATGCAAGATTTTTTGATATATCTACCCCAAGATAGCTTGTACATTTGCCGTTTTCAAAATATTTCATTTTGCCGGACTGATTATAAAGATTCGTAAAATCATACTCGTTTTTACTTATGTACTGGCTTATTGGAACCCATTCCGTGGTGTAGTCATCATTTGTAATCAATGTATGTCTGCCATCTGTGGACTCATCCGGTTCTTCCTCCGGAATCTCTTCTTCCTCTGCGGATACAGTTGAATCAGAAATTTCACTCTTAAAATCCTCATAAAAATTAAGGTCAGATACATGCAGTCCGCTTGAAATATACGAAGAAGCGCTTTCATCCACAGGGCTTTCCGGAATCACACTGACAGAAACTGAAGAAACCTGTGTCTGTGTCCTATTGCTCAATCTGTCGTAATTTGCAATTACAGCAAAAAGGATAACAGAAACAAAAGCTCCAATAATCAATATTGCAGCCTTTGTTGTCTTGTCTCTTTTATTTATTTCTTCGTAATCATCGTATAATTTCATACAAAAAACTAATACTGACTTTCAATGGTTTTTCTGGGACACTTTTCTGCGCAGATACCGCAGTTTTTACAAAGTGAATAATCTATTGTGGCATTAAAGTTTTCTACCTTTACCGCTCCGTTTGGACAGTTTCTTGCACATAAACTGCAACCGATACAGCCAACCTTACACTGCTTTGTGGTAACCACACCTTTTTGTTTTGACGAGCAGGAAACAGTATACTTTGCAGATGCGGGAACAAGTGAAATAAGATGCTTGGGACATACCGCTACACACTTACCACAAGCTTTACACTTATCTCTGTCAACTTTAGCAACACCATCCTCAACATGGATAGCATCAAAAGGGCAGGCCTTTACGCAGCTGCCATAGCCTAAGCAACCATCATTACAGGATTTTGGACCGCCGTTTGGAACAAAACTTAACATTCTGCAGTCTTCCACTCCATAGTAATCATAGTCCAATGTAATGTCCTCACAATGGGCTTTACAAGCCACAAAGGCCACCATTCTTTCCGTTTTTTCGGATGCAGTTCCCATTATTGCCGCAATATTGTCGGCAACCTTTTCGCCACCGACAGGGCACTGATTAACAGGCGCTTCACCCTTTGCAATGGCTGCAGCAAGTCCCGCACATCCGGGGAAGCCACAACCACCGCAGTTATTTCCGGGAAGAGCAGCAAGAACGGCTTCTTCCTTTTCATTTACCTTAACCTTAAATACAATTCCCGCAACACCAAGGAACAGACCTACAAAGAGGCCAAGAACAACCATTATAATTATCGCAGTTACGATTCCTGAATAGTTCATTTGCAATCCCTCCTACAGTAAGCCTGAGAAACCACAGAAGGCAATGGCCATAAGTCCTGCGGAAACAAGAACTATAGACATACCTCTGAAGGCTTTAGGTATATCGTTGTACTGCATTCTTTCTCTGATACCGGCAAGGATTACAATGGAAATTGTAAAGCCTACGCTGGTGGCAAAACCATTAACGGTTCCCTCAAGTAAAGAGTATTCCTTCTGCACATTTGTAATTGCAATACCAAGAACTGCGCAGTTTGTTGTAATAAGAGGCAAGTACACACCAAGTGCCTGATACAGAGTCTTCATGAAACGTTTTAAGAACATTTCAACAAACTGAACAAGTGCAGCTATAACAAGGATGAACACTATCGTCTTAAGGAAAGTAATTCCGTTTTTTACAAGGATAAACTTATAAATAAGTCCGGTAACAATACTTGAAAGGGTAATTACAAATATAACCGCAGCACCCATACCGGCTGCTGTCTTAACCTTTTTGGATACCCCAAGGAAGGGACAAAGGCCGAGGAACTGGCTAAGTACTACGTTATTTATAAGCGCTGAACTAAGTGATAATAAAATCAGTGACTTAATCATTCTGCTCCTCCTTCTTTCCTTCCGCCTTATTTAACATGGCCTGAGCCTTTTCCATGGAAGCACGCTTCCTTACAGGCTTCTTTCCTGTTGGTGCGCTCTTCTGAATGGCTTTTCTGTAATCGGAAAAATCTATTAATTCAAGTTCATCATCCGTAGCTTCGGGCTTTTCTTCAGCAGCCGTTTCCGTTTTAATTTCGGACGGTTCAACTGTTTCAGGCTTTTCTTCAACCTTTTTAACCGGCTCTTTTATTTCTTCCGTTGCTTCAGGCTTCTCGACCTTTTTCTTAACAGACTTTTTGGGTTTCTTTGGAGCCTCTTCCGGAAGTTTTTCGGTTTTTGAAATCTTTTCAGCTGAATTTTCCTCCAAAGGAGCAGCTTCATCTGCACTGTTTTCGATTACGGTTTCAGCAACAGGTTCAGGCTTAACTTCTTCTGTTTTAATTTCCTTAACAGGAGCTTCTTTAACGATGCTTTCTACAGTTTCTTCTTTAACCGGAGTCTGAACCTCTGAAACATCATTTGCAGGTTCGGCAGTGTCAATTGCTTCTTCACTGTCTTCCATCGGCTTATCAAGAACAACCTTACATTCCTTGTCACAGCTTAAGCAGTTTCCGCCGCAGCCTGACTGAATCTTTGACATATCCTTACCGTTTCTTTCGCCGATTTCCTTGACTTTATTCTGTATGGCGGTAAGTATTGCCAGTACAAAGAAAGCACCGGGAGCCATAATAAAGATGCTGACGGGAATATAACCCGTGGGCATAACACGTACATTAAATACACTGCCGGCTCCGATCAGTTCTCTTACAGAGCCGATTATTGTAAGTGCAAGGGTAAAGCCCATACCCATACCGATACCATCAAAAAGTGACAAAAGCGGAGTATGTGAATATGCATATGCTTCTGCTCTTCCCAAAATAATACAGTTAACTACTATAAGGGGAATATACAGCCCAAGAGCCTTATAAAGGGACGGAATATAAGCATTTAACAATAATTCCACAATTGTTACAAAGGACGCAATAATAACAATAAATGCTGGAATACGAATCTTGTTGGGAATTACTTTTCTTAGCAATGATATAAACAGATTACTTAATGCAAGAACCACCATGGTGGTCACACCCATACCAAGACCGTTAATACTGCTTGTTGTTACCGCAAGTGTGGGACACATTCCCAGCAAAAGGACAAATGTGGGGTTTTCTTTCAAAACACCGTTTGAAATTCGCTCTGACAATTCAGTGATTAAGGATTCTTTTTCATCTATTTCATGATTCATTTCCCACACCTCCTGTCAAAAACATTTCAAAATACTCAATAGCCGCATTGACACCGTCAGTAACAGCTTTTGAAGTGATGGTGGCACTGGATATGGCATCAATCTGATTAGCCTCTATGGCGCCGGTCTTAACCACCTCAAAATGTAATGCTTCTTTATTTGCAAACTGCGGTGTAAGAACCTCATCGGCTCTCATTCCAAGGCCTGCGGTTTCGGAAATATCAATTATTGATATACCGTTTAACATGCCCTCATTGGTAATACCTACAGCAAATACTATATCTCCGCCGTAGCCCTTATGGGATGTGGCTTCAAGTACATATCCAAGTTCAGATCCGTCATTTCCAAGTGCCTTAATAACAGCGGTTATATCAGCATTTGGATATGCTGCCTTAAAAGCTGTATATGAAGTTTCATCAATCAGAGGAAGGTCTTCAAAATGATCGGCTGACAGGAATACCTTTTTATTGGCTTTTTGTTTTTCCTCAAAGGCCATTTTTGCAATGGGATCCTTGGTTACTTCGTATACGAAGCCAAGAATTCCTCCCGCAACAAGTGCAATAAGAACCATAATTACTGTGTTCTTGATGAATTCGATTATTTCTTTTCTATCAACCGAATTCTTTTTCTTTGATTCTGTAACTTCAGTTACTTCATTTTCTTCATTATGCATTCTTCACTGCCCCCTTTCCGAAAAATCTGGGACGTGAAATCTTATCAATAAGCGGAACACAAAGGTTTCCGATTATGATTGCGTAGGAAACACCTTCTGCAGCCGGTCCGAAAATACGGAAAACCGCAGTCAACACTCCTAAAAGAATGCCGAACATAAACTGACCGGACTTTGTAATGGGTCTGGTAGTATAATCCGTGGCCATAAAGAACGCACCAAGCATAAGGCCGCCGCCTGAAAGGTGGGCTGCGATGTATGTAGCATCAAAGCCATGTCCGCCAAAAAGGCCAATACATAAAACAAACACACAAAGATAGGTTCCCGGAATAATAATATCGATAACGCCGAAAAGAATCAGGATTGCGGCACCGATAAGAATTGCTATAACACTTACTTCACCGATTGTTCCCGCAATATTACCTCTTGCCATTGCAACAATATCAACCTGCTCTCCTGCCTTAAGTAAAGCCAGAGGAGTGGGTGTTGAAACACCGTCAATGTTGAAATCAGTCATAATCGATGCAAATGATATGAGCAAAAAGCATCTTGCACCAAGTGCGGGGTTCATAAAGTTCTGACCGATACCACCGAAAAGCATTTTAACCACAACAATGGCAAAAAATGCACCGATTACCGCAATCCACCAGGGAGCTCTAGGCGGAAGGTTAAGTGCAAGAAGAAGACCTGTTACTATGGCAGAAAAATCACCAAGAGTATTTTTCTTCTTTGTAATTAAATCAAATAAAAATTCAAATGCGCAGGCACTTGCTACGGTTACACCCATAAGCATCAGCGCATTAAGGCCGAAATGAAACACACCGTAACCTGCAGCAGGCAACAATGCAACTATCACGCAGAACATAATGCTGGAGGTAGTCACTTTTGAACGAATATGCGGGTTAGATGAAACATTTTTTAATTTACCCAAAGTTCTTACCTCCTACTTTTTTTTCTTGGCAAGACACATCTTGCGCATTGATTTAATGTTCTGACAAAGAGGTCTCTTTGCAGGGCAGATAAAGCTGCAACATCCACATTCAACACATTCAAGTCCGTGCTCTTCAAGATATGCCTCTTCATTAAAGTTTGCGGCATGATCCGATAAAGACTTGGGAACAAGACGGCTGGGACACACCTCAACACATTTGCCGCAATTAATACAGGATGAAGGCTCCATACGGCTTATGTCATCGTTTGAGAGGCACAAAAGAGCCGATGCAGTCTTTGTTACGGGAACCTGTAAATCAAACAGGCAGAAGCCCATCATAGGACCACCTGATACGATTTTAACCGGTTCCTTTTTGAAGCCACCGGCTTCGGGAACAAGGTCCTCATACATGGTTCCGATTAAAACATCAAAGTTTCTCGGATTCTTAATGCAGTTACCTGTTACGGTTACTATTCTGTGCATAAGAGGCTTACCTTCGTAAACAGCTCTTCGCACCGACATAATGGTATCCACGTTGTTAACAACACAGCCCACATCCGCAGGAAGAAGCTTCGAATTGATTGCTCTTCCGGTGGTTGCATATATAAGCTGTCTTTCAGAACCCTGAGGATATTTTGTAATAAGAGCCTTAACCGTAATTCTTGGCTCATCTTTTGTAAGCGCCTTGAATATTTTCACACAGTCCGGCTTGTTGTCTTCGATTGCAATTATTCCTAAAGAATAAGGGAACAATTTAAGATAAACCTTCAAACCTTCAATGAGCTTCTCAGGTTCTTCAATCATCTTTCTGTAGTCACTGGTAAGATAAGGTTCACATTCTGCTCCGTTAACTATTACATAGTCAATTTTAGCAGGCTCCTTAACAGACATTTTTACATGTGTAGGGAAACCGGCACCACCCATTCCCACTATTCCTGCCTCTCTTACTCTTGCAATGATTTCCTCGGAAGTCATTTCCTCAAGAGGCTTTACAGGAAAAGGCTCTGCCTCTTCATAAAGACCGTCATTTTCAATTACGATTGACATTACACCGTTACCGGTGGCAACACGTCTTTCCTCAATCGCTTTTACAGTACCTGATACGGATGAATATATCGGTGATGATACAAACCCTTCGGCTTCAGCAATAAGCTGACCTGCTAAAACTCTGTCGCCCTTTGAAACAACAGGCTTTGCGGGGGCACCTATATGCTGGGATAAGGGATATACCAGATCACTTACAGGATATACCGCTTTTATGGGAATATCCTTAGACATTTCTTTGCCGTCAAAGGGGTGAATTCCACCACCAAACGTAAGTCTTGCCATATTTTGTTAACCAACCCTCTCAATATAGTTTTTAATAAACCTTAAGTATAAATATACTCTAATATGACCCTACTGTCAAAAAAATAAGACCACTTTTTCTTGCCCACATTTAACCAAAATGATAATATATTTTTGTGCGAAATTTACCTTAAAAGAAATGAGGAAACTTATATGTCAATAATTGACGGACAAATAAATGACACAAGAGTCTTTTATGATTTGGAAACCATATCCGACTTAAATAATTTATTGTTTATCGATATAGAAACCACAGGTTTTACCGCTAAAACCTCAAAGCTTTATCTCATAGGCTGTATGTATTACGATAACGGTTTTAAGACAAAACAGTTCTTTGCGGAAAATTATTCCGATGAAGCTTCTTTGCTCTCGGATTTCAGTGATTTTTCAAAGGATTTTGGCTTTCTCGTTCATTTTAACGGAAACAACTTTGATATTCCTTATCTTATTGCCAAGTGCAAAGAGTTCAATGTATCCTGTGATTTTGACAGATTCCAGGGAATTGATATATATAAGCGTATTCAAAAATACAAAAATTTCTTAAAGCTTGAAAACTGCAAGCAGAAGACAATCGAAGCCTTTCTTAAAATAGACAGAGAGGATAAATATTCCGGTGGGGATCTTATCGGAGTTTATCATGAATATGTACAAAGCAAGGATGAAGACAAAAAATCCATTCTTTTACTTCATAATTTTGAAGACTTAAAAGGAATGCTCTTAATTCTTCCGATTCTTTCATATTGTGACCTTTTTAACAAAAAACTCATCGTAACAAAGGTTTCCGCCAACCAATACAATGATGAAGCCGGAAACAGTCGTGTAGAGCTGATGATGGTTATGACACTTCCGTCAGAACTTATAACACCTATTTCATTTATGGCTGATAAATGCTATTTTTCAGCAGGCGGAAGTCAGGGTATGCTTAAGGTTCCTCTGTATGAAGAAGAAATGAAATATTTCTATGCAAATCATAAGGACTATTACTATCTTCCCGCCGAGGATGTGGCCCTTCATAAGTCTGTTGCAGCATTTGTGGACAAGGCCCACAGAGAACAGGCCAAAGCCAATAATTGCTACACCAGAAAAAGCGCAAGATTTCTTCCCGAATGGGATATGCTTGTAACTCCTTTCTTTAAGCGAACCTATGAAGCCAAAGAATTTTTCTTTGAGTTAACTGACGAAAGAAAAACAGACAGAGAGCTGTTTAATAATTACGCATCCCATGTAATAAATCACATGGCAGACTGCAAATAGAACAACCGAATAACAAAAAAAAGCCATGCAATCGAGTGCATGGCTTTTATTATCTTATCAGGGCTTTTCATAATAAAACGAATTTCTTCTTGTATAACCCATTTCTTTATAGTTAATAATCTGTTCTGTACTTCCGATAAAGAGCATACCGTTCTTTTTTAAGCTTCCTGCAAATTTTCTGAAAACCTCATCCTTTGCTTCTTCAGTGAAGTAAATAAGAACGTTTCTGCAAACAATCATATTGCAGTCGGTAGGATAAGGATCCTTCAAAAGATTATGCTGCTTAAATTCCACACGAGCCTTAATTTCGTCGGAAATCTTATAGGATCCGCCGATTTCGGTAAAATATTTCTTCTTGAATTCCTCCGGAACATTTTCAATGCTCTTTGCATTGTATAAGCCGATTTTTGCCTTAGCAAGAATTTGCTTATCAATGTCGGTGGCAAAAATCTTTATCTGATTAAGAGGAACATATTTGGACAACGCCATAACCAGCGAATAAGGCTCATCTCCCGTGGAGCAGGCTGCGCTCCAGATTTTCAAGTTCTTGCCGAACTTTGAAATAAGATCGGGGAAAATTTCCTTGTCCATAAGCGCCCACTGATCGGGATTTCTGTAAAACTCAGAAACATTTATGGTTAAGTAACTTACAAATTCTTCAAACACTTCCCTGTTTGTTTTAAGAAGTGAAACATATTTATCATATCCTTCCACACCGCTCTTCTCGATAAGTGTATCGATACGACGTTTCATCTGCTTTTCCTTGTAAGCATTTAAGTCAATCTTAGTTAAATCATAAACAGCCTTCTTTAAGTATTCATAATCAAATGCCATGATATTTCTCCCCTAAAAAAATAATGGGCAGTCTTTCGACTACCCATTAATTATAATTCAGAGCATATAACGATTAATTAATTAAGCTTCTTCTGATTCGCTTGCGATTACAGCATCGATATCAACACTTGCAACCTCAGCATCGTCTTCTTCCTTAACTTCTTCAGGAGCTGTTAAAGCCTTAATTGAAATGCTTACTCTCTTCTCTTCAAGGTTAAAGTCTACAACCTTAGCTGTAACTTCATCGCCAACCTTTAATACATCTGAAGGCTTTTCGATGTGATCCTTAGAAATCTGAGAAACATGAAGTAATGCATCAATGCCTGACTCAAGTTCTACGAAAGCACCGAAGTCTGCCATTCTCATTACCTTACCGGTAACTTCTGTTCCAACTGCATATTTCTTATCAGCATCAAGCCAGGGATTTGTATCATTGAATTTTAATGATAATGCAATCTTGTTATCTGAAATAACCTTAATAAGAACATTAAGCTTGTCGCCAACCTTGTAGTTCTTCTTAGGATTCTCAACTCTTCCCCAGCTCATTTCTGAGATGTGAAGTAAGCCGTCAATTCCGCCTAAGTCGATGAATACGCCGAAGTCTGTAACATTCTTTACAACACCTTCAACCACATCGCCTTCCTTAACTGTTGAAAGAAGCTTCTCCTGAGCAGCTGCCTTTCTGGAAAGAAGGATAGACTTACGATCACCGATGAAGCGACGCTTCTTGGGATTGTATTCACGAATAACGAATTCGATTTCCTGACCTGAGTACTTGGATAAATCCTTTTCAAAGGTATCTGAAACAAGGCTTGCGGGAATGAATACACGAACTTCTTCAACAACAACGCAAACGCCGCCGTCAAGAATCTGTGAAACCTTTGCCTTTAAGATTTCCTGGCTTTCAAAAGCTTCCTCAAGTCTCTTAGAGCCTCTGTCTGCAGCAAGTCTCTTGTAAGATAAAAGAACCTGACCGTCTCCGTCATTAACTCTTACTACCTTAACTTCTAAAGTATCTCCTACCTTTACTGCCTCGGTAAGATCCACACTGGAGTCATTTGTATATTCGTTCTTTGTAAGAACACCGTCAGACTTATATCCGATGTTAAGAATAATCTCATTGGGTTTTACATCGATTACAGTACCTTCTACAACCTCTCCCGTATGTATTGTCTTTAATGATGCTTCAAGCATCTGTTCAAAACTCATTTCTGACATAATTTTGAACCTCCTCAATAATATATTTTGGGGTAGAAGCCCCGGCTGTAATACCTACAAGACCCGATACCTTCGGAAGACGACCAACGATATCATTAAGTTCCTGTATAAAGTATGTGTCAGTACAATTTGCTTTACAAATTTCAAATAGTTTTTTGCTGTTAGAACTGTGCTTATCCCCGATTACTATCATAAGAGCAGCCTTTTTGGATAATTCTTCCGCTTCTGTCTGCCTCACGTTAGTCGCATCGCAAATTGTATTCATAACACTCATATTGTAACTTCTTTTTATAAATATTTCAACTAATTCTTGAAATTTCTTGCGATTAAAGGTTGTTTGCGCTACAATACAGATTTTTGTATTTACATCAAAAGAAACCTTCCCTGCATCCTCTATGTTCTCTATTACGATAGCAGGTGTTTTTGACCAGCCGACTATACCTATTACCTCGGGATGAACAGGATTTCCTATTACCACAATTGTACTTCCTGCTTCGCTTTCTTTTTCCACTATTCTGTGGATTCTTTTAACAAACGGGCATGTGGCATCAAAAACCTCGAATCCTGTGGCCAAAAGGGCTTCATAAGTGCTTTTAGGCACCCCGTGGGATCTGATAATTATTTTTCCCTTTGGAAGATTTGCAAATTCATTAATATCCTCAACAACCTTGGCACCTCTTTTTTCAAATTCCTCCACCAAAAAGGAATTATTGAGTATCGGACCGAAAGTATATATGTTTTTTCCCTCGGTAAGAGCCTCTTCCACCGCATTATAGCCCCGATTCGCCCCAAAGCAAAAGCCGGCATTTTCGCAAAGAATAACTTCCCTACTCATGCATTCTTTCCTTTGCTTCATTTACGATTAAGTCAGTTACTTCCTGTATGGTCATAAAAGAACTGTCAATATGTGTTGCTTCAGGCACTCTTACAAGGGGAGAATTTTCTCTGTTCATATCCCTGTAGTCACGGTCCTTAACCTCTTCTTCTATGCTTTTTAAGTCTGCACTTTCACCCTTTGCAACAAGTTCGTCATAGCGCCTTTTTGCACGTACTTCAACACTTGCATCAAGATATATTTTTACATCAGCATTTGGAAGCACACAGGAAGCAATATCTCTTCCGTCCATAACAACATTGGTTGTATTTGCAAGCTCCTGCTGCAAAGAAACAAGCTTTTCTCTTACAAGTTTATAAGCAGAAACCACCGATGCGGTATTTGATACCTCCTGTGTTCTGATTTCTTTATTCACATTTTCGCCATTAAGTATTACGGCCTGTTCGCCGTCAATATATGCAATTGAAACCTCCGAAGACTTAGCACACTCTGTTACCGCCTGTTCATCGTTTATGTCCACATTATTCTTAAGGCAGCATAAACCAATAGCCCGATACATTGCTCCCGTGTCCACATAAATAAACTCCAAGGCCTTGGATACAGCCTTTGCAATTGTGCTTTTTCCTGCTCCCGCAGGTCCGTCTATAGCTATCTGAAAACTCATCATATCCTCCTAAATGCATTCGCCGGCCAGGTACCCTGTTGACCATGCAATCTGAAGATTAAATCCTCCGGTCATTGCATCCACATCAAGTACTTCACCCGCAAAATATAAATTATTTATAATTTTGGATTCCATGGTTGAAGCGTTAATTTCCTTAACATTCACTCCACCCTTGGTAATTATCGCCTCATTTATGGGCCGTGTGCCTATTGGGGTAATATAAAGTTCCTTAATCAGTCCCACAAGGCGCTTTCTTTCTTCTCTTGTAACCTCGTTAACCGGCTTGTTAGGGTTAATTTCCGATAACTCCACCATTACGGGAATCAGTTTTCCCGGCAAAAGGTCCTCCAAAGAATTCTTAAACTGCTTATTTGTGTACTTTTCAAAGTCTCTTAAAATACGCTTATCAAGCTGTTCTTCCGAAAGTCCCGGCTTTAAGTCAATCGAAATCATAAGATTTTTATTCTTTTTGGTCTCGTCGGCAAAATAGGAACTGGCTGAAAGAACCAACGGTCCCGAAATACCAAAGTGGGTAAAAAGCATTTCTCCTGTTTCGCAAAAAACAGACTTGCCGTTTGATAATAATTTTAATTCAACATTTTTAAGTGACAGTCCCTGCAGCTTAAACACCCAGGTTTCCCCGGTTTCAAGCGGAACAAGGGAAGGAATCGGATCTATAATACTATGGCCCGCTTTCTTTGCAAATTTATAACCGTCGCCGGTGGAACCGGTTGTTGGATACGAAAGTCCGCCGGTTGCCACGATTACCTTATCCGAAAAAAGTTTTTGTCCGTTAGAAAGAATCACGCCATTGCAAATTCCGTCCTGAATGAGCAGTTCTTTTACTTCTGTATTAAGCCTTATATCCACATTTGCTCTGTCCAGTGCCTTTACAAGCGCTTTAATAATATCCGAGGCATGATCTGATACAGGAAATATTCTTTCTCCTCTTTCGCTTTTCAGCGGACATCCGTTTTCTTCAAAAAAAGACATAACACCGGTATTGTCAAAATTATAAATGGCACTGTACATAAACTTTGGATTTCTGTTTATGTTCTTAAACAAAGCCTCCGTTTCGGCACCGTTTGTAACATTACAACGTCCTTTACCGGTTATGTATATTTTTTTGCCCAATTTTTCGTTTTTTTCAAAGAGAACCACTTCGTTCCCCAGTTCTCCGGCACGAACTGCCGCCATCATACCGGCGGCTCCGCCGCCAATAACGAAAACCTTCATTGATTGTCCCCGTTTTCTTTATTCAAAGAATAATTTAATATAGGTTCATCATCGATAAAATTTATTTCATCGTTTAAGTATATCTGATAATTGCTCCAAACATGTTCCAAAGTTTCAAGATTCTTTCTGACTTCTTTGGACTTTTTGAGGCAAAGTTCAATTACAAGTGCATTGATTACGCTTAGAGGAGCCACCAGCGAATCCACAATGGAAACCATATCACTTCTTGCCAGAAGATTACAGGAAGAATATAAATTCATCGGTGAATGGGCTGAATCGGTAAGTGTTATTACCTTGGCATTTCTGTCATTAGCAAACTCCATGGCCTTCAGGGTTCGCATTGAATATCTTGGAAAGCTGATTCCTATTATGCAATCCTTTTCATCGATTCTTATCATTTGTTCAAACATTTCCGTAGCCGATGTGGACTTAAGTAAAACAACATCCGGGCGAATCATATTCAGATAAAATGCCAGGAATTCCGCCAAGGGTTCGCAGGTACGAAGTCCCACCACATAAACCTTTTTTGCATTAATAATAATGTCACTTGCAAGTTCAAAGGATGCCACATCAATATTTGCCAATGTATCGGCAATCTTTTCCATATCAGCTCTTAAAACAGAATTCAAAAGATCTGATTTCGAAGAATTGGAATAGTCAATGTTGATTTTGGATATTTTATCATTATTTGACTTATAATATGCCTCCAAAGCCTTTGAAAATTCCGGAAAGCCTGAATATCCCAACGCAGTTGCAAATCTTACAACAGATGATTCACTTACGCCCACAGCCTCCCCGATTTTTGCCGCATTCATAAATACCGCTGAAGAAAAATTGTCTGTGATAAAAGCTGCAATGTTTTTCTGGCCCTTACTTAGATCCTGATATTTTTCATTTATTATCGTAATTAAATCTTTATCCATTTCATCACTACCTTGTAAATGCCTTGTATGCATCTTCTAACTGCATGCGGGTCTGAATACTTGTTAAATCATAATCACCTGTAATAGTCATGCAGGCAGCACCGTGTATAAGCATCCACATCTTCATAAATATCTGTTCAGGGTATCTTGCACCATCATTCTTAGCTGCAGTGATTTCCCTCATGACCGCATTGGTCCTGCCATTTAAGAGGCTGTAAAGATTCATGTTATGTGTGTTACGAGTCATGAAAAGATAAGAAAAAAGATGAGGCTCCCTTTCTGCAAATGCAATATATGCCATTCCAAGGTTTACAAAGGGAACATATGAATTTTTATCAAAATCATTGTAAAAATTATCAAAGAATACCAGGGTGTCCTCATATACATCATTAAGACATTCTTCCATGTTGGTATAGTTTCTGAAAATAGGCTGTGTGGAACAGCCTGCATAGGTTGCAAGTTTTCTTGCTGTTACCTCTGCCACTCCCTGTTCTCTTGCCATATTAAAAGCAGCGGTTCTTATATCCGCTTTAGATATCAATTCTTTTCTTGCCATTTCTTTGTACCTTTCTCGTAACTATCACCTCTGATAACAACTGTTATTATACAATGACAAAAAAAGAACCGCAAGGAAATCCTTGCGGTTCAAATCTAAATAATTAAACAGGGTAAGCACCATTCTTGGTATCAGCAATTGTTGCATCAACCTTTGTCTGCTGTGCTTCACGATACTTAAAGAATTCAGTAGCAACCTGAGGGAATAATGCGTATGATAATACGTCTTCATCCTGCTGCTTGTACTGCTTCATTTCAGCTTCGATTGATTCAAGCTCGGGCTTATCATGTCCTGTAGCTTCTGCAGAACGAGCTGTAGATCTCTTTTCACCGGGAATAACCTTATCGATTACTGCCTGGTCCATAGGCTTAACGGTCTGACCGTAGTTACCACGAAGAAGATCCTTGAATTCGCCTGTAGCCATCTTATATCTCTCGCCCATAAGTACGTTGAAGATAGCCTGTGTACCAACGATCTGTGAAGAAGGTGTAACAAGCGGAGGCTCACCACAGTCCTTACGAACTCTGGGAATTTCTTCAAGTACATCACGATACTTGTCTTCTGCATGCTGTTCTTTCAACTGGCTAACCATGTTAGAAAGCATACCGCCGGGTACCTGGTAAAGAAGTGTCTTAATGTTAACACCAAGAACCTTAGTGTTAAGAAGACCGCTCTTTAAGCACTCTTCCTTGTAAGGTGCAAAGTAATCAGCGATTTCAGCAAGAAGGTTCTGATCAAAGCCTGTATCATAAGGAGTATCCTTAAAGGTTTCAACCATAACTTCTGTTGCAGGCTGTGAAGTACCAAGTGCAAAAGGTGACATTGCACAGTCGATAACGTCAACGCCTGCTTCTACAGCCTTAAGGTATGTCATTGAAGCAACACCTGAGGTGTAGTGTGTATGTAACTGAATAGGAAGGCTTGTGCTTTCCTTTAAGGTCTTAACAAGTTCAGCTGCCTTGTAAGGAACAAGTAAGCCGGCCATATCTTTAATACAGATAGAGTCAGCACCCATCTCTTCAATCTGCTTAGCCATGTTTGCCCAGTATTCAAGAGTATAAGCATCACCAAGGGTGTATGAAAGGGCGATCTGAGATTCACCACGGCCTTCCTGCTTCTTAATCTTGTTGGTAGCATCAACTGCAGCCTGTAAGTTTCTGATATCGTTAAGGCAGTCGAAAATTCTGATTACATCAATACCGTTTGCGATTGACTTCTCTACGAATGCATATACAACATCATCAGCGTAAGGACGATATCCTAAGATATTCTGTCCACGGAATAACATCTGGGTCTTTGTATTTTTAAGACCATCACGGATTTTACGAAGTCTGTCCCAGGGATCTTCCTTTAAGAAACGAAGGGAAGCATCGAAGGTAGCTCCACCCCAACATTCAATTGAGTGGTAACCGACTTTGTCCATTTTATCTAAAATAGGAAGCATAATCTCGGTAGGCATTCTTGTTGCGATAAGGCTCTGGTGAGCATCACGAAGAACGGTCTCTGTTATGCCAATAGGTTTCTTTACTATTTCTGCCATGTTCTTTCTCCTTTATTTATTTAGAATATGCCAAAGATTGCCATAAAGGTACCTGCTGCAACAGCAGTACCGATAACGCCGGCTACGTTAGGTCCCATAGCATGCATAAGAAGGAAGTTTGTGGGATCTGCTTCCGCACCGACCTTCTGTGATACACGTGCTGCCATAGGAACCGCAGATACACCTGCAGAACCGATAAGGGGATTAACCTTACCATGAGTAGCAATACACATAATCTTACCAAAGATAACTCCGGCAGCTGTACCGAAGGCGAATGCTACAAGTCCTAATGCAACAATCTTTAATGTAGAGAAGTTTAAGAAAGCTTCTGCACTTGTGGTAGCACCTACTGATGTACCAAGTAAGATAACTACGATGTACATCAAAGCATTGGATGCTGTTTCAGTTAACTGTCTGACAACACCTGACTCCTTGAAGAGGTTACCAAGCATGAGCATACCTACTAAGGGAGCTGTTGTGGGAAGAATCATACATACAACGATTGTAACAACGATGGGGAATAAGATCTTCTCAAGCTTAGAAACGGGTCTTAACTGAGCCATCTTAATCTTACGTTCTTTTTCGGTTGTAAGAAGCTTCATAATCGGAGGCTGAATAATCGGCACGAGTGACATATAAGAATATGCTGCTACGGCGATAGGTCCAAGAAGGTTTGTCTGACCAAGTTTTCCTGCAAGGAAAATTGATGTAGGTCCGTCTGCACCACCGATAATTGAAATAGCTGCAGCAGCCTTATCGTTAAAGCCAAGAGCGATAGCGCCAAAGTATGCTGCGAAAATACCAAACTGAGCTGCTGCGCCAAGCCAGAAGCTCTTAGGGTTAGCAATTAAGGGACCGAAGTCTGTCATTGCACCTACACCCATGAAAATGAGTGAAGGTAAAATTGCCCATTCATCCAGTACATAGAAGTAATATAATAATCCGCCTGCTGAACCGTCGGTTCCGGGAGGTGCGATAATGTCGGGATAGATGTTAACAAGTAACATACCGAACGCTATCGGCAACAAAAGAAGAGGTTCAAACTCTTTTGCAATTGCAAGATATAAGAAGAAACATGCAACTGCAATCATTAAGTAGTTTCCCCAGGTCAGATTAAAAAATGCAGTCTGATGTACCAGGTTTTCAAATGTATTAACAATGTAATCCATAATACCAATTCCTCCTGGATAAAGTCATTTTTTAATCAAAACTATATTACTTTAATGTAGCTAAGCAAGCGCCTGCATCTACTGCATCGCCAACGTTAACATTGATTGATGCAACTGTTCCGTCCTGAGGAGCAACAACAGGGATTTCCATCTTCATTGCTTCGATGATTACAACTGCGTCACCCTTCTTTACAGCAGCGCCAACCTGCTTTTCAATCTTAAATACCTTACCTGCTGCACCTGCTTCAACCTTGATTGAACCAGCGCCTGCTGCGGGAGCTGCAGCCTTGGGAGCTGCGGGAGCTGCCTTAGGTGCTGCCTTGGGAGCTGCTACGGGAGCTGAAGCTACGCCTGCGCCCTCTTCAACTGTTACATCATATACGTTTCCGTTTACGGTAATTGTATAGTTCTTCATTATTAAATCCTCCTGTTTGCTTTCTTAATGCTTCTTACTACAAAGCCGTCAGCTGAACCACCATTTGCACTTTCAAAAGCACTGATGGCAGCCATGATAACTGCTACGAGTTCTGTATCGTCTGAAACTTCTTCTTCCTCAAGAACAACTGTTTCAGGCTCAACAGTCTTCTTAACTTCTTCTTTCTTTGATCCGGGCTTGATAAATGCAAAGCAAGCGATAAGACCAGAAATAAGAATTAATACAAGGAATACCGAACCCATACCAAGTAAGGTATTTAGTCCTGCTGTTCCCATATGTGATCCGGCTTCATGCATTTTCTGTGCAAAAGAAGTATTTGCAACTGCATCGCCTTCAACTAATCTTGTAAAGATATCGTTAGTGAATTTGAAAACGACCTGTCCGTCTGTTCCGTTTTCACCAAACATAGCAATGGTAACCAAAATGTTCTTACCACTGATTTCTGATGTGGGATTTCCTGTTTCCTTTACACCACCCATATCAGATACCATCTGATTATAGGTTGTAAGAAGGCCATCAAATGCACCCTTCTCAACTTCAGCCTCTACGCCGTAGCTGTATAAAGCAGAAGAAAAAAGTGCTGCCATCTCTTCTTTATTGTACTGATCAAAAAGAATCTGTGCTGTATCGGAATCAATTGAAGTTACAACAGCGAGAGCAACCTGTGAAAGCATTTCACAGTTATTCATTTTATCCTTTTCAAAGTCAGTATACTCTCTTGCGCCACCACAGGCAGCAAGGCTTAAAGCACAGGTAATCACACAGAATAAAGCAAGTAATTTCTTTTTCATGCGTTCACCTTTCTAGATTGTTCCGTGCTTCTTAGCAGGACGATCTTCCATCTTTGTATAAAGCATTTCGAACGCACCGATAACATACTTACGGGTATCAGCGGGTTCTACGATCTGGTCCACATATCCTCTCTTTGCTGCAGAAACAACATTGTTCTGTAATGCAGCATATTCAGAAGCCTTTGCATCGATTGTAGCTGCATCCTGACCCGCATACATGATCTTTGCAGCAAGCTTAGCATCCATTGTACCGATTTCAGCATTAGGCCATGCAATTGTTAAATCGCATCCGATTGCCTTGGAATTCATAACTGTGTATGCGCTTCCGAGAGCCTTTCCGATGATAACGTTTACCTTCGGAACAGTTGCGTTTGCAAATGCATAAGTTAACTTTGCAGCAGCCTTAGCCATCTTCTTCTCAGCATCAACAGTTGCCTTAAAGCCCTTAACATTTGTGAATGAAAGAACGGGAATTGAGAATGCATCACAGAAGTTAACAAAATCTGCAGCCTTTTCGCAGCAGCCGGGGCAAAGAACGCCGTCAAACTTCTTAGCAACCTTTCCGTCTTCTCCGTACATCTCTGTTCTGTTAGCTACAACACCTACTGTTGCACCGTTAAGACGGATAAATCCGGTAACGATTGCCTGTGCGTGAGCAGCCTTAACTTCTACGAAGTTATTGTCATCAGCAATCTGAGAAATAAGAATTGCTGTATCGCCTGCGCAACCTTCAAGTCCTTCGCAAGCTCTGTTGAGATCGTCTGTTACATCAACAACCTCTGCTTCTGTTTCATTGTTCTTGGGAAGCATGGAAACAAGTTCTCTAATCTGTGAAAGAATGTAATCTTCTTCACCAATTCCATCGCACTCGCCGGCTTCAGCAACATACTTTGCAGCAGCTGTGTCACACTTTGCAGTGTAGTTTCCGTCAAGAGCATTGGGAGCGCTTACGAATAATTTTGCATTCTTTTCTTCCATGTAAGTGAAATCTGCCATTGCATTAGCGATTGCAAGACCACCGCCACAGTTACCGAAAATAGCGGAAACCTGGGGAATAACGCCTGAAGCAAGCGCCTGCTTAGCGTAGATTGATGCCATTGCGTCAAGAGCATCTGTAGATTCCTGCAAACGTAAACCTGCAGAATCAAGTAAACCGATAATCGGTGCACCCATCTTAAGAGCTAAGTCATAAAGATAAGCGATTTTCTTCGCATGCATTTCGCCGACTGTTCCGTTTAATACAGAAGCATCCTGGCTGTAAACGTATACGAGATTGCCGTCAATCAGTCCGTAACCGGTAATAACACCGTCGGAAGGAGTCTCGGCCTGTTTCAGTTCAAAATCTGTACTTCTTGCTGTAACAAGAGCACCGATTTCAACGAAACTGTTTTCATCGAGGAGAGAAAGAATTCTCTGACCTGCTTTTGAAGTAGTACTCATAGGTTTAACCTCCATTTATATTAATAATGTATCTCTATTTAAGCACATTCACGGAGTAGTATAGCATAGGGCATGGGTAAAAGCAAAGTTTTTTTAAGCGCATAAGCACTAAAAAAGAGCCCATATCTTAAGGCTCTTTAGTACAATTTATATTTTTAAACTAAGCTTTATTTCCTGTTCAGCTTCTGCTTTAAATTCTTCTATTCGAATAGTGTCCATTTCAGGCAGATCTTTAAGGCTTTTTACTCCAAAGCTTCTAAGGAATTCTTCCGTAGTACCAAATAATAGCGGACGTCCGGGAGCATCCTTTCTGCCAAGTTCACATACTAGCCCATACTCAATCAATTTATTGAGTGCATACTCACTGCTAACTCCCCTGATACTCTCTATTTCTACTCTTGTAATAGGCTGCTTATATGCAACAATACTCAGGGTTTCAATAACTGATTCAGATAAAGGCATCTTTCTTGGAGTTTTTGCAATCTTAATTAATGCATCATATGTTCCAGGCTGTGTAGCAAGCTGAAAAGAATCTTCTTACTGTAACAATTCAATACCAGAGTCAGGAGC
>JAZLLV010000006.1:0-35312 GCA_045598365.1 Lachnospiraceae bacterium
GCAAACAAACAGAATCGATACACCGATTTTAACATGCTTTTCAGGTCTCTCCAAGGTACAATTTTAGGTTTTCATTCCTCAAAATCGTCATAGAGGCCATTTTTATAAGGTCAACTAGAAGTTAGTTTTTCATTTGACCATTTTTTTATAGTGCACCGGTACCTTAACATGTTCCCTACAGCTTCCTGCTGCGTGTAACCCTTTTGCAAATGTTTCATTAATTACAATGTGTAAAATGGAAGCATGACACAGACAACAAATCCCGCAATCCAACAAAAAAGAGAAACTTATACCTATACATATAACGCAGGCCTTAAGGATTCCCATGACAATCCCATTAAGCTTCCCTACTCTCCTGTAATAAAATGGTATGAAACAAAGCTTTCCTATGAAGAGAAATATCGTTTCGGAAAGTTAACTCCTCAGGAATACATGGAGTGGATGCAGGAGCTTAGTAAAAAGGCCGAAGAAGATTCCCATACCTTCTGGCAGAATGATACGGAAGCCCGTAACAATATCTCAAGTTCTGAATATGAAGAATTTCTTGCAAACAATCATGTTGATATCAGAAACGATACAACAGTGGATGTGGAAAAGCTTCTTGGCGAAATGGAAACCTCTTCTCCGGGTATGAGTACTGACTATGAACCTGATATAAATGAGGTCCTTGCAAATGTGGATAAGGACATTCATGGCGGTAATATTCTTTCCCAGGAAGAAATCGAGGCCCTGTTTGCAGAAGCAGGCGGAAGCAATTAATAATACGGTAAACTATTAAATCCCCGAGGCTGTAAAAAGCAGTCTCGGGGTAATTTTTTACAAAGAAAAGCCTTGTTTTCAGGGCAAATTTTAAATAGTGACACAATTTAACAAAGTACATTGACAAAGCATTTTTCTTGTATTAATATACGAAACTATAAAGATTTTCCGTATAAAAATACGGAATGAGGAGGATTAAGAGATGAAAAAGATTTCAAAAGTAGCAAGTCTTGTTCTTGTTGCCGCTCTTGTATTCGGAACCTTCGCAGGTTGCGGAAATGCTAAGTCAAGCGACACATTCAAGATTGGTGCCATCGGCCCCACAACAGGTGCAGCTGCTGTTTACGGTAGCGCAGTTATGAATGCAATCACAATTGCAGTTGAAGAGATTAACGCTGACGGCGGTATCAACGGTTACAAGGTTGAGTTCCAGCCTCAGGACGACGTTCACGATGCAGAAAAGTCTGTTAACGCATACAACGCCCTTAAGGACTGGGGTATGCAGGTTCTTATCGGAACCGTTACCACAACTCCCTGTATCGCAGTAGCAGATAAGACAGCTGAAGACGGTATGTTCCAGCTTACACCCTCTGCTTCTTCAACTCAGGTTATTGATAACGACAATGTATTCCAGGTTTGCTTCACAGACCCTAACCAGGGTATCGCTTCCGCAGACTACATTGCTGAGAACTTTGCTAGTGCAAAGGTAGGTATTATCTACAACTCTTCAGAAGTATATTCAACAGGTATCCACGACACATTCGTTAAGGAAGCTGCTGCAAAGAACATTAACATCGTTGCAGATGAAGCTTTCACTTCTGATTCAAACACAGACTTCACAACACAGCTTAAGAAGTGCCAGTCAGCAGGTGCTGATTTAATCTTCTACCCTTACTACTACCAGGAAGGTTCCATCATTCTTACGGAAAAGGCTCAGATGGGCTATGATGCAACATTCTTTGGCGTAGACGGTATGGACGGTATCCTTGATGTTGAAGGTTTCGATGTAAAGCTTGCAAACGGAACATACTTACTTACACCCTTCGCTGCAGATGCAACCGATGATCTTACAGTATCTTTCGTTACAAAGTACAAAGAAAAATTCAATGATGTTCCCAACCAGTTCGCTGCAGATGCATACGACGCTGTATACGCTGTTAAGAAGGCTATTGAAGCAAAGAACTTAAAGCCTTCCATGAGCGTTAAGGAAATCGGTGATCAGTTAAAGGTTGCCATTACAGAAATCTCAGTTGATGGTCTTACAGGTAAAGGAATGACCTGGAGCGCATCAGGTGAAGTTAGTAAGGCTCCCATGGCTATCATCATCAAAGACGGTGCTTACGTTTCTGCAAAATAATATTTTATAAACCCAACGGCGGGCTGTAAATTATTTTACAGCCCGCTTTGTTTTTTCCCTTTTACGAATAAATCTATTGTGCTAAAATATTTTAGAGATTTTTTATAAATGCCTTTAAGAAAAAAGGAGTAACACCTATGGACTTTTTGTCTTATCTTATTAACGGAATAAGTCTTGGCAGTGTTTATGCAATCATCGCTTTGGGATATACGATGGTTTACGGTATTGCCAAGATGCTCAACTTTGCCCACGGCGATGTAATTATGATCGGTTCTTACATTGTATATATATGCATGAGTAAAATCGGTATTTCTCCCTACATTGCAGTGGTTGCATCAATCATACTCTGTACCGTTCTCGGTATTACCATTGAAAAAATAGCCTACAAGCCCTTAAGAAGAGCCACTTCCCTTGCGGTACTCATTACTGCCATCGGTGTAAGTTATTTTCTTCAAAACAGTGCGCAGCTGCTTTTTGGAGCCAATCCCGTTAGTTTCCCTTCTGTTATCGCCCTTGACCCCATTAAGTTTGCAGGCGGTCAGCTCACTATTTCCTGGATTACGATTATTACTGTAATTGCCTGCATCGTAATAATGTTGGCACTTACATTATTCATAAAGAAAACAAAAGCCGGTCAGGCAATGCTTGCCGTATCCGAAGACAAGGATGCCGCTTCACTTATGGGTATAAATGTAAATGCAACCATTTCATTAACCTTTGCAATCGGCTCCGGCCTTGCGGCAATCGCAGGTGTACTTTTCTGTTCCGCATATCCTACCCTTTCACCCTATACAGGTTCCATGCCCGGTATTAAAGCCTTTACCGCTGCTGTATTCGGTGGAATCGGTTCCATTCCCGGTGCATTTATCGGTGGTATTCTTCTTGGAATCATTGAGATTTTCGGAAAAGCCTACATTTCCTCCCAGTTATCGGATGCAATTGTTTTTTCTGTTTTGATTATTGTCCTTCTTGTTAAACCCACCGGTATTCTTGGCAAGAAGATAAACGAGAAAGTATAGGAGGTGTAAACATGTCAAAATTTAATTTTAAGACCATGAAAAAATCAACAAAAGAACCTCTTATTACAATCGCTGTATTAATTGCATTCTTTATTATTATGCAGATTCTTGTGGCAGCCGGACTGGTCTCTTCACTGATTAAGGGCCTTCTTGTTCCGATCTGCACCTATTCACTTGTTGCCATAGGATTAAACCTCTGTGTAGGTTACCTTGGTGAATTAAGCCTTGGCCACGCAGGCTTTATGTGTGTAGGCGCCTTTACAAGTGCCTTTATTTCAAAGCTCCTTGGCGGCACAATACACAACCATCTTCTTCTTTTTATAATCGCTTTAATGGCAGGTGCTGTTATGGCCGGAATTTTCGGTTTCTTAATCGGCATCCCCGTATTAAGACTTCGAGGCGACTACCTTGCAATCGTTACCCTGGCATTTGGCGAAATCATAAAAAATATCATCAATGTTATATATATTGCCAAGGACAAGGACGGAATCCACTTTGCCTTTGCGGATTCAAAGAAAATGGTACTTGATGAGGACTCTGCCATGTGGCTTGTAAACGGTCCTCAGGGCATCGCAAAAATAACAAGACTTTCCACCTTTACAATAGGAATAGTACTTATTATTATCACTCTCCTTATTGTGTACAACTTTATAAACTCACGCACAGGACGTGCTGTTATGGCTATCCGTGATAACAGAATTGCAGCTGAGTCCGTTGGACTTAACATTACAGGCTATAAGCTTTTAGCCTTCACTATCTCAGCAGCAATTGCAGGTGCCGGCGGCGTATTATACGCTCACAACCTTTCCACCGTTACCGCCACCAGCCAGAATTTTGGTTATAACATGTCAATTCTTATACTGGTATTCGTGGTACTCGGAGGAATCGGAAGCCTTCCCGGATCCATTATTGCGGCCACACTTCTTACATTCCTTCCCGAAGCCCTTCGCGGTCTCAGCGAATACAGAATGTTAATCTACTCTATAGTTTTGATTGCTGTAATGCTTCTTACCTGGTCACCCAAGGCTAAAGTATTCAGAGAAAAATATTCATTAAAGCGCCTCTTTGCAGGCAAAAAGGAGGCAACTGACAATGGCAACAACTAATCCAATGCTTCAGGTAAACGCCTTATCAATTTCTTTCGGCGGACTTCGTGCCGTTGATGACTTGAATCTGACCATCAACAAAGGCGAGTTATATGGTCTTATCGGTCCCAACGGTGCAGGAAAGACCACAGCTTTTAACCTTCTTACGGGAGTTTATAAACCCAACCAGGGCAAAATCATTCTTGACGGAAAGGACATTACAGGTCTTTCCACAATGGATATCAACAAAGCCGGTGTTGCCAGAACCTTCCAGAACATCCGACTTTTTAAGGATTTAACTGTACTTGACAATGTTAAGGTAGGTCTTCATAACCGGTATGAATACTCTACCCTTGCAGGTATTTTAAGACTTCCCAGATTTTTTAAGACCGAGAAGGAAATGAACGAAAAGGCCATGGAGCTTTTAGCAGTATTCGGTCTTGAAAAAGAAGCAGATTTTCTTGCTTCAAACCTTCCCTACGGTAAGCAGAGAAAACTTGAGATTGCCCGTGCCCTTGCAACCAATCCCAAGCTTCTTCTTTTAGATGAGCCCGCCGCAGGTATGAACCCCAACGAAACTCAGGAACTTATGGATACAATTTCCTTTGTGCGTAAGAATTTTAATATGACAATCCTTCTTATCGAACATGACATGCGTCTGGTATCAGGTATCTGTGAACGACTTACGGTATTAAACTTCGGACGTGTTCTTGCGGAGGGTCCCACAGCTGAAGTTCTTAACAATCCGGAAGTTATAACCGCATATTTAGGAGAATAAAGCCATGGCAATGTTGGAAGTTAAAGATTTACACGTTCATTACGGTGTTATAGAAGCAATTAAAGGTATTGATTTTGAAGTAAATAAAGGTGAAGTCATTGCGCTTATAGGTGCAAACGGTGCAGGAAAGACCACAATTCTCCATACCGTAAGCGGACTCATCTCCCCCTCACAGGGCACAGTTACCTTTGAAGGAGCCGATATTACAAAGGTTCCCGGCCACAAGATAGTATCCATGGGTATGGCCCATGTTCCCGAGGGCAGACGAGTTTTCGCCCAGTTATCGGTTCTTCAGAATCTTAAACTCGGCGCCTATACAAGAAGTGACAAAAGGGAGGTTGAGGAGAGCTTAGAGGCTGTTTACAAGCATTTCCCCAGACTTGCTGAAAGAAAAAATCAGCTGGCCGGTACTCTCTCCGGCGGCGAGCAGCAGATGCTTGCAATGGGCCGTGCTCTTATGAGTAAGCCCGACATTATCCTCATGGATGAGCCCTCAATGGGGCTTTCACCCATCTTTGTTAACGAGATTTTTGATATCATTAAGGAAGTAAGCGCCCAGGGCACCACCGTTCTTTTAGTTGAACAGAATGCCAAAAAGGCCTTATCCATCGCAAACAGAGCCTATGTCCTTGAAACAGGCAAAATCGTTCTTGAAGGCGATGCAAAGGAACTTATGAATAACGAAGCAATTAAAAAAGCATATCTTGGAGAATAATCATGAATAAATTTGTAATCACAATTGCCCGTCAATATGGTTCCGGTGGTCGTACAATCGGCCAGATGCTGGCCCGTGAACTGGGTGTGGAATATTATGATAAGGACTTAATAATCAAAGCCAGCGAAGAAAGCGGCATCAATCTCGCTCTTTTTGCCAACGCAGACGAAAAAAACAAAGGTCTCTTCTCTAAATTAAAGAAAAAGAACTATGGTGGAGATGTTTTGGCACCCTCCCACAAAAACTTTAATTCAGAAGAAAACCTTTTCAATTATCAGGCCAAGATTATAAGAGACTTAGCGGAAAAGGAATCCTGCATCATCATCGGTCGTGCCGCAGATTACATCTTAAAAGACAGAGCCGATGTAATAAGCGTTTTTGTACATGCTCCAATGGACTTCTTAATAAAGCAGGCTTCTTATAAGCATTCAATGACCGATAAGGAACTTGAAAAATACATAATCAAAACAGATAAGGAAAGGGCCGAATACTATAAAGATCACACCGGCCGCGACTGGACCGATGCCAGAAACTATGACCTCTGCCTGGATTCCTCGAAGCTTGGTTTTGAAAAATGTGTTGAAGAAATAAAGGCCTATATGGACGTTAAATTCAAATAATAGGTTATTAATAAGACATTGATATGATTTTTTCATGAAAAAGAAAAAATCAATCAGTGTCTTTTTATTTTTTATAATTGTAGTAATCATTTTATTTGTGCTGTCATCTGTCTTTTATACGGTCGCAACAAATACAAACAGAACCGCAAAAGCCAGAACCACCAATGGTGTTCTAAGTGATCTGCATATTAAAACCCTTTCGATTGAAGAGCATTTTAAGTACGAAGAGGAGGTACTTCAAAGATTTTCCTTATACCCTCCAATCAGGGAATTAATATTAAATCCCAATGATGAAGCCATAAGAGCGGATGTTCAAAAATATACGGAAAGCTATTATAAGTCCTTAAAGAACTGGGAAGGCCTATATGTGGCTGACAACAGCACAAAGGTTCTTACACATATAAATCCCGACTATATAGGATATGTAACGCGCCATGGCGATTCTCTTGCAGATCTGATGGATTCTGTCAGCAAATCCAATGTTGCATATAACGCAGGCGCACTCAAATCTCCTGTAACCGGTATTCCCATGATGAGCATGTACTATCCTATATATGATAATGGCGAAATCATCGGAATAATAGGCGGCGGTCCTGTCCTGTCTGAATTAGAGCCCCTGCTTAACAGTATGAGCAGCGACAGTGATAATGTTGTTGCATCAGACCTTTATATCATTGATCCTGAGGCTTTCAACTACATATACAGTGATAATGAAGAACTCCTGAGTATGCCGGTGGAATCGGATTTTCACAAGGCCATACTCACCCATATTCTTTCCTACACCAACGGAAACGGAGTCTTTAACCTAAATTACGAAGGCGAAGATTATGTTGCAATGTTTAAGAAGATGCCCACACTTGGCTGGATTCTTCTTTCAATCAACAAGACAAATGATTTGTATGCCTTTGCAAACAACTCGGTTGCCGGTATCTTAAGAACCGGTATTGCAGGTCTTATAGCCTTTATTATCGTTGCCATTCTTCTTCTAAGAAGGATACAAAGGGTACAGCATGAAAAGGAACAGGCACTTATCGCAACAAAGAAAAAATCCGCCTTTCTTGCAAATATGTCCCACGAAATCCGCACTCCAATGAACGCAGTAAACGGTATGGCAGATATTTTGCTTAATACGGGCCTTGATGAAGAGCAGAAAGTATATGTAAACAGTATTCGTTATGCAGGCTCCTCTCTTGTTTCTTTGGTAAATGATATTTTAGACTACTCAAAAATCGACTCGGGAAATATGTCAATCATACCCGTTGAGTATTCCACTGCAAGACTGTTCCAGAACATTACAATGATTGCAAAGAGCCGAATTTCCACTCCGGACCTTTCACTCATTGTTGATATTGATAAGGATATGCCCAAGACGCTTTACGGCGATGATATCCGTATCAAGCAGATACTGATTAATATAATAAATAACTCAATAAAATTCACCGATAATGGTACTGTAAAGCTTTTGGTCAGAGTTACTTCAAAAAATGACGGAATTGCTAAGATTGATTACATCGTAAGAGATACCGGCATGGGTATTAAGGAAGAAGACCTTGATAAGCTCTTCACTTCTTTCTCCCAGGTTGATACAAAAAGAAACCGTGAAAAGGAAGGCACCGGCCTTGGTCTTGCAATCTGTAAGATGTTAACAGAGCTTATGGGCGGCACCCTTGAAGTAGAAAGCAAATACGGACAGGGCTCAACTTTCATCCTATCCCTGCAGCAAAAAATCATTGATGATGCCAACATGGAACCCCTTGATACCTTCAAGGACGAAACCAGGAACATCGGAACAAACTTTATCGTTCCCGACTTAAATATACTTGTTGTTGACGACAACAAGCTTAACCTTCAGGTTGCCGAAGGACTTCTTAAGCCTCTTAAGCCAAGAATTGATACAGCAATGTCCGGCAGGGAGGCCATTGAGAAGGTTTCAGCGAAAAAGTATGACATAGTATTCATGGATCACCTGATGCCGGAAATGGACGGAATAGAAACCATTCAGGCGATGCGTAAGCTGGATGTGTTTGACGGATACTATGCTACCGCTGATTATGTCGCTCTTACTGCAAACGCAATGAACGAAGCTGTTGAGGCCTTTAAGGAGGTTGGCGTAGAGAACTTTATCACCAAACCCATAGAGCTTCAAAAGCTCATCGATATGATTAAAAAGCTTTCTCCCAAAGAAAAAGTTATCATTCAGTAGACATCGGTCCGAAGGGAAAACCCTTCGGACCGTTTTTCTTTTTCAAAGGTGTCTAAGCTGTTAAATTTATTGACTTTTACAGTGTCAGGTTTTATGCTATTTAAGATAAAAATACAAAAAAGAGGTGTATTTATGGACAGAATTTATATAAGCAATGTCAAAGAGTACGCTGACAGGGAAGTCTCCCTCGCAGGTTTCGTTGAGAACTTCCGTGACGGTAAATCAATGGCATTCATGGTACTTAAAGATATTACCGGAAAGGTACAGGTTACCATCGAAAAAGAACTTCATCCCGATTGGGAGGAAAAGCTTTCTTCCATCACTCCCGACTCAGTTGTAAGAGTTACCGGTAAGGTTCTTCTCAGCGATTTCGTAAAGCTTGGAGGAGTTGAAATCATCCCTTCTTCTTTGGAGGTTGAGTCAATCGCTGCTGCTCTTCCCATCGCAAGAGAATATATTCCTGCCACCAAGAAAAAGGCAGCTGTTGAGAAGTCTTCCATCGACCAGAGAATCGAATACAGATGGATTGACCTTCGTACAGAGCAGAATCAGCTTATGTTTAAGGCTCAGACAGCACTTACAGGTGCTATGCGTGAGTACCTTCTTAATAAGGACTTTATTGAAATTCACACTCCCAAGCTCATTGCTGCAGCTTCAGAGTCCGGTGCGGATGTATTCAGACTTGACTACTTCCCTAACTACAATCTTCCCAATGCTTACCTTGCTCAGAGCCCTCAGTTCTATAAACAGATGGCAATGGCCAGCGGCTTTGAAAAGATTTTTGAAGTAGGCCCGGTTTTCAGAGCAGAGAAGTCCTTCACCAGCAAGCATGCAACAGAATTCACCTGTTTCGACCTTGAATTCAGCTACATCAATGGCTGTAACGATGTTATGACCATGGAAGAAAACCTTATTACATATGCCCTTACAAAGGTTAAGGAAAAATACGGCGACAAGATTAAAGAATTATTCTCCACAGAGGATTTTGACGCAGAAATCATTGTTCCCACCACTCCTTTCCCTCGTGTAAAGCTTGCTGATTTGTATAAGGCTTTAGAGGAAGAATACGGATACACAGTTCCCGATTCAGAAAAGGGTGACTTAACCACAGAAGCAGAAAAGTTAAGCTACCAGTGGGTTAAAAAGCACTACAATCACGAATTCCTTTTCATTACAGATTACAGTGCAGAAAAGCGTGCATTCTATCACATGCGTAACGAAGAAGGCGTTCCTCAGGGATATGACCTTATCTGGCGTGGCGTAGAAATCACCACCGGTGCACAGCGTGAGCACAGATATGAAATCCTTAAGGCTCAGGCAGATGAGAAGGGTCTTGGCGAAGACGTTAAGTTCTACCTTGAATTCTTCAAGTACGGATGCCCTCCTCACGGTGGTTTCGGTCTTGGTATCGACAGACTTACAATGCTTCTTCTCGGACTTCCCATTAAAGAAGCAATGTTCTTATTCAGAGGACCTTCACACCTCACACCTTAATTTATTGCATAGTAAAAGCCCCGTCCGATTCTGACGGGGCTTTTTTATTTACTATCCCTTTACACATTATTGCTCTTTATCCTGAGTCTGAGGTTCGGGCTTAGCTTCCTTCTCTGTCTTAGAATAAAGAAATATATCTCTGTTTAATTCAAGCTTAAAGCTGTTTTCCCTTGTATAATCAGCTGCCGAATCATTTTTATATACGCTTGTGAGCTGTCCCTTAAGTATCATTGCGCGAATCAATCCAACGATTAAGCCGATTACTATGGGAACAATAATCATAGCCACCCAGTTAACGTCCTTGGAGGCTGTACTGTCAAGCAATACTACATAAGTCATTAAACAAGTATTCATGCACTAACCTCCTAAAAAACAAATTTGAATAATATTTCAAGTAAAAATACTACCCCCGCCACAACTCCGGAAGTGGTAAACACGCTTCTCCAGTAAAGGCTCTTATCACAGGGAAGATTACCGACAAATTTACCGGTCTGGCCGTTCATGGCAAAGGTAAACTTCTGTCCGTTCCAGTTTGTGTTAAGAATCCACACAGGATATAATGCGTACTTTGCAACGCCGTTCTCAAGCTGAATGGCACTGTTCTCTACCTCTACTGAATTAAAGCCCTCTACGGTCTCCCTGAAGGCGTTTTCAGTGGCATTGCGAACCCTTGCATTGGCTCTCTCAATGGATGCGTCTGCATCCACATCGTACTTATCAGCCACATAGCCTGCAAGGTAGCCTGTACTAAAGGGTACAGCCTCTGTAAATTTATAGGGTTCAAGGGATTCCATTAAAGTATCATCCATCTTTGACGATCCATCCACGGGAACCTTGTCAAAAGCAATCTTTCCGGCTCTTACTACAGAGAAATAATCGGTTCTCTTGTATTTGAATTTTGAGTCCTCCCAGTTTGAAACCTTTGTAGCCTTATATCTCATGCGGGCTTTTACATCGGTATCAAAAAGCCAGTAGGGTACATAAATTCCCTTAACATCTTCAAGATGATTTCCGTAAAGAAATGCCTTGGGCAAAAGTTTTTTACCCTGAAGGTGCTTTGAAAATTTCTCCATTGCAGCCTTCTTATCAAGCTTAAAAGGAATAACGTAATCAGGCTTAAGCATTCCGGAAAATTGTCCGGTGATAATATTGGGATTTCCGCAATAGGGGCATTCTGTTGCTCCGGTATTAATGTCTCCCACAATTTCACCACCGCAGGATTTACACATATATGTACGAATGTTTGCGGTTTCACCTGCATTCCATTCGCCTCCTGCATTTGTGGACCAGGAATAATCATTTGTTCCCTGATTCTTTATATCATCATCATAGGATTCCAGCGCATCCACTTCAAACTCTGTGTCACAGAAAGGACACTTCATTTTCTGGATGGATGTATTAAATTCAATAGCGCCACCACAGCAGGGGCACTTATACTCCTGTAAAGCTGCCATGTATCCTCCTTAAAAAAACGGGGTGGAAATCACATTTCCACCCCTGAAAAATCAAATCTTACTGAATGTCAGCGTCTGTAAAAGGATCACCGCACTGAGGGCAGAACTTAGGAGGATTTGTGGGATCTGCAGGAACCCATCCGCACTTATCGCACTTGTAAAGAGGTGCGCCTGCGGGCTTCTTCTGACCACAGTTGGGGCAGAACTGACCCTGGTTAACAGATCCGCATGAGCATGTCCAGCCCTGAACGGGAGCTGCCTGCTGAGCCTGTCCCTGAGAAAGGAAAGCTGCTGTTGCGTTTCCAACTGCCTGGTTAACCATGTTAACACCGACAAAGCCGTTCATTGCACCACCGGGGTTATTTGCTGCTGCCTTAAGAGCATCAGCCTGTGCACGGATAAGAGCTGCATTTGCAGTAGCTGCATCTGTAAGTCTGTTTTCGCGCTGAGCTTCAAGCTGAGCTTCCTTAATAGCCTGCTGGTCTTCGTCGGGAAGAGTAACTGAACCAAGAGCTACGCTTACAACCGAAATACCTCTTAACTCACTCCATTTAGCTGTAAGAGCATCCTTCATTGCATCTGCAAGATCAAGGTTATGAGCCATGATCTGGTTAGGACGAAGTTCCATGTCTGAAAGCTTTGCAAGAGCGGGCTGCAATGCTGCGATGAACTCTGTCTTAAGTGTTGTATCAAGTTCTTCTCTTCTGTATTCTCTTTCTACATTACCGCAAACGTTTGTGTAGAAAAGAAGGGGATCTGTAATCTTGTATGAGTATACACCTGAACACTTTAATGAAACATCAAGGTCAAGGCCGATCTTTGAATCACATACACGGAACATTACAGGGTTGGGAGTACCAAACTTGTTATCCAAAAGTTCCTTGGTGTTGAAGTAGTAAACTCTCTGGTCCTTACCGGTATCTCCGCCGTATGAAAAACGCTTACCGATAGCCTTAAAGGTTTCAAGAATGCTTGTTCCAAGATTGCCTGTAAAGATTGAAGGCTCTGTGGAAGTATCATATGTGTATTCACCGGGTTCTGCACAAACCTCAACGATTTTGCCCTGTTCAACAATGATCATACACTGACCATCTGCAACAGCGATGCCGGATCCGTTTGAAATAATATTGTCATTACCAAAGTTGTTACCTTTTGTACGCTTGTGGCCCTTTGTAACCATAACGTCCTTATCAATTGCTTCGCAGTAGAAGAACTCCTTCCACTGATCTCTCATTGTGCCACCTGCTGCACTGAGTGCTGCACTAATTAATCCCATGATTATTTCTCCTTTCAATAAAAAAAGTAATAATGATTACTCTTCTATGCCAATGTATCATTCGCACAATACACAGTTTATCAGATAGTGTCTTTTACAAAACTACCTAAACGGGTAGTTTTTAAAAGCCGGGAACAATAAGCTTTTGTTCCACCGCATCAATGGCAAGCTGATATCTGTTTGAATAGCCTGCTTTTTGCAGCATGTTATTAATGTGAAATTTAACGGTATTCTCGCTCATACAAAGAATATCTGCAATCTCTTTGTTAAGTTTACCGTTACAGAGTTCTCTCAAAACCTTCATTTCCATGGGGGTAAATTCCACGCTTTTTGCAAGTCCTATTCCTACAACGGGAGATTTGTCAGGATACACGCTCTCCCCCGCCATGGTTCTGTTCATTACATCAATAAGGCCCATTTCTCCAAGTTCCTTGTACCAGAAGCTTTCACAGCCCGCTTCTTTTGCTTTGCTTAAGAAGGACTCCTCCGGAAGACTGGTTGCAATTATAATCTTTATGCCGGGGAATTCCTTCTTTATCTCGGCGGCTGCTTCCAGCCCGTTTTCCCTGTCCTTTGTATAAACATCCATAAGGATTAAATCCACAGGGCTTCTCATACAAAAGGGCAAAGCAGCCTTGGCATTTTCCAAGGTTCCCGCCACCTTATAATTATCACTTTTCCCGATTATGGATTCAAACAATGTCCTTATTGTTACAGCATCGTCAACAATCAAAACTTTAATCATTTCTGCCCACTTCCTTAAAGTACAATATCAGTTCTACGCCTTCATTTACCACAACATTCATTTGACCGCCCAGCTCTTCCACGGCCCTCCTTAAGGCCTTCAGACCTCCTCCTTCGGTGATTGTCTTTACATCACACTTACCATCATCGTAAATACGCACATGATAGCCGTCCTGCTCCTTATAGCTTTCCACCGTAAGGGTGTTCGCATATGCATGACGAATTGAATTATACATAGCTTCTCTTACCGCCCTCACAGCCACCTCGTTACAGATTGGAAAGCTTCCGAACATAACAAGATCTATTCCAAGAGTCTTTGCCTGTTTATACAGTGCGTCCACACTGCCGGCCTTGTTGTGCTCTCCCTCAAGCCTGTTATTCTTAAAGGCTTTTATGGTATTGTCCCACACATTAAATATCTGTGCAGCATTTTTTATATCCTCTGAATCGGTTCTAAGAAGCTGCCTGGTCCTTAAGATAGCATTACCAAGCTGATCATGGATTCTTATTTTATAATTTAAAAGTTCTTCCTCGTTGCCACCCTCTGAAATATTCTTAAGAACTTCTCCCAGGCGGCTCTGAAGCTGTGAAAGTTCCCCAATACTGTTCTCAGTATCAATTCGCTTCCCATAAAGAGTCGTTACATTTCTTGCAACGATTTCCATATATCTTTTGTCCGAGTCTGATATGTAGGAACGCTGAAAGCTCCACACCTCCCCGTTTTTAAGCAAAAATGCGGGCCACATGGTAAAGTCGATTCGTTTTGCCCTGTCATTCTTTTCAAAAGAAATAATACTTCTCCAAAGTTCATCCGCATCAAGAATTCTCTTTTCCGAAAAAATCCTCACAAGCCTCATCATTTTTCTGTTTGCAAGCACTATTTTCCCATGGCTGTCAGAATACAAAAGACCACACTCCATATTGTTTACGGCTTCAATAACAGAGTCCTTGTTAAGTGTATTCTTTCGCCTTACAAAAACCATGCAGGAGCCTGCTATGCACCATATAGTCACTGCAAAAAGAAATGCAATCTGTAAATAAAACGGCACCATAAAAGGTATGGAAAGAAGCCCTGTCACTCTGACCTCAGGATTATGATTTAAAAATCTGAATACACAAAGAAAGAAAAACGCCAAGAGTCCCAGTGCCAAATCCACAAACAGACCAAGTCTTTTCTTTGATCCCGCCGCCATAACCGCAAAGTGTAATATAAGAAGCATAAGTTCAAGCAGGGAAGCCGCAATCAAAATCCTAATCATGCATCATACCTCCCTTCTTTGGAAGGTGCATGGAAACGGTTACTTCGTTTTCGTCCCATTCTGTTTCAAAGAAAACGCCTCCGGTAAGTTCAAGAAGGCGATTTTCCTCTTCGCGATAAACTCCCGGCAACAGGCCTAAGGACATGGTAAGGCAGAAACAGTTGCCTTCGTCCTTAAGGATGGAATTAACAGATATAAGGCCGTCAAGAAAGGCCTCTATGACCGTTTCAAAGGACTGATATATAAGCAGTGCACCTTCGCTTGTAACGGGACTTAATTCAAGGAACAGAAACGAACCCTCTGTATGCATATCCTTAAGGTTATCGTAGGTTTCCTTGAAACATAATTTCAATTCTCCAGAAAAATCTGAAAGACCGGTTTCCCCCAGTATTAAAAGATTACTTTTTCTTTTTACAAAAACCCCTAAAATATCTATTCGCTTCAGTTCTCTGATAAGCTCCTGTCCGGAAAGTTTTTCAGCCCTTTTTATGCTTTCTTCAAGACTCTGCACCGAATCAGCCACCTTGGTAAAGGTTAAGTCGTAGAGACGGTTCTGTTCATAGGCCCTGATCTGCCTTTTCTCGATCTCTATGCTTTCTTTAAGGGATTCATTGGCTTCTTTGATGGATTTTTCGTTTTCCGAAAGAATCTCCATAAGTTTGTTGATGTCTTTAACATCTCTTTCCCATATAACATGTCCGCCCCTTAACTTAGCACTGACAAGCTCCACCTCCGGAGATATTCTTAAAGCGCTTCCTTCCATTAAGCCTGCAAATTCAGACTTAAGTATGGGACGGGCTTCCACAGAACGATAGGCTACATTTCCGTCTTTATCCGTAATCTGCGCCCTTACGGAGGAATGATTGAAGCACCACTGATAGTCCTTATTTGAGGGAATTGCGCCTATTGAAATCAGCGATTCGATAAAAAGAACCATTCCCACAATGTAAACCATCGTATAGTCAAAAACATGAACATACCTGCCTGTAAACGGTATGATATATAAAATACTGTAAACAAGAACAGCGACAATTATCAAAAGCGGTTTGATGATGCTTTTCTGAAAGCCCTCTCCGATTGTTGTGGTAAAAATTCTCACAAGTGAATTTGCCATGGTAAGCACTACAAAAGCTGCCACAAAATAATACCCTGCCCTGTGACCTTCGGTTACCTTGTCAAAAACCATTTCATGAAACTCATTTGTAAGCACCAAAAGCAGCAAAGCACCTGATACAATAAACATTACAAGGGCTCTGCGTTTTCTTTTGCCTTCATCCTCAACTGACAGAACATCCGTAATGACAAAAAAGAAAAAAGCCGAAAAAATAATTGGCAGATAGTATAAATACCATAGATATCTTGTGATAACCGGATCGGTTACAGTTTCAAATTTGACCGTTCGTATGAAAAGCCATCCCATATACAGGGCTGCAATGGTTATAATACTGTGTCTTATCTTACGGTCGGCGATTCTTATTTCCGCAAAAACTCCCCAGCACACCAAAAAGCTTATCAAAAGCACAAATGCTGCTGCCCTTGAAAAGGCTCCGTAGAGTCTGGCCGGATTGGTAAAAACAGCAAAAACAAAGGATAATGCTGCCATTAAAAGCCAGAAAGGCTTATTGAATTTTCCGTAAATCCATGAGTTTTTCATAAACCCATTATAATATAAAATAGGTTTTAATAGTATATACACCTTTGTTACTTTATTTGACATTCAAAACAAAAGTAGTAAAATCGGTGTTGTCGGTGGCGCATTAAGCGGAATCGTTTTCAAGGGCTGGCTCTTTGGTACAATCGGTTCAGTTCTTTTTGCATGTGTAATCATTTATCTTGCAAAGAAATTCTTTAAGTAAAAAAGCATAAAAAAACAGGGGGACATCCCCCTGTTTTTTAATACTCTATCGGCGCAAAGCTAATCCACTGATATTCTGCGGTTAATGGTAAATTACTGTCATCAAAGGCTTTAAGCCAGCTGTCAACGCCGGTTCCGCACCAGGCGTTCATCATTATCTTTCCGGGAGTTTTCGGAAGATTATTAGTTGCGGTATGAACAAGTTCACCGTCCACAAACCAGTCAATTCTGTCCTTTCTCCATTCAAATGCATAGGTGTGGAAGTCCTCCGAAGCATCGAAGCCAAGATCCACAAGTTTTTCATGTCCCCCCGAACCCTTTGTATAGTAGTTAAACTGAACTTTATTAGTGTTTTTTCCTAAAAATTCAATATCAATTTCATCCCACGGATTCTTGTCGCTGGGACCTGTGTATGTAAAGAATGAGGACACTACTCCGTCGTTTTTGATTGCCTTCATGGACACTTCGTAGCGGCCGTATCCATAAAAGGCCTTTGATCGAAGCTCTCCGCCTGAATATGGAATAGTTGTTCCCTTAGGGTCCTTATCTATTATCAGCTGAAGCTTTTCGTCTTCAAAGGTGCAGTTAGCCTTTCGCCAGGTAACATTAAACATGGATCCGTTGGACCATTCACCGGACTTTTCAAAGGTTTTCGGACAACCGTCTTTGAAATCTGCAATAAGAGTTGCTTCCAAAAGTGTTCCATCCTTGTTCTCTTCTTCAGGCTTGATTTCCTCCACAGTCACCTTTTCTTCTTCCTTAACTTCTTCCTTAGTTTCTTCTTTTTTTACTTCTTCTTTTGCCTCATCCGGGTTCATATTATCCTGCTCCTCTATAACAGTGGATACTTCTGTTTCAATACTAACCTCTGCTCCTTTGCCGCAGCCTGCCACAAGAGCACATGCCACAAAAACTGCCATAAGCTTTCTATTCATATTTACCTCCAAAAAATCACTCTGAATAAAATATATTTAATAATAGCATATACGTCTTTCTCATAAATTAAAAACCTTACCGGTTTGTTCCCAGTAAGGTTCCTTCATTAGATGTATGTATTTCGCCGTCGTCAGTTACAATTATATATTGAAAATCCTGTCTGTTAAAAAGAAGCTCCTTTGCAAACTCCTCCCCACCCACAAAAATTGCCGTGGACAGAGCATCGGCATAGGCGGCAGTATCCGTAATAACCGTAACGGATGCAATCCCCGCGTCTGCGGGATAACCTGTTTCCGGGTCGAATATATGCCAGTATCTTTTGCCGTCGGCTTCAAAGAACCGTTTGTTCTTTCCACTGGTTACAACGGCCTTGTCCTTAACTTCCACATAGCCGATTATTCCGCCTGCTTCTGAATTCGGATCCTCAATACCTACTTTGTACGAAGAACCATCCTTCTTACTATGGAAGGCGTACACATTTCCTCCAAGATTAATGAGAGCAGAATCTATATCATACTTCTTAAGTATTTCCACAATACAGTCGGAGGCATAACCCTTTGCAATTGCTCCAAGGTCAAGTCCTGTACCGTTAAGAAGCACTTCGTCACCGATAATCTGCGGTTTTTCAAAGCCCACACTTTCAAGTGCCAGACTTAGTTTTTCGTCCGAAGGAACTGTATTTTTGTCTTCCGTAAAGCCCCAGGCCTTTGTTACGGGATACATTGTTATATCAAATTTGCCCGAAGTGATTTCTGAGTACTCGATGGACTTTTTAAGAAGCTCCTTTACTTCCAAAGAAACCCCGGTGGTTTCACCTGAATTCAGTCTGCAAATCTCGCTTTCTTTATCATTAACGGAAAGAAGCTTTTCAAGAGAAGATATCTTCTTAACAGTAGCTTCCCCCGCCTGCCGGGCCTTTTTCCCGTAGATATCTATGCGCATATAGGTGTCCATTGCAAAAATACTTACGGAAACCGATTGAGAGGCTTCGTACCTCCTTACCAAAAAGAATCCGAGTGCAATAGCCAGTATACCTATCAGGCTCAAAAAATATGTCTTTCTTTTCACAGACTTACATCTCCCGGATCGAATACAGGCATAAACTCAAGCTTAAAGAGGTTTCTCTTATGAAGAGTATCTATTTTTTCCTTAATGACGGGATCTTCGCAGATTCCTTCTCTTATATATCTGTCAAGAACCGCATAGGTGAATCCAAGATTGTCCTCATCGGTTTTACCGCAAAGGCCGTCTGTGGGCGTCTTTTCAACCAGTTCTTCAGGAAGGCCAAGGTATCTTCCCATAGCCTTAACTTCCTGAACAGTAAACTTTGATATGGGGCTGAAATCTCCAACGGAGTCGCCGTATCTTGTGGAATATCCCACCCAGTCTTCGGAAAGGTTACAGGTGTTTGCAACACGACCGTTTAAGCACTGACTTACCGCATAAACTGTTGACATTCTGATTCTTGGAGGAAGATTTGTTTTGGCCTGGGAGGTGTAATCAAAGTCAAGCCCCTCAAGCTCCTTCTCAATGCCTTCAACAGCCTTTAGAATATTGATTTCATAGGATTTAATGCCAAGGTGCTTTACCAAAAGTCTTGATGCGGAAATGTCAGCCTGCTCTCCCTTAGGCATAAGTACACCGATTACTCTGTCGCGGCCAAGTGCTTCCACACAAAGTGCCGCAACAACAGAAGAATCCTTTCCTCCGGAAATACCCAGAACCGCATTACATCCGGGTCCGTTGTTTTCAAAAAAATCTTTAATCCATTCAACAGTTTTCTCTGTTGCTTTTTTTACGTCAAATGTATACATACTAATCCTGCATCTCGCAACCGTTTGGATTTGGATTCCCGCAAATCTGTGGCGAGATTCCACGGATGCGACTCAAGGAGTCGCGTGAAAAATATTCTGTTTTCACACTACCTCCAGATTGTTTATATAATCCGTAGCCTAAGGGCTCCCTAAATAATTATTCGCCAAACACTATGTCTCTGATTGCAGGATGGATTATACCGTAAGCCGCGCCGCAGCCTCTTACATGCATTGTAAATACAACTGATGTTTTAGACTTTGTATCCATCATAATGGCACTGCCGCAGGCTCCGTCCCAACCAAACACACCTGCAGGTGCGGGGGAATTAATCAGTTCAGGATTCATAAGTACCTGCATTCCCACGCCGTATCCGTAACCATGACGGCCCATGCTATTTGCTATATCATTAAGGGATTTATCGCAAAGAAGATTCTGCTTCATAATTTCAATGGTCTCGGGATTAATAATCCTTACTCCATCCTTTGATACTCCGCCGTTTGCCAGGGTATCTGCAAAAACCGCATAATCCTCTGTGGTACTGATAAGTCCCGCACCACCGCTTTCATAATTTTCCGAAAACTGATAGTTGCATGACTGCTCCATAAGAGTTACTTTACCCTTTTCATCGGCAATATTCTGTCTTGCAAGTCTTTCCACATCATCATTCATGGGATGTGCAAAAAATGTATCCTTCATGGAAAGAGGTTCCCATATATTCTTCTTTAAGTATTCGGAATAGCGCATACCGGAAACCACTTCAACAATTGCTGCCACCACATCATGACTTAAACTGTACAAAAATGAGGTTCCGGGTTCAAATTTTAAGGGAGTCTCGGGAAATGCATCCACAAGTTCTCTCGTGGTGGCATTTTCGCCCTTTTCTTTTAACACACGAAGAATTCCGGGACGGGACAAATCATAATCAAGTCCTGACTGCATGGAAACAAGGTGCTTAACCTTAAGAGCATTTACTGCGGGTACTGCTTTACCGTCGCATTCCACCTTAAGATCCTTGTATGAGGGAAGATATTTCGATACTTCATCCTCAAGACTGATAAGTCCCTTTTCCACAAGCTGCATAAGTGCAGTCATTGTCTGTACCTTGGTCATTGAAAACATAAGGTAGCGCTGGTCCTTTCTTACGAGCTCCTTTCTGTTTTCGTCAACAGTTCCGCACATATGGCGGTATATTACTTCATGATTTTTGTATACGATACAATCCCCTGAAGGGATTTCATACTTTTCGGTTAAAGACTCCAAAAGTTCAGTAAGTTTTTCAGCGTTCATACTTTTCTCCTATTTGTTTTTGCCAAGTTTATTAAGTAATGACTGAGGAATAACCATTGCAAAAATAATACCTATTGCTATGGCTCCCGCTATTTCAAAGGTTTCTATACCCTTTGACGAGAACATATCCATGTCCTGATTTATAAGATAAAAGGATGTGTAATAAATTCCTGCTCCCGGCACTAATGGGAAAATACCGCTAAGCAAATATACGGTGGCAGGCTGTCTTCTTAATACTGCAAATACTCTTGAAAAAATGGTAAGTGCAATGGTGGCAACAAGGGTTGCCGCCACGATATGCATTCCAAAGAATACGCAAATCTCATATACACTCCAGCCGATACCTCCTGATATGCCGCAAATGAGCATTTCTTTCTTTGGACAGTCAAATATTATTGCAAAGGCCGCAGTGGCAATTATTGCCACAAAAAAATGATAAATGAGAGTTCCCATCAGATAACACCTCCCATCGATCTGTAAATAACGATAACAAGACCTACGCCCACAGCAATACAAAGGGCCGTGAATACTGCATCAATCAGGTGAATGAGACCTGAAAGATAGTCACCATTGTAAATATCCCTTATTGATGTAGTAAAGGAGATTCCCGGAACAAGGGGCATAATGGCACCGATTACTATTTTATCGTAGGAAAGACTTAATCCTGCCATAATAGGAATCATTGACAAAACCGCCACAAACATACTTGAAAGAAGCACCATGGCAAATCGGGCCATTTTATATTTTTTCATTACAGACTGAAGGAAGTACAGGAAAACCCCCGTAAAAAAAGCCGCCAGTCCTTCAAAGGGACTTGCTCCGAAAAGAATAGCAAAACCACCGGAGCCAAATCCATAGGAAAGAAGCAGAAAGTACCATGGGGCCTTCTTAATAGTCTTACACTCCTCAAGTCTTTGCCTTGCCGTCTCTATGTCGATTTTCTTATCACAAACATCTCTAGCAAGCTGATTAATAGCTGATATTTTGGTAAGACTGGTTGCGCCGAGAGGTACATGCCTTATTATACTGCAGGCGTCTTCCTTGCCCTCATTGGCACTGGCAAAAATACCGTTCGAAACAACATAAACATCAAATTCTTCTATATCAAAGGCTTTAACAATATTTATACAGGTGTCCTCCACTCTGTATATTTCTCCGCCGTTTCTAAGCATTGCATCGCCTATTTCAACCGCAAGAGTCAAAACATCTCTGGTATTCATATATACTCCAAAAAACTATTCTTCTCTGTTAACGGATTTATCTGTGGAAAATCCTTCCGGATATCTCTTCTTTAATTTTTCAATGTTTCGTGAAAGCACCTCTTCCAAATCCACATTCAGAACAGTGGCGGTTTCAGCAAGATACCAGGCAATATCACCAAGCTCCTTAATAAGTGCTTCCTTATCAAGTTCATGGCCCTGTGCAAGATGCTTCTTAACAAGGTCTATGGCCTCTCCCGACTCTCCGCAAAGTCCCATAACTCCGTTAATCAGTATGTCCTTCTTATCAAGTCCCGTATTAAGGGTCCGCATTGCCAGTTTCTGATATTCATTTATGGTCATGAATCTCTCCTATTCCAAAAACAGACCGCCAAGCCATACCTTTGTACTGCCGTCTGCGGTCTGCATTTTCATCATAACAGGCTCTTTTTTATTGTGTGAGTTCTGTTAAATCTGTATTCAAATTCTCTTCTGTCTTTAGCTGCAAGCACCTGCAGAATCATACCTGAAAAGAAAGCCTGTATTCCCGCAAGCACGGAAAAACCGCACACCATAAGGGTCGGAAATCTGGGAACCAGTCCGGTTTTAACATATTCAATAATGATAGGTGCCATAAATGATGCCGACACTACCATAAAAAGAAGACAGATAATTCCAAAGAAACGCATGGGCTTATAGTTCTTATAAAGCTGAAGCATCTTGAATATTACCTTTGCACCGTCATTGTATGTGTTTAATTTAGACTCACTTCCCTCGGGTCTATCCCTGAAATCAACAACAACATTGTCAATCTGCATATTATAATAAACCGCATGTATAGTCATCTCGGTTTCAATTTCAAAGCCCTTTGAGATAACCGGGAAGGTCTTAACAAACTCATAGCTGAAAGCTCTGTAGCCTGTAAGTATATCCTTAACATTTGAATGGAACAATAAGTTTATGCAGGTACGCATAAGTGAATTACCGAAATTGTGGAAAGGTCTTTTATTTTCGGTAAAATAAGTTGATGATAATCTGTCACCCACAACCATGTCGGAATTTTCAGAAAGAACCTTGTTTACCATTTCTCTGGCACAATCAAGGGGATATGTATCATCGCCGTCTATCATAAGATAGCATTCTGCATCTATCTCTCTGAACATACGTCTTATTACATTTCCCTTGCCCTGTTTTTTCTCATATCTGACGATTGCACCCGCATTTTTTGCAAGCTCCGCAGTACGGTCCTTCGAATTGTTGTCATACACATATATGACCGCTTCGGGAAGATGATGTTTTACATCATTTACAACCTTTTCTATTGTCTGCTCCTCATTGTAGCAGGGAATCAAAACTGCAATTTTGTCCATAAAATAATCCTTATTTTGTAAATTAACTACCTATTTCAGAGTACAACAAACAAGAGTTTCAGTCAATTGAATCTGTAGGATGATGCACCTTTACTACGTATCCTATAACTTCCTCAAGGGAGGCTTCATCAGAAAGAAATGCTCCGTTTCTTATGGAATAGTATCCTGCCTGTTTTGTTCCATCCGGTCCCTTAATTTCTTTTCTTTTTACAATCCTTGCAAAACCGTTTGTAACCACCACAACGGTTTCGTTCTGTATGGGGTTTCTGTCATTTGCAAGAAGAAGAATATCGCCCTCCGCAAGCACCGGCATATAATTATCACAGGGAATTCTGATGCCCATAAAAACCTTATATCTCACACTTTCCGATATGTCAGGTATATCAACAATATCAAAATTGTTGGTCATTATCAGATTTCCTTCATTGTTACATTCTGCCATCATTACATTGATTGCTTTGTCTGTGGCATACTTCATATTAAGCTGCTTTTCATGGTATCTTATAGCCCATCTTATAAAGTATACAAAGGTTTCCGGAAGATTTCTTGTTATCTGTATGGATTCGCATATAACAGGGCTCAGGGTTCCCGCTCCCACCAGTTCGTCTATGCTAAGTTCCAAAGCCCTTGCAAGTGCAACAGCGGTGGAAAGCTTACAATCCATGGATTTACCATATAAAAGGGTTTTAAGAGTTTCCACACTTATACCGGCTTTTTCAGAAATATCCTCAAGAGATATGTCCTTATCATCCACATAGGTGCGTAAGTTTTGTCTGAAACTTTCCATATAATTGTCCGGATTTGCTGTCATTTTCCTTGAAAGCCGTTTGAGAAGTGCGCCTTCCATAGCCTTTGTCTCCTTTCTTAAAGGGTTAACGGGGTTACAATTTCACACTAATCATAGCACTTCTCTTATCATCAAACGGTGTTTTAATAAAAATTTCAGAATCCATCTTTTTTTTGCGGTGAAAAAACACCCGCACAGCAGTCTGTGCGGGTGTTGTAATATCCTGATTAAATAAGTATTTAGAACTTAACGGTTCTGGGCGCACCGCTGAAGGATGAAAATGTTGCTGTAGCATCTTCAAAATATAACACTTCCGTGTTATCGTCCTCTGCGGAATACATAGCCTTAAGGCTTGGATTCTTATCAAGCATATAAGCCTTTGCTTCAATTCTTTCATCGCGTACAAGCTTACCTGCCACTCTTAACCATTCACCGCCGGCGCATGCACAGATTTCTACCTTTGGATTAGCCTGAATCTGCTTTGATACATCCTTAATCTTACCGGTCTGAATGTAAAGCTTCCCTTCAAAGATTTCTGCTGTTCCGAAGGGACGAACTCTTGCCTGATCCCCTTCTACTGTTGCAAGATAATATATCCCACACTTTTTTAAGAACTCAAATACTTCCTGCATAAAATACCTCCTGATTTATTCCATTTCCATATAAGCTTCCGCAATTTCTTTATACTCGGATGCGCTTTCTATCTTTTCCACGGTAAAATCATCTGTTGTTTCTTTTACCCGGTAGATATACATTCCATCTTCGCTGATTGTGTCGCCTTCCACCAATGCAGCTGCCACATAGTGCTTATGATTGTAGTCGAACTCGTCCGCAACGGCCATTTCTACTTCTTTACCTTCACTGTTTGTCACTGTGAAAATTATATATTCTTCAAAATCCTCTGACATGCTTAACGCTTTCCTCTTTTCTGTTTATTATATCACAAATCTATTCAGCTGCTTTCTTTTTGCTGAAAAAATTATTGCTTGTGCAATAGAAAAATCCGGGAAGACCAACCAGTAGAATAATACCAATACACAAAGCCTTTACAGGTTCATTTTTGCTAAGTCTGAAAATAAAGCCGTATGTTGTGGCCGCACAGGATGAATGACCGCTCGGAAACGAAAAACCCTGTGCCTCAATGTTATAAATGTCAGCCTCAGCGTCTACCGGTTTCAGGAGTTTAATGGTCGGATTGTCAAAATATGCCCTGAAGCCATTCCATCAGTTTAACTTCCCACTCAAAATAAAATGTATTTCCTGTCATAATTCACCTTTACAATCAGTTTTTAACAATTATTCCACCGCCAACTACCGTATCACCATTGTACAAAACCACCGACTGACCTAAAGTAATTGCTCTTTGAGGCTCGTCGAAAGTCACTTTTACAAGCCCATTTTCAGATTCGCAGACTGCCGCTGCAGGATTGTGGCGATATCTTACTTTACCTTCTGCATTAAGCCGCTCACCGGCTTTGATTCCTTCCACAGATATCCAGTTAAAATTATCCGCCAAAAGAGAATTCGTAAAAAGAGATTCGTTGTCGCTTAACACCACCCTATTGTTTGGCACATCAATCGTTTTCACAAAAAGCGGAGCCTTTGCGCTGATTCCAAGCCCTTTTCTTTGGCCTATGGTGTAGTTACAGATACCTGTATGGGTACCAAGAACATTGCCGGCTTCATCCACGAAATCTCCCGGAGGGCACTTTGTTTCAGAATGCTCTTCAATAAAACGTTTGTAGTTTCCATCCGGTATAAAACATATATCCTGACTGTCATGCTTTTTGGCATTAATGAAATCAAGCTTTTCAGCCATCTCTCTTATCTGTTCTTTAGTATATTCACCCAAAGGAAAACAGGTATGTGAAAGCTGCTCCTGCGTAAGGCTGTATAGCACATAGCTTTGATCCTTATTTAGGTCCACCGCCCTTTTTAGCAAGAACCTTCCGGTATTGTCATCCCTACTGATTCTTGCGTAGTGTCCTGTAACAATCACATCACAGCCAAGCTTCTCTGCCTGTATATATAACTGTTCAAACTTAAGATATCTGTTGCAGACAATACATGGGTTTGGGGTTGTTCCCTTAAGGTAACAGTCCACAAAATTGTCCATTACTCGACACTTAAACATGTCGCTGAAATCAAATACATAGTGAGGTATACCCAGTCTGTCACACACTGCCTTAGCATCTTCTACATCCTTTGAAGATCCACATGCTTTCTCATCATTCTTTGAAAGGCTGTCTTTATCAAACAACTTCATTGTTGCCCCGATGCATTCATAGCCCTTTTGCATCATTAACGCCGCAGCTACGGAGGAGTCCACTCCACCGCTCATTGCAATTAAAGCCTTCATTTTTTTCCTCACAAACAAATATAATATCTAAAATTATTCCTTATCAGCAAATACCTGCGTATTCGTATCCTGCTTCTTCAATTGCAGCCTTAATAAGCGCTTCGTCAACAGCCTTTGTGGTTGTAAGCTCAACTAAATTATTGTCATGGGAAGCAACAGCACTTTCTATTCCGTCAATTGCCTCAAGAGCCTTCTTTACATGAGCCTCACAATGTGCACACATCATTCCTTTTACTGTAATATTCATTTTTATATCTTCCTTTCTTTTAGGTATGTCTATAATAAGTTTCCCTCTTACGGGATTCTTTATTATTCTATCATATTTTTCGCTTTGTACTTTAACAAAATTAAGTCTAAGCGCATTTGAAACCACGCAGAAGCTTGATAAGCCCATGGCGGCCGCACCAAACATTGGGTTTAACGTCCAGCCAAACAGCGCCACATAACAGCCGGCCGCTAACGGTATTCCAAGACAGTTATAAAAGAATGCCCAGAACAGGTTCTCCTTTATATTTTTAAGCGTAGCTCTTGAAATACGAATTGCTCCCGCCACATCCATAAGGCTGTTTTTCATCAAAACAATATCCGCCGCCTCAATGGCTATATCGGTGCCCGCACCTATGGCAATTCCGATATCGGCTCTTGTTAATGCAGGAGCATCGTTTATTCCGTCCCCAACCATGGAAACCTTGCCGTGCTCCATCAGCTTTCTTATTACGGCTTCCTTCTCATCCGGCTTTACCGAAGCAACAACCTCGTCAACACCCGCCTTCTTTGCTATAGCCTCCGCTGTAATCTCGTTGTCACCTGTAATCATTACAACATGCATTCCGAGATTTTTAAGTTTCAAAATCGCCTCTGCTGAATCCTCTTTTATGGTATCTGCCACAGCAATAGTTCCAAGAATTTTACCGTTTCTTGCAAAAAGAAGGGGTGTTTTTCCTTCCTTCGCATAAGCATCCATGATTTCTTTTGTGGAATTACTTATCGATCCCTGCTCTTTTCTTATAAAGTCCATATTGCCGCCGATAAGCTGTTCTGTCCCAACCTTAGCCCTGACACCGTTTCCCGAAACAGATTCAAAATCCCTGGTTTCAAGAAGTTGCACATTCATTTCAGCCGCATATTCTATAATCGCCTTTGATATGGGATGCTCGCTCTTATTTTCAAGGGCATATGCCGTCAAAAGAAGTTCCTCTTCACTAACACCTGCTTCAGGACAAACATCCGTTACCTTCATGATTCCTGTGGTTATTGTTCCGGTCTTATCAAGGGCAACGATTTTAATTTTTCCTGTTTCTTCCAGACTAGAAGCATTCTTAAACAGAATACCGGCCTTTGCACTCACTCCGTTACCAACCATTATGGCTACAGGTGTTGCAAGTCCAAGAGCACAGGGACAGCTTATTACAAGCACCGATACCGCTCTTGCCATTGCATAACCCAGCCCGTTTCCGCAAAGCAGCCAGACAATAAATGTTAAAACCGCTATAGCAATTACCGCCGGCACAAATATTCCGGATACTTTATCTGCGATTTTAGCAATCGGCGCCTTAGTGGCTGCGGCATCACTGACCATCTGAATAATTCCTGACAAAGTGGTGTCCTCACCAACTTTTACAGCTTCACAAACCATATAACCGGAAGTATTTATGGTTGCAGCAAAAACTTTGTCGTTCACTGCTTTTTCTACAGGAAGACTTTCTCCCGATAAAGCGGATTCGTTTACGGCGCTTTCACCTTCCAAAACAATACCATCCACCGGTATACTGTCTCCGGGGCGCACCGCAAAACGGTCTCCAACCTTCACTTCCTCTATGGAAACTTCCCTTTCCACTCCGTTTTCAATGATTCTGGCAGTTTTCGGCGCCAGATCCATCAATGACTTAAGGGCATTAGTGGTCTTGCCTTTTGCCCTGGATTCAAGCATTTTGCCCACTGTAATAAGTGTTAAAATCGTTGCGGCCGACTCAAAATAGAACTGATCCATATAGTACATAACGCCGGCTGCATTGTTTGCCAAAACCGCTTCTGTCATTGCAAAAACCGCATAAACACTATAGGCAAAAGAAGCCGTTGCACCAAGTGCCACAAGTGTATCCATGTTTGGAGCCCCTTTAATAAGACCCTTAAATCCGTTTATAAAGAACTTCTGGTTTATAACCATAACAAGTCCTGCTAAAAGCATTTCATATATGCCCATAGCCACATGATTACCGTCTAAAAATTTCGGAAGGGGCCAGTTCCAAAGCATATGTCCCATGGAAACATACATAAGAGGTATAAGAATAATCACGGAGGCAATAAGTCTTTTTAACATTTTAGGAGTTTCTTTATCCACAAAGGTTTCCTCTGAAGTGCTACTCTTCTTTTCCGAACCCTTTAACGAGGCTCCGTATCCTGCTGCCTCCACCGCCTTTATGATTGCCTCCGGGGTTGCGGTTCCCTCCACCCCCATTGAGTTTGTTAAGAGACTTACGGCGCAGCTCTTAACTCCCTCCACCTTATTTACTGCTGCTTCAACTCTTGCCTGACAGGCTGCACAGCTCATTCCCGTAACTTCATACTGTTTCATAGCATTATCTCCTACTTCATAAGCTTTTGCATAAGTTCAACAGTCTCACCGATTATTTCCTCATCACCGTTTCTTATATTGTCAGCAACGCAGGTCCTTATATGATTGGCAAGAAGTACCTTGTTAAAGCTGTTTAAGGCAGAATTAATGGCAGAAACCTGAGTAATGATGTCTGCACAGTATGCGCCGTTTTCAAGCATTCCCTCTACTCCTCTTACCTGTCCTTCAATTCTTTTAAGTCTGTTCATCAAATCCTTAAACTCTTTATCGTCCCGCTCTTTGTGTTTACAGCAATCGCTCATATTATTACCACCTGTTCATTATTTATCCATTATTGTCCGGACACATTTCTCCCGATTTGCTTTCGATATGCAATCCCAAAGCATATACCCCCCATGGGTATATCTTCTGATTTATAAAATATACCCCACGGGGGTATATGTCAAGTGTCTGCCCTTACAAAAGGCTTAAAAATATAAATCATTACTGAAAGTTGCATTTGAAGCATATTTGCAATAAAATATCAGTGAGATATTATGTATCAGGAGGGATTTTATGAACATTATCTGGAAATCACGTAAGTTAACAACCTTTCTTGGGTTGCCGTTTTCATTCACCAAATATTCTTTGACCGAAGAAAAGCTTCTTGTTGAAACAGGCTTTTTCAATAAAAAGGAAGAAGAAGTAAGACTTTACAGAGTACTCGATTTAAGTTTAACAAGGTCATTTGCACAGCGTCTTTCAGGCCTTGGAACCATCACCTGCAAGACCTCTGACAAGACTCTTCCTGTGCTCGAGATTAAAAACATACGTAAGTCTAGAAATATTAAAGAACAGTTATCGGATTTAATTGAGGCAGAACGTGTTAAGAAGCGTGTCTTCTCCCGTGAGAACATGAACGATGACGACAACGACTGCTGCCATGATCATGACACCGATGCGTTAAGCGATACGGTTTGATTCTTTTTGTAATTAATAAGGCGGTATCCATACCGGGCTTTAGGTAATAAAGTCATGGTATGAATACCGCCTTTTGTATTATATGTTCCCAAATTCCTCAATAATCTTTACGAATTCTTCCAGACCCTTTTTGTCGTCCTCGCTAAAGCGGTTTAAGTAAGGGCTGTCTATATCAAGAACTCCGAAAATTTCTCCGTTTTTATGAATCGGTATAACTATTTCCGAATTGGATGCACTGTCACAGGCAATATGTCCCGGAAACTCGTGAACATCTGCCACCAACTGAGTCCTGTCCTCAAAAACTGCGGTTCCGCAAACGCCTTTTCCAACCGGAATCTGCATGCAGGCCACTTTTCCCTGGAAGGGGCCAAGTATAAGCTTTCCATCTTCCATAATGTAAAAGCCCGCCCAGTTAAGACGTTCTAATGTGTCATAGATTAATGCAGATGCATTGGATAGATTTGAAATTGAATACTTAGAATCCTCAATTAAGGATTTTAACATTGCATTTAGAAGCTTATAGTCTGTTTTTCTTCCTGATTCAATCAATTCCTTTTCAAAGGCCTCAGGATTTTTCAAATGGTAATCCTGATGATATTCCTCCGCATCATAAAAGTTCTTAAACTTTTCCACAGAAATATAAGTCTTCTGATTGGATTTTCTTTCCAGTTCTTCTATCTGTCTGCGGGTTTCTTTTTCCTCTTCATCATTGGTATAAAAAACCGCAAGTGTGTAGGAAAAGCCTTTATCAATAAACTGACCGCTTCCATCATAGGGATCCACATTCTCAAGAAAAACCTTTAACAGACTTGAAAAATCAGTTCTGCTCTCATCATATTCGATTCGAATTGCCTCACGATGTCCTGTTTTCTGAGCCTTAACATCGGCATATGCAGGATTAACCTCATCGCCTCCCGAATACCCGCTGGTAACGGATTTTACGCCATCAATTCCCTCAAATGACGGAGTAATACACCAAAAACATCCCCCTGCGAAATACGCTGTAGCCATAATATCTAACCTCTCTTATAAAATCTTTCTATCAGTTTTCTTCGTACTATGCTACTACAAAGAACTTGATAAGGAAAAGAATTGAAATAACATATGTAAGTATGCTTACATCTTTTGCTTTTCCTGAAATAACTTTCAATGCTGTATAGGCAATCATACCAATACCAAGAGCATGTCCTATGGAACCTGAAACAGGCATTCCGATAAGCATAAATGCCACTGGAACCATCTGATCCAAATCTGAGAAATCAATATTCTTAAGACCCTGCACCATTAAGATTCCGACATAAACCAATGCTGCTGATGTAGCAGCTCCGGGAATGATTGCCGCAATGGGTGCTAAGAACATGCAGGCTAAGAACAAAATACCGCTTGTTAATGCAGTCAAACCGGTTCTGCCTCCTGCTTCAACACCTGAAGCAGATTCTATAAAGGTAGTAACTGTGGATGTTCCTGTGCAGGCTCCTGTTACAGTTCCTACTGCATCTGATAATAACGCTTCGCGCATTTTAGGCATTTTTCCGTCTTTATCAACCATTCCGGCACGGGAAGCGGTACCCACAAGCGTACCGATTGTATCAAACATATCTATCATACAGAATGTAATAATAAGTGTTACAAAGGTAAACCAGCCGACCTGTTCAAGTCCTTCGAAATTGAACTTAAAAAGTGTGGTCTCTGCCATATCCTTTACAGGAGGAACAAATGAAGCACCTGCAAGTGATTCAAAGGGATTCTTGTTTAAGAAAACAAATGAACCTGCCCAGTACAAAACAGAAGAAGCAACCATTCCTATAAGTACCGCTGACTTAATGCCCTTCTTTCCAAGTCCCACCATTACCAAAACACCTATCAGAACTGTTACTGTGGTAAGTACCATTGTTGCGTATCCTGAGCCCATCTGCTCCTTTGCCACGGAAGGAGTTAATGCTCCAAAGAAGTCCCTCATGATAAAGAAGGGGCCACCTTTTTCGGAATAGATACCAACATTCGAGCCTAAGCCGATATTTAACAGCATAAGGCCGATTGCAGGGGATATTCCGTAGCGAATTCCCAAGGGAATTGCATCAACAATTTTCTCACGAATATTCAGCGCAGACATAATAATAAATACTATGCCTTCTACAAGAATGATAATGAGTGCGGTCTGGAATGAAGCCACATAAGTCATTCCGGTCATGGCAACTATGTTACCGACAACCACTGCAAAAAAGCTGTTAAGACCCATACCGGGGGCCATAACAAATGGCTTATTTGCCAAGAAAGCCATGCAGAAAGTTCCGACTGCAGAGGCAATACATGTGGCAAGGAATACACCGTTCCAGAGTGAAGAACCCACATCAAAGCCTGTCAACAAATTAGGGTTAAGCGCAATAATATACGCCATTGTCAGGAATGTGGTAACGCCGGCCAGAATCTCTGTACGGACAGTCGTTCCATTCTCCTTTAGTTTAAATAATTTTTCCATAAAAACATACCTCCTCAACACTCACCATTCTACCACGATTTCGTACTTTATTCTTCCAAAATCTGTTATAAACCAAAGAAATTTTTCACTATTTCCATAGTTTCCTCAATACTTCTTTTCTCGTCCTTCAAAAGCGCTTAAAAAACCGAATTAAGGAGCGCCAAAAGGGAGATGGACCAATCCATCTCCCTACATTTTATATCAGTTTTTTAAATTCCTCATACGCTTCCCTGCTGCTCATGCTTTCAATTTGGCCAAGCATAAATTCAATCTTTCCATCAATCCACTCTTTTGTATAAGATGCCATATTATCTGCAGACTTTTTACCAAACATGCAAACTCTTTCATCATAACTCTTTGCGTTAATATCTTTGCAAAAATCCACATACTCATCTATCTTTGCATTCAATATTCTCCATTCATCAGCAGCTTTCTTTGGCTCATTATTTCTAAGATAGGCACCTATCAAATACTTATATGTCTCGCGGTAAAATCCCTGGCAATGTGCTTTCATTTTATCATTCTTCATGAATTCATCCATGATTGCAATCCCCCAGCGGCAATTTGCTTCTGTTTCAGCAAGAGGACTCACCCACATCATTGCTTCAGCAGTATATACAATCTGCTTGTTTATGGCTCTGATATAGTTTTGATAATTATCCCTGATCCGGGCCTGCCAGTTCTTTTTGCCTTCTTCTGTGTCTATATTAATATAATACGGCAGGAGTGTTTCCTGAAGCATATTGTTGCCGATGGAGGGAAGAGCTTCGATATGCTGTCTTCCTTTATCCCAGTCCTGCGTGTGCCAGCAAAGCCATGCCAGTGCATAGTGACATTCATCTGACAGCATCTTATTATCGGCGTATCGGATTACCTGCATTGCTCTGTTTTCCGCCTGCCTTACAATCGTTATATCAGGAAGTCCTGCTCCACTTTCCCACTTACTTACAGCCTGGCTTGTAACACATAAAACATTTGCCAGTTCTTCCTGCGTTATTCCTAAATCCTTGCGAAATCTTTTTATATTATTTCCTAATGACATATTATTTCCTCTCTTTCCCGTAATCTCTCGATGCATCTTCGATAAACTAACTATAGCAATTACTTGAAGAGATTCCTAACAATGTGTTTTTGGAAAAAATCCAACGGAAAGTTGATGTTACTTATATATTGTACGGGAAAGGAGCACTATTGTCTCGACGTGATCACCTTTGTCCAAACTTATTTCCATATCATGTGGAATGATCGGAAGCTTGAATGTTATAGACTTAAGCCACTGTCCATTTGGCTGCTCTTCCTCATGGATTTCTACTTTCTCAATGATTTGAGTAAAGAAATCCCGACGCTCAGCATCATTCATTTTATCGTTCGTTTTTTCAAAGAAAATAAGTGCTTTATATATGTTATCTCCGCTTACTTTCTCAGCTAAAATAGAGCGTTTCTTTGCCTTAGCCTCTACCAAGGCATCTTCTGTCTCTTCTATTTTATCATAAACCTTGCTAAGTCGATTCTCTAAATCCGATTTTCTTCTTTGATAGTGCTTATCATCATAATCAATATTATCAAGATCTGATAAAATTGCATCCTTATTTGAATAGCATTGACGAAGAGTCTTTTCGTAACTGGCAATCTCCTGGTCAAGAGTAGTGGTATCTACTTCCATGCCAATTTTCTTACGCATCATACCTGCAAACTTTTTATTGCTGACGAGCTTATAAAGAACCTCTGTAACTGCTCCATCAAGCTTTTCTTCTGATATCTGTTTGCGATAATCACACTTATGACCTCGGGTCATATTGCGATGCTTACAGCCGTAATAGAAATAATCGCTATATCTGGTTCCATCTTTTTTATGTTTGATGGATTTATTGCCATACATTCCTGCCCCACAAATTGGGCACTTAAGTATACCAGATAACAAATGGATTCTTTCCCCTTTAGGTGAATTCACTTTTTCATATTTCTTTGCCTGTGCTATTACTTTAACTTGAGCCAATTCCCAAACTTCTTCTGAAACCAAGGCATCATGTAAACCATCAACCAAAAGATAATCGTCCTTGTATACCTGGTGATAATCGTTACGTGTTCCATGAACCTTTTCTGTTCTTCTTCTGCCATATGCTATTTTGCCTGCATATACAGGATTTTGAATAATTCGTCTAATCAAAGAAGCATCAAACAGCGGATTTGTACCGTTTTGTCTTGTAATTTTATGAATGCCATGATTTTCAAGGTACTTAGCAATTCCGTTAGATCCCATGTCTGTATTTACATATTGATCAAAAATAGTGCGAATAGCCACTGCTTCTTCTTCGTTAATGATAAGCTCTCCATCTATCAGAGAATATCCATATGGTGGGAAACCGCCATTCCATTTTCCCTCTCGTGCTTTCTGCATACGTCCTTCCATGGTCTGGACGCGGATATTTTCACGCTCAATTTCCGCCACTGCAGAAAGTACAGAAATCATAAGTTTACCTGCTTCCTTTGAAGAGTCAATATTATCTTCAACACAAATAAGATTAACTCCAAAGTCCTGCATTATCTGTAGTGAATTAAGCACATCTGCTGCATTACGCCCAAATCTTGAAAGCTTAAATACCAAAACAAAGGAAACATTATCTTTTCCTGTCTTGATATCCTCCATCATTGTATTAAAGGCTACTCTGCCTTCAATAGATTTTCCAGACTTTCCGGCGTCCTCATATTCACCGACAATTTCATAATCATTGAAATCACAGAATGCTTTCATTCGTGATTTTTGTGCATCCAAAGAATATCCATCAATCTGCATGGATGTGGATACACGGGTATATAAATAAACTTTTGTTTTCTCTCTACTCAAAATAAACAGCTCCTCTATCTAATATATTTATGATATAGGCATAATGTAACTGCCTCGAAATCGAGGCAATTCATATATGGTT
>JAZLLV010000007.1:0-27305 GCA_045598365.1 Lachnospiraceae bacterium
CCTTGTTTGGAATTAGAATAAGTATTGTTAATATTAATCATTGCAAGTTAATTTTAACACAAAAGAAGGATTAACAGTCCGCTTATCGGACGGTTAATCCTTCTTTATTTTATGGACTATGTTTTTTCACAGCCCCTTTTAATCATTTACCATATCTTATTCTTCTGTATGTCCATAATGCTTTATAGTACAACATAAAAAGAAGCGTTGATTTTTGCTGCAAGGACATAAACTTTCTTTCTTCACTATCCACATTCCGTAAATACAATTCATTTTTTTCAAACTCAGGGAATGTTTCTTTCATTTCTTTTCCCATTGCTTTAATAAATGAAAAACTGTGATGCCCGTTTCCCTGCATATAAGAAAACAGAGTGTTTCTATAAAAAAGGGTTGCATATCTATACTCAAACTCTTTGATAAACCCATCAAAATAGTTTCCTTCTTTTGCAAGTTTCAACATTATACGCATAGCTTCCATTCTGTCTTTGCATCTGTCAAGACTTATAGTATGTACCGTCGAACCTAAATGCTGATAGTAAAAGTACATTGGTTCATCTATATAGGCAATGCGCTTTGCTCTAAACATAACTTCCACACCGATTGCATTATCTTCATAAAACATATGGTCCGGAAATCTTAGTTTTGGTTCTTCAAATATATGTCTCTTATATACCTTTGTAACAAGAGCTCCGTGCTTTAAGATAATGCTTTTCTTCTTATCCTCGGTCAGCTCGCCACTTATGTCATATTCAAAGCTATGGAGATTTTCATTCGGAATAAAAGATTTTTCATGCACAAGTGTAAGATTACAGGCCGCAATATCCGCATTTTCTGTCTCCGCAGCATTAATCAAACGCTCATACATATCAGGCAATATCCAGTCATCACTGTCAATGAATCCAATATATTCACCCCTACAGATATCAAGAGCATAGTTCTTCGCTCCGCCCTGCCTATGATTTTCCTTAAGAGCAATAACCTTTATTTTGTCCGGATTCTTTTTTTCATATTCTCTCAGAACAGTTAAAGAACTATCGGTGGAAGCATCATCAACTGTGATTATTTCATATTCGTTAATTGTCTGATTAAGCAGTGAGTCAATACAAAATGCCAGTTTGCCATCTTCTGCCATATTATGAACAGGAACTATAATACTTAGCTTCATGCAATCATCCTTTTTATGCTTTATACATTTAATATAACACATAAAAGCAATCCCAATCAAAAAAGCCTCTCTTTTGAGAGGCTCTTCCAAATGTTCATCACTTATTTCTTTTTGATGGAAAGAACTTTGTTGGTGATAATACCAAGAATCAATGCACAAGCAACTTCTGTAAGAGTTACCGCACCAAAGCTGATTGTAAATCCACCGATACCTGCAATTAAGATTACTGATACAGTGAAAAGATTGGTGTTGTCATCAAGGTCAACCTTCTGAACCATCTTAAGACCGGATACAGCGATGAATCCGTAAAGAGCAACACAAACACCACCCATTACACAGGAAGGAATTGTTGCAAGAAGTGTTACAAAAGGACCGAAGAAGGATGCAACAATTGCAATGATTGCTGTTGCAAGAATTGTAACAACAGAAGCGTTTCCTGAAATAGCTACACAGCCAACAGATTCACCATATGTTGTGTTAGGGCATCCACCAAAGAATGCGCCTGCGATTGAACCAACACCATCACCAAGAAGTGTTCTGTGAAGACCGGGCTCTTCAAGTAAGTCTGTTTCAATAATGGAAGACAAATTCTTGTGGTCTGCAATGTGCTCTGCAAATACAACGAATGCTACAGGTGCATATGCTACTGCAATAGTACCGATGTAAGCAGGTGTAATATCTGAAAGACCTTCAAATGCCTTTACAAATGCAAACTCGGGAACCCACTTCATATCTGCAAACTTAGAGAAATCAATTACAAGCAAAGCTTCATTTCCTGTTGCTCCGCCGATTAATGTGAATACTGTTGCAACGAGGTAACCTGCAAGAATACCAATGATGAAAGGAATCATCTTAAGCATTTTCTTGCCAAATACTGAACAGATCATTGTAACGAAAAGAGTTACAAGTCCGCAAACGATGCATACATATGTTGATGTTGAAGAAGTCTTACCGGTTAAATCACCGATTGCATTTCCTGCAAGTGAAAGACCGATGATAGCAACTGTAGGTCCGATTACTACTGCAGGCATAAGCTTGTTAATCCAGTTAACTCCGACAGCCTTAACGATAATTGCAAGAATCACATATACAAGACCTGCAAAGAATGCACCAATGATGATTCCCGCAAATCCTGCTGCTGCAGAAGCTGCTCCTCCGAAGGCTGCTCCCATTGAGCCAAGGAAGGCAAAAGAAGAACCTAAGAAAACAGGGCTCTTAAACTTTGTGAAAAGAAGATACACAATTGTACCAACACCGGCACCAAATAATGCTGCAGATGCTGACATACCGTTTCCGATAATTGCCGGAACAGCGATGGTTGCTGCTAAGATAGCAAGTAACTGCTGAAGCGCAAATACCAGAACCTGACCGAACTTGGGCTTGTCCGATACTCCATAAGCAAGTTTCATGATGAACTTTCCTCCAATTTCTGCACTCTCATGTGCAAAGAATTATTTAATTTACGGTATTTCTACCAATAAATTCATAATTATGCTGCAGGCTGTATTTCTTCCTTTTCAGCTGCAAGCTGCTTGCACCATTTTTTGTCCTTTGCGCTGAAAATAAGAGCCACCAGTGAAAAGATAAAGGCTGCAAAAGATCCTGCAAAAGGATAGATATTAACCTTCCTTGAAAGGCCACCCTCACTGTGGGCAACTATATTTACAAAAATAGGTGCGGCTATAAGTATAAGAACAAACAGAAGGTTAAAAATAAAGAATGTAACCACAAAGCCTCTGTTTTTTCCTACGCAAGAGAAAATAATACCAAGAACTCCAAAAATTGCTATTACAGCAAGAACTGCTGTATAAATAAGCGAGTAATATAAATATTCCTTGACTTCTCCGTATGCTTCCAAGAAATCGGTAACGGATCTTCCGAGAAGGCCTCTGGAAATTTTCATAAGGTCTTCATCTTCCAGAAAAACATCCACTGTTTTTGATAACTTAATTGCCTTAAATGTAAGGAATGAAACATCAACAGGAGTATATTGCATATCAAGGATAACATCAGAAGTCTTTACTATCTCATCAGCCAGGTCCTTAATATCAGACTTGGACAGCTCCAGACCTGCATCTTCCAATGCATCCATAATATATGAATTTTTGGTAATGCGGTTTGATACATCTTTACAAGTGGTCTTTATGGAAGTTCTTGCTTCCTTAAGATCTTTATCTTTTACACCAAAGACCTTTATCCACGGTACAAAGTAGTACATCGCCAAAGAAGCTATAAGGCAAAGTACGCAAACAAATCTGAAAAGAATTTTTTTTGCCATTTTCTGACCCCCGTTTTTATTTATGTAGCAACATCCTGATAAACAGGTGAATACGATTTTTAATTATTATATCAGCACTGTGATGATGAAAGCAATCAGTCTCTGTATCGGAATGCCTTCTGTATTTTATAAGTTTTTCGCTTATAAATACATTTTTTCCACACCTGTCGCCAAGCATTCCTATCCACTGATCATGCATCTCTATATCGTTGGGAATGGGCAGGATTTTTTCCTTTAACATAGTACTGTCAAATGCCATACAACATCCGATGTATGTATTTTTCCAGAAGTTTTTTATGACTCCGGGTCCCGATTTTCTGTATTCGTAAAAAGAAGGTTCAATCACATTTCCGCTTTCATCAACAATAGAACAGTCATGTACAACAACAGGACAATGATAGGTTTCAAAGGCTTTAAGAACCGCTTCAGTTTTTCCTCCTTCCCAAATATCGTCCTGGTCCGAAAGAAAAATGTATCTGCCGGTGCAGGCTTTTATGGCATTCTCAAAATTTTTCTTTACACCAAGACAGGGCCCGTCATAAAGATGAATCCTTGTATCCTTAAAGCCTTCCACAATGGTTCTTGTGCCATCTGTGGAATTATCATCCGAAATAATCAGCTCATCGTCCTCTGAAAGATTTTTTAATATGGATTCAATCTGTTCTGCTATGTACTTTTCTCCATTATAAGAAGCTAATGCTACAGATATTTTTTCTCTCATTTATTTACCGCTAAACAAAGTTCCGACTAAGCCTCTTCCAAGGGAAGCACCAAGGTTTCCGCCAAGCTTCTTGCCAAAAGAACCACCTATTGCATTTCCGACAGATTTACCCACTTCACGACCAATAGTTCCGGCTGTTGATTTTGCAGCATTTTTTGTGGCTGTATTCACAGCTTTTTTACGGGCTTCTATTTCTTTCTGCTTTTTCTGGGTTAAGGTTAGTGCTTCTTCTTCCTTAATGGCTTCTTCTTTTACTTCTGCCTCGAGTCTTGCAAGAAGTTCGAAAGCCGAATCATTATCCACAGGCGTAATGTACTTGTCGTAAAGAAGGCTGTTGTTAATAACAGACTGCCTTACACTTTCATCCATAGTGCCCATATTGCTCTCGGGAGGACAAATCTTAGTATGCTTAACAACTGTGGGAATTCCCTCTTCATCGATAACCGATACCAGTGCTTTACCGGTCCCAAGCTCCTGAAGCATGGTATATGTATCAAATTCCGGATTGCTTCTAAAGCTCATTGCTGCTGCCTTTACAGCCTTCTGCTCTTTGGGAGTGTAGGCATGAAGAGCATGCTGAACTTTATTTCCAAGCTGAGCCAGCACTCCGTCCGGAATGTCTGAAGGATTCTGAGTAATAAAATATATACCAACTCCCTTTGAGCGAATCAGCTTAACTACCTGCTCGATTTTTTCTATAAGTACCTTTGGAGCCGCATCAAACAGCATATGGGCTTCATCAAAGAAAAATACCATTTTGGGCTTTTCCGGATCTCCAACCTCCGGAAGTATTTCAAAAAGTTCCGAAAGCATCCAAAGAAGAAAAGTGGAATACATCTTAGGGTGAAGAATCAGCTTCCTGCAGTCAAGAATCTGAATAATACCCTTTTCGTTATCATCCTTGCAAAGCCAGTCGGTAACATTTAACGCAGGTTCTCCGAAGAAAAGGTCTGCACCCTCAGATTCCATGGCAACCACACCTCTTGTGATTGCATTCAGGGTTACGGTTGCAAGGTTACCGTATTCTGCGCTGTACCTTTCTGCATTCTCACCCACAAATCTGAGCATTGCCTTAAGATCCTTAGTATCCGTAAGTGCCAGATTTTCATCATCTGCAATTTTGAATATTACAGTTAATACATCTGACTGTGTATCATTAAGTCCCATGATTCTTGATAAAAGAACCGGACCCATTTCTGAAATGGTGGTTCTTAAAGGGATGCCGTTTTCTCCATAAACATCCCAGAAATTTACAGGAAAGGAATCATATTCAAAGCCGGCTTCCTTAAGTCCCATGGACTCTACTCTTTTTACAACATTTTCGTTATCCGTGCCCTTAATACACAAAGGCGCCAGATCACCTTTAACATCCGCGAGAAATACAGGAACTCCCATGGCAGAAAAGGATTCCGCCATAACTTTAAGGGTAACAGTCTTACCTGTTCCCGTAGCACCTGCAATCAGACCATGTCTGTTTGCCATATTGGGATATATTAATATGTCTTCTTCTCCGGATTTTCCTAAAAGGATTTTTCCCTCTTTTACCATTGTTTCCTCCGAGTATCGTTACGGATTATTTAAGCATTGATGCAAGAACAAATACGAAAGGTGAGTTCCAGTAAATTGTTATTTCATTAAGCGAATAGCAGTCAATATGGTCATAGTAACACTTCATGGGTGCTGAGCCTGCGGGTACTTCTTTAGCTCTTTCATCCTGAAGTCCCACATTGGGGCCGCCAGAAACAAGTCCCGGCCAGGGTTCCTCAATATTATCCACAGCAGTGGGTCTTAAGTGAGGATTTTTATATGCCTTTTCACCGTTTCCTGTTACATAGCTTGTATCCATTGTGTTACAGCCAAGAAGATAATCAAATCCATCAGCTAAAACTCTCTCATATTTTTCAGAAGGAGCATACATATTTGCTACGGTAACCATCATAAGATATTTACCAAGCTCCATATTACTTCCCCAGATAAAGTCCTTTGCTCCCATGCAAAGACCAAAGCCGTTCTTTTCAGCATTCTTGCAAAGTCTGTCTGCTTCCTTAATAAATCTTTCCTTAATATTCTCAGTAACACTGTCACCGTTATTCTTCAAAAGAAGAGAGAAAGAACCAAGTCCGGCAACCTCTGCCCATCCAAGACAGGTAAGAACATCGCCCTGATAGCCCTTCATCTTTGCTGCCTTGTCAAACTCTTCGAGTTTTTCTTTGTGCTTTAAGGCGTCCTCATAGTATTTACTGTCTCCGGTACTTTCATAAAGGGAAGCAGCTGCCCAGAATCTGTTTGAAAAGTCTTCTGCCTCACCATATTCACCGGTATTTGATCCGGGAGCGTTCTTAAAAAGAACAGCCTCAGGATTTTTTTCAAGCCAGTCATATGCCTTAAGAGCTCTTTCCATAAGAAGCTCAGCATATGCCTTGTCGTAATTTTTATAAAGAGAAAAAGCCAATGAGAAAACTGCTGCTATGTCTGCGGTTGCAATTGAAGAAACAGGGAATAAGAACAAATCATTCTTATCATCTTCAGGCATTATGAATGCCGCATGATTGTAAGTGGTTACTTTGTGCCATACACCGCCGTCCGCTCTCTGCATTTTCATTAAGAAATCAAGCTCAACCTTTGTTTCTGCAAGAATATCGGGAAGCTCGTTTCCGCCTAAAACCACCTTGGGAATGTCAAATTTCACATCAAGAAGATTATCAAACATTCTTACACCGTAAAGAAGGTGAGCGACTGCCACAGCACCTGCTGTTGAATATCTTCCGTAATCTCCCGCATCATGCCAGCCGCCGGTTACATCAACAAGAGTATCCTCTTCTCCGTAAACCTTTGCTTTTGACATATGGCAGGGCTTATGCATGTAGACACCTGCATACTTTTCTTCAAGCGCATCTCCGCAACGAAGGAAATAGTAGCACTTGCAAAGATCCTTCATAAGCTTATCGTATGCATTTGAAGAAATCGAAAATGATACAGATTTTGCTCCATCGGCCTCTACATAATAGATTCCTGACTCATTAAAGTCATCAAATCTTGCAACATAAGCATCTTCACCGGATATATCATCCGTTCCAAAATGTGAAACCTTACCTGAATAAACTTCTTTTCCTTCATTATTAATAATGCAGAATTTATCAGCACAAAAATTCAATATTGCCTTTTTACTGTCTTCAGGCAGAAAGCCTACCTGATTCAAATATATTTTTTTCATTGTAACCCTCCGTTATGTTCCTTAAAAACTCCTATCATAAAGTATAACTTTATTGTTTTTCCAAAACAATAAAAAAACCTTATTTAAAATGCTTTTTATCGCTCATTTTTTCGTGCCGCACTGTTTGCAGCGCCATGATAAAGATGCGCTGAAAGCTCATCTCTTTGTTTCACAAACAAAATGGTGATTAGTTATGGAAAAAACATTTCTTTATAGATTATAATGTAGAAAAAATTGAAAAGATTTAAGCGAAGGGACTATTTATGTCTGATCTTACAAAAAACGTAATTGTAACCTTAAAAAAGGGTGAGGGACGCACCATAAAGGCCGGAGGTGCCTGGATTTTTGACAATGAAATTGCTTCAATTGCAGGTTCTTTCAAGAACGGTGATGTGGTTAAGATTCATGATTTCGACGGCTATCCCATGGGGGCGGGCTTTATAAATCAGAACTCTAAGATAAGAGTCCGTATGCTTACAAGAAAAGCGGACCAGCCCATAACCGAAGAATTCCTTTACGAAAGGGTAAAGGCTGCCTGGAATTACAGAAAATCAGTAATGCCCGAAAAGGACTTAAACTGCTGCCGTATCATTTTCGGTGAGTCTGACTGGCTTCCCGGTCTGACCGTTGATAAATATTCGGACGTTTTAGTGGTTGAGTCCCTGGCACTTGGCATGGATGCCCTTAAAAATATAGTAATTGATGCTCTTAAAGACATTCTTTCAAAGGATGGCTTCTTGATAAAGGGTGTTTACGAAAGATCCGACGCTCCTGTTCGTAAAAAAGAAGGAATGCTTCCCTATAAGGGATTTATCGGAGAAGAATTCGATACTGATGTTGAAATCGTTGAAAACGGTATCCACTACATGGTTGATGTGGTGAACGGACAGAAAACCGGCTTTTTCTTAGATCAGAAATACAATCGTCTTGCCATGCAAAGAATCTGCAGGGGCAAAAAGGTACTTGATTGCTTTACACACATGGGAACCTTTGCGCTTAACGCAGGCATTGCAGGTGCCAAAGAGGTAACAGGCCTTGATATCTCGGCATTTGCAGTTGCCCAGGCAACCGCAAATGCCGAGCGAAATAATTTAAGTGACACGGTTAAGTTCCGTGCTGCCAATGTATTGGATGAGCTTCCGAAATTATATTCAGACGGCGAAAGTTTTGATGTGGTTATCTTAGACCCTCCTGCTTTCACAAAGTCAAGAGAAGCTACAAAAAATGCCATAAAAGGCTATCGTGAAATAAACATGAAGGGCTTAAAGCTTGTAAGGGACGGAGGTTACCTTGCAACCTGCTCCTGCTCCCACTTTATGACCCAGGAGCTTTTCACAGAAGTCATCGGACAAGCGGCAAAGGCCGTTCACAAGAGACTTCGTCAGGTGGAATTTCGTACCCAGGCCTGCGATCATCCTATTCTTTGGGCAGCAGACGAATCTTACTACTTAAAATTCTACATTTTCCAGGTTTGTGACGAGAAATAAAGCTCTAGAATACTGATTTTATCTGTATTTATGCGACTTGAGGATGAATTGGCTTGATTCTGTAAGTATCGTATCTTATCGCAAAATTACATAGCTTGATGGTAAAAAATGGTAAGAATTATGGTAAGGCAAGTGGTAAACACTTGAAAAGATTAAGATGGCAGTTGAAGCCATTGCTTCGTTGCATTTATTAAATATTTGTACCAAATATGGACTAAGTTAGGACCGAAATTTATTAATAATCTCCTGCACATTCTGAGAAAAACCATCAAGATAGTTGATAAAGTCTTTCTTTAACTGCTGCTGATTTGTTCCTGATTTTAAATCTGTTAATGTAAAATCTGATTTATTTACAAAGGCCTGACCAGCAACTGCCATAAGAGCTTCATCTGGTTTCATAACACCTGCCGCTTCCAATTTCTTTCTTGTCTCAATAACCTGTGCATGTGTAGGCTCAAGCACTGCATCAAATCTTCTGATTACAAAAGAGGAAGAATGATTTTTCTATAATCACCCACATCATATACATCTACCAAACAATCTTTGGCGATTCCCCAAATAAATGATTTTAATGAATTATATGTCGATTGGTTCATTTCAATAAATTCTCCTTGTTTTCATCTATTAGTCCAAGCGTCTGTAATCGAATAGACATTGCCTGTTGAGATACACTAAATTCTTCAGCCATCTCTTTGATAGTGTTATATACAAAGCCATAATTATATCGATTATATCCAGCAGCTTTATACAAATGCTTGTAGGTATTTTTAGTCAAGTCTGACGGCATTAAAAATGCAGCAGCACAAGCATTGGCTTGCTTTTCTATCATAGCGAGTGCATAGCTGGCATATCGTACCTGACCATCAATTGTCCTGCTCGCTGTCGGATGTACATAATTCTTTGGCATCGTCCGAAAGCACTTCTTATGTAATACCTGATGAAACACCTCATGCATTACTGTAAAATTTTCTCTTCCGCGGTTATCCCGCTCTGTTAGTGTTGTATCAATAAGTATCGTTCCTTGCTCTACTTCAATCTGATATGGAAGCAATCCCTCATAATATTTACTTTCAGGCCATACCCATAAAAGTCCACCAGAAAAAGCCGTAGCTCCAAGTATAGACTGATCCGGCGTCAGATATTTCCAGTCATATGGCACATCCAAACACTTTTCAATAACCGCATAAACATCTATCGGCTTTGTTTTATGAAGGCGTTCCTCATCAAACTCGATAAGGAGTTCACAAGCCTTATCTTCCAACTGTTTTGCTGACAAATCATAATATCTCATGATTTCTTGGCCGCCTGCTCTGCCTCCAACATATCAATAACCTTCTGCCAGGTTGCATCTGTGGCTCCATTATCCCTTGCAAGACGAAGTGCTACCCTTGCTTTCTCTGTTCCCATAATATATTCAGGCAAATCAGGTGAAACTGTATTCTCCTTCTCATGTGCAGCAAGATCATACATCAAGTCAGCTTCTTCTCCAGATAATCCTAATATCTCTACCATAACCTCCAATTTATCCTTATCAGGTGGATAACGATGGCCTTTCTCAATATCACTCATATATGCCGGTGCGATATCCAATTCAGCTGCAAAACCACGAAGAGTCATATTTTTAGCTTTTCTCTTTTGTTCAATGTATTTTCCAAATTCTCCTGTCATAAATCCACTCTTTCCACCATTGTTAAATTGTTCGCTAATATGCTTACACATTAGCATTTTGGCATAAAAATAGCAAGGATTTTCTAAGTAATCCTTGCTATTTTATCTCTTCTAAATTTGCCAATTTTCAATAAAACTATTTGGGGGAATAATGCGTAGGAAACACTATTTCCATAAAATCGTTAATAAATGTTATTTCTTCTTTACACTCAAAATAGTTCACAGCCACAAGAACAATTATTATTACAGCAGAGGCTAATATAGATAAAGTTGTTCCGTTTTCAGAAATATTTATTCCGACTGAGTAAAATACAGTAAATATTCCAATTTCTACTGGAACAAGCGCAGACAAAAGCAATTCCTTATAACTTTCTTGTCCTCTTAATCTTCTAACCATAAAACGATATGCATCTTCATTGTTAATAATCCTTTCATAGTTATTCTTCAAATAGTCTCTCCATTCGCTATACTTATGAAATTGCAAAGCCTCATTTTTAACTTTTGCTTTTTCTTTTCCAATGATTTTATATGTTGAAAATTCTTTTTGATAGTCCAATCCATATGCAGGATTTTTCAAGAGCTTATTGATTCGAAAATTTCCAATAATATTCACAATATCCAAAACTACCACAATGATACCCACAATACCGAGAAGCAAAAATAATAAATCAGGGCTTTGACTTGGCCATTTTCTTTGAAAATACACTTTACTTACCAAACAATCTGTTACGCAAGCAAATATCATAATCACACTGATTAATAACATCACTATATTCTTTCGATAAGATATTCTTCTTCCTTCCATTAGCATTTCCCTCCTATTTTCCTTGAGACGAAGCAATGGCATATTTTACTCAAACGCCACAAATAAGACTTAATAAAAAAGCGTTTGTACTCTTCCAACTCTTGATTTTTTAGTTCTATATCATCAATAATTACAAGTTCGTCAAGCCCTGCCACCTTAACCTCCAGTTTTTCCCATCTGTCCTCTTCGGAAATGCTCATCAAATCAGTGAGCCTTACCGACAGCTTCTTGTCTTTCTGTTGACATCCCGGTTTAATAATTTTGTAATCTGCCACATGATTACAATACTCAAATTCTATATTCGGATACCCCTCTTTTGTAACATCCATATCATAGAAAAGGAAATCTTGATAAAATGACTTTGTGCTCATCAGAAGTAAAACCCCACATCTGTCTTATTAGCAATGGCAGTTTCTAAAATATCCATGAACTCTGTGGCAAATTCAATGAATCTCTTGTCATCACTTGAATCAACTAATCTTTTCGTTAAATCCAATGCTAATTCTACATTCTTATTTTCAATTACTTCTTCCTCATAGATATTGATAAGAATATCAAGTTTTGCATTAATCAAGTCAAATAGTCGTACTTCCATATACTCCTCAGTCTCTATACCAAAAACCATTGACTTGAAGCATTCTGCGACCTCTCCATCATCATAAATATCATACCGGTCCATTCTCTCCTGTGCTTCTTCTGACAAAGGTACCAAAATAACATGTGCGTGTTCGTTTATATCTAACATTTCTTTCATTTTGCGCCTCCTGTATGCTTATGTGTCATTCTGAAATGAGTCAACCTGTCTCTTTCATGTTTTGCATCTAAGCCTTTTAAGTCCTTCGAAATTTTCGGTTCCTTAAGATCCAGACCAACATATACCGCACCATGCTTTGTACCGTTGGCGTCATAGTACGTCTGTCGCTGTATTCTAAAATATCTTGCACCGACAGAGCAAACAATTTCATATGCTTTTCCATCGTCATAAAAAGATATTTTTCGATAATTAGGTCTTCCATCAGGTCTTAGCCCTGTATAATTATATTTATCGTCAGTTATATTAAGATTGTCAATAAAATCATCTAAATTAACCGCCTGCCAATCAGCCGAGAACTTAACATACTCATTACGATCCTTTTGTAAATCCCATAACGCAGCTATATCATTGGCTAAGATTAATTGTGTTATAATCTGTGTACTCAAATCTGTATATAATGCTTTAGCGCTCATCTTCACTACCTCCGTATTCGTAGATTCCTTTAACTATTTTACCGTCTTCAATGCTAATCTTATGAGGTTTGGATTTGTTTCTAACCCGATTCCTCCGGTCAGGAAATGTGATTATACTGAATTCCCTATCACGGCTATATCGGAAAATGCTTCTTGCTTCCTTCACTGAAACATTTCCATATACATACAAAATATGCGGTTGCTTTTCATGAATTTGAACGCACAGTTGATACAACCCATATTCTTTAAACCCATATGAATTACATCCATGTTTTCCCGTAATAAAATTAACCCTTGCAGGAAAAGACTTTGTCATCGACATAGTTCCTAAATCACCGACTCTGGAATTAGGAAGAACCTTCACACCCTGTATACCGCAATAAGCATTAAATACTGAGTTTATCAATATGCTAAACCTTTGTCTTGGACGAAGCATACCTACGCTGGGACTCAAGTCAAATCCACATATTCCACCATATTCTTTCAAAATTGGTATTTCCTCTTCAAGCTTCTTAATACGATTAAACAAATTATCATCTGGCATAAAGTAAGTAAGCAGGGATGTTTTCTTTAACCTATCTGGAATATCATTTCTGTATTTGTAGGTTGATACCATGCTCACTTCATCCTGATAGATGAATTCATTCGGCATAACAGCTACACCATTTTCAAAACGTATTTCGTTTTCTTTAAGATGTGTTACCATGTCGTCACACCACATTAAAATATTAAATTTCATAGTTGTAACCCTTTCTGTTAACTTGTTCGCTAATTTCTAACACTTGGTCAAAAAATATAGGGATCTCTCCCTCGTTAAAACAGCACATTGTTAACTTGTTCGCTAATTTCTAACACAATAATATAACATCTTTTTTTGTTTGTCAACAACATTCTGTACAGTTTTTTATTTTTAACAACAACATCTTGTATCTACCCTATCACAATCTAATCGTTTTACCGTTCGTTTTTCATTTGCCCCAGATAGAGTCAGGTGATTACCCTGAAAGGATATTTCCGATGTATCAGGTGAGATTCATTTCAATAAGTGATTACTTTGACAGTGGTGATTATAAAGGTGTTACCGGCGGCATAAACATGGCTCTTAAAAACTTTATGCACACGATGTACAGCAAAGACATTTCTCAGAAGGTTTCAACGGCTATGAGAATAAGGTCTGAATCAGGCCAGTCACTCGCTGCTTTTCCTGCATGCGGTTACAAGAAAGATTCCAAAGATGTACATAATCTTGTTGATGATGATGAAGCAGCTGAGATTGTAAGAATAATCTTTAATATGGCTGCTTCAGGTACAAGCAAAAATGTCATCGCAAAGTTTTTAAGTGAAAAGGGTGTTTATACGCCGGTTGTCTATATGAATGCTCATGGAATAAAAAAAGAGCAAATAAAGATGAAAGTAAGAAGCTTTAGACCCAGACTACAATAGCCGACATGCTTAAAAACGAAATATATCTTGGAAAAGTAATCTGGAATAAAACAAAGCGTCCTTCGGTAGGCTCCAGGAAGCAGGTTAAGCAGCCAAGGGAAAAATGGATAATAATCGATGATGTTCATGAACCGATTGTCAGTAAAGAACTGTTTGAAAAAGCTAATGCGAATGATTTTACCGACAAGAAGCGAAACTACAGTAATGATATAAGGCCCGGCATTTTTATATACGGTTCCTGTGGCCGGAGGATGGCCATTAATGGAAGCAACAAAGGATACAGATGTAGTCAGGCAGCAATCAGTGGTCTTGCTGATTGCCAGAATGTTAAAAGAGACAGATACATACTTGAAGCGGAAGTGATTGCTACTGTCAAAGACAGGGCAGTAGAAGAACTTGACCGTCTTAAGAAAGATAAAGCCAGATGGAATCATGAAGTCAGGGAATGGAAGGGAACAGAAGTCCTTAAAGAAAAGGCAGAGAGATTAGTTGATAAAAAGATGCGCCTTCATTGTGAACAGGGGGATGCCATAGTCATTACCTCCAATACTTCTCTATACACATTATATGAAAACCCGGCAGCATATTAAAGACCAACGCTTGTGGAATTTACTTAAAAGTATGATAATTATTTTAGATTAAAATTTAAGTCATCGAAAGGAATTATGCCATGGATTTTTGTCGAGAAGTTGTTAAAATAAGTGATTCCCTTTACAGAATTGAAGAAGGATTTGTAAGGTGGTTTCTTGTAATTGGTTCAGAAAAGGCTGCAGTAATTGATACCGGAGTCATGGGCGAAGGCATAAAAGAAGTTATAGAAGAGCTAACTGACAAAGAAGTTATACTGATTAACACCCATGGTGACGGTGACCACACCGCCGGAAACGGTTTCTTTTCACAATATTATATTGGCAAAGAAGATTTTGAAAATTGCAAAATGGCTGAAAAATATCCTGAATCCAAAGCAAACTTCCTTACAGACGGAGAAATCATCGATCTTGGAAACAGGCCTCTTGAAATAATCACCATTCCCGGGCACACCTACGGAAGTGTTGCAATATATGATAAAGCCACAAAAACACTTTTCGCCGGCGACACAATTCAGGACGGATCGGTATTCATGTTTGGGCCCCACAGAAGTCCTGAAGACTACGGCCCTTCACTTGAAAAATTGATAAAGCGTCAGGCTGATTTTGACACAATATACGGTTCCCACGGAACCTGCGAGCTTTCCGCCGATTACGCCGCAAAAATGCTTGAGTCCTGGAAAGATGTTCAAAACGGCAATTGCACCTCTGAAGAAATCAATATGCACGGTACTGATGTTCTAAGCTGCAAAGCAGAGTACTGCGGTTTCTTTCTTAATAAGTAAAAATATGAGTAATTTTTGATGTAGGAACCTTAACCGGTTCCTATTTCTTTTGCTTAAAATTACTTGACTCTTTACTTAAATTTAACTAAAGTTAAGTTAATAATGAAAGGAGTCATGTGACTATGATTAAATGTACTTTATCCGATAATTGGAAAATGCACAGAGTCGGCGATATTGAGCTGATTAATGCAACTGTTCCCGGTTCCGTTTACGGAGACCTTCTTAATGCCGGAAAAATGGAAGATCCCTTCTGGAAAGATAATGAGGACGCTGCCTTAAAACTCATGGATTATGATTATGAGTACGAAACTTCTTTTGACTGCGCAGAGGAACTTCTTTCTTCCGATGAAGTCATCCTTCATTTCGACGGACTTGATACAATTGCTGATATAACCCTTAACGGTAAATTCTTAGGCCATACCGAAAGTATGCATCGTATTTTTGAATATTCTGTCAAAGAATACCTTAAGCCCCATGAAAATCATTTAGTCATTGTTTTCCATTCTCCCACAAAATACATTGCAGAAGCTTACGAAAAGGCTCCCACCAGAGGAACCGAGGATGCAATGAACGGCTTTGTACATTTAAGAAAAGCACATTGCATGTTTGGCTGGGACTGGGGCGCACACCTTCCGGATGCCGGCATCTGGAGGCCTGTTTCACTTCTTGGAGTTGATACCGCACGCTTTGATTCTGTAGAAGTTCTTCAATTTCATGAAAACGGACAGGTTCGTCTGCAGATTAACTCGGAGCTTAATATAGCAAACTCCTTAAATGCATTACTTAAAAGCCTGTCAGTAAAGGTTTCTGTCACCGACCCTTTAGGAAAGAAAACCGATTTCGATAGCAATGTGACAGATATCACCATCGACAATCCCATGCTTTGGTGGCCTAACGGCTATGGCGAGCAGAATCTCTACACAGTTTCTGTGAATCTCTGTAAAGAAGACGGAACTGTAATCGATACATGGACAAAGAAAATCGGTCTTCGTACAATAACCATGGACAGAACTCCCGATAAATGGGGCGAACGCTTCGCCACATGCGTTAACGGGGTCAACATTTTCGCCATGGGTGCTGACTATATTCCGGAAGACCATCTTCTTGGCAGGGTTACCTGTGAGACAACAAGAACCCTTTTGGAAAAAGCGGTATTTGCCAACTTCAACTCAATCCGTGTATGGGGTGGCGGCTACTATCCCGATGACTGGTTTTACGAGATTTGTGATGAGCTTGGTCTGGTGGTTTGGCAGGATTTCATGTTCGCCTGCGCGGTTTATGATCTGACTCCGGAATTTGAAGAAAATATTACCGCCGAATTCGTTGATAACCTTAAGCGCATTCGTCACCATGCTTCTTTGGGGCTTATGTGCGGTAACAACGAAATGGAACAGTTTGTAAAGGAACGTACCTGGGTAAGTAAAGATTCCGAGGTTCGTGATTATATTATCATGTACGAGCGAATCATTCCCGAAATGATGAAAAAATACGCTCCTCAGGTATATTACTGGCCCGCAAGTCCCTCATCCGGCGGATCCTTTGACGATCCCCGTGACGAGAACCGCGGTGACGTACATTATTGGGATGTATGGCACGGAAACAGACCTTTCTCAGAATACAGAAAGTTCTACTTCAGATACCTTTCCGAATTTGGATTTCAGGCATTTCCCTCTAAGAAAACCGTTGAATCCTTCACTGATGATGAAAGAGATATGAACATCTTCTCCTACATCATGGAAAAGCACCAGAGAAACGGTGCAGCAAACGGAAAGATAATGAATTACATGCAGCAGACCTACAGATATCCTTCAACTTTTGAAACCGTAATCTACGCTTCTCAGCTTTTGCAGGCAGATGCCATAAGATACGGAGTTGAACATTTCAGAAGAAACCGTAATGACAGCCGTTGCATGGGCGCCGTTTACTGGCAGTTCAATGACTGCTGGCCTGTTGCTTCCTGGTCAAGCGTAGACTACTGCCAGAGAATGAAAGCCTTACACTACTACGCAAAGCGTTTCTTTGCACCCATAATGATTTCCTGCGAAGAAGAAGGGATGATAAACAGCGGACAGGAACTGGTTCGTCTTCCCTTTGAATTCAAAAAATCCATTCGCCTCTGTGTTGCCAATGAATCCATGAAGGATGAAAAGATTTTTGTAAAGTGGCAGTTAAGAGACAAAACAGCAAAGATTCTCAGAGAAGAATCAAACCTGATAGATGTTCCCGCACTTACAAGCGTATGGCTTGATAAGGTAGAGCTTCCTGATGTTGATATATACAATGAGTATGTAAGTTATCAGGCTGTAAAGGATGATACAGTTGTATCCGAAGGAACCGTTATTTTCTCATATCCTAAGTATTTCCGATATGAGAATCCTTCCCTTAAGGCAACCGTTGACGGAAACAAAATAACAGTTTCTTCCTCAGTTTATGCAAAGAGTATTGAAATCCTTAATGATAACGAAGATCTGATTCTTTCAGACAACTACTTTGACTTAAACGGCGATGAGAAAACAGTTGAAGTTTTAAGCGGAAAAATCGATAACTTAAGACTCAGAAGTGTTTATGATATTGGTTAAGAGGTGTAAAAATGAACGCTAAATATATAATTGATACTCCCGAAAACAAAGCATTTATGAAAATGCTTACAGAGGATCTTCTTTCCTTTGGACATAACTTTCCTTCACCCGGCGGCTCCTCCTACTATCTTGGAGACGACGGCACTCCCTGGAAGGATCGTCCCAGAGAATGCTGGATTACCTGCCGAATGGCTCATGTTTACAGCATTGGTTCATTTTTAAAGCATGAAGACAGCGAAGCATTGGTGGATGCAGCCATAAAAGGTATTACCGGAGAACTTAAGGATAAAGAAAACGGCGGCTGGTACCCGGGTCTTACTTCTGACGGCAAAATACTTCCCGCTAAACAGTGCTATGCCCATGCATTTGTGATTCTTGCTGCTACTTCAGCTCTTCTTGCAAACCGTCCCGGTGCAGAGGAATTACTTGAAGACGCTCTTTCACTTTATGACAAACGCTTCTGGAATGAAGAAGAAGGTCTTGCCTGCGATACCTGGAACACTGAGTTTACTGTTTTGGATGACTATCGTGGATTAAATGCAAACATGCATACGGTTGAAGCTTTCCTCGCAGTGGCAGATTGTGCTTCCCGTGAAGAATACAGAGTCCGTGCAGGACGAATCATAGACCATGTTATTGAGTGGGCCCGTAATAATGACTGGAGAATTCCCGAGCATTTCACAAAAGATTGGGTTGCGGATCTAAACTGTAATATTGATAAGCCCGCTGATCCCTTTAAGCCCTACGGAGCAACACCCGGACACGGCATCGAGTGGTCAAGACTCATTACACAGTGGGCAACCTCCACTTATGAATCAGACTCTGCTGCCGCTGCTCCCTATGTATCTGCTGCCGAAAATCTCTTTAACAGAGCAGTTTCAGACGCATGGAACAGTGACGGAGCTCCCGGAATAGCATATACAACCGACTGGGAAGGTAAGCCTGTGGTTCACGACAGAATGCACTGGACCCTTGCTGAGGCAATAAACACCTCAGCAGTCTTATACCGTGTAACCGGCAAAAAGGAATATAGTGAAAAATACTCCGAATTTATGACATACCTTGATGAAAAGGTCCTTGACCATAAAAACGGCTCCTGGTTCCACCAGCTTAATGAAAAGAATGAAGTAATCGGAACCGTCTGGCCCGGAAAGTCGGACATATATCACGCTTTACAGGCAACACTTATTCCCTACAGCCCTGTAAACGTTTCAATTGCCAAGGCAGTTAAAGACAACAATTAGTATCCACTTGAAAGGATTCATATTTATGAAGGATTTAGATGTAATAGCTTTAGGAGAACTACTGATTGATTTTACCGAAAACGGAACCAGTTCAAGCGGCAATCCCATACTTGAAGCAAATCCTGGCGGAGCACCCTGCAATGTTCTTGCCATGTTAACCAATCTGGGCAAAAAAACAGGATTTATCGGAAAAGTCGGAAAAGATGCCTTTGGTGATTATCTTATTGAAACAGTAAAAAGCATCGGCATCGATACAAAAAATCTTCTTCAGGACGAAGAAGTACCCACAACTCTTGCTTTTGTACATACTGCACCGGACGGCGACAGAAGCTTTTCTTTTTACAGAAATCCCGGGGCTGATATGATGCTTAAAACCGAAGATATTGATTTTTCTGAAATAACCCGTGCCAAGGTATTTCATTTCGGAACCCTTTCAATGACCCACAAAGAAATCCGTGAAGCAACAAAAAAGGCTGTATCACATGCCAAAGAAAACGGAATGCTTATTTCTTTCGACCCTAATCTAAGACCCCTTCTTTGGAAGGATCTGTCTGTTGCCAAGGAAATGATGGAATACGGCTTTTCACAGTGTGATATCTTAAAAATCGCCGATGACGAAATCACTTTTGTAACAGGAAAGGATAACATTCCCGATGCAATCGATGAATTCGTTAAAAAATACAAACCCACACTTATGTGTGTAACCCTTGGTAAAGAAGGAAGTATCGCAATCTATAAGGATATGATGATTAAGTCCCCCGGCAGATTAAGAGATAATACCATCGAAACCACCGGTGCCGGAGATACATTTATGGCCTGCGTCATTAATTATGTTCTTGAGCATGACATTAACAGTCTGACTGAAGACGATCTTGCAAAAATGCAGGAATTTGCCGGAAATGCAGCCTCCCTCATCACCACCAGAAAGGGAGCCTTAAAAGTAATGCCCACAAAGGAAGAGGTTGAAAATGGCTAAATCCGTTACTCTGTCAGATATTGGAGCCCGCCTGGGTGTAAGTAACGTAACTGTTTCCAAGGCCCTGTCCGGTCAGGCCGGTGTAAGCGTGGAGCTTCGTGAAAAAATAAATAGTCTCGCAGATGAACTGGGTTACAAAAGAACCTCTCTTCAAAAAGCACCTGTTCCCAGGGAAAACCTTTCCATAGGGGTCATTATGTCCAAAAAATATATTGGAAAGTATGATTCCTTTTACCTTAAGATGTTTCAGGCCATTAATGAGAAGGCTCTCGACTGCAACTGCTTTGCTCTGCTTATTACGGTCGATTCCGAAGACGAAGCAGATAATGCAGTTCCCAGAATCGTCCTTGACGGAAAAGTTGACGGACTGATTTTCGTGGGACATTTATCAGATTCCTACATAAAGGCCGTAACTGAAGCTGCCGATATTCCGAGAGTTTTCCTTGATTACTGCGATAAGCACAATTCTGAAGATGCAATCATTTCGGACAGCTACTACGGTGCCTATCAGATTACCGATTATCTTATTAAAAACGGCCACACTGAAATTGCATATGTGGGCACGCTCCTCTCCACCACCTCAATAACCGACAGATATATGGGTTATATGCGTGCACTGATGGAAAACGGAATCACCCCTAACGGTAAATGGCAGATAGATGACCGTTATAAGACTACCGGCGAAGTGGACGAAACAAAACTCATCTCCCTTCCGGAAAAAATGCCCACTGCTTTTTTCTGTAATTGTGATATAACAGCCGGAAAATTGATTAAAAAGCTTGAAGCCGCAGGATACAAAGTGCCGGGAGACATATCCGTTGTGGGATACGATAATTTTATCTATCCCGGATTATGTGATGTGGAAATCACTACTTATGAAGTTGATTTGAAAAAAATGGCGCATCTTGCCTGGAAAAATATCATAAAAAAAATAGACAATCCCTCTTATCACAACAGAGTCCATATTGTTGAAGGTAGACTTATTGAGAAAAATAGTGTAAAACGGATTAAGTAGTATACAAAAAGGACTTAAAGTGATGGAAAAAAATCGTCTGAAAAAGCTGATAATACCGCTGGTACTGGAACAGCTTTTGAATGTGAGTGTAGGATTTATCGACACATTTATGGTTTCAAAGGTTGGTGAAGCTGCCGTTTCCGGCGTTGCAATTGTTGATACCCTTAATATTTTAGTCATCCAGATTATGGCTGCACTTGCAGCCGGAGGTGTTGTAGTAATCAGCCAATACATCGGTGACAAGAACCGAGACATGGTTCAAAGCGCCTGCAGACATTTGGAAATGTTGGTTATGATTTTTGCCGTAGCAGTAACCGGCGCATTCTTAATATTCGGACGATCCTTTTTAAAAGTTCTTTTTGGAAATGTTGAAGCAGATGTTATGGCAGCAGCGGTTACATATATGCTGGTAACTTCAGTTTCTTTTGCCTTTTGGGGCTTGTACTCATCAGGTGCCTCAATTCTTCGTTGCCATGAAGATACTAAAACAGCCATGAAGATTAGTATGTTCATGAATATTCTTAACATGCTGCTTAATGCATACTATGTATTCATACTTAAGATTGGCGTTTTGGGCGTTGCAATTGCCACGCTCATAAGCAGAGCCGTTGCCGGTATTGTCATGAAATTCATCCTGAATTCCTTCCAAAAAGAAGTCTTTGGCAAATCTACTTACAGATTTTCACCTGACTCCGAAATGGTAAAAAGAATTCTTTCCATGGGAATACCAAGCGGTATAGAAAATGGTATGTTTCATGTGGGAAAGCTGGTATTAACCAGTGTTATAGCTACTTTAGGCACAGCCATGATTGCCGCCAATTCTATTTCATACCAGATTGTGGAGTTTCCCAGTATTCCCGGTAACACAATCGGTCTTGCCCTCGTAATAATAGTCGGTCAGGACATAGGCGCCAATAATAAAAAACAGGCAATATCCGATACAAAGTATTTACTAAAGTTAGCTTATTACTGCGAGTGGATTTGCTGCATTGCACTTTTCTTCCTTGCTCCTTTCATAGTATCTCTTTTCTCTCTGTCAAAAGAGGCCTGTGACTCTGCAGTTATGGTATTGCGCTGTTTCTCAATAGTGTCATTATTTATATGGCCATTAAGCTATACTCTTCCAAACGCACTAAAAGGTGCCGGCGATGTAAAATTCTCCATGGTCATAAGTATAATAGCCATGTGGTTTGGTCGTGTACTTACAAGCTATTGTCTCGTAAAATACTTTTCTCTTGGTATTCTGGGAATCTGGATCGGAATGTTTGCCGACTGGGTTATTCGCAGTATCGGCTACATGTACCGCTTCATATCAGGAGTATGGTTAGATAAAAAAATAGTTTAGAAAAACACCGTAAAAGCAGATACACAATCCACTTTTACGGTGTTTCTTTATGATAACAAGGATAAAACTAAAGAATTCGTCTGATTAGCCTGACTCATCATGGCTATTCCTGCCTGAGACAAAATATTATCGTTTGAATAATCAACCATATATTTTGCCATATCGGTATCTCTTATACTACTTTCTGCCGCAGTTGTATTTTCCACAACATTGTCAAGATTCTTTATGGTATGCTCCAGTCGGTTTTGTATTGCACCATAATAGGTCCTTCTTGCTGAAACAAGCTCGATGGCGGATTTTACTGCACTTATACCATTCTCGGCTCCTGTCCTTGTGCTGACATTTAAGCTGCCAATACCTATCTTTGAGGAATTCATGCTATATAATTTCACCGGAATTGTCTGGCCTGCCTCGCTTCCCACCTGTAAATCAATAATCTTATCTCTGGAATCCAGTTGACCTGCGTCAATTCCTCCACCGCCACCACCCAGGCCAAGGAATATAAGCTTATCACCATCCTTTGCCAGGGCATTAGCATGACCTATATAAGTCGATGAAGTAGTATTATTGTTTCCACCGGGCTTTGGTTGAACTGCATTATCTGCTGCAAATATAGAATCATTTAGCTTTGCTGTTTCCGCATATACCGCATTAACAACATCCGTTCCGTTTTTCATACCGGTTATATCAATAACAACATCTATATTAGGTCTACTGGGATTACCTGTAGATACCAGCTTCGAACTGCTTCCCCCCGAATCGGTAAAAGAAAACTTAAACTCCTGGCCACAATTCATGGAGCAAAACGCTGAAAAGGATTTTCCAACCAGCTCATCAATTGTACTTTCATTAATATCCGCAAAGCTCATGGATTTTGAATTTGGTACATACTGTCCTGCAATTGTTAAAGGGTCATTGAATTTGACATTAGAATAATCCGGCGCATCTATTCCAACCAGCTTGTATTCAGATGAAAAAATGGCTATTTCATTAAAGCGGGTATCTGTACATATACGATTTATTTCGCTGCTTATCTGACTTACTTCACTTTGTATATAGCCTCTGTCCTGATCGGTTAAGGTTCCGTTAGCAGCCTTAACACAGAGTTCATTGATTCTTTGAAGGTTATCATGCATTTCATTAAGAGCCCCGTCAGCAACCTGTACAAGTGAGATTCCATCCTGAGCATTTTTAGAAGCTTGCGAAAGACCACGAATCTGACGTCTCATCTTTTCAGAGATTGCCAGTCCTGCCGCATCATCTGCCGCACGATTAATTCTGTAGCCGGAGGCTAACTTCTCAGTATTCTTCTCTTTCTTTCTGTTAACAATACCAAACTGCCGGTTTGCATTCATGGCAGCAAGATTATGCTGAATAATCATAGATACCCCTTTAATGACAATACACTACATCCTATATATCGTAAGAAAATGGGAAAAAGAAAAGAGCAAAACTAAACAATTCTGCTCTTTTTGTTAATTATTCTAAATTATTTTGCAAAATCACTATTTTTCAAGTTTGCTTATCTCTACTGCTGTAAGCGCTGCTACCTTAGCATTGTTATAAACAAGTCTGATATTTGACTCCAGGGATTCACCGCCGGTAAGTTCAACAACTCTTGCAAGAAGAAAAGGAGTTGAAGCCTTTCCTCTGATTCCCTGCTCAACACTTTCAGCCACGGCCTGGTCAATTGCTTTATTAATAACCTCCTCATTCATAGCATATTCTTCAGGAATAGGATTTGTTACAAGCATACCGCCCTTCATACCAAGCTCCTTCTTGGCAACAAATGCTGCTGCAAGTTCACCGGGTGTATCAAGTCTGTAGTCAACCTTAAATCCGGACTTTCTGGTGTAGAAAGCAGGTAACTCTTCAGTACCGTAACCGATAACAGGAACGCCCTTTGTTTCAAGATATTCAAGAGTAAGTCCTAAATCAAGAATAGCCTTTGCGCCGGCGCAGACAACCAGCACCGGAGTCATTGCCAGCTCTTCGAGATCGGCAGAAATGTCCATGGTTGTTTCTGCGCCTCTGTGTACGCCGCCGATACCTCCGGTTGCGAAAACTTTAATTCCTGCCATTGCCGCAACAATCATGGTGGTGGCAACTGTTGTTGCTCCGTCCATTCCCTTGGAAACAATTATGGGAAGATCTCTTCTTGAAACCTTTGTAACCTTCTGACCGGTCTTTCCTAAATATTCAATCTCCTCCTTGGAAAGACCTGCTTTAAGTCTTCCGCCGATGATGGCGATGGTGGCGGGAACCGCACCATTTTCTCTTATCACTTTTTCAACATTTAATGCAGTTTCAACATTCTTGGGATAGGGCATTCCATGTGAAATGATGGTTGATTCAAGTGCTACAACCGGCTTACCCTCTTCCAAAGCTTTTTTTACTTCCGGAGCAACGTCCAGATACTTACTGTAATCCATTTTCTGTTCTCCTATCTGTTATATTTCTATGCCGGCTTTTCTTTTTATTTTTTCCACCGACAAATCTTTATTAATTGTATCAATGCTCTCGCAGGCAATTGCTGCTGCCGCAAGACCATATACTGCTGCCTCTTTCAATGAAAAGTCATTGTAAAATCCATATGCAAGACCTGCCATTAAAGCATCACCGGCTCCTGTGGTATTCACAAGCTTAACCGGGAAATTCCTCATATGACAGCTTTGCTTATCATCAGCTATGAAAATACCGTCGGGGCCTAATGTCAGTACTACATTTTTAACACCTGCATCAAGAAATACCTTGGCTGACTGCTCAAGTGATTCCTCAGAATCAATTTTAATACCTGTAAGAATTCTTGATTCCATAGCATTTGGTGTTAATGCAAAAAGTCTCGACAGAGAAGGCAAAAGTCTTGCTGCCTTTGTACAGGAAACAGGATCCGCCAAAATCGGCACCTTACAGTTCTTTGCAAGATAGGCCAGACTTTCTGTGGGAATATTAGTATCCACAATTGCAAGCTTAGACTTGTTTATCATTGAAATTCTTGTTGCAAGATATTCAGGAGTAATATTCTTATATATGTTCATATCACTTATGGCTATGGACATATCTCCCGATTTATCATTAATAAACATGTAAGATGAGGTTGCATCATTTGGACATTCACAGTAACCATCCACATCAATACCAAGGTCCTTACAGCTTTCATAAATCATTCTTCCATGCTCATCATCACCAAAAGCCGTAACCATTTTTACGTTTAGCCCCAACAATCTTAAGTTGTGGGCAATATTACGTCCCACACCTCCGAGAGAAATTGTAATTCTTCCGGGATTTGAATCCTTGGGAATTAAAGGCGCGTCAGGCTGACCGCCAATATCAACATTAACCCCACCGATAACTACACAATAGTCTCTTTCCATACTGTAACCTCTCATAATCTCCCAATAAATCAATAATAACATATTGTTTATTTTTTGTCCTTGATTTGGACATAGAAAAAGACCCTGAAAAACAGGGTCCATTCTATATGTTATTCAAATTTCGTACCGGGTTTTTTTACCGCTTCAATAAAAGTTTCTGATACCTTTACAAGGTGCATAATCTGCTCCTTGGTAAACTTCGATGCGAGCATATGCTGAACAACAGAATCAAGTCTGTTCTCATATCTGGCATCTCTTACATATTTTTCTCCGTTAACTGTTATAACCTCTGGTATAAACATTGTCGACTCCTTTCCATGTATAAAGAAAAAAGAAACAAGTAATATACTCCCTCGTAAAATGTGTTTTTTTCAACACCATTACTTACAAGTGCAGATACTAACATATAATAACGGATTATATCAATCCATTTACTTTACTTTTTACAATTTGTTTACAAAACCGTAAAAAATGAGACTTATTTTGCGATTGTCAAAGGCTCCACATCATCTGCCGGCATTAAAGAATGCCCATGGACTTCAATTCCTGCATGGCTTCGTCCTTTGTTGTGAACACAATTCCCTTCATACCAAGGCTTTTGGCCACTTCAACATTTTCGGGAGTGTCATCCAGAAAAACACATTCCTCCGGAACCAGTCCGTATCTGTTAATCAGAACCTTATAAATTTCCGGATTTGGCTTTACCATTAATTCCTGATGAGATAATACGCCGCCATCCATATAAGGGATAAAGTCTATTGAATCGGCACACTCAATAAATGCCTTTTTGGAATAGTTTGAAAGATAATATACATTAAAGCCTGCTGCCTTTAATTCCTTTACCCATGGAATTGCAAAATCTCTTTTAATAAGCATGCCTGTAATGTTGTCAAAAGCAATATGCAATTCTTTTTCTATCTCAGGATCGATGGACAAAAAGCCTGCAAATGCCTCATCCTCTGTTAACGCGCCCCTGTCAAATTCATCCCAAAACGGTCCCATAATGGTTGCCTTCAGAATTCTCTTTATCATATCGGGAGCTATACCTTTTTTAAGCATAAATTCCTTTATATTGTACTCAACAAGAACATTTCCGAAATCAAAAATAATGTTTTTTACCATTTTAATCCTCCAAATCTATTAAGGATTATATCAGCCATTATTATTAAATTCAATTGTATTCAATTATTTCGGTCGTATACTTTCGATTCCTTTTTAATCCTTCTTTGATTAAAAACTCGGCCGATTGTGCATAAAAAATAGGCTTCGCCTATTCAACTCCCCTGCCCCTCAATCTTTGAGGGGTGGGGTTTTGTTTTTTCTCTTTTTCCTTCATAATAGTCTTATGGCGAACATACTTCAGGACATCTTTAAAGATCATTATGAAGAACT
>JAZLLV010000008.1:0-22255 GCA_045598365.1 Lachnospiraceae bacterium
AGCGCAGAATCTTACCTTTAATAAGTTGAAATTAGCGTATGTAACAGCGGGGCTGACAGTTGATCAAGCAACATTTGTAGATAATGCAGGCCTGAAAAATAGTGACGGAAAATATAATTTAATGGCATTCCTGCTTGCCGATGAAAATGATATTTCAATTAAGGTGGTTACTTTTGCAGGAAAAGACAAGACTGAACTTATAAAAAGAAATGAATATGGGGGAACCTGTCTTGTTACGGCTATTGATAAAGTCATAGATTATATGGAATCAATTAATGACACAATGGTTACGATGGGAAACCATAGAAGACAGGAAGAAAAATTATTTGATATGGCAAGCTTCAAAGAAGCTTGGCAAAACGCATGTATTCATACGAAATGGGACAAGGGAAATCCTCCCGCAGTTTATATTTTTTCTGACAGGATAGAAATTATATCTACCGGGGGACTACCGGTAGACCTAAACAAAGAGGAGTTTTACAAAGGAATCAGTAAACCAGTAAATTCTAAATTACAAAAGATATTTGGTCAGTTAGGATATGTGGAGCAGACCGGACATGGTATTCCTCTTATTATAAGTAATTATGGAAAACAGGCTTTTGATATTATGGAAAATTTTCTTAATGTCACTATTCCGTTTAATTATGAAAAAAAGAATGCTGCGGGAGCAGAAATTCAGAACAAAGTGGTAATTAATGATGCGGAGCAGATCGTAGTCGAGTATATAAGACAAAATTCTAGCATAACGATAAAGGAATTAGTTGAAGTTAGTGGATATTCTGACGGATATGTAAGGAAAATACTAGCTTCATTAAAAGAGAAGAAGATTATTGAACGTCAAGGTGGAAACAAAACCGGGGAATGGATTATTGTTGGATAAAGTTAGAACTGACGCTAATCAAGTTGAAGGAAATAGTTTTATAGAGCGAATTAGTTCAAATAAGAATAGATATAGGAGTGTAATACAATAGAAGAATTATAATAACAAAAGTGAGGGAATAAGATAATGTATTTGAAGTATGTTCAAATTGTAAACTATAAAAATTTGAGAAAAGCTAGACTTGAATTTGGAAAGGGAGCCAATACGGTTATTGGGGAGAATGATTCGGGAAAAAGCAATGCAATGACAGCAATATAAAATAAAACAAATATGAAAATGGATTCGGTGGGGAATAATGCGAACAGAACAAGTTGAACTAACAGTAGTATGTCTAATACATAAAGATGACAGTTATTTGCTGCAAGACAGAATAAAGAATGATTGGAAGGGTTATACACTTCCCGGAGGTCATATTGAACCGGGTGAATCGATTGTTGATGCTGTGATTCGTGAAATGAAGGAAGAAACCGGGCTTGTGATTGAAAATCCACATCTTTGTGGTGTAAAGCAGTTTCCGATTGAAGGCGGTCGTTATATTGTATTTCTTTTTGAAACCGACCGGTTTGAGGGAGAACTCACTGATTCTGATGAAGGTAAAATGCACTGGATTAAGGCTTCGGATCTTTCGAACGTAAACTTGGTTAATGACTTTGATGAACTCATTGAAGTTATGCTGAATGATAGCCTGACGGAGTTTCAATATATCATCGAAAATGATGATTGGATTGTTGTAAAGAAATAGTTCATACTGATAGTCCAGTTAGACTAAACGGCAAATCCATTGTGAAGGTTATTCCTTCGTGAGATATTTATGTTAAGAATGGAGGAGATCTTTGCCATGGAAAAAATAGGACAAATAATTTGTACATATCGTAAGCTCAACGGCATCTCACAAGAGGAACTTGCCAGAATTATAGGTGTATCCGCAGGAGCAGTTTCCAAATGGGAAAGAGATATTTCACTTCCCGATTTGGATGTTCTTTGTAATCTTGCAGACTATTTTCAGATTACAGTCGATGAGTTATTAGGGCGGAAAAAAAGAAAAATAACAGATATTCAGTTTGAGAATGAGCGGGAAGCAAATCGTTATTATGTAGCTTTGGAATTGATTGAATGCTGTAAAATTGCTCGTAATTGCGGGTTACTAGCGGTTGCGGAACAGCTGAAAGGGAAAGAGGAAAGTGTATATTCCTTCTTGAAATTTGCTGTTCATTTCCTGTTGGATGGATTTTACAAACAGATAACGCCTACGGACTGCAAGCCGTATCTTGTACATTATGCAGAAGTTGAAAAGGATTCAAGAACAGCGAACATGATTTGCGAGGTGATTGTACTGATTTTTTCCGGAGAGAACGAAGATGTAGTGAAGGAAGTTATCAGTTCATTCCTGGGCAGAAAATATGCCGGACTTATTCTTAAGAAAGCACAGTTAACGAGAGATGAGCTAATAGAAAAAATAGCGCTCATGGATACCGGAGTTGAGGATACAGGGGTATTAGATCCGTTGGCTTCGATAAGTGATTATGATATACAGATGATGCTTAGGCAGATTGATAATGATGAGTTTTTACAGGCATTGCTTGGAACGTCAAAAGATATTCGAATTAGGCTGCTAAATAACCTGTCAGACAGGTTAATTGCTTTTATTGCAGATACATTGACTAATATACAAGGCGATATAGATAGTATTATAAAAATCCAAAGAAAAGTAATCAGTATTGCTAATAGCATCGAGACAAAAGAATAATGTAAAAAGACAGAGCACTTTGGCTAATTTAAGTCAGGGTGCTATTTTTGTATTGACATTGTGGTTTATGCAGAGTAAACTCGATGCATAAGGTTTATTCGAGATAAACCGCGGAGGTGAATATGAAAGAAATAGAACTAGGAGATGTGCAGGCAGTATTTGCCGATATTATTTGGAATAATGAACCCATCGGTTCCGGGGAACTCGTAAAAATATGTGAGAAGGAGCTCAATTGGAAAAAGCCGACTACATATACTGTTTTAAGAAAACTCTGTGAAAAGGGTTTGTTTAAGAACGAAGATGGAGTAGTCACATCTGTTATTTCAAGAGATGAATTCAATGCTTCAAAGAGCGAGAAGTTCGTTGAAGATACATACGAAGGATCTTTGCCTGCGTTTATAGCAGCATTCATGTCACACAAGAAAATAAGCAAAAGTGAGATAGATGAGATACAGAAAATGATAAATGAGTATAAGGGGGAGTAAAGGTATGTATGAAGTTTTTACAAAACTTTTAAACATGAGCCTGACTGCCAGTATTCTGGTCTTGCTAGTAATTATACTAAGATTCGTATTGAAAAAAGCTCCTAAGAAATATGTATGTATTTTATGGGCACTCGTTGCATTCAGACTTATTTGTCCATTTAGTATTTCAAGTGCTTTTTCTGCTTATAATGCGCATCAGCAAGATACGATTTCAAGCGGCCAGGTTGAGTATTTTGAATATAACGGAAAAACTGAAAAACCAGAACTTATATTTGAGGTTCCGGCTTTAGTGAATGATAATTATTCGCCTGAAAGTATGACTATCGGAACAAAAACATCCGGAGTTTATATGCCTACGGTGGTATATATATGGGTGTTTGGTGTAATCCTAATGTTAGGATATGCCGTAGCAAGCTATGTTAGGCTTCGTAAAGAAGTTAAGGCATCTATAAAAAAGAATGGCAATATATATGTTTGTGACGAAATTAATTCGCCATTCATTTTGGGGATTATCAGACCAAGAATATATCTTCCATCCGGAATGAGTGAAGAAGTAAGTGAAAATGTAGTAGCTCACGAGAAGGCACATATCAAAAGGCTTGATTATCTGTGGAAACCTTTTGGGTTTATTCTGCTTTCGGTATATTGGTTTAATCCTGTGATGTGGGTAGCTTACGTGCTTCTTTGCAAAGATATTGAGGCAGCTTGCGACGAAAAAGTAATAGCACAAATGGATAAGGAGCATATTGCAAGCTATTCACAGGCTTTATTGGTATGTGCTACGCAAAGGAAAATGATTACCGCTTGTCCAATTGCGTTTGGGGAGACAGATGTAAAGGGAAGAATCAAGAATGTTTTAAGCTACAAAAAGCCTGCGTTTTGGATTGTTTGTCTATCGATAATAGCGTGTATTGTTGTAGCAGTCTGCTTCCTGACAAACCCTAAAGAAGAAACCGTCAATCTTGAAGTTACAACAGGTTTATATACGAACAATGCTTTAGGCGAGAATCCCATGTTTTCTGCTTCGGGTCTATTAATAAATGATGACGGTACATTCACCTTTTCACCAAGCGTAATAAGCAGTTATATGGGAACCGGGACATGGGAAACAGATGGCGAATATATCATATTTAATGACCGGGGAATGGGGGATAACAGAAAGATAGTATTTCTATTTGATGACGGCAACCTAATCTTTGATGCTGATAAATCTGATTCGAATTCAATGTGGGGCCTCTCTGAGGGTGCCGTGTTTATTTATCGAGATAAAACATCTTTACTTGAATATCTTGTGAATGATAATGAGGGTGAAGAAGAAATAAATACAGAAATCAACGAGACTGTGGAGCCTCAACACTCTGAATATCAAGGTATTGAAACAGAACTATTTAAAGAAATGTCCGGTGAATACTGGATGTTAAGTGGTGCAGGCGGATGGCAATCTCGCATCTATTTATACAGTGACGGATATTTTGTAGGAATATTTGAAGATAGTGATGCGGGTAGCGTTGAAAGATGTGAATTTTCCGGATATTTTGAATATCCTGTAGACTTAAGTGAAACTGCATATGTTACCCATATAGGGGAACTAGTGTATGGAGAGCCGGGAAAAATATCAGAAGAAGATGGTATTAGAGTAACAACAGTTACTCCATATGGATTTGATGGTGCATCAACAACATATATTTATGCTCCGGGATACCCGGTTTCTTCACTTTCAAACATTGAGTATGCTTGGTTATCTGCTGAAAGAGAAGAGTTTTGGGATAAGAGCTATGCAAAGGCTCAAGATGATGTGTTACCATGCTTTGCTATCAGAAATATAAACGCGAATAATCTTAGTGAAGTCGATTATATGTTTACAAAAGTACCGGAAAGATATCAGTCAGATCTTGGGTCGAAGAGAAATGCTGGAACCGGCAATACTATTTCTTATAGCGAGTATACATATGACTTAATACTAAACTTTGGTGGTAGATTTTATTTATCTGATGCCTATGAAGAACCAATTCACGGAGAAGGTGCACCTGAAGGGTGGTATGCACTTGGCGGTGAGGGTGAATGCATTGATCCATCATACTCACGATGGGAAACTTTTTACAACGGAAAACTGATAGCATATGATCAGTGGGGCAATCATATGGCGTATGAAAAAATTATGCCGTTTTCGGTTGGCGGCTATACCTGTTGTCTATATCAGTATTCTTTTGAATTGTTTACAGCTCCGGAAATGGAACTGTACCCGAACGCTGATATATCATCAAATTATTGGATTGTCTTTTATACCGAAGGTGAAGGTAAAACATTATATGTCAAGTATTTTAACTGTGATTACTTTACCAAAGAACAGGCTATGGAAAGCATAGTTCCGGGTGCTGCAATTATATACGGAGATGACAACGTTGAGGAGAACTTGGGAGTGGACTATCGGGAAGATCCTATTACTCACGATTATATAGTAGATAGAGATATGGTCTTTATGTATAAGAAGATTCTTGAAGGGGAAGATGCTACCGGTAGGTATCCATATAGATATATCGTTTTAACGAATGATGAGAATATAACATGGGAAAGTGTCAATAAAGGTTTGTTTAGTAACAATAGCGAAGACTGGCTGACTGGCACTGTCATTATAGGACTGTCTTCGAAACCGCAACTGGTAAATCAATGAAAAAGGGATGTGTCTATAAATGACTAATAAGGAATATGAAATGATTAGGGCCTGGATTATGCATTCAAACAAAGTTATTTCTTTTCATGAGGTTGAAACTTCTGAAATGTTTGAAGCTGAAAAAGACATGTTTTGGATGTATCTGCAAGGACTTGTTGCTTGTGGATACAAAATTCAGTAGAAAAGTGTAGCTGATCGAGTCACCCCTCAGGGTGTGACCAAGGGGTTTTCAAATGATCCGACATCGTAGAAACCTCCTTTTTGTTATGGTAATGAGCCGAGCGCAGGACTATGCTTGCATAGTGTCCTGCATTCGGCGAATACTAATCATCGAGTAGGATAATCCTACTCGATTCAACGTTTTTTATTATTTTTTAAAGCTTCAAATCCGGCTCGCAACTCTTGCTAATTTTGGAAAGCCTTGAAAACATCATGTTTTTAAGGCTTTTCTTTTACCCTATTGTTCGGAGTAGTTCGGACCTTTTTCATTTCTTTCGGCTAAAGCTTTTCGTGCCTGTTCTGTAAATAGTGTTTTGAATTGGTTCTCAAGCTTGCAAATATTCACTTTTTTATTTAACTGGAAATGTTATAAAATTTATGCTGAGTTATAAAGAGTTATAAAACGATTGACAAGATATAAAAATATATATAAACTTATAAACGAAAGCAAAAGTTATAAAAAGTTATAAAATATATAGAGAGATATTAGTACATGAGAAACAGGGGAGGATATGCTATGGCAACAAATCCATATTCATTACAGTTTGGGAAAATACCTAAGACATATGTAGAAAGAATATCTGCCATTGATACCGTGTGTGATGGCTTTTTAAATGATGATATAAACTGTTTCATTATTACTGGGGTAAGAGGTTCAGGAAAAACGGTTCTTTTGACAGAGATAAAGAAGAGATTTGAAGATGAAAAAGACTGGATCGTAGTTGAAATAAATCCTCAAGATGACCTTAGAATAGGGCTGGCAGCTAAACTATACGAAGTGCCGGAGTTATCAGCTTCGTTTGCTGTAGAAAAATTAAATTTTACGAAATTTGGTTTTGGCATAGAAATAAAGAAAGTTCCACCGATTTTCGACATTGAGTCAGGTTTGGACAAAATGTTTAAAATCATAAAGAAGCATAAGAAAAAAGTTCTAGTAGCAATAGATGAGGTTTCTAGCACAGAAAATATGAAGAAGTTTGCCTCGACATTTCAATTGTTGATTCGTGAGGAATATCCACTGTATTTTGTTGGAACGGGACTTCCAAACAATATTTTCAAGTTGCAGAATGAAGAAAATCTGACTTTTTTAAACCGTGCAAATAAGATTGAACTTGAGCCTTTGAATTTCACCAGAATCAGAGATAATTATGCCAAGACATTTTTATTTGACAATGAGACAGCTGGAAGATATGCGAGTTATGTCAAAGGTTATTCGTTTGCATTTCAGCTTATGGGATATCTATTATGGACAATGAAGGATTCCTCAGAAGAGGATATCTTGAAAGAGTTTGATTATAGACTTGAAGATTTGGTATATGGCTCTATATGGAAAGACTTATCTTCGACAGATATTTCTATCTGTATCTGTATGTCACTTTTATGTAAAGAACTCGGAATCGACAAAGTGAAGGTCGGGGATTTAGTAGAAAAAATGAATATTACATCGGGATATTTTAATGTTTATAAAAATAGACTTATGCGTAGTGAAGTTATTAAGTCAGCCGGATATGGTTATGTAAGTTTTACTCTTCCGAGGTTTGATGTATTCTGCAGAAATAAAAGGGATGAGATGTATTAGATAGTGTTGGTTTGGGCGTTAAGTTCCTTGAATCTTAGAACAAAACTGTTGATGTCAAATCCGGCTCGCAGCTCTACGTAATTTTAATGAAAAGCTTGAGAATTCACCGTTCTCGAGCTTTTTTCAATGCTTTTCGTGTCTGTTTAACGTAATCTCTTTCAGCATGGCACTAATAGTTTCTGTTTGTATCAGCCAAAGAAGTGTAAATGATAGTCGATAAAAGTGTAGAATTCTACAAAAAAATTGATTATATCATTGACGAGATATGTATGTGTGATACTATATAATCAGAAAAAGTGTAGAATTCTACAAAAAAGAGGATTATATGATAAAAAGAGATAAGTATTTGAATAAACTTATAGCAAACATGAATAACGGTTTTCCTAAAGTAATAACAGGAATGCGAAGAAGTGGAAAATCATATTTACTGAAAGAAATATTTAGACAATATCTGATAAATAAAGATGTACATGAAGAAAACATTTTGACTATCGAATTGGATGATGACAGAAACAGCCAATATAGAGATCCAATTGAACTGGGAAAGTATGTGCGTGAAAAGTGTTTCGGAAAAGAAAGATGTTACGTTTTTTTGGATGAAATACAGAAAGTATATGCGATTGTGAATCCTAATCTTACTGAAGGTAAGCATATTCTGGCTGGTAAAGGAGATATGGAGATTATAACTTTTGTTGATGTTGTTCTAGGGCTTGCCAGAGAGGAAAATATTGATTTATATATTACCGGTTCAAATTCCAAAATGCTTTCAACTGATATTATTACAGAGTTCAGAGATAAAGCAGTTAATATTCATTTGTATCCACTTTCATATGATGAGTTCTATAGTTACGTGGGGGGGTCTAAGACAGAGGCAATATATGAGTATATGCAATATGGTGGAATGCCGCTTGCTGTAACAAAAAATGAAGCGGAAAAAAAGGAATATCTTAAAAACCTATTTGAAACAACCTATTTCAGAGACATTGTTGAAAGAAATAAGATAAAAAAAGGATCATCTTTGGATGAATTATGTAACATAATTAGTGCATCAACCGGTGAATTAATTAATGCTGAGAAAATAGCCAATACATATAGGAGTGTAAAGCATGAAACGATAGATGTTGCTACTGTTGATAAGTATATTGGCTTTTTTGCTGATGCGTTTTTAGTCAAAGAGGCAAGGCGCTATGATTTAAAGGGCAGAGTGGAAATAGGAGCCCTGCGGAAATATTATTTTGCAGATACGGGCTTGCGCAATGCAAGACTAAACTTTGCATTTTCTGACGAGGGACAGCTCCTTGAAACCGTAGTATACAATGAACTTCTATATAATGATTATACGGTCAACGTAGGAACCTTTGATACAGTGGAAAAGAATAAAGACGGGCAATCTGTACGAAAGACAAATGAAGTCGATTTTTTTGCAAGAAGAGGAAACAAGCAATTTTATGTTCAAATAACAGCAGATATATCCGCTGCAGAAACAAGAGCCAGAGAGTTTCGTCCGTATTACGCTTTAAATGATCAAATAATAAAAATAATAGTAATTAACAAACCTATTAATGAAACGGTTGACGAGAATGGTTATTGCATAATAGGGATAAACGATTTTTTACTTAGATATATTAAGTAAGGCAAGGTTGATGTTTGGGATGTTGCTCAATTAAAAGACAACATGGAGCTTCTTAAAGGGCAAAAGTATATTCTTTTGTCTTTTTTTGATTACTATTGATTGTAGGCAGTGAAGTAATATTGCCGGTAATAAAAAAAACATAATATTTTTCAGAGGAATTGATTAATGATTAGGTAGATATAATGATTCCATAAATTATTAAAATCAGGGAGACAGGATTTATGGGAAAGGCAATGATCGAAAAACGAGGCATAAGAAGAATATCTGCTACCATGCTCATAATATCTATGGCAATTTTTTTGCAGGGGTGTTCATCAAAATCGGAGATATCTGTTTCTAATTCACCATTAACCGAATCGGAAAGTTCTGCTTCAACTTCTCATCCACTTGATTCAGATGTTTCGTCTTCTGCTTCCGACATATCGGATGTAGATGGGTACATTCATAATGTTTATAAGTTGGGAACTGAAGAAGCTTACAAGTATTCGCACGAATCATTGGAGGAGGCCAAAGAAAAAGGAAAGATTATTTTGACAATGGCTGCCGCTATTGACGGCGATGCAATCGAATCCCTGGTTAATGCATTTAACGTAAAAAGCGACAAATATCATATTGAGCGAGAAGTATTTGATCAAACCGATAAATATGAAAGGCAGAGTAAACTTAAGATAGAGATTGCTGCAGGAAAAGGCCCGGATATTATTATTGGAAGCGCAATGCCTGATGCATCAAAAATTATGGATAAGGGTTGCTTTATTGATCTTGCTCCCCTTATAGAGTCAAGTGGAATAAAAGATGAATACTACTTCCATTGTTATAAAGTTTTGACATATGAAAATCATGTATATGGGGTGACACCATCCGGTGCTGCAGGGGGAAGAGCAGTTAAAGGAGATGTAGTCGGTGGAAGAACGGATTTGTCTTTTGAAGAGTTTGTAGAAGCGGTACTAAACTATCCACGAGATTCGGTTTTTATTAATGATACACAGAAGCCGGAGAAAATATTGGAATACTTTTTGGAAGGCTCTGAAAATCTATGGGGAATGATAGACTGGGATAAACAGACATGTAATTTCGACTGCGAGTTGTTTTATAAGATTCTTGATATTGTAAAAAGATACAATAATGCACGAAATAAAGGTTATGAGCCAATAATGAAAAACATGTGGTTATCTCCAGGATCTACCCCGGGGAAAGAGTCTTTTGAAAAAGATGGATTCGTACCTATTGATTATTGGTTTGATGATGGTAATTTCCCTATCGGAAGTTTTCCCATGACGACAATAATGGTGAACTCAAAAACTGAATATCTTGAGGGGGCATGGGATTTCATATCATTTTGTCTTTCGCCCGAGGGGCAAAGTTATGTATTAGACTGCCCTGTTAGAAAAGACGTATTTGATTTATTTTACGAAGACAGGCGTGCTCTTTATGAAAGTGAAGAAGAGGCTGACAGAGATTATCCTATGTCTCAGATAGCAGATTATAAAGATCTCCACGAGAGAGCAAAGTATGCTCCATATAAGATTGAACCAATATTAGTCATAATCGAAGAAGAGGCAGGGGCTTACTGGGATGGAAGCAAGAGCAAAGAAGAAGTAGTATCCATAATACAAAGAAGAGTAAATATTTTTGTTAAAGAATAGGTTTCTCTTCTGTAAGCATGGACCCCTTCTTTTTGCTATTTAGCGATTATGCAGCCAATATCCTTTGTTGATTCGTAGGCTTTTAGGTTGCCGTTAAAATCTGCATTGGACAATTTGAGAACATTTCCTGAAACCGAATATTCGGCACACCAGCCCTGAGACAGTTCTATGGGGCTGTCAAAAACAACTTCTCCACTCCAGGATGTAATGTCATAGGAGTTGTTGTTTGTTACGGTTACGGTATATTGAGTAAAGGTCTTTCCTTCACTTTCCCATGAGTTACCGGGACTTAATGTGATGGAAACGGGTCCTGCCACACCGGTTATGTCCTTTTGATTGTGTGAAGTGTTGTTATCCGAGTTGTTTCCGGAGGCTTCTCTGTCAGGAACCGATGATTCCTCATATTTAATATCTTCAGTATTATAGGCGGTTTTACCTGTAAGCATTTTTAAAAGCCATTTTCCCGAATCTGAAAGGTCGTTTTCGGTAAAACCATATTTTTTATTTACGGATGACTTAAAAATGGCGCTTGTTTCAGCCTTGTTTGAAATATTCCAGGCGCAGGAGCTGACCTGATACTTATCCAAAAGAGCCATCCACTTGTCTGCTTCGGAGGTATTGATGGCGCCTCCGCCGGAGGCATCACAGATTCCGTACTCTGTTACAAAAACAGGCAGATCCTTTTTTAGTGCATTTTCAAGAAGATTCCTTAAATCATTTCTGTGGGTGTCCGCATAGAAATGAAGAGTGTACATAATATTGTTATATTCTGTTATGGGGTCGGCAGCAGCCTTATCCACCTCCTGAGACCAGCGGGGTGTTCCCACAATTATTACTGAATCCGGTGAATTTTTCCTTATTTCAGGAATGACTTCAAGGGCATAGGATTTAATATCCTTCCAGGAGGTGTTTCCGTTTGGCTCATTGCAAAGCTCGTAAATGACATAAGGATTGTCAGCATATTTTTTTGAAACTGTCTTGAAAAACTCTATTGCGTCGGTCTTATTTGTATTAGGGTTGTTGTCAGAAAGAATATGCCAGTCGATTATTACATACATGCCAAGATCTGAAGCATAGGTGACACCGTTATCTATAAGTGTGTACAAATTATTTCTGTCACCGCCGCTGCAATAACCGCCATATTCTGCTGTGTACATTGCAAGTCTTACCACATTACAATTCCAGACTTCCTTTAATTCCGTAAAGAGATTTTTGTTTATAAAATCCGGAAACCAGGCAATGCCATGGGTGCTAAGGCCCTTTAGCTGAACAATATCTCCGGCTTCGTTTACAAGATTTCGTCCGGAAACGGATAGTTTTCCGGAAATTACTGCTTCTTCAAAAGCTTCTTCCTCCGGAATCGATTCTTCATTCTTATCATCAGAGGGAAGCTGCTCTTTAATTTCGGGAAGCTGTTCCTTATTTTCACGGATTTCTTCTTTTGGCAAATCCTTCGAAATCGTCAGGGAGGTTTCGTTTTTAACAGATGCGGAAGAAACGATAATCCTTTTTTTTCCCTTGTTTGCATACCATAAAAAGAAAAAGGTCTCCACAATTACAAGTATTAAAAACCACATAAGGATGTACAGAAATATTTTTTTCTTCACTACTGCCTCCAAAAAGGAAATGGAATGTTATTTATTGTAGGATAGCATTAATACGCTGATATGTGTTATTATAATCAAAATATTATATATTCGAATTAATTAAGTTCTATAAACAGAGAGGTAAGCATGAGAGAAGTCAATGTGGAAGCGGTTACGGAAGCAGTAAGGGATTTGTGCATAGAAGCCAACCATTTTCTTGCTCCGGATATGAAAAATGCTTTGGGTGAGGCAACAGTTAAGGAAGAATCTGAGCTTGGAAGAGAGATTCTTTGTCAGTTGCAGGACAATCTTAAGATTGCTGAGCAGGATATGATTCCTATCTGTCAGGACACCGGAATGGCAGTTGTTTTTATAAATATCGGCCAGGACGTACATTTTGTGGGTGGAGATTTGGAAGAAGCCATTAACGAAGGCGTAAGAAAAGGATATGTCGAGGGCTTTTTAAGAAAGTCTGTGGTTAAGGATCCCATAGAAAGAGAAAATACAAAGGACAATACTCCGGCGGTTATTCATTATTCAATCGTTCCCGGCGACAAGGTGGAAATCACACTGGCACCTAAGGGCTTTGGAAGTGAAAACATGAGCAGAGTATTTATGTTAAAGCCCGCTGATGGAATTGAAGGAGTTAAAAACGCAGTCCTCACAGCAGTAAAGGATGCAGGTCCCAATGCATGTCCTCCCATGGTTGTGGGTGTGGGAATCGGCGGAACCTTCGAAAAATGCGCAATTCTTGCAAAGAAGGCACTTACCCGTCCCGCAGGAGAGCATTCCGATATTCCTTATGTTAAAGCATTGGAAGAAGAACTTTTGGAAAAAATAAATAAAACAGGTATCGGCCCCGGGGGACTTGGCGGCACAGTTACTGCTTTTGCGATAAATGTTCTTACATATCCTACCCATATTGCAGGCCTGCCTGTAGCTGTAAATATCTGCTGCCATGTAAACAGACATGTGCACGCTACAATTTAGGAGGGAAGAATGACTAAGAATATTTCACTTCCCATAACGGAAGAAATTGTAAATGAATTAAAGGCCGGAGACTATGTATATCTTTCCGGTATAATCTATACAGCAAGAGATGCTGCCCACAAGAGAATGGACGAGGCCCTTGCAAAGGGTGAAGCCTTACCGATTGAGCTTGAAGGAAATACCATATATTACATGGGACCCAGTCCCGCAAGAGAGGGAAGGCCCATTGGTTCTGCCGGCCCCACAACTGCAAGTCGTATGGACAAATATGCACCGAAGCTTTTGGATTTAGGCTTAAAGGGAATGATAGGTAAGGGCCGCAGAAGTCAGGCCGTTATGGATGCAATTGTGAGAAACAAGGCAGTCTATTTTGCAGCGGTTGGCGGAGCGGGAGCTCTTTTGTCAAAAGCAATCGTTTCATCAACTGTGGTTGCCTATGACGATCTTGGCACCGAAGCCATAAGAAAACTTGAAGTAAAGGATTTTCCCGTAATTGTTGTAATCGACAAGGACGGAAACAATCTCTATGACATAGCAAAAGAAAAATACTGCAGGGAGTAAGAACAATGAGAATAGCTTTAATGATTTTAAGAGTTATTTTTAAGTTTCCCTATTATCTTTACAAAATGGGCTGGCTTGGCAGGCATAGTGATGATCTTGCTTATAACTATGAGTTTTTAAGGAAGGTTACAAAGGAAGCCAACAAAAACGGCCGCGTTACAATTGAAGCCCATGGAATAGAAAATTTGCCGGAAAAGGATGGATTTGTTCTATTTCCCAATCACCAGGGAATGTTTGATATGCTGGCTTTTATTGAATCCTGCCCAAGACCCTTTGCCTTTGTGGCAAAGGAGGAGTTAAAAAACGTTCCGATTTTTAAGCAGGTTCTGGCTGCACTTCACTCCCTTCTTATTGACAGAAAGAACTTAAAGCAGTCCTTCAAGGTTATCAATGAAATGATTGAGCGAGTGTCAAACGGTGAAAATTTCCTTATTTTTGCAGAGGGAACCAGAAGCAAAATGGGAAATAAAATGCTTGAAATGAAGGGCGGAAGCTTTAAGAGTGCTGTTAAGGCAAAGGCACCGATTATTCCCTGTGCCCTTGTGGATGCATTTAAGCCCTTTGACGAAAAGTCATTGAAGAAGCTGACTGTAAAGGTATTTTATCTTGATCCTATCTATTACGATGAGTACAAGGATATGTCCACAAATGAGATAGCTGTTTTGGTTAAGGACAGAATCACAGCAGTTCTTGATAACTACATAGATTAGATATATGAAGAAAAGGGATTTTCGGTTGACAAACCCAAATCCCTTGGATATAATAATCTTTGCGTTGAAGCGCAATGAACTTAACATTGGTAGAGGAAGTTCAGACTTTGGAGAAATACTCAAGAGGCTGAAGAGGCGCCCCTGCTAAGGGTGTAGATCGGGCAACCGGTGCGAGGGTTCAAATCCCTCTTTCTCCGCGAAATTTTGGATCGGCAGTGTGCCGGTCCTTTTTTTTACATTTCGTTAGCAATTTTTAGTTATAATACAGGATGACTATGGAATTTTGCGCGAATTTTTCGCAAAGTATTAAAAGGGAGTATATATGTCGCTTTCCATCGAGAACATTTCGAAGAAATACAGAAAAAAAACAGTTCTTAAAAATGTGTCAATTAATGCAGAATATGGGACACAGATTGGTATATTGGGAAAAAACGGTAGCGGTAAATCAACGCTTCTGTCTATTCTTTCAGGAATACTTCCCGGTGATACAGGTGCATTTTGTGTTGACGGAGTGGATTTATTAAAAGATATCCCGGCAAGAAATAAATGTTGTGCTTATGTACCTCAGGAGGTGCCGCTCATCGGAGAGTTAAGCGCCAGAGATAATTTAAGAATGTGGTATGACAACGATAAACTGAAAAAAGAACTGGAAAACGGTTTTTTGAAGGTTTTGGGAATTGATGAATTCATTGATGTACGGGTAAGCAGAATGTCGGGCGGAATGAAAAAAAGACTGTCCATAGGCTGTGCCATCAGTGAGAATCCTAAAATCCTTTTGCTGGATGAACCTACAGCGGCGCTGGATCTTATATGTAAGGATATTATTTATGACTATCTGCGTGCATTTAAAAACAAGGGCGGAATTATCTTACTTGCCACACATGACGAAAAGGAAATAGCAGAGTGTGATTCTTTGTATGTTATTTCCGAAGGACTGTCAAAACCGGTTTCTTTTGACGGATCGGTTAAGGAATTATTGAAAAACTTTTAGGAGCAGCAATGAATTTTTACCGTTATTTTCTTGCAGGATTAAAAAGAATACGTCGATTATTTCCTGAAATAATGGGACTGTCCCTGTTGTTTTTTGTCCTTGTTATCATTATGGGCAAAATGCTGATTGCAAACAGTGATTTTGAAACCGGCAAGTCGAAATACGGTATAGGCCTTCTGGTTGAGGGTGATAATCAGCTGGTGGACCTTGGCATTTATTTGCTTGAGTCATTTGATGACAGCAAGTATCTGGTGGAAATAAAGAAATACAACTCAAAAGAAGAGGGTATTGAGGCTTTATATAAAAATGAAGTATCTGCTTTGTGCGACATACCTGAAGAATTTTACGATTCCATCAATGAAATGAGCAATGATGTTTCGATTAACTATTATACCGCTTCCGGTGCAAGAGGAATAACCGGCGTTTATATGGATGCTGTCACCGGCATGGTATCAAATTATGTTCTATACTCCCAGGCAGGTATTTTTTCCCTAATGGATTTTTGTGATTATAAGGGTCATTCTGCGCAGATGAAGTATGAAGACACGGACAGAATGTTTTTGGCATATATGAATGCAATAATCAGCAGAGGCGAGCTGGTGGAGGTAGAAACCCTTGGAGTAAGTAACGGCCTTTCAACATATGCTTATTATTTCATTGGATTGTCCTTATTTATGGTGTGCATTTTTTCCTTTGCGGCCATATCCTATTTCCTTGAAAAGAATAACTCCCTTGACTGCATAGCAAATTCCAGGGGCATAAATGCACCTATGCAGGTTGCGGCGGATTATGTTGCATATTATCTTTGCAATGCTTTGTGTATTCTTATACTGTTTATTCCTATCTGGCTTGTCTTAAGAATGGGAGTTTTTTACATTCCCGAGTTTGAGGAAATGGGCTTTTTGGACTTTGCAAAGTATATTTCAAGCGTATACACGGCGATGTTTTTGCTTTGTGCCTTTGAATTTGTTGTTTTTGAGGTGTTGGAAGGCACAATAAACAAAATAATCTTTTCACTGGTGATTATTATTGGGTCAGGATATGTTTCCGGCCTTTTGTATCCAAAAACCTTCTTTCCGGAATCCCTTCAAAAGGTTGGAGAGTTTTTGCCGACGGGAGTTTCTTTGTCATATCTTTCGGCAGCAGTATCCGGAGAGGATTATGAAAAGTGGTTTTATATTTTACTCGCATACACGGCTGTTCTGTTTGGAATCCTTTGTTTTATAAGACAGAGAAAAATCAGAAAATAGGTTTATAAATGATAAGGCTGAGACGATATTTCATTTTAAGCAAAAGGTTGGTAAAACGACTTACATATGTGGCGCTTCTGATTATTATTCCTATTGCGGTTTTGCTTCTTAAAGTGGGGGCAAGAGATAAGGGTCATGTTATGAGCATAGGTATATATGCGGAAGACAAGAAAGATGCGGCAACGGAGGCTTTGATAAAGGGGCTTACAGATACTTCGGAGGATTTTCTTTTTGCCGAATTTGATAATCCTACGGAAGCAATTTCTGCGGTTGAAAAGGGCATCATAGACGAAGCCTGGATAATTCATGAGGATTTGTCAGAGGATTTTTTAAGGATTGCTGTCGGAAGGACACCTTATAATCCGATATCTGTATATATAAGGGAAACCGGCGTTACCCATTTCATGATGCAGGAGATTCTTGAAAGTGCCGCTTTTAAGATTTTGTCGAAGGATGTTTTTTCGGAATTCGTAAAGACTCATTATGAGGATTCGCAGGATCTTGAGAATTTTGAAAATGACTTTTACAAAAAAGTGCCGGAAAACAATATATTTGCTTTTTCATACTTAGATGGAACGGGGGAAGAGGATGTGGATTATCTTCTTTTGCCTGTAAGGGGCTTGCTTGCAATTCTTTTGTTAATTACAGGAATCGCTGCCAGTGTATACTATTTAGAGGATGAAAAGCATGGCCTGTTCATATACTGGCATACGAAGACCAAAAATCTCAGGGCTTTAGGATATTATGCGGTGGTAATGTTTTTTTCTACCGTACTGGTTCTTGCATCTTTATACCTTGCGGGTGTGGGACTTGGATTATTTTGGGAAATTGTAAATATCCTTATTTATGACTTGGCGGTTATTCTTTTCAGTATGATTATTCGAATGATTTTTCCGAATATAAAAACCCTTGGCGTTATAATGCCATTGGCGGTGATTGCATCAGTTGTTCTTTCGCCGGTATTTCTTGATATGAAAAGTATGAGGGCAATACAGGTTTTTGTGCCTTCTTTTCATTATCTTATGAGTACGCACAATAGCAGATACACCGGCTTCATGTTAATATACTGTTTGGCTGAGATATTAATATTGGAAATACTTGCTGTTGTGAAAAGAAAATATTTTGTAAAATAAGGCTTTACTTAGTCTTATATATATAAGGAGGATTAAAAAATGTTCTGTAATAATTGTGGAACAAAGCTCGACGACGGCACCGTTTTCTGCCCTAACTGCGGAACCCGTGTCAATGGTGGCGAAAATGCACCCGTTGAGACACCTGTTAATGAAGAACCCGCTGTATCAACAGAGGCGAACCCTGTACCAGCAGACGAAACAGTTATGCTTGATACTCAGGCACCGGAAGCACCTGTGGCACCCGAGAGTCCTGTAACCAATGATCAGCCCACACCTACTACTCCCCCCGTTGCACCTGCATCTCCCGCTGCTTCTGCACCGGCACTTGAGTCAAAGAAGGGTGGATCAAAGAAATTAATCATTGTTGGAGCAGCTGTTGCAATTGTTGCAATACTTATTCTTTGTAACTTAAAGGCTGTAGGTAACACTTTCAGAAAGGTATTCCTTCCTGCAAACAAGTATCTGGCTTATGTTGTAGCTGACAATACAGAGGAACTTGTTTCCGATGCATTGGAAATTTATGACAGCTATATTAAATCAGCAAAGGCTCCCAATGATGTTAAGGGAACAGCAGGATTATCACTCAGCTTTGGTGAAGAAGCAGAGTCATTGTTTAAGAAGCTTGGTCCTGTCAGTGATTATGTTGAATGGATTAATAAGGTTAATGCCGAGTATACCATCAACTCCAATAAGGCAGGAAGTGAAGGTGAAATCAAGTTTGGCGTAAACGGAACCGATTTAATTTCCATTAAAGCAGCAACAGATTTTGAGAATATTTATGTTCAGATTCCCGAGCTTTCCAAAAAGGTTCTCAGTGCTGAGATTCCTTACAGAGGAACTGACAGTGAAGAGTTCCGTGAGGCTATGGACTCAATGTCTGCACTTATTAAGGCCTGTCCCGAAAAGGCAGAGCTTAAGAAGATCAGCAAGAAATATATTGATGCAGCTTTAAAGGCCCTTAATAAGGCAAAAAAGGAAAGCAAGACCTTAAAGGCAAAGGGTATCTCACAGAAGGCAACAGCATTAAAGCTTGATGTGGACAGAGCTTTATTCTTAAGAGTTGAAAAAGAAGTTATTCAGGTTCTTCTTAAGGACAACGACTTAAGAAAGATGTTAAAGAAGACATATGAATCAGCTTCAGAAGCTATGGAAGCATATGTTGGATCCAGAGATATGGATTTTGATGACATGTATGATGAGATGCTTGAAGAAGCAGAAGAAGAGCTGGAGTATCTTGAAGATGCCATCGAGGATGCAGAAGATGACAAAGACGAGTACGGTACTCTCAGAGTATATGTTGACGGTAAGGGAACCATTATCGGTGTAACCTTTGAACAGGGCAATAATGAAATTGCTTATAAGCATCCTGTAAAGGGTGACAAGTTTGGCTTTGAATTATCTTACAATGAAGGAAGAAACAAGGCAGAAATCACCGGTTCAGGTAAGGAAAACGGCAAATCTTTAAGCGGTGAATTCGAAGTTGAATTCATGGGAAGAAGTATCTGCAAGTTTGAGGTTAAGAAGCTTGATAAGAGCCTTTATAAGAAGGGTAAGGGAAGCTTCAGCATTGTTATGCCTAAGTTAATCAGCTCAGATATGCTTGATAGTATTGCAAGTGAGCTTGAATACGAAACCGATATTCCTTCATCTGCTATAAAGAAGGTTCTTGGTGCAGAGCTTGTTATTTCAGGAACAATTTCTCCCAATTCCTATGAGCTTGAGGTAGCTCTTGGTTCCGGCAAGGACAAGATTGTGGCATTAGGCGTTCAGACTAAGGTTACAGGTTCTTCAAAGCCCAGCATTCCTTCAGGTAAGGATGTAATTGAAATGGATACAAATGATCCGGAAGACGGCGCAGAAGAGTATATGGAATCAATAAGCGGCGACGCTCTTATTAAGGCTCTTAACAAAGCAAAGGCTCCCGAAGAGATTACTGATGTGGTTGAAGAAGTGTTTGAGAAATTGGAAGACGGAGATTTAGATAATCTTTTCGGTAGAGGATCCATGGCATTACCCTATGCCTATGATGATTATTCTTACGGCCTCGATGAAGACTGGGATTGGTAAAATAGTGATTTAATGAGCCGGGCGACTGAGGTCGCCCGGTTTTTTTTTCAAAAAATAACAATTCTCGCTCTGTGTCGTGTATAATCGTAATGATTCTCGCTTTATGTCGTGTTGCGAACACGGCAAAATTGATACGATTTGTTCGAAAGGAGACAAAAATGGACCAGAAAAAAATAGGTGGTTTTTTAAAAGAGCTTCGCAAGGAAAGAGATATTACACAGGAAAAACTTGCAGAACAGTTTAATGTATCAGGAAGAACAGTGTCCCGTTGGGAAACAGGTAATAATTTGCCGGATCTGGATATACTTATTGAGATCTCCGATTATTATGAGGTGGACCTTAGGGAAATACTCAATGGAGAAAGGAAAAGCGAGAATATGGATAAGGAAGTTAAGGAAACAGTATTACAGGCAGTAGATTATGCAAACACAGAGGCAGAAAAGTGCCACAGACAGATACGTATTTGTAATGCTATCGGAACATTAATGGTAGCAATTTCTCTTTTTTTGAAAGAAAGCGCGTTTGCTACTACTGAAATCGGGGGCATTGTGACAGATATAATTCAGGGTTTTTCAATAGGTTTATTGCTGGTGGGTCTTATTATGTCCAGTCGCTATGGTGCGAAGGTAAAAGCATTTAAGCAGCGTATATTTGGAAAGACCGAAGCATAGAAGTAACACTTGAGGTTTAAGGTATTATGACAGCGGAAGAATTATGGAAAGAATTTTGTAAAAAGAAGAATATTGATATAGATACACCCTACGAGGCCTGGGCGTTTTGCGGTGGTGGACCGGAAGGTGATAAGCTGGCGGATCTGGTTCTTGCAGGGAAAAAGTTTGGAACAGCAAGTGCCTATGATGAATACGCCATGGAAGACGCATTGGATGAAATACCAAAGGTTGGGGACTATAGTGTAATTCTTAAAGACAATGAAGAAGCTGTATGTGTTATCAGGGATTATGACATATATATAAGACCGTTTGGGGAAGTGCCGCCATTTCATGCATTTTCAGAGGGCGAAGGAGACCGTTCTCTTAAATATTGGAGAGAGGTGCATAAAGAAGCCTTTGAGGAAGGTTTAGAAGAGTGCGGAATTGAGTTAACTGAGGATTCTCTGGTTATATGCGAAAAGTTTTCCGTTGAGTATATTTCCGGCAAAACAGATGAAGATGAATTAATATATGTAGAACCTTCAATGACATATGCAGATGAGGTTGTCGCATACAGAAATGAAATGCTGGCAGCAGACTCCGAATTTGACGGATGCTTTTCCTTAAAAAGAAAAGACAATCCAAAGGACTTCGTGGAGCACTGTATTGAATGGAGCAATCCGAGAAGACCTGCGGACAAGCATGGCGCCTGGGGAAATGTTATTATGGCCATTAGAAAATCCGACGGAAAAATGGTTGGATGCTTCCAGGCTCATAATGTTTTAACTGACAGAATGAAAAAATACACCGGCCATGTGGGTTATTCCGTTCGTCCTTCTGAAAGAAACAAGGGCTATGCCACCAAAATGCTTGCCAAGGCAAAAGAATTCTTATTAAGCTTTGGATTTGAGGAGATATATGTTTCATGTGTTCCCGAAAACGAAGGAAGCAGAAAAACTATCCTTGCAAACGGTGGTAAGTATGTTGAAAAAGTGTATCTTGAAGAGGATAAGGTTTATTTAGAAAGATACTGTATTAAGCTTTGAACGGGTTGCTTCTATATATAAGGAAAAGATATTAAAAAAGGCTTCCATATATTGTGTATATATATAGGAAGAAACACCTTATATTGAGCACAAAAAAATACAGTGTAAAAGATTTGAAATAGCCGTTGACAAAGGCAAATTATGGTGATAAATTAAAAACCTACCGCGCAAACGGTGGTGAAATAAAAAACTTAAAAAAGTTTGAAATTGCTCTTGACGAAGTCGAAAACCTGTGATAGCATATCACTGTTGCGACGAAAACGGAGCAATAAACAGAACCTTGACAATCAAACAACAATGCAACCCTGAAAATCTTTGAGATTATTCAGTGAGTTATCGAGCAAGAGATTGTGAGATAACAAGTGTGAAAGCGAACACACTATAAACAAATCGACCCAAACACAGTAAACG
>JAZLLV010000009.1:0-37440 GCA_045598365.1 Lachnospiraceae bacterium
GAAATCATCCGGAACTTTTGGATGACCTGATGCCATGGTCGAGAAGAGTTAATGACGAATGTTCACAGAAATGATTGTAGGGGATGGGATTATAAACCATCCTCTATTTATTTGGTAGGCACTATGTTATTAATCGCTTACAAATAAAGCTGAAGATTTCCGTATTGCATCAGAAATTCGAAGTTATATAAACGCTATGATAGAGAGCGGTAATGAAGCAGCAACATCTGAATGGATTGAGTGGGCAAGGCAAAAAGCTGACTGGTATGATCCGACGATGGCTCGTGAAGATGAATATCTTGGGAAACGGGAACACGGTAAGAGTAAAGAGGATAAAGAATTAGATAAAATACCAGTTAGGCGAAGTGGTTGGTATTGGTGAATAAAATAAGGTTTTGTGTGGAATGTGTTATATAGGGTAATGAAAATTCAGACATGCTTAATTATATGGTAATGTGAAAAGAACCTATAATACATGTAAAACGTTAGACTTATTTAAGAAAGAATTCCTCAGATGAAGTGTGATTTAGGGTATATTGGAAAAATAATATTTTAGATGCTATGGTATCGGACAGGCCCTATCGAAAAGGAGTGGATACGGAAACCTGTAAAGAACAGATCAGAAAAAATATAGGAATCATGTATGACCCTAATATTGCTACAAAAGTGATAGAGTGCTTTGCAACAGAGAGGATGAATCCAATCATTGCTCACAAGAAGAATAGTATTTCAGAATATAGTTTATGTGTATGTTGACCACTTATATTTTCTTAGATAGGTGGTCTTTTTTATTTCATCTTTGAGCAACTAGCCACAGTAAGTAGCCTCTTAATCCCATATAATTTACTATAAAAACATTAATTTATTGTACGGGCTTGTCATCCCATAATTTACTAACGGGAACGTCGAGAATTCGACTTAAGCTGTCAAGAGTATCAAATCTAATTGATGTCGTTGAGCCTTCTATCAGCTTTTTTAATGAAATATAATGCATTCCCATTTCTTTTGCAAGCCAGTATCTACTACGGCTTTTTTCTTTGAGTATTTCTTCGATACGTAATTTTGCCACTAAATACCATCTCCCTATTGAGATTATATTATTTATGGTACTTTTTGATAACGTAGCGATAAATACAGTATCTTGAAATACCATAGTTGGAGTGGTATACTTTAATGGTCGAATATAAGTACTACCATACGGAAGAAGAACTCTATACAGCAGTGGAAGAATTTGCGTACGTCCAATATAATCATGTACGTCCGCATTCTTATAACAATTACAAAACGCCTTATGAGGCACGCTACGGGGTTGCATAAACCCTGTGGCAGAAATTAGGTCGAAGTGTTACAAAAAGGCTTGACCACAACAATTGCCCTAACTGAGGCCAGAAAAGAATATTTATTTTGGAGAGATAATTATATGGCAAGGTATGATGAATACAAACTAAAAGACTTAGCAAAAAACACAAATATTATTTTGTCAGGAAACCTTTTTTCAGATGTAGATTCCATTAGGGCACAGTATGCTCTGGATAATGCGGGTACAGTGGATTACCCTAAAAGAGAACTATCATATGATGAAGCATACAGGGTACTGGAATTTCGAAAGAGATACGATTCTTTGCCGGCTGAAACTGGCGCAGACGAGCTTGTGGATTTTTCAGTAGATGCTATTTTTGTTGTATTAATCGTAGCCATCATATTATTTGTTAAATTTTTTAAGTATCCGGGAAAGTGGCTGTTTGTGCCGGTTTTGTCGGTAGTAACACTATTGTTTTCCATGCTATCTTCATATGCGAGAATGATAGAAAAATATCGTAGACCTTTAGGAAAAGAATTATCCATAAATTTTGTTAAGTTCTATTCATGGGTAAGTGAGCAATCGTTTATTTCTGGCATCATTTTAACTGTAATCCTTTCTTTGGTACTTACTCTTTTGCTGTATCCGATTACCAAAAAATTGAATGCACGGATTCGTAAAAACTTTATTCTTACAAAAGGGGATAAGATTGGAAGTCTCGTCTTTTTAATATCCGCTTTTGCTCTTCTTATTTTTTCGTTTTTAAGTTGTCTAGGGATAATAGTCTCTTTTGGCAGTGCTTTTTACTTAGATGATTTAGTAAAAGTCATAAAAAGTGTTTTTTTACGTTGGGGGGTAGTTGCAAATGACTTTGGTAAATCTATAGCGTTGTGGTTTACTCTTTTCATAGCAGTTTATTTTCTGATGCTGGGGATATTTTTCTCGAGAGGAAAAGAAAAAATATGTGCGTATCTTTCGCTTATTTTTCCTTTAGTATTTCTTTCATTTGAAATAACTCGGCTTTTCACTGGATATCCAAGGTATCTTGTTAGAAGAAGAGAATACCTTGTTCAGTTTAACTCGATTTTTTTGGGTGCTTTGTCAGAGAGAGGCATTTATTCGGAAGGATATATCATGGTGGCATTTTTATTAATCGCTTCTTTGTATTTTGTTTTTGCGGGTATTACGCTTCTAAAAAAATCAAGGAAATTGTACTGTTTTACCCGTGGCCTCGGGCATTTGGTTGTATTGGTACATCTAGTTAACCTTTTTGTTGTAGAACATTCTTTTTCACCAAAGATGTCACCTTGGGGACTTTTCTATTTAGGCGGCTTTGGGATGGCTATAGAGGGAGGTCGGTATAGCATTTATATTCCGGTTCGTGTTGCATTTTTTTTGATATATGTTTTGCTTATTTGGGCAGTTAATATGATACTTGCAAAAAAATGTGACGTAAACGAATAATAACATAGAGTCGAGTAGGTTTGTAAGCCTGCTCGATTCTGTTTATTAGGAAAGCCCATATAAATCTTTTTATGGTAGATTTTGAAACGGACTATTGAAGTTGTAGATTATATTTTATGGTGGAAAATGGGAAATCGTACTAGTGCTTGTAAGATGTTAATGCGATATAATAGGCAAAGAAATATTGAGTCGGTGGTTCTTTTGAACAAGAAACATGTCAACCATAATGATTATGGTGGGATTGGTGTTGATGTAGAGGATTATTATAAGATAAAGGAAAAATGGATAAGGAAAGAACAGTCTTAAGGCTGTTCTTTTTTTGTAGCATCCTAGTGACAAAATGAAATTGACACAATTGGCAACAAATGCTATAATTCTGTCATAATGAAAATGACATATATGAAAGCTTGACTAATGAGTAAAGATGTTATAGAACTATGTTCCTTGGATATAAGTGTTTATAAATGTATATCGGAAAAGATTTGTACGGGCAGAGTTATATTAACGGATAAACAGATAATTCATATGGAGAATAGTCATCCAGAAGCATATAAAGATGTAATAGGTGAACTCAATAATACGCTAGAAGATCCTGATTATATTATTTGTGATGAAAAACATAATGATACAGGTCTTGTTGTTAGAAGAGTTTTAAATTCTGCAGGAAAAGAACATATTTTTATCGTATTGCGGATATGCACAGATAATAAAGAAGGTGAACTTGCTAATTCGGTTATATCAGGGTGGAAGATCAGCGAGAAGCGTTTGCAAAGTTATTTAAGAAATAAGGAGGTCCTTTACACAAGAAGGTAAAGTTGATATATTATAAATATCTGGAGAATACTTGAGGTGGTAAAATTCGTTGCAACCACACACCTTTAAGGTCAAAAGAGATGCTACAGAGGCGACGGTAGCCAAGTGTTTTTTAGATGTATATTTGATGACTAAGCACAGTCCTTCCGGACTGTGCTTTTTGTTATGGCAGCGAGCTAAGCGCCAGGTATGCTTGTATGAATGCATAGAGATTATAGATTTGCTATTATTTTTGCCACATATTATAATACAGACAAAGTGATAATGACATTTGGGAGATTTTGGACCATGCAAACTATATCCGAGGCAATGGCACGTATTGCAGAATTGGAAACTGAAAATCGAAGATTAAACGAAGAACTTGAATATTATAAAAATCGTAAGGCTAGTGGTCGTCAAAAGCATAATGCTAAATGGATGGCTATTTATAATGATTTTGTATTGTGTTATGAAAACGGCATGACGATGGTAGAGATTGCAAAGAGAAATAACATTAGTGAGCGAAGCATTTATAGATATAAGGCTTATTATGAAAAGTTAAAAGCGGGTGTTGGAGAATAGATGAGGAGCAATTACGAGGAAGTAATCGGTGAACCGGTAGAAAAACTGAGAAAATATTGCAAGATAGTTTGACGGGTATATATTTACATGGTTCTGCTGCTATGGGGTGTTTTAATCCGGCAAAAAGTGATATAAATCTGATTATCGTAGTAAAAAACAATATAAAAAACAGTTGACTTTAATATCACTTCGGAGTAATCTGATAAAAATATTTGAAAGGAAATACTATAGATGGGAAGATTTGTGACCAAAACTGCATACGTCTCAGTCGGTACTATGAACACCTGGTTTGTTAATAGTGTTATTTTTGTATGTAAAGATTACGGTCACCAAGAAGGATAGTATTTCAGAATATAGTATATGCATATGCTGACCACTTATCTTTTCTTAGATAGGTGGTTTTTTTGATATTAGAATGTTGCCGGGCAGAGTAGGAGACAGCATACTCGATTGTTAGCTGGCAGTATAATATTTTGAAAAAGCAAGTTGAATGAAGGGGGAAATATGTAATGAAAAAAAGGATGATTGAAATAATTGATAAATTTCATGAGTATAACTCAGAGAATATGGCTTATCTTACTTTTGGGCTTGATAAAAATATTCATTATGATGCACTTGTGGTGGCACCAAGCTTTTCACCATATAAATTGAAAATGGACAATTCCTGCGAAGTGACAACCTTAAGGGAAGGAGCATATCTGGCGGGTTACCTTGTAGAGAAGGATAATCTTAAAATTGCCTGGATAAAGACTGCATCATCGGATTCCAATCTGATTGATCATTTGGCTGTTTGTGCGGAGCTTTCTTTTGACAAGGTCATTTTTATAGGTGCGGTGGGAGCGCTAAAGTCAGAGTTTGAACTTGGAGATGTGTGCACGCCGACATATTCCATAGCGGGAGGTTTTGCACACACATACTTAAAGAGTTCCATAAAAGACTATGTGCCCTTTGAACGGATAGAGCCTGATATGGAATTCGTAGATGAGGTAGTAAAGCTTTCAAAAGAAAACGGGTTTGAAATTAAAAAAGCATCTGTTTTCTGCACACCTTCAATAGCGACAGAATATTATCACCTTAATGAGATAAAAGAATTTGATACAGACCTTATTGAAATGGAAACCGCAGCGCTTTATTCGATGGCGGATTTACTTGAGATACCTACGGTGGCTCTTTTGGTTGTTTCAGACAATTCGTCAACCGGTACGGCTTTGGTGGGACGAACCGATGAGGAACAGGCGAAATATGATTACGGCAGAAATGTAATATTGCCGGAACTTATTATGAAGGTTGCTTCGTATAAAAGATAAATATATATAAATGATTAAAAAGGAGAAATGAAATGAAGGTAACAATAGAAACCGAAAGACTGATTTTAAGAAATGTAACTCCGGAGGATTATCTTTCCTGCTTTAAGTGGTGTGGAGACCCGGAGGTTAATAAATATCTGATATATCCCTGCTATAAGTGCGCTGAGGACGTACGGGCATGGCTTGAAAAGCGTACTGCCACAGAGGATCCCGATAATTATGACCTGGGCTTCGAATTAAAAGAAACCGGCGAACTTATCGGTATGGGTGGCCTGGTATATGATTCAGAACATGATGTATGGAAACTGGGATATAACCTTAGAAAAGATATGTGGGGAAATGGTTATGTTCCGGAGGCAATGACCGGAATCATAAAACATATCAAAAGCATAAGAGAATTGGGGGTTATTGAAGGCGAATTTGCCAAAGAAAATAACAAGAGCCGCAGAGTAATGGAAAAACTCGGAATGACATTTGCAAGAGACTCACATTACACAAAAATGGATGGAAGCGCTGAGTTTGATTCAATGGTTTACAGGATTGATTGCCATAATATTTGATGATATTATTTCGGAAATAATATTGACATATATTATATTATGCGTTATATATAATTCATAGATATTATTTCGCGAGTAATATCTGGATGTATAATGTAAAAAGGAGAATATTATTATGACAATGGAGAACAGACCTTTTACAGTGGAGGATCATAAGAGCTTTAATGTAAGGCATCAGCCTGTAAATGAAGCATTAGGCTTTCCGGTAGGAGATGCCTTTGATGAGGCATTAACTGAACTGCTTAAGAACAGCAGCGACGAAGATTTTGACACAATTGCAATAGCATTGTTTGATCTGGATGAGTTTATGCATATAAATAAGGATTTTGGCGTCCAGGAGGGTGACAGGGTTATTATCGAAACAGGAAGATACATTAAGGAGGCAGTTGGCAATACCGGTACCGTTTACAGAATCGGTGGCGACGAATTCGGAGTTATCTTCAAAGGTCCCATGGAAAGAGAGGACATTTTCCTTAAGCTTAATGATATAAAGAATAATTACAATCTGATTCTTCCCGATGGCGAGAGAATGACCATGACAATCGGTATGGCAACTGCTTTTGAGGATGCAGACAGATGTGCAGAGCTGATTCGTAAAGCAGACAGTGCCTTGTACAGAGCTAAGATAAGCGGAAGGGACAAGGTTACAATGGCAAAGGAAGAGAAGATGGTTCCTAAGACCAGTCACTTTACTCAGGAACAGCTAAAAAGACTGACAGCCCTTTCAAAGCGTGAGGGTGTGGGTGAGGCCATTCTTTTAAGAGAGGCCCTGGATATGCTTCTTAAAAAATATGATATTTAATCCCCGGCGGTGTGAGTAAATCACACCGCTTTTTTGTTATGACAATGAGCCGAGCACATGGATATGCTTGCATTAACCCATGTATTCGGCGAAGGTTAATCAATCGAGTAGGAGTCAGCCAACTCGATTGTGCGAAGAAAAATGCAATTCGAGCGGATTGTTAATGCAAAACTGCTATTAATTAATTAGCTCTTATGTTTTAATACTATAGGGAGAGTTAAAATGAAACTGCTTAAGTTATTTGGAAGTGTATGCATACTTACAGGAGCGATGCTGGTTACAGGCTGCGTTACTGACTTTACTGTGGAAACTCCGGAGATTATTGCAGAATCAGAAAACGAATCTGTGAGTTCTTTTGAAAAAAGTCTTAACATTTCGGAAAAGCCTGCCGAAGTGGCTATGTTAGTTAAGCCTGACAAGTCAATATATAATCCCATGACCTTCGAAGCCACAGTGGGATTTTCGGAAATATATGTCTTAAACAGCAATGACTTTTTTTCCTATGATGTGCCGGAAAATTCAAATTTTAAGACCATAGACAGTGTGACAGAGCCGACCAATATTAGCGTACGTTATTATCCATATGGCTATGATTCGTCAAATGGTTGTTTTTCCTGCTTTGTATATAAGATTGATGATGAATATATATACCTTGGAACTGCGGGACATTGTGTCGTTAAGGAGTCAGACAGAAAGAATTGCGAGATCTCTTTTTTTGACAGATCAAAAGTCCGACTTTCCTTGCAGGAATACAAGATGGGACATAACTTCAAGGATACCCGCGGTGATTATGCAATGTATAGAATTCCCACAGACATAATACCAAGGGATGTGCTTGTTAAACTTAAAACCGTTAAATTCGATGTGGATCACATATCTACCGTTAAAAACAATGACATAATTTATACAGGAAACATATATGCAAGAAATCCCGCCAAGGACTATGAAAAGGAGATGCAAGTTCTTCCTTCAAAGGGCAGTTTTGCTGAAGAAGTAATAAATCAGTGGAACTGGATCGGCTCTGATAAGTATTTTGTCGTTTCGGGTTCGCTTGTGGGTGGACAAAGCGGTTCCGCTTTTTTTGACAAAGAAGGATATCTGGTAGGTATAGCCAGTGGTACAGGAACCTGGAATGGAAGCAAGTATTCGATTGTTTCCAAGGCCCAAAGTATGGAAGAACTGTATCAGTCATTTTTGAAGGGGGACGAGTAAAAAATGTACCATACAACAAAATCAGGGAAACTTGTTCATGTTATATATTTGGTAGTCATTTTTCTTTTGCTGGCTGCGGCCGGAGTTGGCTTCTATTTATTGAAGACAGATTATGATGCAAGGTATGAGGTGGCTGTTTCAAAGCAGAAGTCACTTTATGAAAATGCAAGAAGTGAATACGAAAGTAAACTGAAAAGTGTCATAGAAGAAGAAAGTCAGTGGAAAAAGGAACTTTCAGACAAGCAGGATGAACTCAACGAAGCCTATGCGGATGTGGAAAGGGTCTATGCGGAAAGACAGGCAGAAATCGATGCGGAAACCGCAAGATGGGTGGCTCTTTCTCCTGAAGAGCAAGAAGCGGAAATTAAGGCCGTAGAGTATAATGAAATGGTTGCAAAACTTAGGGAAACTAATGAAGAGTATAAGCTTCTCTATGTTGAATATTCAAAATACCTTGGAGCGGACGTCCTGAACATAGGCAAGGAGGATGTCCTTGCTTACACAACTCTTTACAACAGAATGCTGGAAATCGAGAAGGAATACAGGGAATCAAATAATCAGTAATTTTGGAGGCTTATCGGATAGCTAATGAGAACGGTTAAACAGGATTTTTATAATGATTTTAAGTGCGTGGCGGACAAGTGTCCTGCAACCTGTTGCAGTGGCTGGCAGATAATGGTGGATGATAAATCTCTGGAAAGATATGAAAAGTATTCCGGAAAGATTCCTAAAAGGGTTCAGGATTCAATAGATTTTGAGGATGGCGCAATAAGGCAAAAAGATAACAGAGACTGTGCTTTTCTAAATGAAAGAGGCCTTTGTGACTGGATAATTGCCGATGGCGAGGATATTCTTTGCGATACCTGCAGGCTGTATCCAAGGCATGTGGAGGAATATGAGGACTTAAGGGAGTGGTCAATTTCACTGTCCTGTCCGGAGGCAGCAAGGCTCTATTTGGAAAGAGAGTCTTTGGCAGGATTTCAAAAAGAAGAAAATGATGAAGAGGATCCTCTTTCAGATGAATTTGAGGATTTTGACATAATTCTTTTTTCTAAGCTGGAAGATGCAAGAGAGTTTTTGCTTGAAATTGCAGGAAGAAATGACTTAAGTCTTGCAACAAAGCTGGGAGTAATACTGGCACTTAGCGAAAAACTTCAAAGATTATATGATTCAGGGGATGTTTTTCTTATGGATGATGTCATTAAGGGGTTTTCGGAAACAAAGGATTTAGGTCAGTATTCGTTTGATATTGGTGAGTTTGCGTCAGAAAATGTTTCTGTTTTTGATGAACTTGAAATACTTGATGAAGACTGGGAGAGTGTGCTGGATACGTTAAGCAGGATTGATGACTGCGCCGTAGAGGATTTTGAAATAGAAAATGTTTCAAAAAAGCGTCATGATATTATTCTTTCCAATCTTATTATTTATTACTTATATACATATTTTTACGGCTCTGTTTACAATGGTATGATATATGGATATGCAGGAATGTGCGTATTTGGAGTAATAATGGCGGAAGCATTTGCTGCCTGCGTAAAAAAGGCGGAGAGGCGTGATATTTCCCTTGCTGAATATATTAGTCTGATATACAGATATTCAAGGGAAACGGAACATTCGGATATTAATATTGATGCAATAATGACTCATTTTGACAGTCAGTGTGTGTAAAAAATGCGGCATGTTCTTTTGAACATGCCGCTTATTTTATCTGCTTTCATCTGTTTCATGGGCGATTTTTTTGTTTTCGTACATGATATCGTCAGCTTTCTGAATATATTCTGCAAGAGAATAGGAAGATGTCGGATCGGTAATGATAAATCCGCTGCTTACAGTTAACTTAAAGGGAAGTTTCATTTTTGAAACCTGCTTTTTTATACCTGCTTCAAGCTCGTCTACAAGATTTTTAACTTCTTCCTCATTGCCGCATTCGCCGATTACCAGATATTCGTCACCACCGTATCGGATTCCAATCCAGGGCTCCGGAGCAATCTGGGAAATGGCGCTGGCTATGGTTCTTATGGCAAGATCACCCTGCAGATGTCCGAAGTTGTCATTTATGTATTTCATACGGTTTATGTCTATGAATATAACAGCGCAGGCGCTATTTTTCTCTGTGGCCTTCTTAAACATAGGTGCCGCAAGACATTCATAACCGAAACGATTATATAAACCGGTGAGAGAGTCTCTGGTATATAACTCCATAAGCTTTCTGTTAAGATATTCAAGCTTAAGGTTCTGTCTGTGCTTATCAAGGGCATTTTTGATGGAACGTCTGTATACTTCAAGAGTGAAGTCCTCTATCATGGTATAGCAGTTTTCCATAACAATATATCCATAGAGGATGTCGTTTACATGCATTGGGATGAAGAAATAGGTATGAACTCCGGGTTTTTCTACATAACCTGGTATTAAATCCTTTTTCTTCATGGTATCAAATTCCTGGGAAACACCATCGTTAATTGAAACCCAAACCTGCAATTCTTCGCTGAAGGTTTTTCTTCGCATTTTTACTTCATCATTGTAGATGGAAGTTGCATAGCTCTTTTCACCGACAATCCAGAAATTGGGACCTTCAAGAGAATGATTTCCGGCAAAGAAATTGCTCATAACTTTTCTTATATCTACTAAGCTGTCGCAGGAATAGAGTGTGTTTTCGATTCCGGAAATGTGATCGTTAAAGAATACTCTTTCTGTTCGCTCAGCATAATATTCTCTGCAGGCTTCATCTCTGTCACTACGGCTGTCTCTTGAAGTTGTACAGCCACAGCTTTCGCCGGGGAAGAAGTAGGAGTCTATAAATTGTTCCACCGGTTCAATCTGACCACTTGTAATCTGCTTGATTATTATATCGCCGCAGGCAATTCCCTGCTTAAAATAGTCCTGACATACTGTTGAAAGGGAAGGACAGAAGATTTTTCCGTCTTTGATTCCGTCAAAACCTGTAACAATTACATCCTCAGGAATCTTTATTCCTAATTTATGAAGTTCATAACAGGCTGCAAGCGCTATGTAGTCATTTGCACAGACAATAGCATCGGGAAGATTTTTTCCGTCTTTATAATGTTCGTCTATATATGTGATGGTAGTATCTGTTCCCCAGTCTGTGTAAAAAACATTGTGGATTTTTTCGTCTACTTTGCTTAAAGCAGCTTCAACTGCTTCCATACGGGAATCGGAATCATAGTTTCCAACATTTCCGCCAAAGAAAGTGATGTCTCTGACATGATGTTCACTTATAAGATGCTCAGCCAGCTCATACATTCCGGCAACATTTGTGGTAACGAAATTGCCACCTTCAATTTTCATGCCGAGACTGACTACAGGTATGTTTTTCTCGGCAAAAGCCTTTACTATTTTTTCGGCGCATTGAGGGTTGTTCAGACCGTTGGAAAAAACAATTGCCCCGTCAAAAGAAGCAGGATCACCAAGTTCAAAAATACTTATTTCACCTGATTCCTCACTCTTTGGCATTGAGAAATAGCCATAGGATATGAAGGTGAACAAATCTGCATCTATGCCTGCTGCCATAAATGCACTGTCGATACCCTTTAAGAAAGTTGAAAGATTATGGGCCCCCCAGCCGTTTGCATATACCGCAATTTTCTTCTTCAAAGAGAAATCCTCCAAATGTCATTATATATTCTGATTTTACATCAAATATTCATAAAAATCACCATGTTTTTGCATAGTTTTTCGTTAATTCTACTATGCTAAAGTAATTCTGCTAATATAGCGAGTTTATCTACTGTTTCGAGGTGTTCATGAAAAGAAGGCATATTGCAGTTCGAAATTTTTTTGTGACAATAGCGATTATTGTGTCAGCATTTATTTTCAACTTTGCTGCTCTTTTTTCATACAGGCTGATTGAGTCCGGGGCTGGATTGAAATTAGCGTTTGTTCCCATGCTCCTGTTTTTCGTGTTCATGGTTATAGTTATTATTATATTCATGCATCAGGCGGATAAGGGTGCCAAGGAGGCCGATTCCTATTACGAAATGATTGAAGGTCTCACCGGAGAGTGGGATACCATAATCCATATGGATATAGATAAGGACACAGGACGCCTTTTAAAGATGCCTGCACCCATAGCCATAAGATTCAGAAAGGAAATACAGAAGGGTGCAGCAAATTTTCTTCATTTCTATGCCACAGGCCTTGTTACGGAGGATTACCGGGAGTATGTTAAGCCACAGTTTGAAAAATCAGGTATGATTAGCAGACTTTCAATTGCACCAAGCTTCTCGGTTTTATATTGTATAAGGCATTTGGACGGAAGCAGGCATCATTATGAAGCCCAGATAATCAGGATTGGCGATTTTGAAAGAGAGCACAAGATTCTTTTTGCGACTAAAAATGTGGATGGTAAGGAGCAAAAAGAAGCTGATGTAAGACAGCATCTTGAGGATTCTGTTACAACAAGAACCAAGGAACTGCAGGAAAAGAATGAGCGCCTAAGCCGCTTAAACGAAGATATAATAGGTTTTCTTGGTAATATAGTTGAAGCAAGGGATACAGAAAGCGGAGAGCATGTTAGAAGAGTGAAGGGCTTTACCCATATTCTTGCAGAGCAGGTTATGAAGGATTATCCGGAGTACGGACTTACTATGGAGAAGGTGGATTTGATTGCTTCGGCCAGCGCACTTCACGATCTTGGCAAGATTGCAATTCCTGATGCTATTTTGCTTAAACCGGGTAAGCTAACTTCGGAAGAATTTGAAACCATGAAGGAGCACAGTACCAGAGGCTGCGAAATACTTAAGTTAGCACCTATGGACTGGAGTGAAGAATATTTACATACAAGTATAGATATCTGTAAATATCACCATGAAAAATATGATGGTTCAGGTTACCCCGATGGACTGGTGGGGGATGAAATTCCTATTTCGGCTCAGATTGTATCAGTTGTGGATTGTTTTGACGCTTTGATAAATAAGCGATGCTATAAAGAGGCCTATCCCTTTGATGTGGCTTATTCAATGATTCTTGGTGGAGAGTGCGGTGTTTTTTCTCCTAAAATACTTGAGTGCTTTAAGAAATGTAAGGAGCGTTTTATAGAGCATGCGAAGAATAAGGAAAGTACATTCGAAATTAAGGCCCATGTAAAGACTTCAGACTACAGTCTTGAGGGTATTAAGATTCTGGTTGTTGAGGACGACAGGGTATCAAGAGATATCACAAAGAGCATACTTGAAGAAAACGGTGCTGTTGTTACTGAAGCCGGTAGTGGTGAGGAAGCAGTAAAACTGTTTAAGGAGTCGGAAGGTAGACTTTATGATGCCATACTTATGGACATTTTTATGCCTGGTATGGATGGCTTTGATTCCGCGGTTGCAATAAGAAACTCAAAGGTCAGAGGTGCTGAAACCGTACCGATTATTGCAATATCCGCAAGTCATTCGGAAATGGATGTTAACAGGGCAACCGAGATGGGTATGAATGCATACCTGTTTAAGCCCATATCCGCCGGTAAGATTTCAAAGGCTCTGGTTAACTGCATGAGGGACCAGGCAAATGAGCTACAAAGAAAACTCACCAAAACCAACCGTGTGGCAAACAGAGACTCCCTTACAGGCGTACGAAGCATGGCGGCTTATATGGACAAGGTTGAAGCCCTTAAGGAGTATGTTAACAAGGCACTTGATGCTTCTTTTGGCTTGGTAGAATGCGACTTAAACGGTCTTAAGGGTGTAAATGACACTTATGGTCATGACATAGGAGACGTTTATATAGTTAACAGCTGTCATGCAATTTGTGATGTATTTAAGCATAGTCCCGTTTACAGAATCGGTGGCGATGAATTTGTGGTTGTTCTTGAAGGAGAGGACTTTGCAAACAGGGAGGCTCTTATGGAACAGCTTAGAGCTGTTGTGGAGGAGAGCAGTAATAAAACAGACCCGGTTCACGGAAGATTCTCCATTGCCAGCGGTCTCGCGGTTTTTGACGCTTCGATTGACAAAACCGTGGGAGATGTGTTGAAGCGTGCCGATGTTGCAATGTATAATAATAAAAAGGTTATGCATATGACCGTAAGTAATTAGCTTAAGGGGGGATTAGCGCGGAAGTACAGTTTCCGTAGCGCAGTTAATGATAAAAACTATTTCAATAAAAACAATTGAGGATGTGCTGCCTCTTATAACAGAGCAGGAATACAGAGAGGATCTTAATCGAAACAGAAGCCTGTATTTGTACAGAGGTATGACCGATGTGGACTTTAAGCTTACTACCAGCCTTTCAAGAAACTGTAAGGATGCAAAAAAAGCCCTAGAGCCATGTATCCTTAATAACTTTACAAAGTACGGGGCGCTTGAGGATCCCCAGATTGAGAAAAGTGTATGGAGGCAGATGATTTTAGGACAGCATCACGGACTTCCAACCAGACTTCTTGACTGGTCACAGTCGCCGCTTATAGCTCTTCATTTTGCTACAACTGAGCATAATCTTGATGATATGGATGACCATGACTGTATCATTTGGAGAATTGATATTAAGGAACTTCATGCCATGCTTCCGGGCCGGTATAAAAAGGTCCTTTCCGATAATCAGACTTCTGTATTTACTGTAAATATGCTAAAAGAAGTTGTTAACGATTTAGACAGCTATGATGAGGACATGCAGGACAAGTCAATGGTTGTGGTAGAGCCTCCATCAATAGACCCGCGAATTGTAAATCAGTATTCATTCTTTGCGATTATTCCTGATGCTGTGGATAATATAGAGGAGTTCTTTGATAAGTACACTTCCAATACAGTCAGATATATAATTGATAAAGACCTAAGATGGAGAATAAGAGATATGCTGGATCAGCAGAATATATCCGAGCGTATTATTTATTCGGGTCTTGATGGCCTGTCGAAGTGGCTTGGAAGACACTATTTTGTAAGAGATAATAAATAAATCAGATAGAAAGGCCATGAAGCGTTGCTCCGTGGCCTTTTTGATTATTTATTTTTTGAGAAACAAAAACGCCAAGGCATTTCGCCTTGGCGTTTATTGCGGGTTGGGCTTAATTATTTAACAGTAACTTTTGTGATGTGAGGATTGATTCCTTCATACCAGTAAAGGTATGCTTCAACATCAACAACTGTACCTACTTCAAGGTTTCCTACTAAGTTGTAGAACTCTTCGTCAGAACCGTTTAAGTAGTACTCTAAGCAGAAATAATATTCTGTATCATCCTTTGAAAGGTTTACATAGATGTCATCGCCGGGCTGGTTGTTCTTGTAAGATACAGCTGTAACAGTCATATCTGTGAAAGAAACAAGCTGGTTCTGTAAGTCAGCGATTTCATCCTTACCAAGAAGGTCTGTAGCGTCCTTAGCGGGAGCAATGTAACCGGCTTCATCAACGAACTCGAAAGAGGGAGCATCGCCCATATCGTTTGCACCGATTTCTACTTCACCTGCCCATGCTGTCTTAGTGCCGGCAACTTTAATAACTGCGCCGGGAACTAACTTAGCAGCATCATCCTGTGAGCATGCCATGTTGTATACGAAGTAAGCACCATCTTTATCTGCTCCGTAAACTGTAATCTGGTCATTCCACCATGACTGAGTTGCCTGAACTGTGAATTCAACAACGACATCTGTTCCTAATTCAGCAGCAGCGTAATCAGCATATGAAATTGCTGAAACTACATCGTTCTCTTCTGTAGTAGGTTCATCAACAGATGCTTCTGTGGAAGTTTCTGTTGAAGCAACAGGTTCATCAACAGATGCCTCTGTAGATACTTCTGTAGAAGTTGAAACTGCAGGTTCAGTAGAAGATGTGGTTGAATCTGTCTTTTCGCCACAAGCAGCTAATGAAAGAACAAGTGCTGATGATAAAAGAATAGCTAATACTTTTTTCATTTTTGTATCTCCTTATTTTACTAAAGATTATTTGAAACGGTTACATTATAATCGATAGCGGAGTGGATGAATATGACTATTTGCCTAATTTATTGCCTCTGAGAGGGCTTTTTTTTGAGAATTTTTAGCAAAAATGAACATCCGATGCCAATCCAGGCCAGTACAAGCACTATCAAAAGAGCTACGGCGGTAGAAGGAAGCGGTCCTAAATCCTGCTTTCCGGAACCGTCTGCCGTAATCTGATCAAGATGATATTGTGATATGATTTTTGCTTCCAAGGTATCAAGAAAGGCTGAATCCACGGGTTTACCGTTTTTGCCGGTCTTTGTGACAACCTCAATTAACTGTCCGGAAGCGTCTCTTAAGGACGCAGAACCATTGAAAACCGGTGTTACAAAGGTTTTGTCCACATTGTTTAAGAGAAGCTTTGCAGCATCAATCTTTATGCTGTAATGAAGGTTCTTGTCTGTGCCGGATTTTTCAATGTAGCTTCTGTATTCTTCGCTGTTCTGGGCTTTGGAGGTTACAGGTACATATCCCTCGGTTTCCGAGTAGGCAATCTGAGTTTCGTTGGTAAGAAGAAACTGGGTAAAAAGCCAGGAGGCAAGTACCTCATTGGAATCTTCTTTATTAAATATACATATGGAAGGTCCCTGGGAAATCATGGAAATGTCCTCGGGGTTAAACTGGGGAAGGGGACGAACCACAGTAGTAAATTTAACTACCTTGTCTTCCTTAATATCCATATTGGGCGCATCAGTTCCCATCCATGTGGCGCCGGCGGTGGAGTCCACTGCAAAAATACACTGGCCCGCATTTAAGAAATTGCCGGGATAACTGGATATTTTAAAGGTTGAGAAGGAACCGGTCTTTGCATGGGTTGCAATTTCTTTTAGAAAATCATAGGTATCATCGTTAAATATTAATACATCACCGGCGGGAGTGGAGTAATCGGCCTTCTTCTGATGGAGATACTGAATCATCATATTGTCGGTGGACTTGTAAATAAAAGGAATCATTACCTTCTGGCCGTTTACTTTATAGTTTCCCTGGCTGTCTGTTTCCATGGCCTTTTCAGATACTTCAAAGATAAAGTCCCAGGTAACCACATCGGGGATGGTGTAGCCAAGCTTTTCCACAAGTTCCTTATTAATATAAAGTGCTTCCGTGGAGCGCATGAAAGGAACTGCATAGTGATAGCCGTTTAATTTGCACTCATTAAGAAAGTAAGGAATGACCTCGTCAAACTTTGGAGAGTCAAATTTAACCTCCGAGCCGTTGAAACCGTATTTTGAATCCTTGAAAAGGTCGTCAAGGGGAACAACAGTATTTTCACCCGTAAGATAGGTGGCAATATGGTCGGGGTAGGTTATGCATACATTGGGTGTGGTGTTTGTGGAAATGTTTGTGATTACGTCATTGTAAAGTCTGACATAGTCTGTATACAGACGCATGTTGACTTTGATGTTTGGATAAAGCTTTTCAAAGTCTTCAATGGCCTTTTCGTATATTTCCTTCTGAGTTATGTTGGTATCATTTTTTGCCCAGAAGGTTATTTCATAGTTCTTGCTTTCGTCAAAGGTTTCGGGGGTCATAAAGGCCACACTGTCCTTTGCACCGTGACAGCCTGTAAGCATGGACACGCAAAGCGCTATTGCAGCAAAAACGGGTAAGGATTTTTTGAATCTGATCATCCCTTTGTACCTCCTCGTGATACTCCCTCCATTATCTTTTTATGGAAGATAAGGAAGAGGATAATAAGGGGAACCGATATAACCACTACGGCTGCCATCATGGCAGGTATATTGTCACGTCCGAAACCGTTTTCACGGATTTCCTGTATTCCGTTTGATACAAGAAAATATGCGGAGTTATCGGTCACAAGGCGGGGCCATACATAGGAGTTCCAGCATTCAATTACCTTAAGAATGAGTATGGTAATGATTGTGGGTCTGCATATGGGAACCATAACCTTAAATAAGTATTTTAAGTCGCTGGTGCCATCAACCTTTGCGGCTTTATACAATTCCTCGGGCACCTGTTCGAAGTTTTCTTTTAACAGATAAATGTAGAAAACGGAAGCAACGGAAGGAAGAATAAGACCAAGGTAGGTATTTCTCATGTGCCAGTTTGTGATGGTTACAAAGTTTGTGATAACAACAAGCTCATTTGGTATCATCATAAGGGAAAGAAAAAGTGCAAATACAAGGTTTTTACCCTTGAATTTAAGGCGGGCAAATGCATAGGCGGAAAAGATTGTGACTATGAGCATTATGGCCGTGGTGAATACAGTGAAAATAATTGTATTTACAAAGTATTTTCCCAAAGATACTGCGTTAAAGGCATCTATATAGTTCTGAATGGTGGGCGAAGCGGTAAAAAACTTTGGAATATATTCAGAGTTATATGCTCCGTAATCCTTAACGGATGTAAGTATCATCCAGTAAAAAGGAAACAGAACTATCAGTGCCCATATAATAAGAAGGAAGTAGGTGATGCCGGTGCCGGTTTTTTTCTTAAGAGCAGCGGATTTTTTTATTTTGTCGTAATCTGTCTGATTTGTCATGTTGCCTCCTTCCTATATGCTTTTCTTACTTATCATCAGGTTGATGACTGTAATGGTGAAAACGATGGCAAAAAGAATAAGGGAAGCTGCTGATGCATAGGAAGGATAACCTCCGCTGTTTCCGTAAAGCATATCGTATACGTAACCCACAATGGTATTCATGCCTGCGGAGTTTAGGTTGGTGCCAAAAATCGCAACCTCATCGCTGTAGGCCTTAAACGCTCCGATGAAACCTGTTATTACAAGGTAGAAAATCATGGGAGAAATCATGGGAAGAGTGATTTTGTAAAATATTCTGAAGGGTGAAGTGCCGTCAACCTTTGCTGCATTGTAGTAGGTCTGAGGTACACTTGCAAGGGCACTTGTAAGAATTAAAATCTTAAAGGGCATAACAATCCAGATTGTGTAAAAGCACATAACAAACATTTTGGCGGCATAAGGGCCGTCTATAAAATCTATTGATTCATGACCGAAGAAATTAATTACAAGGTTTATAAGTCCGTCGGAATAGGCGGTTTTCTTAAAAAGAATCATGAATACAAGACCTACAGCCAGTGTGTTTGTTACATAAGGTAAGAAAAATACTGTCTGAAATAAATCCCTTAAGGGCTTAATGGAACTGAGTCCAAGGGAAATAAGCAGTGCTATGAGAGTGGAGAGGGGCACTGTAATAATAACTATAATGAATGTGTTCTTAATGGCCTGTAAAAAGAAAGGATCGTGTAATACATAGGAAAAATTGTATCCGCCATAGCCAAAGAATGACTGGGATGCAAAATTATAGCCCTCCTCAACCGAATAGATGATAACATCGATGAGGGGATAAACCATAAACAGACCAAGAAAAGCAATTGCCGGCAAAAGATATAACCAGCCCTTAAGTTCGCGTTTGTCCATTTCTGTCCTCCGGGCCCGATGGGCCTTGATATTTTTTGTTCAGGCTGACCGGTCAGCCTGGGATTTCAAAATAAATTCTTTCTTCGGTTTCCTTATCAAAAAGATGTACCTTTTTAGGCTTTAAGGAGAAGCGTACGGCCTCTCTGTCCGGTGAAGGAGCATCCTCAGAGGGAATCACGGCACGAATCTGTACAACAGTCATGGAAGGGTGCTTTGCAACAATGCTTGTGTCTCTTCCCATTACTTCCACCGCACTTAATTTACATTCAAAGGCACCGTTTTCATCAACAACAAAGCCTTCGGGACGAATTCCCACATGTACATCACCGTCCTTAACGCCCTTTGTCTCAAGAACCTTTGATTCTCCAAGATACAGCCAGCCATTCTTTACGGTACCGTCAAAGGTATTGATGGCAGGGGTTCCAAGGAATTTGGCTACAAAGAAGTTCTTTGGATCGTCGTAAACCTTTTGAGGCTTGTCCATCTGCTGAAGAGTACCGTCCTTCATTACAACAATCATGTCGGAAATGCTCATGGCTTCTTCCTGATCGTGGGTAACAAAGATTGTGGTGACACCGGTTTTTCTCTGAATTCTTTTTATTTCTTCACGGGTCTGAAGTCGAAGTCTCGCATCAAGGTTTGAAAGGGGCTCGTCAAGAAGAAGGACTCTCGGGGTCTTTACCAAAGCTCTTGCTATGGCAACTCGCTGCTGCTGACCACCGGAAAGCTCAGAGGGCTTCCTGTCCATATAATCCTCAATTTGTACAAGCTTTGCGGCTTCAAGAGCACGCTCATTCATTTCTTCTTTTGACAATTTCTGATCGCCCTTTAAGTTTTCAAGAGGGAAAACAATATTCTGACGAACCGTAAGATGGGGGTAAAGTGCGTAATTTTGGAACACAAGCCCCACACCTCTGTGTTCGGGTGGAAGGGCTGTTACATCATCATCACCGAAATAGATCTTACCGCTTGTGGGCTTTTCAAGACCGCTTATCATATTTAAAGTGGTGCTTTTTCCGCAACCGGAGGGACCAAGAAGCCCGATAAGATTGCCATCGGGAATTTCAAAGTTGAAATTGTTTACGGCAATTACGTCTTCATGTATTTTCTTGTTTCTGTTAGGGAATCTCTTTGTGAGATTTTCAAGAATTACTTTCATAGGCTCACCTTTTATATATTATTTTTACGGATATCTTCACATATTCATCCTTTTAGATTATATTAGAAGAAGTTAAAAAATTAAAGATGATTTAGGAGAAATGTAATATGAGAGATCCTGTGGATGAGGCATTAAATTCACTTCTCGGACCGAGAAACAATTACACCGAGGAGGAAATTAACAGAGCACAGGCGCGCAAAAAGCGTTATGGTGGTACACTTTTAGAAAATTTGGAACTGGTTACAGGCAGAGGCTTAGCCCCTACTTTTGATATGGATTCACTTAATCTTAACGAGGAGATTGCTTCTTTTTCAAAAGAACTTGAATCCTATGAAGAAAAGAATCGTAAGACTGTAGAAACAACAACCCATGATACAGTATCAGGTGACGAAGCACTTACTGCATTTTCAGATATAAACGAGACAGTTGCAAAGACCGTATATGGTCAGGATGAATTTATAAAGAAATTACTTATAGCATTTAAGCGTCCCTTTGTACTTGCACCCGAAGGAGATGCTCCGAGAAACTGTATTTTTATTACAGGCTCAAAATACACCGGAAGACATCTTACACTTAAGACTCTTGTTAAAACACTCAGTGATAAGAGGGTACTTAAGTGCGATCTTATAAGAACCATGGATTTATCCTTATACCCCGGCGCAACAGAGGAAAAGCTTTTCCTCCAGGATCTGTATTCCGCACTTAATTCAAAGGCAGAGGTTATTCTCTTTGAAAACTTCCAGGAGTGCCATTCATCTTTGGCATCAAGACTTGCGGACCTTGTTATTACGGGAAAGTGTGCCCTTAACGAAAGATATGTGAATCAGAACGGCCAGCTTGTAAACGTTCCCAACGCTCTTGCAAGTGAAACTGTAGGTGCTTTGTTCGCAAAGGATAAATACCTTGTATTTGTAAGTGATAAGTCCTTAGAGAAGCTTGCGGATAAGTTCGGAGCTCCCTTTATAAATGCCCTTGGTGATGTCTGTGCCACAAAGGCTCTTTCCGAGGAGGCTCTTAAGAGTATTTCACTTACCGAGCTTGAGGAATTAAAGGATATTTCAAGAAAGCAGTTTAAGTTTGAACTTTCCGTAGATGACGCCTTTGTTGACTTAAGTGTGACGAAGGCTTCAAAGAACGCGGGCTTAAAGGGTATCTTAGGCTTTTATGATGACTGTCTTAAGGCTCTTGCCCAGTTAAAATTGGAAGGGGACTATGCAAACGGAACAAAGGTTGACATTAAGGTAACCGATGGCGCCGTAACAGCTGACGTCAACGGAGAGAACCACAATCTTCTTGCTGCACTTCCCACAGCTTATACAGGTGAACTTGAAAGCGTTAAGAAGGAAATGGAAGGTATTGTGGGTCTTACCACAATCAAGGAATATATCTTCAGCCTCGAAGAATATTACAGTGTTCAGAAAAAGCGTCGTGAGGCCGGCCTTAAGGCTTCTGAAGTCAGCAAGCATATGATCTTTACCGGCAATCCCGGTACAGGTAAGACCACCATCGCACGTATCATTAGCCGTTATCTTAAGGCTATTGGCGTTCTTTCCGGCGGACAGCTTGTGGAAGTATCACGTGCGGACCTTGTAGGTAAGTATGTGGGACATACCGCACCTCTTACAAATCAGGTAATTCAGTCTGCCATTGGTGGTGTACTGTTTATAGATGAGGCATATTCTTTGTACAGAGGAAAGGATGATTCCTTTGGACTTGAAGCAATAGATACTCTTGTAAAGGGTATTGAGGATAACCGTGATAATCTTATCGTTATTCTTGCAGGCTATTCAAATGAAATGGAAGAGTTCTTAACCTCCAATTCAGGTCTTAAGAGCAGATTCCCTAATGTAATTAACTTCCCCGATTATACAGGAAGTGAGCTTCTGGCAATTGCTGAGATTACCGCAAAGTCTAAGGGTTATACAATCGATGAGGGTGCGAAAACATCCTTACTTGCATACTTCAATGCGGTTCAGGCTGTAAGGGCAGATGATGCAGGAAACGGCCGTCTTGTTCGTAATAAGATTGAAGATGCAATTCTTAATCAGTCAAGAAGACTTTACAAGGAGCCTGAGTCAGATCTTTGTATGCTTACCAGCGAGGACTTCGAACTTGATGATATAAACGGCTGATTGTAAAGGAGTATTCATGGGTATTGTTGTTATTGGTTCGGCCTTTGTGGATATTAAGGGCTATCCTCTGAGCAAATATATTCCCACAGGAAGAAATGCGGGAAGAGTTGAGACGGTTCATGGCGGTGTGGCAAGAAATGTTGCCGAAAACATCGCAAATATCGAGCTTCGTCCCACCTTTTTGGGACTTGTGGACGAGTCAGGAACCGGCACAGAGGTTATAGAGAAGCTTAACCGTCACAAAGTCGAGACCAAATATATTAAGAGAACTCCTGACGGAATGGGTACCTGGCTTGTTATTTTTGACAACAGCGGCGATATTTCCGCCTCCATATCAAAGCGTCCGGATCTTATGCCGATTCTTGATATACTTAATGAAAGCGGAGATGAGATTTTTGAAAATGCGGACAGCATTGTAATAGAAATTGACTTAGAGAAGGATATTATCAAGAAAACCTTTGAACTTGCGGCAAAATATAACAAGAGAATTTATGCCGTGGTTTCAAATATGAGCATTGCCCTTGAAAGAAGAGACTTCTTAAAACAGGTGGAATGCTTTGTCTGCAATGAACAGGAAGCTGAACTTCTGTTTATGGAAGAATATGAAAACAAAAACGTTTCAGAGGCAGCAGACCTTCTTGCAAAAAATATTGCTCTGGCAGGAATTGGGAAGATGGTGGTTACCCTTGGCGCAAGGGGCGCTGTTTTTGCTGACACTAACGGTGAAAAGGGCTTTTGTCCGCCAAGAAAGGTTGAAGTAAGAGATACTGCAGGTGCCGGAGATGCCTTCTTTTCAGGTATAACCATCGGCCTTACCTACGGAAAGTCCCTTTTTGAGGCCTGCGAGATTGGCACAAAGCTTGCGGCTTCCGTTATTACTTCGACGGAAAGTGTATGTCCAAGATTCCTTCCTTCGGAGTTTGGCTTAGATGTGATACAGTAGTACTTTTTGGAGAAATTTCCAATGATTAAAGAAATCGATCACTTTAATATGAAAGAGATTGCAGAAAGCGGCCAGTGTTTTCGCTGGAAGAAGGTATCGGAAGATGAGACTGTAGTGGTTGCTTTTGGCAGAGTCCTTCATATAACGAAGCACAATAATCTATACGATTTTTCATGTACGGAGTCCGAATGGGATAACATTTGGGCTCCCTATTTTGATACAAAAACCGACTATAACAGGGTGGAAGCCCTAATAAGAGAATCTGATGACAGCCATCTGATTGAGTGTTTTGAAAGGGGCAGTGGAATAAGAATTCTTAACCAGGATCTTTTTGAAACCATTATAAGTTTCCTTATTTCTCAGAATAATAATATAGGAAGAATCAAAAAAAGCGTTGAAACCATATGCAGGCTTGCAGGATTGCAAATAGAGGGTGAGGATGAATTTGCTTTTCCGGGACCTTTCGATATTCCCGCTGACTTTTTCAAAACCAATGAATGCGGGCTTGGTTACAGGGTGCCATATCTTGAAGAAATGTATGCTTTTGTAAGAGAAAATCCTGACTGGCTTCCTAATCTGAAAGCACTTTCCTATGAAGAAGCCAGAGCAGAACTTATGAAAAGAAAGGGTATAGGCCCGAAGGTTGCGGACTGTATCTGCCTGTTTTCACTCCATCATATAGATGCCTTTCCCATAGATACTCATGTTAAGGCTTTGCTTAACAAATACTATAAAAATGGGTTTGATTACGGATATTTTGAGGGTGTATGCGGTATAATTCAGCAATATCTCTTTTACTATGAGATTGCATAGGCTTCTTTTTTGGATATTTTTACAATTGTAGTTTGAAAATCAGAGAATTATAATCAAGGCGTTTAAGCAAAATTTTTGGAGGCATTATGAGTAATCTTAAACCGAAGTTGTTTTCTGTAATGAAAACCTATTCAAAGGAACAGCTTATTAAAGATATTATTGCCGGTATCATTGTTGCAATAATTGCCCTTCCCCTGTCAATTGCTCTTGCAATTGCATCCGGCGTATCTCCCGAGCAGGGTCTTTACACCGCGATTGTTGCGGGCTTTGTTATTGCATTCTTAGGCGGCAGCAGAGTTCAGGTATCAGGTCCCACCGCAGCATTTGCAACCATCGTTGCAGGTATAGTTGCAACAAAGGGTATGAGCGGTCTTGTTGTAGCCACAATAATGGCCGGTATCATCTTAATTATCATGGGTCTTTGCAGACTCGGTACACTTATTAAGTTTATTCCCTATACAATCACCACCGGTTTTACCGCAGGTATTGCCGTAACAATTTTAATCGGACAGATTAAGGACTTTTTGGGACTTTCGGTAATTTCAGAGGAGCCCCTTGTGGAAACAATGGATAAGCTTATTTATGATATTCGCTTTATGAATACCATAAACTGGCAGGCACTTCTTGTGGGAGCAGTGAGTCTTGCAATTCTTATTGTATGGCCCATGATTAAGCGTCCTGCATTTTTATCAAAAATTCCTCCTTCACTTATCGCAGTTGTTGTGGGAATCTTCATGGTCCTTCTTTCAGACATGAAGGTTAACACAATCGGCGATTTATATACAATTTCCGCAGACTTACCGAAGTTCTCATTGCCAAGTGTTTCTTTTGGCATGATAAGGGATTTGCTCCCCAATGCATTTACAATTGCGATTCTTGCCGCAATCGAATCACTTTTGTCCTGTGTAGTTTCAGACTCAATGGTTAACTCAAGACACAATTCCAATATGGAACTTGTGGCACAGGGTGCAGGTAATATTGCAAGTGCACTTTTTGGAGGTATTCCCGCAACAGGTGCCATTGCGCGTACTGCTGCAAATGTCAAAAACGGTGGTCGTACACCAATTGCAGCAATGGTGCATGCGGTAACACTTCTTTTGGTGCTTGTAGTGCTTATGCCTTATGCGGCACTTATCCCCATGCCTACAATTGCAGCTATTCTTTTCATGGTTGCTTACAATATGAGCGGCTGGCGTTCATTTGTTAACCAGTGCAAGACAGCTCCTCTTTCAGATATTGCTGTTTTGGTTATGACCTTTATTCTTACTGTAGTATTCGACCTTGTTGTTGCAATCGAAGTTGGTATGATTGTTACCTGCATTCTTTTCATTAAGCGTATGAGTGATGAGACTCTTGTAAAGGGATGGAAGATGGTTGATGATGAAAATGACCCTGATTCGATTTCCTTAAGACAGGTTCCAAAGGATACAATGGTATATGAAATTTCAGGTCCCATGTTCTTTGGTGCGGCTGACAAGATTCTTGGTATTTCGGTAGAAGATAAGATGAGCAACCTTATTCTTCGTATGAGAAGCGTAAATGCTATTGACTCCACCGCAATCAATGCACTTTCAACTCTTGCGGAAAACTGTAAGAAAAAGGATGTACGTCTTATTTTGTCCCATGTTAATGAGCAGCCCATGGGTGCACTTAAGAAATGCGGCTTATATGATAAAATCGGAGCAGAGAACTTCTGCGATCACATTGATTTAGCTCTTAAGAGAGCAGAAGTTTAATTAAAAATAAAAGCCCCGCGGCAATACCTCGGGGCCTTTTTATTATGCAATCTGGATGTATCTTGATTCGGGAAGTTCGGGCTGGGTTTCTTTCTTTGGAACAAAGATATTAAGTACACCGTTCTCGAATTTGGCATTAATGTCTTCTGTTGTTAATTCTTCACCTACATAGAAGCTTCTTGAAACAGTTCCGAAATATCTTTCTCTTCTGATGTACTTACCCTTTTCTTCCTTGCTTTCGCTGTTCTTTTCGGCAGAAACGTTTAAGTAGCCTTCCTTTAATTCAAGCTTTAAGTCTTCCTTGTTATATCCGGGAATCTCAATATCAAGTGTGAATCCGTTTTCTTCTTCCTTAACGTCTGTCTTCATAAGCTGCATGGTATTCACCGGTATGTGCTTAGGTGCAACAGGTCTTGCAAACTCCTCAAAAAAGTCATCAAATAATGTGGGCATAAACATAATCAATACCTCCTTAATATGTGTGCGGCTTTGCCGTTGTTATTGTTTTCTGTCCAAGTTTTCCTTGGATGATTTTGTTATAAAACATAAATTAGCACTCGTCAATGGAGAGTGCTAACAATTAATAAACTGTTTATAGATTTTATTTTTACGTAATAAGTGATAGATTATATTTAGATATGAACAAAGAAAAAGTCTACTATAACTCTCTAAATAAATATCTTTATAATCTCTTTGGCTGTAAGGTATACAAGATTTCATTAAGTCTTGGTGTTACCTGTCCAAACAGAGACGGAAGTCTTGGAACGGGTGGCTGTATTTTCTGTTCAAAAGGCGGGTCGGGAGACTTCGCGGCCTCATCATCTCTTTCAATCCGTGAGGAAATTGAATGTGCAAAGGCTCTGATAAAAAATAAACTGCCAAAGAACACTCCCTGTAAATATATAGCCTATTTTCAGGCTTTCACAAATACCTATGGCGATCCGGATTTTTTAAGTGAAAAATACGAAGAGGCAATTGCCGATCCTGAGGTTGTGGCTTTGTCGATTGCCACAAGACCGGACTGCCTTGGACCGGAAATTTTGTCGGTTCTTAAGGAAATAAATTCAAAGAAAAAGGTTTTCGTGGAGCTTGGACTTCAGACAATTCACGAAGAAACAGCTAAGTACATTCGAAGAGGATATGAACTTTTTGTATATGATAAAGCTGTGGAAGACTTAAAGAATATCGGGGTTGAAGTTGTTACACATGTTATACTTGGACTTCCCGGGGAAACTAAGAGCGATATGCTTAAGACCGTAAGATATGTATCTTCAAAGGGTCCCGGAGGAATAAAACTTCAGCTTCTTCATATACTTAAGGATACCGACCTTGCCACTGAGTATTATGAGGGAAGGGTCAAGCCTCTTTCTTTTGACGAATACAGAGACATTTTGGTTGAGTGCGTCGAAGCATTATCTGATGATATGGTGGTACACAGACTAACCGGGGACGGAAAGCGAAATGAACTGATTGAACCGCTTTGGAGTCTTGATAAAAAGAAGGTTTTAAACGAACTTTCAAAATATCTTGTTCCAAGAGAAAGATAAAGGCCCATATTTTCCATGGGAAGCGGTTTTTTATACATAATAATTATGGTAGTATAGATTCATTAGGAAACGGATGAGGTAATCATATGAATTACAAAAAATATTACAAAGAAAATTTCAATGAAGTAATGCATACCACATTGAATCCGGAGGGTCCCGGAGTTGTAAGAATCCATCTTATTCCTCCTAAATATGAAGGCGGAAAGGTGGCTTCAAGTGTGGCCATTATCAACGGTCAGGACATTATTCCTGTGAAGTATTCCTGGAGTATTCTTCTTGCGGAATTTATTAAAGAGGTTAATAAATATCATGGCAGGGAAGTGTCCGAAGAAGATGTGGAGAATATCATGCAGAACACTGTTAAGGCAGTTAAAAAAGTATTCTGGATGACATCCGCAAAAAAACTTCGTGATGATGTATACAAAATAATGAATACCTTTAAGCAGATTGCCTACGGCGAAGCTGTGGATGAGGAAATCGGATATATGAACATCGGACAGTACGCCGACAATATGTCCGCCCCCCACAGAATGGATATTATGGTAAGTGCCATGACCAAGGGCGAAAAGTGGAACTGTAATCAGAAGTGTGTACACTGTTATGCTGCCGGTCAGACTCAGGCAGATGAAGCAGAGCTTTCGACGGAAGACTGGAAGAATATTTTAGATAAACTCAGAAAAATCGGTGTTCCTCAGGTAACCTTTACCGGTGGTGAACCCACAATGCGTGACGATCTTTTTGAACTTATCGATCATGCAAGATGGTTTGTTTCAAGACTTAACACAAACGGCATAAAGCTTAGTAAAGAATATTGTGAAAAGTTGAGAGAAGTGGAACTTGACAGTATTCAGATTACATTTTATTCGGGTGACAGAGATGTTCACAATACTCTTGTTGGCGCCCCTCACTATGATGATACTGTGGCAGGAATCGAGAACGCGCTTGCCGCAGGCCTTAATGTAAGCATTAACACTCCTTTATGTACACTTAATAAGGATTATGTGGAAACTCTTAAGTTCTTAAAGGAAAAGGGCGTTCAGTATGTCACCTGTTCAGGACTTATTACAACAGGAAATGCCTTAACAGATACTTCTGAATCATTACAGCTTTCTAATGAAGAAATAAAGAAGATTCTTGCCGATGCCGCCGATTATGCATATGCAAACGGTATGGAAATCAGCTTTACTTCTCCCGGCTGGATTGAAGAAGAGTTCTTTGAAAAGCACGCACTTTCCACACCAAACTGCGGTGCCTGCCTTAGCAACATGGCAATCACACCCGGCGGTAATGTGGTTCCCTGTCAGAGCTGGCTTTCGGGGAAAATTCTTGGTAATTTCTTAAATGATGACTGGGAAACAATCTGGAACAGTGACACCTGTAAAAAGCGTCGTGACTATTCCGGACTTATGCTTGGAAGATGTCCTTTAAGGAGGGAAAAACAGTGAAAAGAAAAGCAGCATTTTTAATAGCCTGTGTTTTGTTCTTCTTGTCTGTGCCCTGCAAAAGTGCATTCGCAGCGGCAGCTACGGACGAAATTCTTAATTACACCATTACCGTTGATGTAAATTCGGATGCTACCCTTTATATGCAATATCATATTGATTGGGAAGTGCTTGATTCGGACGAACTTGGTCCACTTTCCTGGGTACAGGTAGGCATTCCCAACAGCCATTATGGTGATTACGGCGGACTTTCGGACACTGTAAAAAGAATGCAAATCGATTCAAGCATGGCAAAGATTTACCTGGACAGAGATTATTATGAAGGTGAAATCGCCAGCTTTGATTTCTTCATTGAACAAGACTATATGTATGAAATGAATGTTCTGACAGAAGGTGAATCTGTATTCTATTTTGTCCCGGGATGGTTTGACGGAATTGAGGTCGACAACATTGTAATAGACTGGAATATCGAGAATGCAATAGGCTGGAGCCATGGCGCTGTTGTTGAAGGGGACAGACTTATTTGGAGCGGTTCACTTTCTGCCGGTGAGCAGTTTGATGAAATAAGTGTTACTTACAATAATGATGCCTTTGCCTTTGATGAAGACAAGATGGCAGATAAGTATGATTACGATGATTATTCGCAAAATTATTCTTACAATTATGACAATAATTATTACGATTCCTCAGACGACGGAGATGCCATAATAGGATTTATGTTTTTTATAGTCCTGTTTGTGGGTGTCGGTAAGCTGCTTAAGAAATCTCGTGACTACGAAAGCGGCTCGGGACTTGGTTCCGGCACCACCAAAAAGAAAATTACAAGAACCCTTATTAAGTATTATCCAACCTGTCCCGGTTGTGGCGCCGTAAGGGCTGAGAATCAGGAAAAGTGCGAATACTGCGGCAGAAGCTTTATTGAAAGCGAAGAAGTTGTTGAGGAAAAAGAAATCAAAGAGCCTTCAAAGTATAATAATGAGGGAACCTTCAGATACGGCGACAGCGGTAATACTTATATCAGAGTTCATGTTACCCATGTCCCTGTGCCGAGACCTTCAAGTACCCGCAGTTCATGTGCCCACAGTTCATGTGCTCACAGTTCCTGCGCCTGCGCTCATTCATGTGCCTGCGCCTGCGCCTGTGCATGTGCCGGCGGTGGCAGAGCGGGTTGCTCCACAAAGGATTTTTACAATACGGGACTTAAACTTTCACAGCTTGAAAGAAAGTCAAAAAAGAAATAAATGTCATACAGGAAGCCGGCACGGATTTGTGCCGGCTTTTCTTCGTAATTCTAACAATTTTGTAACCGGTTTAGACCTTCTTAGTAAACATAACTCCATTGTTTTGGTGGTGCATTTATGCTAATATCACAGTTGAGAAAAGGACTATGGGGTAGGGGACCTCTTATGACGCATTTCGCGTCGTTTTTCTGCTAAAAATTAATTGAATATGTTATTTTTAAGCAGTTCCCAATATGGGAAGTGCCTCTTTAAGTCCGAAAAAATGTGAATTCATAAGGAGAAGAGTATGAAAATCAGAACAAGACGTTTTCTTGCTATGCTTCTTGCTGCATTGATGACATTTTCCACAATGTTTGAAAATGTTTCCTTAGTAGCAAGAGCAGAAAGCACATCTGAGTCTGTTGCAGAGTGGCATACCGATGGTAAGCCTGCGGAATTACCTAAGGTTCCGGCTGCAGCAACAAGCGGAAACGGTATGCTTAGCGTGGTCGGAGCAGAAGGAGGAGACTCAACCAGTTCCGGTATTACCGCTAATAAATGGAGCGTAGGATCCTACTGGAGCATTGAATTTGATGCTACAGGCTACAGCAATCTTACTTTTTCCACAAATATGAGAAGTTCGGGAACAGGTCCTGCACATTTTGTTCTCTCCTGTTCATTGGACGGAGAAAACTTTACTGAAATTGGAGATGCTGTTACCTTAACAACCGGTTCAGTGAAGGTTTATAACTCAGTAGTTTTGCCCGAAGCATTTAACAATGCAAAGGGTTATTTGCGACTGACAGTTGCCGACAATGGCAACGTAAATGGTGCTCAGATTGCATCCGGTGGTACATCTTCGCTTAAAGATATTTATATTTCCGGTACTAAGATTGGCGGTGGAGAAGTTGTTGTTGAGCCCCAGTGTGAAGAAGTATTTGCAGGAGCAGGCTCAAGAACCGTTCTTGTCGGTGAAGAAGTAGCTCTTCATACAAATACAGAAGGTGCATCAATTTATTACAACACCGATGGTTCAGAGAACTATGTTTTATATGAAGGTCCTCTTTCTTTTTCCGATGATACAACTGTCAAGGCCTTTGCTTCAAAGGAAGGATTCAAGGACAGTGTTAAGAAGTCCTTTAACTTTACAATAGCAAAGTGTGCTGCAGTAACAGCTTCTGTAGCATCCGGCAGTGTTGAAAAGGGAACAGAAATCAGCCTTACCACAAAGACCGAGGGCGCTGAAATCAGATACAGCCTTAAGGCAGGAGATGCATTTTCAGTATATGATGCTCCCATCGTTATTTCAGAAGATACAGTGATTTCTGCTTATGCAGTAATGGACGGCTATATGAACAGCGATACAGCTTCCTTTACATATTCTGTACGCGTACCTGAAATCGTATCTGACGGTAACAAAATAGATACCATTAATGACGGTGATACATTTGTTATTTATGCAGTTAAGAACAAGTCAGTTCTTACTTCTGCAGTAACAGGTAAGAAACTTCAGGGTATAGATGCAGTTCTTGCTGACGACGTTCTTACTGTTGTTAAAACAGATGATAATAAAGAACTTGCAGATTCAATTGTTACATTTTCAGCCAACATGTGTGACGATGGAAGCTTTACACTTACAGACAGCACAGGTAAGTTCCTTACAACATCCGCAACCGGTAACTCAATGGCATTAACCGAGACAATTGATGATTACTGCTACTGGATTCAGGATGTAAGCAATACCGGAGCAACACTTATCGGTAATAAAAATGCTGTTTATGTTAAGAACGGTGTGGATAACCCTCAGTACATTGAATTCTACAGCGGTTTCACCACATATAGTTTCTTAAAGGGAACCACAAACGAAGCAGCTTATGAACTTGGCCTTTATAAGAAGGTTACAATAGATGATAAGACAACTGCTGAAGATGATACACCTGATATAAAAGTCGATGAAGATGAAGACGAAGAACCCGTTAATAATTGCCTTACAGAAGTTAAGGACGGACAGGTAGTAGTTGTATATATTAACAAGAATGTTATGTCAGCAAATGCCAGCGGTTCAATTCTTGCAGGCATCGCTGCAGAGCCCGATGCTGACGGAAACCTTGAAGCACCTGCAGATGCTGCATATCTTAAGGTTGTTTACGACAGCGAAAGCGGATTGTATGCATTCAAGAACGCATTAACCGGAAAGTATCTTACAAGCGGACCTACAGGAAGCAAGCTTACTTTTGAGGACGAGCTTTCAGGTCTTGGTTTATGGAGTCTTGAAAAGCAGGAAAATGGCTTTTATGTTAAGAATAGCGAAGCTAAATATAATGGTTCAACACCTCAGTATTTGGAATTCTATAAAGGCTTTACGACATACAGCCTTAAAACGGGCGGTGTTGCCTACCTCACCAACTTCTATGAAGTAAGTGTTCCCGTAGTGGTTGACGAAAGTCTCCTTCTTACCGTTGCAAAATGGTCAGGTACAGTAGATGAAGCTGATATTGCCGCAAATGCTGTTAACGGTGACCTTTATGCTGACGGAGACAAGCTTGATTCAAAGGCAGTATATACAGTTGTTAAGGCAGGCAAAACTGCAACAGTTCAGTCTGCTGCCAACACCTCTTATATGGGTGCAAGAGAATTCGGCGGAGAGAACACATATGCTCAGTTTAAGTTCTCTTCAGTTGGATACGGCAACTTAAAGCTTTCAATGCGCTTTAGAATTACTGCTACAGCTGCAGCAAAATATCAGTATGCTTATTCAACAGACGGTGTAAATTTTGTAAACTTTACAACCGGCCATGAGAAGGTTTCTTACACAGCATACAATGCAGACGGTTCTTCCGAAGTTAACAAGGAAGTAAATATTACAGATGGTATTTTCACAGCCCTTGTTGACAGCCAGTACCATGAAGTATCCTTTGATGTACCCGCAAAGGCTCAGAATGCGGATGAACTCTTCATAAGAATCATTCCTCTTGGCGGCAGATATAACGGAAAGGATGGTGCTCCCGCAGGAAACATCAGACTTGATAATGTTAAAGTAACAGCAAATCCTTTGGTTGATCCTACAGTATGCGGATATGTTAAGGCAGATCCTGCTTCCGGAACTGTGGCAAAGGACGCAGAACTTACATTAACAAGCTCAACCGATGGCGCAACAATTTATTACAGTGTTAACGGTGGAGATTATCAGGTTTATGACAGTGCTTCAAAGCCTGTTCTTTCAGAACTTCCCGCAGTATATTCAGTTTATGCAAAGAAGCAGGGCTTAAAGGACAGTATTGTACTTTCATACAGCTATTCTCAGGCAAAATGTGAGACTCCCAAGGCTACTCCCAATGGCGGTGCGGTAAGAGTGGGCACAATGGTTAAGTTAAGCCCTCTTACAGACGGAGCTTCTGTCTTATATAAATTTAATGCAGATGATGAGTGGATTACCTACACTACACCTGTTGAAATTAAAGAACTTCCTGTAACAATGTACATTGTTTCTAAGAAGTCAGGTTGCATTGACAGTGAAGTAAGAACATTGAACTTTACAGAAAAGTCCGGCGAAAAGTACAATGCATACTTTGGCCAGATTCACTCACATACCAACTACTCCGATGGTGCCGGTTCATGTGAAGAAGCATTTGCGCATGCTACAAAGGTTGCTAACCTTGATTATCTTGCGGTTACGGATCACTCAAATTCACTTGATAATGCCGCAAACGGAGACATTACAAAGAATGTTGATACTTCAGCAACAGATGAATGGACCATGGGTCATGAACTTGCAAAGAAGTACTCATCAGAACGCTTTACCTGTCTTTACGGTTACGAAATGACCTGGTCTAATGGTCTTGGTCATATGAATACCTTTAATACTCCCGGTTTCCAGAGCAGAACCCAGAGTGCATATTCAACATATTCAACAGCTTTGAATAATTACTATTCAGCTCTTGAACTTGTTCCTGATTCAAGCAGTATGTTTAACCATCCCGGTACAACCTTTGGTGATTTCCAGGATTTCGCATACTATTCAGAAACAAGAGATGAACTCATTAACCTTATCGAAGTTGGTAACGGTGAAGGCGCAATCGGATCAAGCGGATATTTCCCTTCATATGAGTACTATACGCGTGCTCTTGATAAGGGATGGCATGTTGCTCCCGCAAACAACCAGGATAACCATAAGGGATTGTGGGGAGATGCCAATACAGCAAGAACAGTAGTACTTGCTGATGCAAATACAGAAGAAGAAATTTATCAGGCAATGAAAGACCGTCGTATTTATGCGACAGAAGATAACAACCTGAATATTTATTACACATTGAACGGCTTCATTATGGGTTCAGTTCTTGCAAAGGATGACGTTGATTCAAATGTTAACCTTAAAGTTGAAATCAAGGATGCCGACAAAGAAGCAATCGGTAAGGTTCAGGTTATTGTAAACGGTGGTATTGTTGCCGCAGAAAAGACTGTTTCTTCAAATGAAGCAACAGTAGATTTCACAGTTCCTTCAAACTACTCATATTACTACATTAAGATAGTTGAAGCAGACGGTGATATAGCAGTTACCGCACCTGTATGGGTTGGTGAAGTTGAGGCCTGTGGTCTTAATGGTGTAAGCACATCCACCACACTTGCAGTAAGCGGAGAGACACTTGATATCCAGGTTGATTTCTATAACAACGAGAAGTCAGCACTTGATATTACCGAAATTTCAATTGATGTTCAGGATGCAGAGAATAATATTTCTCATGTAGCTACTCTCAAGGGAGAAGAGCTTAAGGCAGCACTTGGCGGCAGCGCTTCAGTTGCTTCAAACGGAACTGCAAAACTTATATACAACTATGTATATGGTGCAGCAGGAAAAGTTAACTACATTATTTCCGCAAAGGCAGTTCTTAAGGATGTTGAGAAGGTATACACAGGCAAGATGACCGTTAACTATGTTGCACCTGCGATGGTTGCGGATGTAATTATTGACGGTACTCACGCTAATGACTATGTAACCGGATATTATGGCGGAAACATGTCAAACTTCATTAACATGTGTGCTGACTACAGCTTAAAAGCAACAGTTGTAAGAGATAAGATTACAGCAGATACATTAAAGAATGCAAAACTCCTTCTTATTTCTGCACCCGCAGGAAGAAGCGGTACAGCAAACACAGGTGACTATGTTGAGTCAACATTTGATGCTGAATTTATAGAAGTAGTTAAGGATTATGTTGCAAACGGGGGATCCGTGATTATATGCGGTCTTGCAGATTACGGTAACTACCATGCTGCAGCACAGCAGAACAAGCTTCTTGAGGCAATGGGCTCCACCATCAGACTTAATTCTGATGAGGTTATGGATGACAGCAATAACGGCGGTCAGGCATACAGATTGTATCCTGAAAACTTTGCTACAGACTCCGAATTTATAAAGGGTGTTGTTACAAAGGCTGTTAACCAGTCAAATTACCAGCTCTACAGCCAGTATTCAGGATGTTCTGTAGACGTTTCAAACGGTGACAGTACAGATTTTGTAAACAAGGCTGAAGCTCTTGTAACAGGATTTGATACCACATATTCCGTTGATTGTAAGGATGAAAACGGCAAGTCATACGGTAATAATATTGTTCTTGATAACAAGGGTAATATTACCTTCCTTGCTCATCAGACCACAAAGGCAGGAGGAGATATTTTTGTTGCCGGTGGTGTATTCCTTTCAGACTTTGAAGTTAAGGCAGAAATCGATAACAATGATTCCTTACCTTACGCAAACTATACAATTGCTAAGAATATCTTAGCTAAGAGCGAAGTCGAACTTGCGGTTACTCCTATTGCAGATGTTCGTAAGGCTTCAACCGGTGATGTATTTGCAATTGAGGGCTATGTAACAAACGGTACCGATAATGAAAATACAACCTTCTTTGATACAATTTATGTACAGGATGATACCGCCGGTATAGATATCTTCCCTTATGCTACAGCAGGCTTAAAGATTGGTACAAAGATTAGAATTATCGGTTATGTTGCATCATATCAGGGAGACCTTGAATTAAAGGTTATTTCATCTAAGATTCTTGATAATGAGGAACCTAAGGTTTACGAACCTAAGGAACTTTCCACAAAGGATGCTATGGATTATGAAGCATTCGGTGGTTCATTACTTAAGACCACAGGTGTGGTAACAAGAGTACTTATTGAGAATGGAGCTGTATCTGAGTTCTGGATTAAGGATTCAACCGGAGAAGAAGCAGCAATCTTTATTGATGGATATATTTATTCAAAGACAACAGGAAGAAACGATTTAGCTGAGTTTGTTAAGGTTGGTGCAACCGTATCAGCAGTTGGTGTTCTTTATATGCATCCCGAAGGAAACTCAGATGTTTCTGTTCCTGTATTCCGTGTAAGAGACTGTGATGACATTCAGATTGCAGCACCTTTAGTAAAGAATGGTGTTTACGAAGAGAATGGTTATAAGTTCCTCTACATTGATGATGTTAAGGTTAGCGCTGCAGGCTTATATGAAGTAAATGGTGAAATCTATCGTACAGTATCAAACGGTACCGTTCGCGGCGGCGAGTATTACGTTAAGAGCACAAATACTGTAGGCCTTCCCTACGGTAACTACCTCTTCGATGAAAACGGATGCAAGAGCCACTTCACAGGCATTGTTGAAAGAGAAGATGGTAAATACTTCTACAGAGACGGCTTCAGAAGCACATTCGGTCTTGTTGAGGTTGATGGTGCTTACTACTATGTAAGCTCATATGGTAAGATTATTACCGGAGATCAGTATGTAAAGATTACAAACGGACTTATTGAAGAGGATTCATATCTCTTCGATGAAGATGGTAAGTTAAGCAGCTTTACAGGCGTAAAGAATAATTACTACTACACAAGCGGCAGAAGAATCGAAGCAGGTCTTGTAGAGTTTGAAGGTAATTACTACTACGTTAAGAAGCATGGTGTTCTTGCAATCGGTGATGTATATGTTAAGGTCACAAACGGACTTATGGAATACGGATACTACTGGTTTAATACAGACGGAACCATGGGAGACATCAGTGGTTTCAGAATGATTAACGGTGTTAAGTATTACTACCAGAACGGTCTCAGAACAGCTTACGGCCTTATCGCCGC
>JAZLLV010000010.1:0-84666 GCA_045598365.1 Lachnospiraceae bacterium
TCATCCGGAACTTTTGGATGACCTGATGCCATGGTCGAGAAGAGTTAATGACGAATGTTCACAGAAATGATTGTAGGGGATGGGATTATAAACCATCCTCTATTTATTTGGTAGGCACTATGTTATTAATCGCTTACTTTCCACCGCTTGCTTTTGACGGATCAAAGTAAAAAACTACTGTTGATGAGTCATATTCTTTTTCCATAACATCATATTTATAAACAAATTCCTTTGCAGAATCCTCTAACATCCCATATGCTTCACTTAATTCTTCTCTTAGCATCTCCATTGGAAGGTTGATGGTAGTTATATATCTAGCTTCCGTAATGTGGCCCTTCTCATCAAAATCAAATATTACCTCATCACACTTCATTGGGAAAAGGACAGTATTAACATTAGCAAATAGTCTGTCTACACCAGGCGCTATAGCACTGTACTCCATATCACTTTCGGTAACCCTCATATGGTGATAAATAGTCTTCTTATTATCTTCCTTATCTGAGTTATCTTCATTTGTAGGACTATTCGTGTCAGGTTCGTTCTCTTTGCTTTCATTATCTTTACCTGTTTCGGTTGATTTATCATTACCAGATGTTGGATTATCTGAAGAAACCTTGCTGCAACCAAATAGAAGTGTAACGCTTATTAGTGTGATTGCGATTAATAATAATCTCTTTTTCATAGATTTATATGCTCCTTCTCAATGATAAATAATTATCTGCAAATACTCATATAATTGTATATTTATATATATTTTTACGCAAGTAATTTCACAAGAAACATCAAGTTTTGTATAGTATTCCTGATATCTCTTTTCTTCCGTTACACTTTGAGCAGACTTTTGCAGAATGATAATACCATCTCACGTTTTGCCATGCAAAGGTGCGAGACGGGGTGAGACGGGTTAAGAAAAAGGTCCGGTGGACCTTTTTCCCGTCGAACCGACCGACGGCGACTTTAGGAGACGGGATCGAATCGGGAGTGGAGTCCCGAGCCATAGTAAAATAAGGACTTTTCAAGCACATCTTTTGCAACTCCACCGCTTACTCCACCGCAGCTTCCTTTTTTGCCTACAAACACTTGTTTGATTTTTAACTGAATTTACTCGTGACTAATGGCATAATGAATATGAGGTTAATTCCTCATGGATGCTATCATTTTGACGATGGCGGTTCGCTTTTTGCGGAGAGTTAATAGCTACGATTACATAGAAATCCTTCGGGAAATCTTGGAAAGGGTGCTAGGTGCCAGTGGCACCTGCTTAGCACCGACCGAGCCGAAGGCGAGACACACTCGCTTATGCTCACAGTTGCAGACTTGATTGCAGTGCTTAGTCTCTGCTTAACCACTTATAGTTTTTCGTTGAATCTGTTCACTTCCGCTAAATCCATTAGCCCACAAAATATCACGATATTTCTGAATCATATTCTCAGTAGCACTAACATATATACTCACAGAAATATAATCAGCACCCTCATCACAACTGGTATCATTAATTGGACACAAATTCCAAACAGGATATCCATTCAATGCTGCCTTGAAGGAAATACCAGTCATTGCAGAGTACACCAAGAAAAAGAGTCCCTATAGAGACCGTTTCCTTCCTCTTGATGATTACGATTTATCTTTGTTTGACCGTGTAAAGTCAATCAATGAAAGAAATGGATATGAAGAAGATGATTTTATTTTCTGGGATGAAAAAGGTAGAACCAAAACAAGAGAAATTGACAACCGAATGCAATGACAGCATTGGAAGACGGTCGGTTATTTGTAACATATAGAACCGGTAACGGTAATTCCTTGTTTTCTGTATTTGATAAATCGGGAAAGCTTATTTCAGAATGCCATACTGATGAAAAATATACACAAATATTAAACGAAGTATCCATCGATGAGAGCGGAAATATATGTAAGATGGCTGACGAATGTCTTTTTATTATTGACGGCAATACCTATGAAGTGAAAGGTAAATATACTGTTCCTGTAAATTCTACGTATTCTTTGGATTGCATTGGTAGAAAGTTTCTTGTTTACGGAACAGAGGGTATCTATACCTATGACACGGAGTGTGGGGAATCGGAGTGTGTACTTAACTATGGTGAGTATCCTGGTGCTTTTGGCGAAGGCATCAAAACTGGAAGGCTTGACTGTGGAACATATGTAATTATATCAAAGGGTAAAATAGCTATTTTGCGAAGAATGGAATAGATAGTATTGTTTTCTAATCACAACTTTTTTACTATAAAACTATAGGGGAAGGCTAAAAAGGAAGTGGGTTGTTTACCTAAAGCGTATCTGAGCACGGATATTTACAAGGCATCGAGAGAAATAAAGAAGATGCAAAAATTATTTTCCAACATACTAAGTTCATGGTACGAAAAAAGTAATTTAGGTGAAGGCATATACATTGAAACCCATAATGTTAATTAACAGAAAAGGAGAAGCTGCACATGCTTCTCCTTTTTTGTTTCGTATTTGTAGTAGGAATCATATAAAGATATTCATTATTTGTAACATAAAAGCCTTCGTGAATATGCAACAAACGAAGAATCAGGCAGTTTTACAGAGCATTAATTTTTTGATGATACAATTTCACCAAATGATAACGCATCATCGGAGGACTATGTATGAGAAGAATCAAGCTTTTTATAGCCGGTTTGCTTGCTGTATTGATTGTTGCTGGTATAGATATGCCTGCTTTTGCAGATGATACGGCTTTCTTGGATTATTGCACTACGTACTCTGCTTTGTCGTCGCGTGAAAAGAAGGAAATGTATCAGTATACGGGACAGGCTTCAACAGGCAATAACAGTTTCATATATTATACTTTCCATACTGAACAAAGGGATATTGGTTTACCTACTAAAAGTGAAAAAGACGGAAAAGTCATCTATTCATATTTTAATCAGATAGCAAGGGCAAAACGCTTTTTTAAAGATGTAAGAGATGATATAAATTACTTCAATTCGTTTGCCGGTGGTGGCTGGGATGTAGATTCAATCGAATATGATGATGAGGGGGAGTATGCAGTTGTCAGTTATTATGGCAGGGCGACCAACCTAAATGTACCAACCAGGATTATTAAAGATGGGCATACTTACCCTGTAAGAGGAATTAATATTTCGAGTGGATATTTACGAAGAATAAATCTTAAAAACAATATCAAGTACATATATAAGTTAAATGCTCCGATGCTTCAATGGATTACCGGTTATGATGCAGTTACTTTCATAGGAAACAGTGCTTTTGAGAATTGTATTTTACTTAAAAAATTCCCGCTTATGGAGAATCTGGCGTACATCGGCAGTAGAGCATTCTGGGGATGTCTGTCATTGAAGGAGATACCGCTTGGAAATAATCTCGAAATGATTTATCCGGATTCAATCGGTTGGTACGATGTCGTACTTGGTAACTATGATTTTGAAACAGCAATCGGTGATGAGATAAGTTATTATGAAGGATTTAGAGACAATGAACGTATTTACGGAATAAATGTGTATATGGACGATCAGGTGTGGCAACATCTTTACTTATATGACCTTTATGAGTTGGGCGTATATGCTGATTCTTATGAGGAGGTAAATGGTGAATTTGTAGGTGATTACTATGATCAGAACTATGTCAGATTTGTGGCAGATCATGTGAATTTACGCGCTATGAGCGAGTTTGTCGGTGTCGAGGAAGAAGAGTACAGGAAAGAAGATGAATACACAGTATTACCTTCTTCTAAGGCTGTTGAAAATACCATTAATTCTTTCTTGGAGGAAATAGTAAAGGAGGGTCCTGAAAAGGAACCGGAAAAAGAAATAGTATTACCAATCGGTCCTGAAAAAACGGAACCGGCAAAGACGGAAACAAATAAGGGTGAGCTGACAACAATTGAAAAGACCTTTATCGAAGAAGTACTTAATTTATTTGCAGAGGGAGACGCCGCAGGTATTGTTTTGATTGCATTAATGATGGTCTTCTCCGGTGCGCAAGTTCCGTCTGAGTTAGCGCCATACCTTGGTGCAACATTAACTAAGAAATTTAATGAGTTGGGTAAGCAATATGAGTCTCTGACCCCAGCTGAAAGAAAGGCTAAGGAAGATGCAGTTAAGACTTTTGTAAAATCAGCGACTACCGTAGGCGAAAAGGCGAAGGCAATAGTACGTAAGTGCGAAATAGGTAAATTGCTTGATGATACCATAAAGTCTTTCGAACTTATTTCAAAAGGAACTCCTCCTTTAGAGGCTGTGTCAAAGTCTACAGGAATCATTTTGACTTCTGCAGCAGTGGAAGCGAATCCTGCTATACTTGGATGGGACCTTTTGGTCGCATCAACCCTTAGAGGAGATGGGAAAGATGCCTTAAATATTGGTGCTAATGTGGAACATGTGATGGAGCTGATAATTGATGTTGCCAGCAATTCCGGAAACCAGAAAGCCATGGAAAAGATTAATGATGCAGCTCTTAGCGGTGAATATGGTGAAAACATGAAACAGTTCATGAAGACACTTTATATGGTTACTTCTAAAGAAAGCAGAGAAGATTATCTAAACCAACTTGCAAAGGCCGGTCCGGTAAAAGTAATGGAGCACTTCTTGGGGTATATGCAGAAGAATGGATATGATGTTTTTTTTGGTGGTCCCCAAGTATACGATATTCTTAAGAAGGTCGGACTCAATCCTAATCCTTCCGGAACAATAAAAATTAACTTGTAGGAGGTAAAAAATGACGGTTATGAAGTTACCTGCAATTTTAGTTTTTGAAATTGCAAAAGAGTTAGAATTAGATATTTATCCTGCAAGTATTATGGATTATGTACTTCCGGATGTGATTGCCCAGGAGGAAAAGTTAGATACTTCAGATAGAGAAGCACTGATTGCGGCTGCATGTTCTCAGAATATTATTACTCAGGAAAGGAAGCTGGATGAAGGGCTGCAGAATATTTTTGCTCTTTTATTAAAACCCTATTCATTTATTAAGCTGGAGTATCAGAAAGAAAATACAGAAAGCCTCAAAATATTTTTCCTTGCAGAAGATAAAGTTTATTATCGGATTGCTGTAAGAGGGACTGTTTTTGAAATTGATAAACCGGTGGCCGGTGGAACTCCAAAGTTAGAGGGAATGGTATACGCAGGGACGCTTGTAGAAAACAGGGATGCAATATTAACAGTTGAATATAAGACACCTTTCGATAATGTGATTTATTCGATGGCTGCAGGCGACAACGAGATCGTGGCAGCAAAAAGTGGTAAAAAGGAACTGATTGCTGAAGCAGAATCATATGAAATAAGTGAAGATGGAATAAAGAAACTTATGGATTTTGTGTTCCCCGCGGAAATCGAAAAGAAACTTTTATCCGGAAAAGCATTTGACCTGAAGAAAACCTTCAAAGGTGTTTTAATTGCGTTTGCTGTATATGTTTGCATGGCTATTTTTACTTTAATACTCAAAAGTATACTGATGTAGGAGGGGCAAATGAAGGTATCAATAAAGACTTTACTACATAATTATTTAGTAACAATGGCACGAAACTACGAAGGCAAGCGTTTTTGGCCAAGTTTAACCCGCTCATTATTAAGTGCAGCAATTTCCATTGTACTCACTGCTTTAGTTCTTCCGAGAGCTTTTTCTGTTCAGAACTTAGCAAATCAGATTTGGAGCGGATTCTTTTTCTTCTTATGTTTGAACGGCGGTATGAAGCTGTTTGAAAACATCAGGGAAAATGGTTTTACAGCACGGTTGATCAAGGTATGTAAGGATATTCCTTCTTCCTTTTATGGTGAGGACTCAAGCGTTAAAAGTATATTGTGGGCAGTATTTACAATCGTAATCGGCTGTATGGCTGGAAGTATTTTTATGCCCCCCTTGGTTTCGTTGGCTCTTGGATTAAATCTTTTCTTCTCGGTCACAATGGGACCTAAGAGCTTTATCCTTATGGTGCTTGATATTATCCCTAAAGGAAACGCATATAGGAAAAACAGAAGGGGAAGAATGCTTGCACTTTTGGGTGTAGCTATATTCATTGGATTTATCATTTCTGTATGTGTTCATAAAGGCATTTTTGTTACAGCTCCGGGTCATGAAGCAGGCATGAATAGCGAAGTTTCAAAGGGTAACAGCAATCATGAATCCGAAAAAATAAACATTGAATATGGTATTACAGGAAGCGAGTTGGCGGCTTCTGATTCATACCTTGAAATCGAAACAGAATATTCTTCAACGAATCAAATGACTCAAAAATATACTATTAATGATGTTCCTTCCGTTTGTCGGGAGAATGAATGGTTTATGAGTGGCATTGAAGGCAGAGACTATCTCATTACAGATTTTTCCGGTGGAAAGATTTATACGCTGTGGATTTATGATGAATTTGGAGATGTAGATGCGATAAGAGGCATGACAGTTTATAAATCCAAAGACGAACTCTTAAAAGAGCATCAGGGTATATCTGACAGCTATTTCGATGAGAATGGTTACATGAGGAAAGATAACATTTTGTATTATGAAATGCCTGTAAATGAAGTAATTGCTGTTTCTGCAGATAGGAATAAATATACTATGCTGTTATATGCTGCGGCTAAGGCTTTCGACGAATATTTTTATTACTTTTCCATGCCATACAATACCGTGGCTGATAAATCGGACCTTGATATTGACATTGTTGAAGCCGGTAAAGATTATAGCGACTATACTTCAAATGTCTATGAATCAGTACAAAATCTTTCATATGGAGATTCTTTCTATGATAAAGACTCTGTTTATGAAGAGAATGAATCCGGAGGCACAACGGTAACTGTACCGGACGAAGAAAAAGGAGTAGGCGAAAACTTTTATCAGGGCGATATTTATGTTGAATACATACGGGAATATACAGCACAGGAAGCTAAGAGTATCAACATGTATTATGTTTCTACAGACGTATTTTTTGAAAAAGAAGATGATACCTATACAGTGATAATCGATGTACATAATCCGCTTGATAAGAAGATAAAGGTTAACAAAATAGAGTGTCTCATAAGCGACGGCACTATATATAATGACCGTACTGTTGATATTAACGTTAAAATTAATTCAGAATCTGCCGCAAGAATATATATTCCGATTTCCAATGATGCTATTGAAGGATTAGACAGAGGAAGTATTGATTTATATTCCTATGGCATTGAAATGGATGATTAGCTAGTACAGTAATAGTAATATACAGAGGTAAAAATGTGAAAAAATTAATAATAAGCTTAGTCTAAAACGTAATGTTTAAGCGGAAATGATATTTTGGATAGTTTGAAAAATACCCCTTTCTCCGGATACTCGGAAAAAGGGGTACGTGTTATCTTGGGGGCTGTATGATTACGTTACAAAAACATTACCATGTAATGAGGGAGTGTTTCTTTAGCTCCTACTAAACCATTACGATTTGATATCAGCTTGTAGGCGGTGTGTGGTCTGAAATCATTTATAAAATTGTTTAAGGATATTGATGCAGTATTTCCGGCTTTGACTTCAATAGGGACTACTTCACCATTTTTTTCTATTAAGAATTCAACCTCGTGATTATCATCCGGTTTATAATAATAGAGTTTGTATCCGCGCTTAATCAGACTCTCTGCGATGATATTTTCATATATACCACCTCTTGCATTACCACGGATAGTATCGTTAAGAATTGCCCGTTTTGTTTCAAAGCCATACAAACACGTTAGTAGACCTGTATCATTGATATATAACTTAAATTGCTCGTCTTTAGCGTTCGCCATGAGAGGAATATATGGCTCTGCGATATTATAGCAAGGAATAACCATGCTGGAATCAACAAGCCACTGAACACTTCCACCGAATTTTCTTCTTGTCTGTCCTTTTTCTACAGTAGAATACTGAAATTTTTTCAACTCTTTGGCAAGCTGTTTAGGAACGGCATCATAGCACATGCGAACAAGCTGCTTTTCTTTCCCCTTTGCATGTTTGGAAATATCATCTTTATACTCATCAAGAATGGCGTTTTGAATATCTATAACTCGGTTAAAATCTTTATTCTTTGCAAAATCATCTACTACTTCAGGCATTCCGCCAACAACCATATATTCTCTAAATAGTTCCTCAAATTTATTATGAATTGACTCATGAATCTGATTGTCCGTACCAAGATAAGTTTTAAGTTCATTTATAGTTCCTTCAGAATAACCAAGTGCCCACAAGAATTCTTCAAAGTCTAAAGAATACATGGTAAGTGGTGTTTCATATCCAACAGGAATTGATTCGATTTCATCTACCTCTTTGTCGTCATCCATGCCATAGGATAGTCCTAATAGTGAACCAGAAGATATTACGTCAAAACGAAAATCTTCAGCTAAAAATTTTATTGCAGTTCTGGCATTGCCACATCGTTGTATTTCATCTAGAAATATTAGTGTATTACCCGGTATCAGTTTAACATTAGGAATATTGGCACTTAACCGTTTATATATTTCTTCTGCAGTTAATACTCCGTCAAATATTCTTTTTAATTCGGGGTTACTATAAAAGTTAAGTGAGATAAAAGATTCGTATTCATTTAACCCAAATTCACGAATAATGAAAGACTTTCCAACCTGTCTCGCTCCTTTTACAATCAAACACTTCTTTAAGCCATCTCTTCGCTGCTTTTTCCATGATAAAAGTTCTGCATAGATTTTTCTTTTAAGCATTGAAACACACTCCTTTGCATAAAATCGCAATCCCGTAATAATTAATTCTGCATAAAATCGTAATCTTATAACAATTAATTCTGCACAAAATCGTAACTTAATAATAACTATTTTTGCATAAAAACGCAAGATACAGAAGGATGTAACTTTGTCTACCGGAGATGACAGCAAAAAAATAACGGAAATGCCTTATCTTAGGCACTTCCGTTTAAAATTAGAAGAGCGCGAGACGGGGATCGAACCCGCGGCCCCCACCTTGGCAAGGTGGTGCTCCACCGCTGAGCCACTCGCGCATACTATTTACAACAAAAATGATAATACATTACCTTGGTATGTTTGTCAACAAAAAATCCGCAAAAAGAACAAATTGTTGCTATATGATTAATTCTGTATTATTATAATGCTAAGAAAACACAAGGAGGTGTTTCTATGCGTAATTATTTTAACAGTAATATATCGTCTCTGTTTAGCTCCTACGCAGAGAACTCTTCGATGTTTACGGACCGTTCTCTTATTAAGTCGGGAAGCTATAAGAAGCTTATGAAGGCTTATTATGCCAAGCCTGAGAATAAGCCTGAAAAAACAACAAATACCAATAGTAAGACAGTTAAAAAAGCTGATACAACAGAATTTACCAAGGTTAAATCCGAAGCGGATTCACTTAAGAAAGCCTCCGAAAAGCTTGCAAGCGAAGATTTTTGGAAGGAAGCCGATTCTGAAAAGATTGCCGGCGCGGTAAAGGATTTTGTTAAGGAATACAATGATTTAGTTGCATCTTCTTCAAAGGTTAATTCAAAAGAAGTTGCCGATAATATGAAGTGGATGACAAGCTTAAGTGGCACCATGGCGAAAACTCTTGGAAAGATTGGCATCGGTGTTGGCTTTGATAACAAGCTTTCACTTGATGAGGCAACCCTTTCGAAGGCTAATACCGGTACGGTTAAGTCCTTATTTGAAGGCCAGTATTCCTACGGTGGTCAGATTGCTGATAAGGCAGCCGGAGTTGCATCCGCAACGGTTATGAATACATCCATCTACAATAAGGATGCAAGCGTAACGAGCGCGTTATCAAGTCTGTTTAACTTTGGAATCTAATCACAAACTTTATATACCCTGCACTGAAGTGAGCAGTAAATGTCAGATGAATATTTACAGTCCACTTCAGTGCAGGGTATTTTTTGTCTGTGAAATAGATTATGTAAACCATATTCTACATATGACTGCGGCCGATTTATGTAAACCACATTCCGCACATACGACTGGAAATGATTTATGTAAACCACTCGCAAGAATGGACATGCTCTGATTCGCATACAAATTAGCCCTCCAGCAAAAAAATAAATAAAAATTACAACAAGTAGTATTGAAAACTACATCACAAGGTGTTAATATATGTATAACAAAGTGAAGGGAGACACCTTATGACCAGAACAAAGCTTGCAGACAGAGTACTGCCTGACTATTCCAGGGGAGAAGAGATAGCAAATATGACAACTCACATAATTGGAGCTGCCTTTGGAATTGTTGCACTTATTCTTTGTGTGATTTTTGCTGTAAAAGGGGGAGATCCCTACAGAATCGTAGGAGGAGCAGTTTATGGAACGTCACTCATTTTTCTCTATACTGTATCGAGTGTTTATCATGGTTTACATCCTAATATGGGAAAGAAGGTCATGCAGGTCATAGACCACTGCACCATATATTATTTAATCGGAGGTACCTATACACCTATCGTTTTAGGACCTCTTCGCGAGGTGAATGCGCCGCTTGCGTGGCTTATTTTTTCACTTGTGTGGTTTTTCTGCATTCTGGCAAGTATACTTACCGCAATTGATTTGAAAAAATATGAGAAATTTTCAATGATCTGCTATATCGGAATCGGATGGGTTATCATCTTAGCGATAAAGCCTGTTATTGAGGCGGTTTCCCTAAACGGAGTGCTGTTCCTTGTATACGGAGGAATTTCATATACCGTCGGAGCTGTGCTTTACAAGCTTGCAAACCGCCAGGGAAAACTGTATTTCCACTCAATATTTCATGTATTTGTATTGTTTGGAACAATATTCCATTTCTTAACTGTTTTTATATATTGTATGAACTAGTTCAAAAAGGCATTCTAAGTCTTCTTCAAGAACCGCATGGCCGGCTTTATGGAAGTGGGAGAAAATGTGGTCCTTTAAGCCTGAAGCCTCAGCACGCTTAACTGCCTCATTTTTGCATTCCCACATGGCGGGAGCATTGACCCAGTCTTCGCCGGTCCAGGCCGCAACGATAAGATAATAGCGGCTCTTATCTATGGCAAGAAGCGGGAGCATATATTGCTCAACAGGAATGTCACTGTATTCTTTATAACTTAAAAATGCATCATTAAACCAGCCTCTTTCCGCGTCTGACTGAAGACAGCTAAGGGGCTCGTTTTCTTTGTAGGTATATTCTTTGTCGCAGCCATAGGCAGATAAATCGTAAGTTTTTCCAAAAGAAGAATAGTTCCAAAGCGCAAGTCCGCCGGCACCTGAGCAGGTGGGCATGGTAATTTTGATTCTTTCATCGAAGGCTCCGCAAACCGCTGTGGCCTTACCGTATCTTGAAACGCCGGTTACAATTGACATTGGAATATCTAGGTTAAGCTCCGCACCAAGACCGTTGTATATGGCATCGAGAATCTTTGATACGCCCCAGCTCCAGGCCATCAGCTCACCGGTCTGGGTTTCGGGATTTTCGCCATAGGGGTACAAATCATAGAAGCAGCCGCGTCTGAAACAATTATCCTCAGCAATCATGGATACATCCATAAAGATAAGGGCAAAACCGCTTTTCAGGGCATAATCTTTCGGCTGAATGGGATGGAGACAGATTATGTAGGGGACTTTCTTTTCGGAAGCGGCACCCGGAAGGTAGGCCCTTACCGTAAATGTAACCGAATCCACATGGATTTCAATGTCACGCCCCTCGTCATCGGTTGGAAGCTTAAACATGGTGGCAAAGGGATTCTTTGGATCATGTATTACTGTTCTTTTTGATTTTTCAAGGATACTGTAGGTTACGGTTTCTCCAGAGGGCTTTCTTCCGTATATATTCTTTTCGTAGATTTCTTTTGCTTGCTTTAAGTCTTCAATCATGCTTCCGGCGCTCCACAATATTTTCTTACTTTTTCTTTGTTATCAAGTCTTAATGCCACAATTGTATGAAGAATCATGTAGCGGATTACTTCGTGAAGAATCTCTTCTTCATTGAGGCTTTTTTCTTTTTCCGGGTATTTGTGTACCAAAAAGTGCAGGTTGTATCGGTCATTGTACCTTGAAATAAAGGCGCTTATGTACTGACCGTTATTATGAGCATTTATTACATCAGGGTCTTCAAGGGAAATATTAATATCATAGCTTTTTGAAATAAAGCGAATCCCTGAATCTGCGGTTTTTTTGAAGTTTTTATCTGCAATCTCACCGATTGAATAGCCGCCTACATGCCTTGTCATGGACATAAGAAAGGTATCGGTAAGATTTTTTTCATATATGTATTCAAGAATGTCTGTGGGAGTGTACATGGTAAGCCTCCGATTTCTTTTTACAACATTATATCGCAAATTGTTGATTGTTTGAATGTATAAAAAGATTTTTATATGGTTGCCACGGGGATGTTATAATAAACAAAATGTATACAGGAGTGACCATTATGTGGGCTTACGAAACAGTTATGTATCAGATATATCCCCTTGGATTTACAGGGGCTCCTTTTGAGAACGATGGAATAACCGTAAACAGAATAAAGAAGGTTAAGGAATGGATTCCGCATCTAAAGAAAATGAATGTGGGCAGTGTATATTTTTCGCCGGTTTTTGAGTCGGATACCCATGGCTATAACACCAGGGATTTTAGAAAAATAGATATGCGCCTTGGTACAAATGAGGACTTTAAGGATGTGTGCAGTGCCTTGCATGAAGCCGGCATCAGGGTGATTCTTGATGGTGTCTTTAACCATGTGGGAAGAGGTTTTTGGGCCTTTAAGGATGTTCTTGAAAAAAGAGAAAACTCGAATTATGTAAACTGGTTCTCCCGAATCGATTTTTGGGGAAATTCAAATTACAATGACGGCCTTTGGTATGAGGGCTGGGAGGGCAATTACGACCTTGTCAAACTGAATTTATATAACGAAGAAGTTGTTAACCACCTTTTGGAAAGCGTTAAGTACTGGATAGATGAGTTTGATATTGACGGTCTGAGACTGGATGTGGCTTATTGCCTTACGGATGATTTTTGCAGAAGATTAAGAGGATACTGCGACAGTCTGAAACAGGACTTTTTCCTGGTGGGAGAGGTACTCCACGGGGAATACGGACGCATTCTGGATGCAAAGAATCTTCACAGTGTCACAAATTATCAGTGCTATAAGGGCCTGTATTCTTCTTTTAACAGTGCGAATATGTTTGAAATAATGCATTCGCTTTTAAGATTGTTTGGTCCGGAGGATTGGACAGTTGCAAGGGGAAGACATCTTTTGTCCTTCTGCGACAACCATGATGTGACACGAATTGCCAGTATTTTAAGTGATGAAAGAACTCTTCCGTTAGTGTATGCCATGACTTTTGGCATGCCCGGAATTCCATGTGTTTACTACGGAAGCGAATGGGGCGCCAAAGGCAATAAGAGCGAGGGTGATCCGGCGCTTCGTCCCTGTTTTGAAGCTCCGGTGGAAAATGAGCTGTCTCAATATATTTCAAGACTTGCAATGGCAAAAGCAAATTCCAAAGCTCTTAATTACGGCGGTATAAGAAGCCTTCTTTTGCAAAATAAGCAATGTGTATTTGAAAGAAACTGTGATGGTGAAAGGGTGATAGTTGCCATAAATATGGACAGCAATCCATATATGGCGTATTTTGATGCAGGCGCCGCCGAGGCAGTTGATTTAATTACCGGTGAGCCCCATTCTTTCGCCGGGGGAAGTGAATTAGCACCGTTTTCAGCATATTTTTGGAAAATCTGAGGTTAGAAAAAGGACATCGATTGGCCGATGTCCTTTTTGCGCGCAAGATATGCCGGGGTGTCCGATGGACGGACTTGCATGTCTTGCGCTGCAGGATAACCCAAAACCTCGATAATCTTAGGAGGAATGATCGGGGCCGGGATTGTCTCAAAATATATTTTTATCTGTTTGGTAAGCTTAAATGATTATTATGCTTCCAATGTTGTAAGACAACTGTCAAGAGCACTGCATATCCAGTCGATATCATGAGACTGAAAAGCAAGGGTGGGTCTTATTTTTAGTACGTTTCCGTGGGGACCGCATACTGATGTTAGTACATGATTGTCACGAAGCAATTCTATTAAATCCAAGGCTTTTTTCTGGTCAGGTGTTTTCTTTTCGATATCACTGACCAACTCAAAACCTATAAATAAACCGGCACCACGAACATCACCGACTAAATTTGCATGTCTTTTTTGTACGTCCTTTAAGTTTTTTAATAATTCGGCACCCACTGTTTTGGTGTGCTCCTGAAGATTCTCTTCTTTTATAACCTTTAACACTGCCTGAGCAGCTGCCATGGCAACGGGATTGCCGCCAAAGGTGTTAAAATAGGGTAATTTTTCACTGAATGCCTCTAAAACTTCATGCTTTGCTGCAAGGCCTGATACAGGAATGCCGTTACCCATTGGCTTACCCATGGTAACAATATCCGGCACAATGCCGTGCCTTGCAAAGCCCCAGAAAGCATCTCCTGTGCGAACAAATCCGGGCTGAACTTCATCTGCAATAAAGACACCACCGTTTTTGTGAACAACATCAACGGCTGCTTTTACAAAGCCTTTGGGATTGGGATGTACGCCATCAGAGGAAAAAATAGAGTCAGCTAAGAAGCATGCAAAGCCGTATCCTTTTTCTTTCAAATCATCAATTAATGTTTGTAATTCATTGCAATACCAGGCAGTAAATTCTTCGTCTGTACCACCGACTCTGTAAAAATCAGGTGTTTTGGCAAGACGAACATACGGAAGTATCGGTTGTTCGGTACCAAGTGCGGGAGAGCATCCGGATGTTAATGCAGAGGTTCCGTGATAGGCTTCCTGTGATACGATGATACCTTTTCCACCGGTATATTCCTGTGCCACACGTATTGCTAAATCGTTTGCTTCCGAACCGGTACACATGAACATAACCTTATCTACGGCAGCAGGCATTTCCTTTAATATCTTTTCACTGTAATCTACAATTGTTTCGTGTAAATATCTTGTATGTGTATTAAGCAACTGCATTTGCTTTGTGACTGCTTCAACAACTGCAGGATGACAATGTCCTATACTGGCAACATTATTGTACATATCAAGGTATTTTGCTCCTGTGTCATCGAATAAATATTCACCTTCTCCTCTGACCAGGTTTACCGGTTTACGATAGAATAAACGGTACGAGCCGGACATATATTTTTCTCTTCGCTTGATAAGATTCAATGTTTTTTCATCAATCTGACTGTCGGCATCACCGCGATAGCTGTTGGTATCCATGATGCTTGATCTGGTAGCCATATATTTGTCCTCCTAAAATGTTTTTTGAGTTAATTAATTTCCTACAGAGCTGCATTTCCACGCTCACCTGTACGAATTCGAATATAATCATCCACAGGATAGATTGCGATTTTACCGTCTCCGTACTGACCGGTATTAACTTCTTCCAAAATGTTCTGAACTACGGTTTCAACTATTTCATCAGCAACAATGGTTTCAATTTTCATCTTGGGAACAAAACCGATTTTGTATTCCTTTCCGTTGTAGGATTTAATTACACCGTTCTGATTTCCGTATCCCATAATATTTACAAAGTTCATACCATGGATTCCGTTCTGGTCTAAGATTTCTTTTACCATATCCAGTTTCTCGGGTTTGATAATAATCTCCAGTTTTTTCATAATGATTTCCTCCTTGTGGTTATATATTCAGGTTAAAACTTATCTTGAATAAATCACTTCTTCCGCGTATTACAAAGTATTCTATCGGTATGCCATCTTCTGAAAGATAAAGATTTTCCTGCTGAAGTATGGGTATACTATCCGGTATTTTCAGATACTTAATATCCTTTGCAGTTGGCGGGAAAGAGCCGATGGTTGTGTTGCTGCATATGGGATGCTTTAATCCGTACATATTCATAAATATGTCGTTTGTGCCCTTAAAATCAGCTTTTATCCGGTCCGTATATTCCTCTAACCCGGGAACAAATTTCTCGGGAATCACGGAATAGCACAGTGCAAAGGAAACTTCATTTACATATCTTAATTGGGCCAGAAAATAGACTTCTTCATGTTCTGATAACTCAAGACGTCTTTGCTCTGATATGGTCGGTTTTCTTTTTATAATATCCAGCAAAGAATTTCTGTATGCCAGATTCGCGTTATCCATGGCTTCAGACAAACCAAGAGACGGACTCTGAGTCATAATAAATTTAGAAGGTCTCTCTGCCACAAAGAATCCTTTACCTTTATGGGAAAATAAAACTCCTCGTATTTTTAGGCTTATCAGTGCTGATCTTACGGTGTTTCTGTTTGTTTGAAACATTTGAGACAAACTATTTTCCGAAGGGATTTTGTCGCCTGTTTTAAGTTTGTGTTCTGTAATGTAGTTTCCGATATATGTAACTATTTCCAGCCTTTTTTTCTCTACTTCTTTGCTGTCGGTAAATGCCACGTGGTTTTATTCCTTTTGATGTTTCGTTAGATTTGTAGAGAAATCTAACATGGTACCAAGTTGAAGTCAAATGATATTTTTTACAAAATCGGTGGCAAAAGAATAAAAATTTTTGTGTTGACTTTCGCTTGGTACCAAGATAGACTTAAGCGCAAATAGAAAATCCGATGATTGAAGCAAAGGCGTTTCCGTATATACTATGGAGCGTCTTTTTTGTTTGCGGAGAGGAGTAGTTGTTATGGATGAATTATTTCTTGAATTAAAACATATTAAAAAGAAATACGGAGCTTTTACCGCTTTAAATGATATTAATCTGCAAATTAAAAAAGGCGAGTTCGTATGTTTGTTAGGTCCTTCGGGCTGCGGAAAAACCACTTTGTTAAGAATAATAGCAGGGTTGGAAAAGCCAACGAACGGGCAGGTATTTATTAATGGTACGGACGTAACTCTTTATCCGCCATCAAGAAGAAATTTCGGTATCGTGTTTCAGTCCTATGCTTTGTTTCCTAATATGACGGTTCGCCAAAATATAGCATTCGGTCTTAGAAACAAGCATTTATCTAAGGAAGAGCAGAACAAAAAAATAATGGAGATTTTGGAGCAGGTAAACTTGCCGGATCAGATTGATAAATATCCGATGCAGTTATCGGGGGGACAGCAACAGCGTATTGCCCTTGCAAGGGCTTTGGTGGTGTCGCCGGATTTCCTATTATTAGATGAACCTTTGTCGGCTCTTGATGCGAAAGTAAGACAGAAAGTCAGAAAGGAAATCAGATCCTTGCAGCAGGAACTGGGAATTACGACAATTATGGTCACACATGACCAGGAAGAAGCCCTCACCATGGCGGACACTATTGTTGTTATGAACAATGCCTGTGTAATGCAACAGGGAACTCCGGTAGAGGTGTATGACAATCCAAATTCATCTTTTGTGGCGGATTTTATCGGCTCCATCAACTTCTTTAAGGGCAATCTTTCAAAGAATGCAAATACAACCACTGATAAGATGCTGGCGGAAAAACTCATCGGAAGCAGCGCAGACAGTCTGAAGGCCTGCAGACCTGAAAATATTGAAATAGTTGAGGAGAATTCTCTTAATTCCTTCAACGTTCAGGTGCATGATATTGAGTTTCACGGTTACGGATACCGTTTATGGTTAAGTTTAATGGAATCGGATGTTCCGATTAATAACGAATATATTTCTTTTGATATTTCAACGGAAGAGTTTTTTAAGAGGGCACTGAAGATAGGCGATATCATCTCTATAAGATTCAAGAAAGGTAAACTTCATTATTTCACAGAGGAGTGATATTCATGAGAAGTATTGGAACAAAATCTGTTAAAAACATACATATGGGTATATTGATTCAGCGTATTCTTATGCTTATCATGCTTGCCTTTTTTGTGATTTTTTTAATATTGCCAATGTTAATGATGTTTGGGCAGATATTTACGGATGATCATGGTAACTGGGTCGGTTTGGGTAACTTTATAGAGTATTTCAGCAGCCCGATATTATTTTCTTCCATTGGTCATTCGCTTTTTGTTTCCATTGTAACGGCCCTGGGCTCGACGATACTTGGGCTTTTGTATGCATACGGAATAACAAGAACAAATATTCGTGCAAAGAAAATGTACAAATATCTTGCACTGTTGCCGATTTTTATTCCTACAATGGTTCACGGCATGGCACTTATCTATTTATTTGGCAAAACCGGTCTGATAACCACATTATTTCAGGTGCCGAGCAACCTGTATGGTAAGAATGGTATAATCCTTGCTTTGCTGGTTTACTGTTTTCCACAGGCTTATATGGTTCTTTCGGTTGCGCTTGATTCAGCTGATAACAGACTTTATGAAGCTGCGGAAGTATTTGGGTCATCACCCGCCGGAACATTTGTAAGAGTTACATTACCTTCAATACGATATGGATTAATAAATTCCTTTATTGCATGTTTTACCATGAGTTTTACGGATTTTGGTGCGCCGGAAGTTGTAGGCGGAAGCTACAATGTGCTGGCAACGGATATTTACAGAGAAGTTGTAGGCCAGCAGAAAATGTCAATGGGAGCGGTTGTAGGTGTCATCCTTACAATACCTGCATTTATTTCTTTCATAATCGATCTGGCACTTAAAAAGAAAAATGAACGAAACGAATTGTCATCCAAAGCGACAACTTTTGAACCAAAGACCTCAAAAGCAAGAGACTGTTTCTATCAGATATATTGCAGCTTAATTGTTATCTGTTTTGCCATTCTGATTGGCGTAATTGCCCTGTCAGCTTTCGTAAAGAGATGGCCCCATGACTTTAAGCTTACATTGGACCATTTTAAGTTCGGGGCAGTGCTTCACGGAACCGGTGTTGTCAGTTTTGTAAACAGCTTCAAGTTGGCATTCGGAGTGGCGGTATTTGGAACAATACTGGTATTTGCATTTGCATACCTGATTGAAAAAGGAAAAACATTCCGGGCTTTGGCAAATGCGGGTCGTTTTTTTGCGACAATGCCAATGGCTTTGCCCGGACTTGTTCTGGGACTTGGTTACATTATGTTCTTTAACAAACCCTGGATAGAAATTCCATTCCTTAACATAGCAATAGAAAACAGTTTTTATAAATTATACGGAACATTTTCCATTATGATTTTTTGTACAATCATACATTTGTTTTCGGTGACTTTTGTAACTGCTACAGCGTCACTTAAAAAACTGGACAGGGAATATGAAAATGTAGCCGAATCCATGAGTGTATCTTTCTGGGTGGTGTTCTTTAAGGTATCTCTTCCCATGAGCATTAATGCAATCCTTGAAGTTTTCAATTATTTCTTTGTAAACTCCATGGTTACTGTGTCAGCAGTTGTGTTTCTGTATACGGCCGCAAGCAAGCCTGCATCCATAGCCATACTGAATATGGATGATAATGGAGACTACGCAGCGGCAGCAGCAATGTCAATTCTTATCTTTTTAATAAATATCGCTGTAAGAACCATTTATGAAATCGCAAATTCCGGCGCCCATAAGCGATTAGACAAATGGAAGGCGAGGTAAGTTAAAGAATAGGATTTGAAATATATTTACGAGAGAGGTTTAGTTATGAAAAAGAGAATGAAAAGATTAGTGTCACTCTTGGCAGCGACAACAATGTGCCTTGCTTTATTTTCAGGTTGCGGAGTAAAAACTATTTCGGAAGGCCCAGGAGCATCTGTTTCCGACAGTACTTCAGGAGAAGTTTCCGATTCATCAACCGAATTGGTAAAGTCAACTAAGGGATCACTTACAATTTATACTGCTTTTGAAGATGATCAGATCGATAAGTATCTTGAATCATTTTACACTAAATATCCGGATATAAAGGTTAATGTTATTCGTGAATCAACAGGTACTCTGGTGGCAAAAGTTATTGCAGAAAAGGATGCGCCTGTTGCCGATGTTATCTGGGGTACTTCAGCTTCTGTTTTACTTCAGTTAGAGCCATATGGATTAATCAAAGGCTACACACCGGCAGGAGCGGATTTACTCGATAAGAGATTTTATGACTCTGTAAGTGAAAAAGCACTTTGGACAGGTTGTGATGTTTATGAAACTGCATTTCTTGTAAATACGGACTTGTGTAAAGAGAAGGGTATTCCCGTACCTCATTCTTTTGCGGAATTGACAGACCCCATGTATGAAGGACTCATTGTTATGCCTGACCCTACTTCTTCCGGTACAGGTATGTTAACCGTAAACGGAATTCTTGCCATGATGGGTGATGATGCATGGACATATATGAATGCATTAAACAAAAACATGGCAAACTACACCACATCCGGTTCAAAGCCCGCTAAAATGGCTGCTGCAGGCGAATGCGTTATAGGCATTTCTTTTGGTTACAGATGTGCAACATTACTTGCAGACGGAAACCCCGTAGAAGTTGTCTTCCCCAGTGAAGGCTGTGGATGGGATGTTGAAGCAAACTGCTTAATTAATAAGAGCGAAATTAATCCTTGTGCATACACATTCTTAGACTGGGCTATTTCCGATGAAGCAATGGCTAAGTATGCTACAGAATATCCTATAACAGGACGAGGAGTAATCGGCGATATTCCCACAGGTTACAGCGAAACTCCTTTGGAAAATCTTTGTGATCTTGACCTTGCAAAGGCGGCTTTGGAAAGAGATGATATCATTTCCAAGTTTTCTCCCCTTCTTGCAGGAATAAATGCTAACTAATCAACCTTCCTGATTGTTTTTATGAAAACGGTCCGGCATCTGTTTTAGATGTCGGGCTGTTTTTTGTAAAGGAAATGCTCCCTCATTACAACATGGCGCTGTTTTACAGCATTACACTTTTACAGAAAATTAATTTTATGATGATACAATTTCTTCAAATGATATTGCATTATCGGAGGATTGTGTATGAAAAAAATCAGACGACCTATTATCTATTTTATAGTTTGCTGCTTATTATGTTCAAGCCTTTCTGCATGCGGGAAGAAAGTTGAGGATAATCCGCCACAAAATTCTTTTGTAAGTACAGAAGTGAATACCCCCGAAGAGTCAAATAATCAGGATTCTTCAGAGGTTCCTCAAGATGCATATGAGGCAGCCGTTCAGAAAATCAACGCCATGACAATAGGGGAACAGATTAATTTTGTTCTTACAAAAAAGCGCGATCAGGCTTTGTTATATGGCTATTACAATCAGTGGCTTCTTGCCTGCGATTACTATAAATGTCTCTGCGATGAATGCGAAGTCTACTTAGAAAAACTCGATGAAAAATTCTTTGAAGAAATTACGGCAGAAGAAGACTCTGAAATCCGTAATACTATTGAACTTATCCGGAGAATGAAGCCTTATTACGAATCAATTGATGTCCTTGCGCAGACTCAGCGATATGATCCGATTTATGGTTTAGGCGTTAATGCTTCTTCTTTGAAGTATGCAATATCAAAGGCACAGGCACACCCTGATGATGCTGTCTATAAATACATGGTAATTGCCATGATGCAGGAAATGGATGGCGTTAGTTTTGCCTACAATAAAGAAATTATGAAAAACCTGGAAAAAATCTGTGATGAATATATAGACGCAATTGAAACTCTTAAAGATGAAATAAGTCCTGAATTGTACGACGAGCAGCGGCTTGATCTTGCAAGAGCGTATTATAATCTTGAGAACTATTCAAAATGCGTTGAACTTGCTCTTTCATATTACGATGAAACCGGTTCTTTTGATTACTATGCAATGGCAATGAATGCTGCTGTAAACGACAATGATGGAGAAACACTGACAAAGGTAAGTAAGGAGTTCCTTGATAAGGATTCAGAGAATGTTGTAGGTCTGTATTATGCGGCTTTAGGCAGCATGCTTACAGAAAACTATGATGCTGTGGTTTCCTATTCCTCAAAATTCAGCGATGTTCTTGAGAACGATGAGTCGTTGTTTGGTTTCTATGAAAATCTTCTTTATTGCTTAATAAACTATATGACAGTTAGCGATGATGCTTTGGGCGCAAGATTCAATACTGCCTGCTATAAGGTCCTTAGTCAGGAGCAGATTGATGAACTGCATAAGCATAAGCTTCTTGCAGACTATTTAGATACATTCCTTGTTATATTCAGAGAAGAGATGGAAGACAAGAACGCAGATAGTAAGGAAGACGGTGAAAACGCAGTTTTGGCATTGACACAATCCTATCCTGCGAGCGGTTACGCAAACTATATGGCCGGCGCATATTATATGCGAAATTTTGACTATGCAACTTCAGCTGAATATATGAACAAAGCAATAGATTTATGGCCGAATGATCCGATGCTTTGGTATGTATTAGGCTATGTAGAACAGAATAATGGAAATGATGAGGCCTCTTATCGTGCGGCCTCTATTGCCAACGCAATGGCCCCTTGGAATGACAGCAACGAAAATGATTTTTACTTTGTCGGCCTTCATTCGGGATCTATTATGCGTGTTTCGTACAACAGAATGTTTGAAAACGCAGGCATTGTAGTAGATTCCACAGAGGAGGTTTCCTACACGCCAATCTCGGCAGAAGATTACAGGACCTTTGCGGAAGAAAACAAAGACAATCCGGAATTATACAGCTTTTTTACTTCTTTGGCGTTACTGCAGGAAGGTGCAGATAAATATGTCATAGAAAAAGAAATTAACAATATGCCGGACCATACAATTCCTGCTTACTTCTTTGTACGTGGCGAATGGTCCAGACGTTTTGAACCTGCAAATTATTCTCTGCAGCTTTGGGCAGATGCCTATGCATCGCATCCTACATGGGACTATGCAGCATTGCAGCTCGGATATCAGCTTCTTGATGCAGGTAAAACCGATGATGCAAATATTATGTTTAAGAAGGCTATTCTCTTAAACGAAGATAATCCCTATGCTGCCGGATATCTTGCCTATACCTATTATTTAAAGCGTGATGAGGAGCATATGAATGCTTCGCTCAAGCATCTGGCAACCATTACAAAGGATGCAAAGCTTCCTGTTACCGATGCTATTTTAAGGTCATTTGGAGTGGATAAAAATAATCCCGAAAATGTATCCGAAGCAACAAAGGAGGTCTATGCAAACAGGACCGTTAGTCCAAACTGGGGCAAAGAAGCATATGATGCGATGTTTGGTTCCATTTCAACCAGCTTTCTTGAATTTCCCAATTTGTTTGCCAATGGAACTACTTTTATGCTTCCTCAAAATGTAGATGCCATGGGTGTTGAAGGACCATGGCATCCGGACGTGCAGGATCACACTTATGATTCCATCGGAGAAGCATCTACATATTTTACCCATTATGGAGCGGGCCAGTTACTCAACGATGTTAGAAAGAAATACTTCCCCGGAAAAGTCAGTCTCACCAAACCATCAAATGTCGCTCAAAAAATAAATAGCGGTTTAGGACATGCGGGTGCAGTTTTGACAGTTGCTTCAGCCGGAGTCAGTCTTGCACACCCAAATGCAAATCAGAACTACCAAAACCCGGCTGTAGAACTGGTAGATAATGCAATGTCTGCATACCAGGGGCTTGCAACCAGTGCCGGTTATGCTGTAGAAAAACTTATGCCGGTTGGCGGAAAGAAAATGAAATATGGCTTGGATGCATCCGTTACTGTTGTAGGGGAAGTGCAGACATTCATGAACTCCGAAAATGGCCAGCTTATTGTAAAAGGACTAATGGACAATAGTCTAATGCGCGGCATAAATACAGGTGTAGCAAATACCAATGCCAGCATAATGAATATTGTCAGTGAAGGCTCAGGAGAAAAATACCTGGAGGATTTACGCAGAGCGGGCGGAAATGTCGAAGAAGATATAAACAAGGTAAAAGACAGACAGTGGTCAAAGGATAACTGGAAGGCAAAACGCATAGCTATTTGGATGGATAAGTATAATAGATTATCTAAAGAAGATCAGCGTAAGTATGCGACATGGTTTGCAAATAAACTTAATGAAATTAATAATGCAGGAATCGGGCCTGATGGATTACCTGTGAAGAAACCCAATATCTATCTGTATCCGGAAAAAGATACCTTATTAACTGTGACACTTGGAAATCCTGATCTGATTACCGTATCCGATCCTTTGTATGAAAACGGCTGGAATATAATGGCTAAACCGGATGGTTCATTGATCTTAAATGACTGCAAATATACATATCTTTTTTATGAATGCCTGGCAGATCCTCACGCATTTGAGACAGAGTATGGATTCGAGATTTCTGCAGCAAAACGTGAAGCTGTATTCAGAAATATTTTAAGCCGTTATGGATTAAACACAACAGAAATCAATGATTTCGTTGAGTTCTGGACAACTGAACTGGATGAAAATACAGACTATGTAATGTATCCGCAGTCTCAGGACCTTGTTGATGAACTTATGCCATTACACATTAGCGAAGACCCGGATTCTATTCTTCGTCTGTGGTTCCTTTTCGAAAAAGCAGACCCTGAGAGAACCGTAACAGAGCCGGATGTCAGTTCGTTTTCACGCAATGGATTTAGCGTAGTTGAATGGGGCGGTGCAGTCAGATAGTAAAGTATATACTGATATAATCTGTTTTTGCGCTTCCTCACTCGATGCAATGTAAAAATCCGGATAGTCCGCTTTTTCTCTACTGTTTGAAACCTGTGTAATAATCTTCGAAAGTTCTTTAGGGAAAACATCTTCTTTTGTAAGATGGGACATGAGGAATGGAAAATAATGCGGTATTAATAGTGTGGCTTCTTTTGTGCAGACGGGTGCGTTGCATTTCTTTGCAGGTGGCAGCGAGCTGGCACCATTTTACAGCAGATTTGTTTCAATCAGCTTTTCAACGACCTGTATATTAAGCGGATGATTTAATGTTTCGAAGGTCAGAATCAGATTGTCGCCGGGAATATAATTACTTAGAATGTATTTTTCTGTCTTGTTGGTGTTTCGAGTAGCATAGTTTTCGCTATCAAGCATGCCAAGATGCTCCCAGGCGACAATTTTTCGAAGACGAACATTGAGACAATAGAAATCCGGATAAACAATCCCCAGTCCTTTTAAATAAAGCGGATATTCGAAAAGAAACGGAATATTGTGTCGATACAGTGCTTCTGCAATATGAATCTCTGACTTTGAGCGAACCCTGAGTCCGAAGAAGGTATAGTGTTCGCTTTCGTTTTCCGAAAAACCTAATGGCGTATACTTTTGCGAAAGGAACTGCTTTATGTAATCTGAATCCGAAAAAATGGCAGGAGTAACAAATCTTCTTCTTCCCTCGGCTAAATCGGAATATACGGAGATGGCTTTTTCCGGATGGTAAGAATTGATTAAATGCTCTAAGGCAGCTATTTCCGCATTGATTTCTTTTATCAGGTCCGAGCAGTAGTCTCGCTGAATAATGCTATGTGCGATTGGCATATCCTTTTTTCTGATGTATTTTCCGCAAGAATCCTTTGGATTGGTACGCAGATAATATTGGTAATCAGACCTGTATTTTTGTACTCTTACAAAACCTGTCGGAGCGTATCTCAAATTATTCTCGCAGGTTTTCTTTAGCGCATTTAGCATTTTCAGTTTGTCGTTAGCTTGTGAAACAATAGTGTCCGGCTTAAATTCTTGCATGGGTATCTCCTAATAAAATGAAATAGAATTGTTGAAACTTTTTATGTGGTGACGTATGTAAATGTTACCATCGAAATTTACAACGTATATAAGATGAAGAAAGAAGACATATATCCGTATGTTTCTGCAAAGTCGACGGATATAAGTGGAAGCGTGAAAGAATATATATGTCAAATTAACCGTTTTTTTGTGTAAAAAGAACTGGAAGAGTCAAAGATGAACGTATATATAAATGATTACGCGAAAGAATATATGTCAATGCGGTTTACATAATAAAATGTGTAGCCTTAAAACAGCCTAATATAAGGAAAAAAGCAATCAAGAAAATAAAAGAAATAAAAGGAATAAAAGGAATAAAAGGAATAAAAAAGACATCCCCCAGGATGTCTTTTTAAGAGCGCGAGACGGGGATCGAACCCGCGGCCCCCACCTTGGCAAGGTGGTGCTCCACCGCTGAGCCACTCGCGCAAATGTCTTTCGACAAGTATGTATATTACAGTAGAAGAAAGGTTTTGTCAAGTAAATGGGGAAAAGTCTTTCGCAAGAGCGCTTTCTTGTGAAAAAAGCAGAAATTTTGCGAAAGCACTTACTAATTGTGCGATAATTTGCTATAATCATACCAAGATATTTGCTGGAAAAACTTAATAAATCCCTTAAGTTTTTTTGTACATAACCGATATATATAATATAAATTATTAGTGCAGTTGTGATTGTGTACAGTGGGTATCCGAGCGGAAACTTTCTAAAGTGAAAATTTCCGGTTCGGCGAGAAAGGGTAGTCATGGAAGATGTAAAGAACCTGGCAGCCGCAGGCTGTAAACGGGGAATCGCCTTACTTGTTGAAGACAATGAGATTAATGCAGCAATAGTTAAAAATCAACTCAATAACTTTGGCTTTGAAGTTGAATGGGTTGCAAACGGTGCCAGAGCCGTTGAGCATTTCGGTGATTCTAAGGAAGGACATTATTCGATTGTTGTGATGGACCTTATGATGCCTGTGATGGATGGCATAGAGGCAACGAGGATCATCAGAAAGCTTGGCCGCAACGATGCCAAGACGGTACCGATTATTGCGGTGACCGCGAATACCTATCAGGAGGACAGACAGGCCTGTGAGGAAAGCGGAATTACCGGTTTCATTACGAAACCTTACATGATTAATCAACTGAAAGAGGTTATTGATAACCTTACAGAAATCGCTTAAATAAAGGGATACCGATGGCTTGCCGTGGGTATCCTTTGTATTTTCAGAATGGCGAAATCTGAAAGCCGGGTGGAGCGGAGTGTAATTGGCGAAATCTGAAAGCCGGGCGGAACGGCGTAAAAATGGTAAAGCGCCCCGGCTTAAGGGTGGAATGGAGTATAAATGGCAAAAGAAAAAGACACTACAAGACAAAGGGAATATCCCACGGGCGTACTGATAAAAAGATTCATGCCCTATATGCTTAAGTACAAGTGGACCATGTTTATGGACCTTTTTTGTGCGTCCTTAACCACAGTTTGCGATCTGGTGCTTCCCATGATAATGCGTTATATCACAAATGTGGCAATTGACGGAGCGGCGGCTCTTTCCTTAAAAATCATAGGAAAACTGGGGCTTTTATACCTTCTTTTAAGAATTGTCGAGTGCCTTGCAAACTATTACATGGCAGATATGGGACATGTAATGGGGGCCTACATTGAAACGGATATGCGTCGTGACGCCTATGCCCACCTTCAGAGACTTTCGGACACATATTTTAACAATACAAAAATCGGACAGATAATGGGCCGAATAACCAACGACCTTTTTGACGTAACCGAATTTGCCCATCACTGTCCGGAAGAAGTATTTATAGCAATAATCAAACTCATTATTTCCTTCATAATTCTTCTTAGCATAAATGTGCCTCTTACCCTTATTATTTTTATGATAATACCGGTAATGCTGGTGGTTTGCATAAAGCTTAATACAAGCCTGCGAAGACTCCAAAGAAAACAGAGAGTCCAGATTGGTGAGCTTAACTCAGCCATAGAGGATTCTCTTCTTGGTCACAGGGTTGTTAAGGCGTTTACCAATGAAAAACTTGAGGAAGAAAAGTTTGAAAAAAGTAATTCAACCTACTTTGGTCTAAAGAAAAAGTATTATGCATTAATGGCCTGGTTTTCCACAAGCACCAAGATTTTTGATGCAATAATGTATCTTACCACTGTTGTTGTGGGAAGCCTTTTTATATACTACGGAAAAATAGAAGCAGGAGATCTGGTTGCATATCTTCTTTACGTAACCACACTTATTAATACCGTAAGAAGAATCGTTGATTTCTTTGAACAGTTCCAGAGAGGTATTACCGGAATCGACAGATTTTTACAGATAATGGATGCGGACATTGAAATTTTTGATGAGCCCGGAGCCGTGCCCCTTGAAAGTCCTGAGGGCAACATTATCTTTGAAAATGTTTCCTTTGAATATCCTGACGATCACAACGAAGTATTCAATAACCTGAACTTAAAAATTAATGCAGGGGAAAAGGTGGCATTTGTGGGACCCTCCGGCGGAGGAAAAACCACTCTTTGCAACCTGATTCCGAGATTTTATGATATTACTAAGGGTAACATTACCCTTGATGGAAAAAGCTTAAAGGAATATACCTTAAAGAGCCTTCGAGCCAACATAGGAATTGTACAGCAGGACGTGTATCTTTTCAGCGGAACGGTTTTTGAAAACATAGTGTACGGAAAAATCGGAGCCACCATGGAGGAAGTGGTGGAGGCGGCCCAAAAGGCCGGCGCCCACGAGTTTATAATGGACTTAAAAGACGGCTATAACACCTACATCGGTGAGAGAGGTGTTAAGCTCTCCGGCGGACAGAAACAGCGTATATCGATTGCAAGGGTTTTCTTAAAGAATCCGCCCATAATCATTTTGGATGAGGCCACAAGTGCTCTTGATAACGAAAGCGAATTTCTTGTTGCAAAATCCCTGGAGGCTTTGTCAGAGGGAAGAACTACCCTTACCGTTGCCCATCGTCTTTCCACCATCAGAAATGCCGACAGAATCATGGTACTTACGGAAAACGGTATAGTGGAAGAGGGAAATCATACGGAACTTATCGAAAAACAGGGTCTTTATTACAGGTTTTATCAGATGGCAAATGAGTTAAAGTAATCTAAGGAGGCGTCTATGATATTACAGTTTGTGGGTGCAGACCACCAGGTAACCGGAAGTGCACATTTTGTTGAATGTAACGGAAAAAGATTTTTGGTTGACTACGGAATGGAACAGGGCAGTATAACTTATGAAAGCAAAGGGCTTCCCTGCAATGAAGCGGATATTGACTTTGTTCTTTTGACACATGCCCATGTGGACCATTCAGGTATGCTACCGCTTTTATATGCAAGAGGTTTCAGGGGAAAGGTTTACACCACCTTTGCCACAAGAGACCTGTGCGCCATAATGCTTAGAGACTGTGCCCATATTCAGCTTCAGGAAGCAGAGTGGAAATCCCGTAAAAAGAAACGCTCCGACTCGATTGAGGATGATGTAAAGCCCTTATACACAATGGAGGACGCTGACGGAATCATTAAGCTTTTGGTACCCTGCAGTTACGGAAAAGTAATTGAACTTGCAGAAGGGGTTAAGGTTAGATTTACGGATGTGGGTCATCTTTTGGGTTCTGCAAGCATTGAGGTCTTTTTAACAGAAGAGGGCGTTCATAAAAAGATTGTTTTTTCCGGTGATATAGGCAATAAAAACCAGCCGCTTATTAAGGATCCCACATACACGAAAGAAGCTGATTATGTGGTTATGGAATCAACCTATGGTGACAGACTTCATGAAAAGGCAAAGACCAATTCAATCGAAGATCTGGCACAGATTATTGAGGAAACCCTTAATGCGGGAGGAAACGTTGTCATACCCTCTTTTGCCGTCGGACGAACCCAGGAACTTTTGTTTTTTATAAAGCAGATTAAGGAGAAGGGTCTTGTACGATACAAGGATTTCCCTGTATACATGGACTCACCCCTTGCGGTGGATGCCACCGAAATATTTGAAAAGAATGTAAGCGAATGCTTTGATGAAGAGGCCCTTAAAATTGCCTCTTCCGGCAGGAATCCCCTTGTTTTTCCGGGACTTAATCTTGCCATCACCAGCGAAGAATCAAAGGCAATAAACTTTGATGACGAACCTAAGGTTATTATTTCAGCCTCCGGTATGTGCGAAGCGGGAAGAATCAGACACCACTTAAAGCACAATCTCTGGAGACCCGAGTGTACTATTTTGTTTGTGGGATATCAGGCCATGGGAACTCTGGGAAGAGCCCTTTTGGAGGGTGCAAACGAGGTGAAACTTTTCGGCGAACCCATAAGTGTTCGTGCAAAGATTATGACACTTCCGGGACTTTCAGGACATGCTGACAAGGACGGCCTTATTGAATGGGTATCAGCCTTTAAGAAAAAGCCCGAAAAGGTATTCGTGGTTCATGGCGACGATATGTGCGTGGAGGTTTTTGCAGAGTACTTAAATCGTGCCATGGGTATTTCTGCCTACGCACCCTACAGCGGAACCGTATTTAATCTTTTGACAGGATCCTTTGAATATGAGGCCACCGGTGAAAAGAAAAAGAAGAAGCTTCAGGGTGTTTCCGATGCCTTTGCAAGACTTCTTGCTGCAGGTCAGAGGCTTCTTTCCGTCATTAACAAAAACAAAGAACATGCCAACAAGGATCTTGCCAGGTTTACAAGCCAGATCAATGCCCTTGCGGATAAGTGGGATCCGGATTTTGATCCTATAATAGAAAAACCCCGTAAACAGAAAAAGAAAAAGTAAGCTTGTTAGCTTATTAAAGGAGTAGATTTATGATAAGCTTTGTAGAGGAATAGTATTATGGAGCAAAAAACAAAGTCGAGCAGCCTGATTATAATCATATTTTTGATATTACTAGCAGTAATGATTCTTTTTAATCGTGCAAATAAGCGGGATGATGTGCCTGCTATGCTGGGAACGCTCGGAGAGACAGATATTTACAGTGCTGATGGCATAACAGTAAAGGTGTTAGGCTTATATAATGGCGAATTGAAATACAACATTATCAATAAAAGCGAGCAGGATATTGTCTTTTGGATGACTGATGTAGCAGTGAATAATTGCGTAATTTATCCGAATGAGTATACAAGGTATGTTACAGCAGGAAATAAAGCAGATGTTAATGTAAGTCTATCGTGCTGTAGGGAATATGGTATTTCCGAGATTAAATCGCTTGACCTGGTTTTTGACATTACGAAAAACGGCAGTTCCTCAAATTCCAGGGTCAAATCCTCTGCGAATATTAAGACGTCGCTGTATGATGGCTCCACTTTTGAACCGTCATTCGAAGGAAATATAATATATGAGGATGAGTATATAGATATAAAAGCTATAAGATCGGGTAATGGCTTAAAAGAATACAATATTCTTGTGCATAATAAGTCTGAGATGCCTATATCGGCCTATTTTGAAACGTTGGCTGCGAATGGAATTATGATTGATCACTTCAGTTTCCTTGGAGGAAATGTGTTTGCAGGAGGATATGCCTATTCAGGGGCGTATGCAGATGATTCTATAACGTTATATAGTGCCTTTGATGAAGAAGTTAAAGAAAAAGGATTTAATGACCTTTATAAACTTACAGGCAATCTGGAAGTGTGCCTTGATAGTATTAACAATTCGATGATTTCATATTCTGTGAATTCTGTTGATATGCTGGGGGAATAGTTTATATTGTTTCTCGAAAGAATAACGAGCCCAATGCAAATCTTTACCTTTTTCAATATAAACGTCAAAAATCTTTACTTTTTCATATAGACAAGGTAGAATAAAGTAAAGATATGACGGAGGTAAGACGATGTTTTCTTATTACGGACTTGAAAAAATCCTTAAGGAACGGGGAATTGGAAAGACAGAACTTAGTACAGCATTAGGATTATCGACACGAACAGTTGCTAAAATATCAAAAGGCGAAAAACTGTCGGCAGGAAGTATCGAAAAAATTGCAGCTTATCTGAAGGTTTCGCCGGAAGTTCTCTTCCGTATAGAATCTGACAACAGAATTCTTCAGATATTAAGGGATGAAAAGGCTGCTCGGCTTTCAGGCGGTTTATACCATGAACTTCAGGTCAGAATGACTTACAACTCGAATCATATTGAAGGAAGTAAATTATCGGAAGAACAGACCAGATTTATATTTGAAACGAATACTATTGATGTGGGAGACGGTATTCCGGTGGATGACATTTTGGAAACAGTGCACCACTTCAGAGCAATAGATTATTGTATTGACATTGCAGAAGAAAAACTTTCTGAGGATGTCATAAAGAAACTGCATTACATTCTTAAGCATGACACTAAGGATTCTTTGCTCCCCTGGTTTGCAGTGGGAGATTATAAAAAAAGAGCTAATGTGGTAGGCGGAAGAGAGACTTCCAAACCGGCAGAAGTCCCAGAACATATTAGAGAACTTTTGAATAAGTACAATGCTAAATCAGTTGTCACTATTGAAGATATTATTGAGTTTCATGCAGAATTCGAGTATATTCATCCCTTTCAGGATGGAAATGGCAGAGTCGGAAGATTAATTGTGTTGAAGGAATGTCTTAAAAATAATGTCATACCGTTTATCATAGAGGATCGAAAGAAAGCCTTTTACTACAGAGGTCTTTCTGAGTGGAGAAATGAAAAGGGCTGGCTTATGGATACCTGTCTTGATGGACAGGATGCTTTTGTAAGTCTGCTTGATATGTTGGAAATTAAGCTATAAGTCTGCAAAGAAAGCCGTTTGCGTGACTATTTCAGGTTAATAAAAACAGAGACACTTTTGTGAAAGTGCCCCTGTTTTTTAATATTGTTTCGGCGATACGCTGTATTTTGACTTGATGGTTTGACTGAAATAGCTTAAATCCTCAAAGTCCACCTCCAAAGCTATGGCACCGATGCTTTGGCCGGTGGTTTAAGAGGCTTTGCCACCTTTACATTATCAAGGCTTGAGAGCCTCTTAAAATAATGCTATACTTTGGAAAGAAAACAGGGGGTATATAAATGAGCGTTGCAGATAAAATTTTTATAGATATGTGTAAGGATATTCTTGAAAACGGTACCAGTACAGAGGGGGAGAAGGTTCGTCCACACTGGGCAGACGGAACTCCCGCATATACCATAAAGAAGTTCGGTGTGGTAAACAGGTATGATTTAAGAAAGGAATTTCCCATTCTTACATTAAGAAAGACTGCACTTAAAAGCGCTACTGACGAAATGCTTTGGATCTGGCAGCAGAAGTCCAATAACATCAATGATTTGCACTCACACATCTGGGATGAGTGGGCAGATGAAAACGGTTCCATAGGTAAGGCCTACGGATATCAGATGAGTGTTAAGCATCAGTACAAAGAAGGCATGATGGATCAGGTGGACAGGGTTATCTACGACCTTAAGAACAATCCCTTCAGCAGAAGAATACTTACAAATATATATGTGCATCAGGACCTTCATGAAATGAATCTTTACCCCTGTGCATATTCCATGACCTTTAATGTTACAGCACGTCCCGGAGAGGATAGGCTTACACTTAATGCAATCCTTAACCAGCGTTCCCAGGATGTTCTTGCGGCAAATAACTGGAATGTGGTTCAGTATGCTGTACTTATTCATATGCTTGCACAGGTTTGTGATATGAATGTGGGAGAATTTGTTCATGTTATTGCGGACGCCCATATATACGACAGACATATTCCCCTTATAAAGGAGCTTATTTCAAGAGAGCCCCTTCCCGCACCTAAGTTTACCCTTAACCCTGAGATTAAGGATTTCTATAAGTTCACCAGAGATGATGTGCATCTTGAGGGCTATGAAACCCATGAACAGATTAAGGACATTGAGGTGGCTATTTAATGAACTGCTATGTTTGCGCCGACAACAATTTCGGCATATCCATAAAGGGTAAGCCTCTTGCAGCAATTCCTGCGGAAACAAAGTCCCGTATCAGTGAAGTGACGGGAAAGGTTGCGGTATACGGAATTGATTATATAAACGATCTTCCAGGGCAGCAGCCCTTAAGGGATACCGTAAATGTTATTTTTACGGACGGTAAAAAGCCGGGTATTAAGCCTTCGAAGAATGTGGTCCTCTGCGACACCCTTGAAAAAGTCAGAAATGCCCTTAAAAATTATAAGAACGATGATATTTGCGTAATGCATCACGAAAAGCTATATAAAGAATTTCTTAATGATTTTGATGTGATTCATGTTACCAAAATTGATTATACTTATAAGGCAGATGCTTTTTTTGAGAATCTTGATAAGAATCCTGATTTTTATATTACTGCAGATTCCGAAGAGCAGTACTGCTTTGACATAGTTTATTATTTTTACAGATATGAAAGAAGGAGAAGTAAGTGACACTTGAAGAAATAAAGGCCGAATATCCATATCTTTATGAAACCCATATGCACACCAAGGAAGGCAGCAAATGCGGTATCAGTACTGCGGAAGAAATGGTAAGAGCTTATAAAGAATATGGCTACACCGGTGTGATAATCACAGACCATAACTGGCACGGAAATACGGCCGTAGACAGAAGTCTTCCCTGGGAAGAGTGGCTTGATACTTTTTTTATGGGGTATCACAACGCCAAGGCCGAGGGCGATAAAATCGGTCTTGATGTGTTATTGGGATATGAAGCGGGCTACGGCGGACCGGAATTTCTTATAACCGGTTTTTCGATAGACGATTTAAAAAAACATCCTGAAATTAAGGATGCAAGCGTGGAGGAGCAGCTTAAGCTTATTCATTCTTTTGGCGGAATGGTCATTCAGGCACATCCCTACAGAGAGGCTCCCTACATTAAAGAAGTTATCACCTATGAAAAGTTTGTGGATGGTATTGAGATTATTAATGCATCCCATTCCAATCCCAACGATAACAGCAGACATAAATGTATTTTCGACGAAAAGGCAACAAAGCTTGCCCTTGACAATAATCTTCCCTGTACCGCAGGCTCCGACCAGCACTGGGCAGACAATCTTATGGGGGGCGGAATAGCCTTTAAGACACCCTTATCATCCATTCAGGATTATATTAAAAGAATTAAAAACAGAGAGGACTATGTCCTTACAAACGGAAGACAGTGGTTTACTAAAGAAGGAACATTATTATTGACATGCAAGGAATAAGCAATAAAACTGTAAAAATGATATCGGTTTACATAATATTGCTGGTGTTTTTACTGGCCTGCCTTTTTGCGGGCTTTAACAAGAGGGACATTGTTATTACAACAGGCTTTTCCCAGACAGAGCTTATGCGCATAAACGGAAAGAAGTGTTTTCTTCCGGAAATGATGCTGTACCTTACCACAATGCAGAATCAGTACGAGGAGGTTTACGGTGAGGAAATCTGGAACCAGCAGAAGGATGGTATAACCCTTGATAAAAAGGTTAAGGATATGGTCCTTGCAAAAATCGCCCAGGTAAAGGTTATGAATCTTATGGCAGAGTCCTATGGTCTTACCCTTACGGATGAAGAGGCTGACCATGTCAGAATATCCTCCGAGCGCTTTTTCAGATCCTTAAATGACACGGAGAAAGAACTCATAGGTATAAACCAGGAAACCATCCACTCCATATATACCGAATATGCTATGGCAAATAAGGTGTATGATTATGTTATTCGTGATGTTAATCCCGAAATAAGTGATGATGAAGCCAGAACCATTACATTCCAGGAAATATTCATTAAGACCTATTCCGAGGATGTTGATGGAAAGCGAATTGACTTGTCCGGCCGTACCAAGCAGGAAGCTAAGGAGAAAGCTACCCTTGTTAAAGAGCTTTTAGACAGTAAAGAAGAATCCTTTGAGGCCCTTGCGGCAAAATACAGCGATGAGGAGGAGCTTTCCGTAACCTGTATGAGAGGAGAACTTCCCAAAGCCCTTGAAGACGCTGCATTTTCTCTTTCCTTTGAAGAAGTCAGCAGGGTGATTGAAACCGAAGACGGCTATTACATATTAAAATGTATAAGCACTTTTGACGTGGCGGGAACCCAGTTAAACAAGGTGGAGATTCTTGATAAGAGAAAGGAAGCCGTTTTTGACCGTACATATGATGAGTTCTTAAAGAGTCTTCAGAAGACCCTTAATGAAAAACTCTATGATTCAATTGAAATGATTCATGATCCAAATGTGGTGACAAAGGACTTTTTCGACGTGGAATTTTAGGTTTTATAAAAAGTTTATAATTGAATAAACCCCGTAAAATAAAGGATTTATAAGACTTCGTTAGCACTCGCAATATGTGAGTGCTAATTTTGCGTTGACTTTTATTTTACTTGGTCTATACTGTTTTTATGGACCGGTTTTAATGTATTTTTCGGTCAGGAAAGAAGGATTTTTTATGGCAAAACAGGGTAGTCTGTCAATTAACAGCGAAAACATTTTTCCTATTATCAAAAAGTGGCTTTATTCGGATCATGACATTTTTTACAGAGAGTTGATTTCAAACGGTTGTGATGCGATTACAAAGCTTAAGAAGCTTGCAATGATGGGTGAATACGATATGCCCGCAGGCTTTAAGGGTGAAATCAGGGTTTTGGTGAACCCCACGGCAAAAACATTAACCTTTATTGATAACGGTCTTGGAATGACTGCTGAAGAGGTTGAAGAATATATTAATCAGATTGCTTTTTCAGGTGCTACCGATTTCATCAGCAAGTATAAGGACAAGGCAAATGAAGACCAGATTATCGGTCACTTCGGTCTTGGTTTCTATTCCGCGTTCATGGTGGCTAAGGAAGTTCACATTGATACCCTTTCTTACAAGGAAGGTGCAAAGCCGGTTCACTGGGAGTGTGACGGCGGTACCGAGTATACCATGAAGGATGGTGATAAGTCTGAAATCGGTACAAAGATCACACTTTTTGTAAACGATGACTGTCTTGAATTCTGTAACGAATATAAGGCTAAGGAAGTGATTAAAAAGTACTGTTCCTTCATGCCCACTGAAATCTATGTTGAAAAGGAACCTAAGGAAGTCAAAGAGGTTAAGGAAGGTGAAGAACCTGCCAAGGAAGAACCTATAAACGATACCAATCCTTTGTGGACCAAGCATCCCAACGAATGCTCCGAGGATGATTATAAGAAATTCTACAGAGAAGTATTTAAGGATTATAAGGAGCCTCTTTTCTGGATTCACCTTAATATGGACTATCCTTTTAACTTAAAGGGTATTCTTTATTTTCCCAAGATTAATATGGAATATGAATCCATTGAGGGCACCATTAAGCTTTATAACAACCAGGTATTTATAGCAGACAATATCAAGGAAGTAATTCCTGAGTTTTTGATGCTCTTAAAGGGTGTGATCGATTGTCCCGATCTTCCCCTTAATGTATCCCGTTCAGCTCTTCAGAATGACGGATTTGTTACAAAAATTTCCGAGTACATCACCAAAAAGGTGGCAGACAAGTTATCCGGAATGTGCAAGACCGATAAGGAAAATTACGAAAAGTACTGGGAGGATATATCTCCCTTCATTAAGTTTGGCTGCTTAAAGGATGACAAATTCTGCGAGAAGATGACGGATTACATCCTCTTCAAGAACTTAGACGGCAAGTACATGACTCTTCCCGAATGTCTTGAGGTTAAGCCCATTGATACCGATGAAACCGCAACCGATGAAAACGGCGAAAAGGTGGAAGTTGAAGAGGTAACAGAGGAAGATGAGAAGAAAGAAAAGACCATCTACTATGTAACCGACGAACAGCAGCAGAGCCAGTACATCAATATGTTTAAGCAGGCTAAGATGGATGCCGTAATATTAAAGCACAACATCGATCAGCCCTTCGTTTCACAGCTTGAAGCAAAGAATGAGGGAATAAAGTTTGTGAGAATCGACTCCGATATCACAGACACTCTTAAGTCAAAGACTTCAAAGAAGGCCAAGGAAGAGCTTGAAGCCCTTGCCACAGACCTTAAGACAGTTTTTGAAAAGGCACTTAAGAAGAAGGATATGAAGCTTTCCGTTGAAAAGCTTAAGAATAAAAAGATTGCATCAATCATCACTCTTTCCGAGGAATCCCGCCGTATGCAGGATATGATGAAGATGTACTCAATGCCCGGCATGGATATGTCAATGTTTGGCGGCGAAGAGGGAGAAACCCTTGTACTTAATGCAAACCATCCTTTGGTTGAGTATATTACAGCCCACAAGGAAGAGGATGTATCAATATTTGCAGAGCAGCTTTATGACCTGGCAAAGCTTCAGCAGGCACCTCTTTCACCTGAAAATATGACAAAGTTCATACAAAGAAGTAATGATATTCTTTTGAAACTTACAGAGAAATAATTAAAGGCGGCCTCATGGCCGCCTTGATTTTTATGCATTAAATACTTTTTCGATAATATTTATCAGTCTGTCGTTGTCCTCTTTTTTCATAAAGCAGAAGCGGAAGAAGGATTCATCAAGGAAGGTAAAGCTTGCGCAATCCCTTATCATAAGCTTTTCCTTAATAGCCTCATCGAAAAGATCCTGGGCAGTTGTGGTTCCCTTAATGATTTTGCAGAGAATAAAGTTACAGGTGGGTTCATAAACCTTAAGGGAGGGTATTGAAAGCAGTCTCTCATAGCAATGCTTTCTTTCGGCGGCAATGTAATCCTTGGTCTGCTTAATATATTCACTGTCACTGAACATAAGGCGTCCCGCAACTTCCGCTAAGGAGTTTATTGACCAGGGAATCTGTAATTCCTTTATTTGCTTAATAAGCTCCGTATTTTTAGTGACACCGTATCCAAGACGAAGTCCCGGGGAAGCAAAAAACTTTGAAATGCCCCTTAATACCACAAGGTTTTTGTATTTCTTCGTTAAAGAAATTGCAGTGACCGACTCGAAATTTTCCACAAATTCCATGTAAGTCTCGTCAACGATTACATTAATGTTAAGTGCTTCACAGTAAGATACTATTTCATCCATTTCAGCTAAGGAAATCAGTGCACTTGTTGGGTTGTTGGGATTACAGATTACAAGAAGGTCTGTTTCTTCCTTTAATGCTTCTTTTAAGGCAGTAATATTTACCAGAAAGTTATCGCTTTCTTTTAACTCAAAGTATCTTGAAAAGCCTCCGGCAAGGGTGATTTCGTGCTCATATTCAGAATATGTGGGTCCGAATATAAGAGCATTTTTAGGGTGACATACCTTTCCGAAAAGTGAGATGAGTTCGGTGGAACCGTTACCCACAAGAATGTTTTCGGGAGTTGAGTTTACATAACTAGCAATTACTCTTCTTAACTCACTGTACTCTCTGTCGGGATATGCTGTAAGACAATCTATGTGTGCGGCTAATTCCTTCTTTACAAGGGGAGAAAGTCCCAGTGGATTAACATTTGCGGAGAAGGAAATTATCTCCTCTTTTTTTATGCCGTATACTTTTTCAATCTTTTCCAAATCGCTTCCGTGGAAGTGCTCTTTATGCTCCATTTTTTGCCATCCGTTCATTAAGTTTTGTTTCACTTATATAAAGATAAATGATATAATAACTTATTATAGCATACCTATGCAAATTTGCAGGTATCTACTTTGCTTTTGGAGTGTAATTCCCTGATGAGACAGACTGTGGAAAAAATTTTAAGTGGAAAATTTGCCTACGAAAAAGGGTCACTGGACTTATCCGTGTCCCGTATTGAACTCTCGCTCTGTCCCGGGGAAGAGTACGCGGGTGCCTTTGTGGTGCAGGGAATTCCCGGCAGAGACACAGAGGGCCATGTTTTCTGTAACGATATGCGTATGAGAGTCGTTACAACAGAGTTTAGCGGAGATATCTCAGAGATTTTTTATACCTTCAATGCAAAGGGCCTTGAAGAAGGGGACGTTATTCAGGGTGAGTTCGTTATCGTATCCAATCAGGGCGAGTACTATCTTCCCTATGTTGTCACAATTCAGGCTAAGGTCATTGATTCAAGCCTCGGAAATATAAAAAATCTTTTTCATTTTACAAACCTTGCCAAATCCAACTGGGAAGAGGCGGTTAAACTTTTCTATTCGGACCGTTTCATCGAATTGTTTTCCGGTAACGATTTACGATACAAAAAGATTTATATCGGTCTTTCAAGATTCTACGGTAATGAGCAAAATGTAGAGGAATTTCTTCTTTCCATCAATAAAAAGCAGCCCGTTGAGTTCATGCCCGAAAGGGACAGCATCACCATAAACGATCCCATGGGTATTATCGAAGAATATGTTAATATCACGAGAAACGGCTGGGGTTATACCGACTTAAATGTGGAAGCGGACGGAGCCTTTCTTTCTATTTCCAAGCCTAAAATAACCGACAATGATTTCCTTGGAAACTATTTAAGCTTCCCGGTTATAATTAATCCCGACAATCTTCACGGTGGCATAAATTACGGAAGACTTCACTTCTTTAATTCCTATTGCGCCTTTGACGTGAAGGTGGTTGTTAATAACGAGATAGTTCAGAAGTCAGAGCATTCAAGGCATCTTGAGTATACCAATGCAAAAATTGAGATGCTTACATATTACGAGGCCTTCAGAACTAAAAAAATCAACGTGGACACCTGGCTTACGGAAACAGGCCATGTTGTAGACAGAATGCAGCAGCTCTATGAAAAGAAACTTCTCCCGAAGCTTTTTAAGGCTCAGCTTTTAATTGCGGAAGAGCGCTTTAACGAGGCCAAGTGGATTCTTGATCAGGCTGAGAATGAGTTTCAGAATAACGCTGACTATCCGGAGGCCTTGTGGGCTTACTATTTGTATCTTACCACCATGTATAACAGGGAAGATAATTATATTGATGCCATTACTGATGAGGTGGAGAAAATCTATGCCCGTAATACCTCTGACTGGCGAATCGGCTGGCTTCTTTTGTACCTTTCAGAGGAATTTGCCATCAGTCCCTCCAAAAAGTGGCTGTTTATTACAGACCAGTTGGAAAAGGGCTGCATAAGTCCCATGTTTTATGTGGAAGCCATAAATATGCTTTACGGAAATCCGGGACTTTTGTCAAAACTTACGGAGTTGGAACTTAGAATATTCAGATATGCTGCAAATAAGGAGCTTTTAACTGATGACCTTATCGGCCAATTCGTATATCTTGCATCAAAAGAAAAGCGTTATTCAGACAGAGTATATAAACTTCTGAAAAAATGCTATGAACTTATACCTTCACTTAATACAGCCACCATTATCTGTGAACTTCTTATAAAGGGTAACAGAACCGACGAGGAGGCCCATAACTGGTATCTTCTTGCGGTGGAAGAAGAGTTAAGAATTACCAAATTATACGAGTATTTTATGGAATCCACGGACTTATCTAAGGATACCAGGATTCCTAAAATGGTATATCTGTATTTTTCCTATGAAAGCACTCTAAACTGGGAATGTGCTGCTTATTTGTACTCAAGGGTTATCGCAGCAAGAGAGTCAATGCCGGACATTTTCGAAAGTTACAAGGAGCAGATTGAGAAATTTGCAGTCCTTGAAATCCTTGAGGGTCATATGAACAAGGATATGGCTATTATCTATCGCTATGTGCTATCGGATGTTTATCTCACTGAAGAGATGGCAAAGGCCCTTTCAAAGATTTTGTTTACGCACAAAATTTCCGTGGAAAACAAAAACTTTACCAAGGTTTGCATTTACCAGATGCATGAGTGTGTTGAAAGCATCTACCCTGTGGTTGACGGTGCAGCATATGTTCCTTTGTACAACAGAGACTTCACGGTTCTTTTTGAGGATGGTTTCACAAACCGTTATTCTGCATCCGCAGAATATGATTTGGAAATGCTTATGGTTCCCGGTCGTCTTGCCACAAAGCTTTTGCCAATAATAAAGGACAATCTGGAATTCGATGTATATGCCTGCGAATGCAGCTCCGAAATGGTTGAAATTACAGATGAAACCAGGGAACGTTTTGCAAATATCCTTAATGCCAAAGAAATCGATGATGACTATAAGGCTGAAATTCAAAGAAAACTCATTGAGTATTATTACGATAATGACAATATCAGGGAATTAGACGAAATACTTGAGTCATTAAGCCCGGATACTCTTTCCCAGAAGAACCGTGTTCAGGCCCTTAAATACATGATTCTTCGCGGAATGTACGACAAGGCCTTTGACTGGGCTGTTAACTATGGCATTGAAAGAGCGGATGAGAGAGACCTTGTTAAGCTTTGTTCCAAACTGATTTCAAGGAATGAGTCTGCTCCTGACGAGGGAGTTACAAGACTTTCCGTTTCCACCTTCTTTAGGGGAAAATACGATGAGGTTGTTCTTAAATACCTTGTTGATAACTTTACGGGACTTACAAAGGATATGCGTAAGCTCTTTAAGACAGCCGTAAATTTCGATGTGGAAATATACGGTCTCTGCGAGAGAATGCTGATACAGATGCTTTATACAGGCTATTTTGTATCAGAGCGCATGGACATTTACAAAAAGTATCTGCAGGGCGGTGCTAATTCAAATGTTCAGAACGCCTATATAACCCAGTGCGCCTTTGATTATTTTGTGAAGGAACAGATAATGGAGCCGGTGGTTTTTGAGGAACTTACAAAGCTTAAAATCCGTGGCGAAAAGATGCAGACCGTAAGTAAGCTTGCTTACCTAAAGTACTATTCAGAAAATATGAAGGAAATAGATGATACCATAAAGCCCATTATTTCCGAGTACCTTGAGGACCTGATTACCGCAGGAATTTACATGTCCTTCTATAAAAGCTTCTTAAGGGAATATTATCCCGGAGTGGACCAGTTTTCCGATAAGACCATTGTTGAATACAAGACCGATCCGGGGAAAAAGGTGTATATTCACTACATAATCGAAGGGGACGAGGATGTTCCCGGAGAGTATGTAACCGAAGAAATGCAGGATATGTTCGGCGGTGTTCATGCAAAGGCATTCATTTTGTTCTTTGGAGAAAATCTTCTCTACTACATCACAGAGGTGGAAGGTGGAGAGGAACTGCTTACTGAAAGCGCTAATATACAGAAAAGCGATATTAGCGGAGAGATTAAAAATTCAAGATTTAACGAAGTTAACGATATAGTTATTGCAAAGACTCTGCAGGATTATGACACCGTGAATAATCTTTTATATGATTATCACAAGCATGCTTATGTCATAAAGAAGCTATTCACTTTGCAGTAACAGAAGAGGAACTGATGGACATTTTCAAGGAAAGTACAAAATCGAATAACGGAGAAATCGTTGTAGGCTTTGATCTTACGGATGATTATGCCCAGATAAGCTATGGCTTTGTTGACGGTGAGGGTGTGGAAACCCTTTCAACGGTTTCCGGAGGAGCAAATTACCTGATACCCATGGCTCTTTTCAAGCGAAAAGAAGTAAATCAGTGGTTTGTGGGTAAAGAAGCTGTAAAGAACAATCAGGAGGAGGGCTTTTTCATTGACAGACTCATTGAAAAGGCTGTTCTTGGCGCGGATATTGAGGTTGGAGACATGTCTTTCAGACCTGCCCAGCTCATTGCGCTTTTCCTAAAGCGTTCCCTTTCGCTTATTACTTCGGTGGCACCCTTAAATAGAATTGTATCGGTGATGATTTCCGTGCCGGACCTTGATACCGGTCTTATTGAGGTTTTGTCTGAGGCAGTGGCCTCATTAAACCTAAAAACCGATAATATATTCTTCCAGAATCATACTGAAAGCTTTTACTATTATACTATCTATCAGCCCACCGAGCTTTGGCAGAAAAATGTGCTTCTTTTGGACTTTTCCGGAAAGCATCTTAAGTCCTACAGGATGGAGTGCAATAAAAATACCACACCAATAGTTGCCTTTATTGATTCAAAATCCTACCTTGCCTTTACAACTGAGGGGCTTAAGGACTTAATAATCAATTCAGAAGAGGCAAAGAACGCAGATATTAATCTTTGTAACCTTTTAGAGGATATTTGCGGCGACAAAAACTATTCGGCCATTTATTTTATTGGAGAAAACTTCAGACAGGAGATTTTTAGAGAAACCATAAGATATATGTGCAGAAAGGCCAGGGTTTTTGAAGGAAATAACCTTTACTCAAAGGGAGCGGCCTTTTCAGCCAAAAATAAAATCGTAAAAACTCTTTTAAGCGAGTCCCATGTTTTCCTTGGTAATGAAAAGCTTAAGGCCAATGTGGGTCTGAACGTACTTAAAAACGGAGAAGCCGGCTATATGCCTCTTCTTGATGCGGGTGTTAACTGGTATGAAGCAAAAAGCTCCTGCCAGGTTATACTTGATAAGGGTAACAAGGTATCCTTTGTTATCACTCCCCTTACCGGGAAAAATCCCGAAGTGATTGACATAACACTTGGGGATCTTCCCAAGAGACCTGTAAAAACCAGCCGTATTAAGATTGATATAGTAATGCTTTCGGAAGACAGAATGCAGGTTACAATCAAAGATATGGGCTTTGGAGAGCTGTTCCCCTCCTCTGAAATTGAGTGGAAGGAGGAAATCAGTTTATGACAAACAGAGTACTGGTATGTACGGGCAGTCTTGCAAAGAATCCCTACTATTTTGAAAAAATTTATGCGAATTTATATTCCCTGGAAGAACTTTGTTATGTGATATATGAAAATGCCTTCTTAATTGACAGGGAAATAATGGATAGAAAACTTGTGGAGTGGATTAATGTGGAGCTTGGACTTCCGGCACTGGCAAGAGATTTATATCAGCTTATTAATCAGAATGCCATGCCGGGTGCCTTTGTGGGTACCATTCTTCAATATGCCGGCTATTACAACAAGGACGAAATTGAAAAGGTTGAAAGCATTCTTAAACTCAACGCTTCCATGAATATATTTGAAAAGTGGAAGGCAAAAGCTGATTTTCTTTATGAAAACAGACATTTTCTTTTGGCACTCAGAGAATACGAGCATCTCATTGAAAATGTTTCGGAGGACGAAGTGGACTTAACCAGCAAGGCCTATAACAATATGGGTGTAACCTATATGGCTTTGTATCTTTTTGACTCTGCAATTGAATGTTTTAAGAAGGCTTACGAATTAAATAATGACGAGGCCGCCTACAGACATTTCCTCACAGCCACAAGGCTTAAGGTGTCTGAGGACGAATATATACGAATCATTGCCGACGAGGAAAGCGCATACCGTATGAGCATACCCCTTGAAGGCGAGTACGAAAACGCAAAGCGTGAATTTGATGACTCAGACAGTGCAAAGGCCATGAAAGAGCTTTTTGCAAAAAAAGACAGCGGTGAGGCGCTTGAGTACTATCACGAAATTGCAAAAATGACCGAAGAATTAAAGGCAGACTACAGAGAGATTGCATTAGAAGCGGAAAAGGGAATTACCAGAGAATGATTAAGGACTTCTTTTCGGGACTTTTTAAGAAAAACTCCATAGATGCGGGCAGAGATAATCAGGGTAGTTTCGCTCTTAAGGACGAGATAAACTTAAACGATCCCTACCTTAGGGAGCGGTATGTCATAAGCTGTCTTGAACAGATGCGGGATGCTTCCGAAGAAATTGACAGAATCACTGCGGAATATTCCCTTGTTACATCATATCTTACGGATATGGAAGAGATTGATGCACTTTCCGAGGATGACAGGGAGGAACTGTCTGAAATTGCCAGAAGAATTCATGAACTCAGAAAGAAGCATGACAGCTATGTGTCCAAAAAGAGCGTAATGACCGAGCATGAATATAACAGGGTCGACGCAATTGCGGATGAAATTCCGGATGCCATAAAAAAGCTCACCGAAGAAGAGGACTACAGAGGCCGGGTGAAAAGCGATCTTTCAAGACTTGATAAAGAGAAGCAGGCCTACTCCTACCGTAAAAGAGAGGTTTCAGCCTCCATTGAAAGTTCAAGAAGCATAACCGTTCTTATTATGGTGGCAACGGTTGCCCTTCTTTTGATTCTTTTTTCACTCAATATGTTTCTTAAGTGGGATGTTACTGTTTTTTACTACATTACAATTGCTTTTCTTGCGGTTTCAATTACGATAATTTATATCCGATATGCAGACTTTCTTGCTGAGAAGAGGCGGATAGAAAGCACCTATAACGAGCTGATTCTTCTTGAAAACAAGGTGAAAATACGCTTTGTAAACAATAAAAATCTTTTGGATTATCTTTATACAAAGTATGAGGTATCAGCAGCATCCGAACTTCGCTTACTTTACGACAGGTACATTAAGGAAAGGGAAGAGCGTAAGTCTTTTGAGAGAAATGAGGCTTCTTTTGACATAGAAACCACCAAACTTTTAAGATTTTTAAGAAGCACCAGAGTTACGGATCCGGAACTTTGGATAGGCCAGTCGGATGCTTTGTATGACAGAAAGGAAATGGTGGAGGTTAAACACCATCTCATAGGAAGAAGGCAAAAACTTCGCAAGCAGCTTGAATACAATGAGCAGATAGCACTTGAAGCCGGCGATGAGGTGAAGGATATTATCAGGAAATACCCTGAAGCTGCTCCTTCTCTCATGGAAATAATGGATAAATACGAAAAGTAGGTTAGTTATGATTAAAAATGTGGTCTTTGATATAGGAAATGTACTGGTTAAGTTCGGTTGGGAGGATTTTTTCAGAAAATTTGGCTTAACGGATGAAGAATATGAAAGAGTAGTTAAGGCGACGGTAAAGGATCCTGCCTGGAATGAAATTGACAGAGGAGTGCTTTCGGACGAAGAAGTACTTGCCGCTTTTGTTAAAAACGATCCCGAAATGGAGGATAAAATCAGAGAGGTTCTTGAAAATATAAACGGGCTTCTTACCATTTTTTCTTACACACGGGGCTGGATTAAGGACTTACAAAGAAGAGGCTACAAAGTATATTGTCTTTCTAATATGTCTTATAAGGCTGTAAGAGAATGTTGGGATGCGTTAAGTTTTATCGAGGAAACCGACGGCTATATTTTAAGCTGTGATGTGAAGGTAATAAAGCCGGATCCGGCAATTTATCAGTGCCTCTTTGATAAATACAAATTAAATCCTTCGGAGTGCGTATTTTTTGACGATCTTGAGAAAAATATAGAAGGTGCAAATGCCGCAGGAATGCATGGTGTTGTGTTCAAGGGAGTTAAGGAAGCGGAAGCAGCTCTTAAGGCGCTTTCCGAGGCTGTTCCTTTTGAATCGAAATATAAAAAGTCCCAAAGAATTGCTGCGTCCGTAGCTCTTTTACTGATTGTACTCATGTATCTTTTTACTGTGGTACTGATATTCATAAAAGCACCCTGGGCAAAGGACTTTCTTAGGATAAGTGTAGGTCTTTCGATAGTACTTCCCATACTTGCATGGATTTATATTTGGCTCATAGGAAAGCTTATCCACAGGCATACAATTGCGGATTTTGACTTTTTTGAGGATAAATAGTATAAATATTGCAAAGAAAAGTTTCCTATGCTAAACTACGCAGGGAAGAGTAATATAAACTTCAAAAACGGAGAAACAATATGGCACAGACATTACTTGAGAAATGGCGTTCAAGCGCATATTCAGAGGAGCAGGATTCAAAGACACTCCAGACTCTTTGGAATGATTATTTTGAAAAGGAAAAAGGAATTTACGAAAAACTTCTTAAGAAGCCCGATGAAGTAGTAACCGGAACCGTTGCAGAGCTTGCAAAGAAATACAAGGTTACACAGCTTATTATGACAGGTTTCCTTGATGGTATTAATGATTCACTTGTTAATCCCAATCCCATAGAGACCATGGAAGCTGATACAGTTGTTAACTTAGGCTTTGATAAGGAACTTCTTTATAAGAACATGGTAGCAGCAAAGGCTGACTGGCTTTACAACCTTCCTGAATGGAACAACATCTTTTCAGAAGAGAAGCAGGCTGAGCTTTACAAGGAGCAGAAGGCTTCACAGACCATCCGTAAGGCTACAAAGGTATATCCCAATGATCCCTGCCCCTGCGGAAGCGGTAAGAAATACAAAAAGTGTTGCGGCAAGAATGCATAAATAATATTTACCCATCAATCTTTATGGTTGATGGGTATTGTTTTATTGTTTGATAATAATAAATTGGTTATAATAAAAAGTGTGTAAATATTTCCTTTGAGGGGGGAACGATAATGATAGGAATTATTGCTGCTATGGACGTTGAAATGGAGGCTTTGGTTAATCTTTTAACCGACTACGATACGTGTTTGATTGCAGGTCTTGAATACCACAAGGGTGTTCTTAACGAAACCGAAGTGGTTATTTGCAAGTGCGGTGTGGGTAAGGTTAATGCAGCCATGCATACCCAGGCTCTGATTGACAGATTTTCACCTTCCACAATTATTCAGACCGGTCTTGCCGGAAGCCTTCAGGAGCAGGTTAAGCAGCTTGATCTGGTAATCGGCAGTGAGCTTGTATATCATGATATGCAGGAATTTGTCATAAAGAGCTTTGATCCTCTTGAGGAAGTTTATTATGCGGATAAGAGCCTTTTGGAGAAAACAGTGGAAATTGCAGGAACCGAAAGTGTTCATGTGGGAAGAATAGCCACCGGAGACTTATTTGTGGCTTCCAAAGATACTAAGGAAGAAATCCTTGAAAGGACAGGAGCTCTTTGCGCTGAAATGGAGGGCTGTGCAGTGGCACATACCGCATACTTAAATAATGTGCCTTTTGTGGTAATAAGAAGCATTTCGGATACTGCCGATGATACTGCTTCACTTGATTTTGATAAATTCCAGAATATTGCGGCTGAATGTCTGGTTGACATAATAGTAAATCTTGTTAAGTGCATTTAGGGAGAGTGTAATGGATAAAAAGATTATAAACGGTAAGATTCTTGTTCTTAACGAAGATAAGCTTTCAATTGTGAAAAGTCCTCTCTATGTTCATGGAAAGGTTCTTTCTTTTGAAGAGGACAGTACAAAAGAATATGAAATAATTGACGCAAAGAATAAGTTCATTATGCCGGGACTTATTAATATGCATACCCATGCTTACATGTCAGTACTAAGAAACTATGCTGACGATGTGGATTTTGGCGAATGGCTATTTAACAGGTGTATGCCTGTGGAGGACAAGCTTCCCGTGGAGGCAGCTTACTGGACCAATCAGCTGGCTTTTGCCGAAATGATTAAAACAGGTACCACTTCTTATGTTGATATGCATATGTACCGCTGCCAGTCTGCAAAGGCTGCGCGTGATGCAGGTATTCGTGCTTTTATCGGAAGAGGCCTTGTGGGTGAGGACCTTTATACCGACGGATACAGAAGATTTAAGGAAGCTTTGGATGAAAAGGAAGAATATGAATCTGACATGATTAAATTTATTCTTTCTCCACATGCCATATACAGCGCCTCACCTAAACTCATGTCACAGGTTGTGGAGGAAAGTAAGAAGCTTGGGCTTCTTCATCAGACTCACTTATCCGAAAGCGATACGGAAATTAATGACTGCATAAAGAATTATGGCAAAACTCCCGTTAAGCTTCTTAGTGATATAGGCTTTCTTGACGATGAAACCATTCTTGCCCATTGTGTTAAGCTTCGTGACGACGATATTGATATCCTTGCTAAAAGCGGCGCAACAGTGGTAACCAATGTGGCCAGCAATACAAAGCTTGGAAACGGTTTTGCACCTGTGTCTGAAATGAAAGAAAAGGGCATCAATATTGCAGTAGGTACGGATGGCTGTGCCAGCAATAATACACTTAATATGTTCAGGGAAATGGGGCTTCTTTCTCTTATTCATAAGGGAATTGCAAAGGATTCAACAGCTCTTCCTTCGGAATATGTTGTAAAGGCTGCCACGGTAAATGCAGCAAAGGCGCTTCATATGGAAGATAAACTTGGAGTTATTAAGGAAGGAGCTATTGCGGATATTATATTCCTCGATCTTCTGAACCCTTCAATGTTTCCAGCAAACAACATTGTTTCCTCTCTTTGCTATTCAGCAAACGGTTCGGAAGTGGATTCTGTAATGATTAACGGTGAGTTTGTCATGAAGGACCGTATTCTTTTGACTATTGATACCGAAAGAGTGTACAATGAAGTCGGTAAAATTGTAGAAAAATATTTATAGGAGATACATATGAGCAATATTAAAGATCCTTCACTTGCACCCGAAGGCAGAAAGAAAATCGAATGGGTACGTTCCTTTATGCCTGCCCTTTCGGAAATTGAAAAAAGATTTGAAGAAGAAAAGCCCTTTAAGGGGTTGAGAATAGCTGTTTCAGTACATCTTGAAGCAAAGACCGCAAATCTTGGTCTTGTTCTTGCAAAGGGCGGTGCGGAGGTTTATTTAACAGGCTGCAATCCCCTTTCAACCCAGGATGATGTGGCAGCAGCAGTAAACGAGATGGGTGTTGAAACCTTCGGTAAATACGGTGTTACACCTGAAGAATATGAAGAACTTTTAGTTGAAACTCTTGCATGCCATCCTCATCTTATAGTTGATGACGGTGGAGATTTGATTAATCTTTTAAGCGGAAGATGTAAAGAATATGCAGACTGTCTTATCGGCGGCTGTGAAGAAACCACAACAGGTATTCACAGACTTAAGGCCCGCGAAAGAGAGAACATTCTTCCCTGTCCCATGATGGCAGTTAACGATGCAAAGGCAAAGCATTATTATGATAACAAGTACGGCACTGGCCAGTCGGTCTGGACTGCAATCATGGATACCACAAACCTTATTGTAGCCGGAAAGACCGTTGTTGTTGCAGGTTACGGCTGGTGCGGTAAGGGTGTTGCCATGAGAGCTAAGGGAATGGGAGCTGATGTTATTGTAACGGAGGTTGATCCCTTCAAGGCTCTTGATGCCACCATGGACGGCTTCAGAATCATGCCAATGGATGAAGCAGCAAAATACGGTGACATTTTCGTAACGGTTACAGGCTGTAAGGATGTCATTGTGGACAGACACTTTAAGGTTATGAAGGATCAGGCTATTCTTTGTAACGCAGGACACTTTGACTGTGAAGTCGATGTGGCATACTTAAGAGAGCATGCTGTTAAGGCTGAGACCAGAAGAAAGAATATCATCGGCTATACAATGGCAGACGGACGTACCTTTAACGTGCTCGGTGAAGGAAGACTTGTTAACCTTGCCTGCGGTATGGGACATCCCGCAGAAATTATGGATATGTCCTTCTCAGTACAGGCATTAAGCCTTAAGTGGCTTGTGGACCACAAGGATGAGCTTGTAACAAAGGTTATTGATATTCCTGATTCCATCGATGATGAAATCGGTCGCTGCAAGTTAAAGGCCATGAACCTTGCGATTGATGTACTTACTCCTGAGCAGGAAGCATACCTTTCAGGATGGGCAGCAGAATAATAAAGAAACCTGTTGACAAATGTTGCAAGTAATGTTATCTTATCAAAGTACGTGAATATATGAACGAAGCAGAGTATCCCTCTCACCCCGTGGCATTGGGCTTAACGGCGGTTAATATTACTGAATAAGCGACCATTGGTCTTATTTATTAATGAAAGTGGATACTGTGTGTCCACTTTTTTGTTTTGACAATGAGCCAAGCACATGGATATGCTTGTATTAATCCGGGTAGTTGGCGAATGTTAATCAATCGAGTAGGAGACAGCCTGCTCGATTTTTGCCTTAAGGCATGGAGGGAACAACTATTAGCGAATTAATGATTAATGAACAGATCCGTGACAAAGAGGTTCGTGTCATCGGAGAAAACGGCGAACAGCTGGGAATTATGTCTTCAAAGGAAGCTTTTGCACTTGCTGAAGAAGCAGGCGTGGATCTTGTAAAGATTGCACCCAATGCACAGCCTCCCGTATGTCGTATTGTAGACTACGGTAAGTTCAAATATGAACAGATGAAGCGTGAGAAGGAAGCTAAGAAGAAACAGCACGTAGTAGAAATCAAGGAAATTCGTTTAACACCCAATATTGATACAAATGATCTTAATACAAAGATCAGCGCAGCCAAGAAGTTCTTAAAGGAAGGGGACCGCGTAAAGGTTACACTTCGTTTCAGAGGACGTGAAATGGCTCATATGCAGACCAGCAAGCATATTCTTGATGATTTTGCAGAAGGTCTTGCAGACTGTGCAACAGTTGAAAAGGCAGCAAAAGTTGAAGGTCGTTCAATGACAATGTTTTTAGCCGGCAAGAAGAACTAATCCGGATAAAATAGATAAAGTTTAGGAGGAAATTACAATGCCCAAGATGAAAACAAGCAGAGCAGCTGCAAAGCGCTTTAAAGTTACAGGAACCGGTAAGTTAAAGAGAAGCAAAGCTTACAAGCGCCATATCTTAACCAAGAAGTCTACAAAGAGAAAGCGTAATTTAAGAAAGCCCGCTATTACGGACCAGACAAATGTAAAGAACATGAAGAAGATCTTACCTTACATGTAAGAAGTAGATTGGAGGAAATGAAATGGCTAGAATTAAAGGTGGCATGAATGCCAAGAAAAAGCACAATAGAGTATTAAAGCTCGCTAAGGGCTATAGAGGAGCTCGCTCTAACCAGTACAGAACAGCTAAGCAGGCTGTTATGAGAGCTCTTACTTCTTCTTATGCAGGACGTAAGGAGAGAAAGCGTCAGTTCAGACAGTTATGGATTGCTCGTATTAATGCTGCAGCAAGACTCAGCGGTCTTTCATATTCTAAGTTTATGTACGGCTTAAAGGTTGCCGGCGTAGATATGAACAGAAAGATGTTGGCAGAACTTGCAGTTAATAATGCTGATGATTTCAAGGCACTTTGCGAAGTAGCAAAGAAGGCTATTGAAAAGGAAGCGTAATTTGCTATTCCTAATAAACCTAATATACTTCCCGCAGAACTTTTCTGCGGGAAGATTTATTTATGAAGAATCGGAAGAGAAGTTATGACTTATTTAGAATATTTTGAACAGATTTGCTCAATTCCCCATGGCTCAGGAAATACTAAGATAATCAGTGACTGGCTTGTTTCTTTTGCTAAGGAGCATGGTCTTTGGTATACCCAGGACAACGCTAATAATGTGATTATAATACGTGAAGCATCAGAAGGTCTTGAAGATAAGCCTCCTGTAATCATTCAGGGACATATGGATATGGTTGCGGTTCATGATGCGGATATGGACATAGATATGACCAAAGAAGGTCTTAAACTTGAAAAAGACGGAGACTTTCTTTTTGCTAAGGGCACAAGCCTTGGCGGAGACGATGGTATTGCCGTAGCTTACGGTCTTGCACTTTTGGCAGATACGGAGCATAAGCTTCCAAGACTTGAGCTTGTGGTTACCGTGGATGAAGAAATCGGTATGCTTGGTGCGGATGTTATTGACTTATCCTGCTGCAAGGGTGCCACAATGCTTAATATCGACTCTGAAGAAGAGGGTATTTTCTTAGTCAGCTGCGCCGGCGGTGCTAGAATTGACTTTAAGTTCCCTATGCCCGAGTATAAATATGAGCAGGGGGAAGCCGTAAAAATCTCCATAAGCGGACTTTTGGGCGGTCACTCAGGCACGGAAATAGACAAGAACAGGGCAAATGCCATAGTAATTATGGGCCGCATTCTGAAAAAACTTTCAGATGCAAAGCTTCTTCTTGCGGTTAATAATATTACCGGTGGTACCGCAGATAATGCAATCGCAAACAGTTGCGAAGCAATACTGTTATGTAAACCTATAGAACCGGAACTTTTTGAAATTATCAAGTTTGAGGTATTTGAAGAATATGCAGCTCTTGAAACAGGTGTTAAATTCAGCCTCACAAAGCTTGATACTCCCGCAGAGTCAATGAGCTGGCAGAGAAATCTTAAAAACGGTTTGGAATATTTCCTTGCGGCTCTTCCCAATGGAGTAATGGCCATGAGCAGTGACATTGAGGGACTTGTGGAGACAAGCCTTAACCAGGGAATTGTTTCCATGGATTCAGAGGGTATGAATTTAAGTATTTCCGTAAGAAGTAATATTGATGCAAAGAAGCAGGAGCTTATTGATAATCTTGTAAAAATCGCAGGAGACTTCGAAGTGAAGGTAAATGTCCACGGAGATTATCCCGGATGGGCTTTCAGAAAGGATTCACCTTTAAGGGAGAAAATGATCGAAACCTATAGGGAAATGTATGGCAAAGAGCCTCTTGTTATGGCACTTCATGCAGGACTTGAATGCGGAGTATTTGCTAAAAAGATAGAAAACCTTGACTGCGTAAGCTTTGGTCCCAATATGTTTGATATACATACCACTAAGGAACGCATGTCACTTTCTTCTGCAGAAAGAGTTTGGGAATTTATATTAAAGATACTTACCGAATGGTAAAATACACAAAAACAGGCGCCGATTTTCGGCGCTTTTTTTGTTGCCTATTTTTGTATGTAATGTTACGATAAAGGAAACCAAGAAACTAAAAATAGTTTCCGAGTTTCCTAAAGGAGAACACATGTCAAGACAAATTAAGAGCGGTGAAGAAACACGGATTGATATAATGCAGGCCTGTATTCAGGCCTTTAATGAAAAGGGACTTAAGTTCACCATGGACGATGTTGCAAAGCTTTGCCATATAAGCAAGAAAACCATGTACCTGTTTTTTAAGGACAAGGAAGAACTGTTCTTAAGGATGGTTGACTATTTGTTTGACGGAATTAAGGAAAGCGAGCAGAAGGTTTTGGAGGATGAAAGTCTTTCCACCGTGGAGAAAATACGAAAGATTCTGGGCGTTATGCCGGAAAGCTATTCCGAAGTGGATTTTTCACAGCTTTTTCTTTTGAAGGATAAGTTTCCAAGTATTTATAAAAAGGTTGAGGAAAGGCTGGAGACCGGTTGGGAAACTTCAATAGCCCTTATAGAGAAGGGCCAGGAGGAGGGCGTAATAAGGCCGGTAAGAATCCCTCTTGTGAAGATGATGCTTGAAGCTTCCCTTGAACAGTTTTTCCAAAGGGATGTACTTGTCAGAAACAGAATTCCATACAAAAACGCTTTAGCTGAAGTTGTTAACATCCTTGTGGATGGAATTGCCGTAAAGTAGGAGGTTAGATGGGTAAAAGATATTATCTTAATGATGACTGGTCCTTTGTGGACAAGTTTTCTTCGGACTTTTTAAGCAATAATGGTGATATTGAAACAGAAAATGTATCTATTCCTCATACGGTTTGTGAGACTCCTTACAACTATTTCAGTGAGGGCATGTACCAGAAAGTATCCGGATACAGAAAGATCATTTCGGTTCCGGGTGAATGGGAGAATAAATCCGTAATACTTACATTTGAAGGCGTGGCGCATAGATGCACGGTTTACATAAATGGAGAGGAAATATGTACACATTCCTGTGGATACACGACATTTGAAGTTGACATAACTAAGTATTCAACTCCGGGTAATTCCATAGATCTGGTGCTTTGCGTTGACAGCAGGGAAACTCTCAATCAGCCCCCCTTTGGTTTTGTGATTGACTATATGACCTATGGCGGAATTTACAGAGATGTGTATGTAACCGTAAGAAATAAAGACTATATAAAGAATGCTTTCTATTATTCCACCTTTGAAGACGGTATAAGGCTTAATACGGAGCTTGAACTTAACCTTGAAACAAAGAAAAATGTATCAATAAGACAGTTTCTTGATGAAAAGGAGCTTAAACTGATTCCGGGGAAGAAGCCAAATACCTACTGCGCAGCTTTGCAGGATGTTGAACTTTGGGATATGGATAATCCAAAGCTCTACTGTGTGAAGACGGTTTTATCGGATGCTTCCGGTAAGGTCCTTGACTGTCATGAGGAAATGATTGGTATAAGAGACTCCAAATTCTTAAAGGACGGCTACTATTTAAACGGTAAGAAAGTAAAAATCAGAGGACTTAACAGGCATCAGAGCTTTGCCTATACAGGATATGCAATGCCTGAATCAATGCAGATTAAGGATGCTGACATATTAAAGTTCGAACTTGGTGTCAATGCGGTAAGAACCTCACACTATCCTCAGTCCCATGCCTTTTTAAGGCGCTGCGATGAAATCGGTCTTTTGGTATTTACCGAAATGCCCGGCTGGCAGCACATAGGTGATGCATCCTGGAAAGAACAGGCTGTGAAGAATACGGAGGATATGGTTCTTGAATATAGAAATCACCCTTCGATTATTCTCTGGGGCGTAAGAATCAATGAATCTCAGGACGATGACGATTTTTATAAAGCCACCAACGAAGCTGCTCACAGACTTGATCCTTCAAGACCCACCGGTGGGGTAAGAAACTTTAAGAAAAGTCACTTATTTGAGGATGTATATACCTATAACGACTTTAGCCACAACGGAAAGACTCCCGGCTGTGATAAGAAAAAAAGCGTAACAAGCAATAAAGAAAAACCATATCTCATTTCGGAATATAACGGTCATATGTATCCTACAAAGGCCTTTGATGCTGAGGAACATAGAACCGAGCATGCCATCAGACATGCAACGGTTATTGATTCGGTGACATCAAAAGAAGACATAGCAGGCTCTTTTGGCTGGTGTATGTTTGATTACAACACACATAAGGACTTTGGTTCAGGGGACAGAATCTGTTACCATGGTGTGACGGATATGTTCAGAAACCCTAAGCTTGCAGCTTCTGTTTATGCCGCGGAGGGCATTGACTGTGAGAAAAAGCCTATACTTGAAGTAAGTTCATCCATGGACATAGGTGAGCATCCCGAGGGCTGTAAGGGGCAGGTATGGATTATATCCAATGCAGACAGCGTAAAGATGTATAAAAACGGGAAGCTCGTTCATGAATATTTTCCGGGTGATTCGCCCTATAAGGGATTAAAGCATGGTCCGATTTTTGTGGATGATTACATCGGAAGTGCCATAGATGATAACGAAAAGTATTCAAAGGCAGCAAAAAGGGACCTAAAGGTAATAGCCAATGAGGTGGCAATGAAGGGATTGTCCCATATGTCCCTAAAAACCATGCTTCTGGCTCTTAAGGCACTCACAATTCACGGTCTTAAGTATACCGATGCGGTAGATTTATTTAATAAATATGTCGGTGACTGGGGCGGTGAATCAACCATATATACCTTTGAAGCAATATATAAAGGTAAGGTGGTTAAGACTGTTACAAAAGCGCCTTCCGAAGGTGTACATTTTGAAATAGACACAAGTCATACAAGGCTGATTCATAAAAAGTCCTACGACGTGGCTCTCGTAAGAATCAAAGCGGTGGACGACTATGGCAATGTGGCAACATTTTTTAACGAGCCGATCAGCCTTGAAACTGAAGGAAAAATCGATATTATAGGCGATAAAGTGACCTGCTTCAGAGGCGGTCTTGCGGGAACTTACATTAAGACAAAGCCTGTAGCTTTAGGCGAAGAATCAAAAGCGATACTTAAAATAAAAAGCAGACAGTGCGGCGAAGAATGTATTGAATTCACCGTGGAAAGGAGCCCTGTATGATAGTAGTAAAGGATAATAATTTTGCTCTTATTACTAAAAATACCTCTTATGTTTTCGGCGTAAACAAAGAGGGACTTCTTGAGCATATGCACTATGGTGGAAAAATATCCGCAAAAGAAGATGGCCTAACGGAAACCTTCAGGGCTCTTTCTGAAAAAGTAAGCCATATGAAGGGAAATACAATAACCTATACAAAGGATTCATTACTGCAGCCTGAGGATATGCTTCTTGAGATTTCTTCAGTGGGAAAGGGAGATTACAGAGCACCATTCATAGAGCTTGAATATGAAGATGGCTCGGTTACATCGGATTTTATCTTTGAAAAGGCATTGGTTTCAAAGGTTCCAAAGGGTATGAATACGCTTCCCTACGCAATTCCGGAAGAAGACTGTGACATGGAGCAACTGGTGGTTACATTAAAGGAACGTCACAAACCCGTGGCTCTTGACCTTTATTACAATGTATTTGAAGGTACTGATGTAATAACCAGAAGGTGTGTCGTAAGAAACGAGGGCAGCGAGAGGATTAAAATAAAAAGAATCATGAGTCTGCAGCTTGATATTGACGAAAGCGGACTTAAATTCATTACCTTTGGCGGTGCCTGGGCAAGAGAAATGCATAAGTCAGAAAGCATTGTGGAGCATGGCACTTTAGTTAATTCATCCAATTGCGGTGTTTCTTCAAACAGAAGCAATCCGTTTGTTATGTTAACCAAGAACGATGCTACAGAAGCCTCGGGCGAATGCTACGGCTTCAATCTTGTATACTCGGGAAACCATTTTGAAGCGGTTTCCGTGAATGCTTTCTTTAAGACAAGATTCGTATCGGGAATCAATCCTGAGGGCTTTACATGGCTTCTTTGCGGCGGAGAATCCTTTGAAACTCCGGAGGCTGTAATGACCTATTCAGCATACGGTTACAGAGGCGTTTCTCTTAATATGCAGCATTTTGTAAGAAAGCACATTGTCAGAGGAAAATATAAATATAAGCCAAGACCGATTTTATTAAATTCCTGGGAAGCGGCCTATTTTAATATTAACGAGTCAAGACTTTTAGGCCTTGCAAAAAAGGCCAAAGAAGCCGGCGTGGAGCTTTTTGTAATGGATGACGGCTGGTTTAAGGGAAGAAATAACGATACCTCTTCTTTGGGCGACTGGACTGTTGACAAGAAAAAGCTTCCGGGCGGTGTAGAATCCCTTGCGGAAAAGGTCCATGACTTGGGTCTTGATTTTGGAATATGGGTAGAGCCTGAAATGGTTAACGAGGACAGCGACCTTTACAGAAGCCATCCGGAATACGCCATGACAATTCCGGGAAGAGAAAATTCCCTTGGCAGAAATCAGATGATACTGGATCTTTCTAATCCGGAGGTTGTGGAATATGTGAAGGATTCCATGAGACAGGTATTTGGCATTAAAGGTGTTAACTACGTTAAGTGGGATATGAACAGAACCTTTTCGGATGTCTTTTCAAAAACCTTGCCGGCAGAAAGGCAGGGCGAGGTACTGCATCGATATTACATGGGACTCTACGATATTATGTCAACTTTAACACAGGAGTTTCCCGACATCCTGTTCGAGGGCTGTGCTTCCGGGGGAAACAGATTCGATCTTGGAATCTTATCCTATTTCCCGCAGATTTGGGGAAGTGATGATACGGATGCTGTTGAAAGAACCATTATTCAGACCGGATACAGCTACGGATATCCAATGTCCACCGTAACGGCACATATTTCAGCCTGTCCCAATCATCAGACACTTAGAAACACTCCGCTTGATTCAAGATTTAACATAGCTTCCTTTGGCGTGTTTGGCCTTGAAATAAATTTATCTGAAATCAAGACAGAGGAATTTGAAAAAATAAAGGCTTATGTAGCCACATATAAGGAATGGCGGGATACCTTTTTCTTTGGCGATTTCTTCAGAGTAAGTGAGGAGCAATGGATGGTGGTTTCTCCCGACAAAAAGAAAGCGGTTACCGTTACATGGACCGGACTTAACGTACCAAATTCTTTTTACAGAAAGATTCGCACCGTGGGACTTTCCGAAGAACTTGATTATCATGTTTACAATGTGGGCCTTAAGCATAATATTAAGGAATTCGGGGACCTTATTAATCAGGTGGCACCCATTCATGTTAAGAAGGATTCGTTGCTGCACAATACCATAGCAAGGTTTGTACACATGAACGGAGAAGTAGAAGATTATATAGTAAACGGACTGACCTTAAATAATGCGGGGATCAAGCTTACACAGGCCTTTGGCGGAACCGGATATAACGATGACACCAGACTTTTTAAGGATTTTGATTCAAGAATGTATTTTATTGAGGCAGTTGAATAAACTTAGCTAATACGGAGGGATTATGAAACAGGAAACAAAAAATTTATGGTTTTATCCACTTGGAACAGTGGGAAGGGATATGATGTATTCCCTTTTCACAAACTATATTCTTTTATTTATTTTGTATACAAGAAACCTTTCCAATGCCCAGCTTGGAGTTATTACCGCAATCATGGTTGCGGCCAGAGTGTTTGACGCTTTGAATGACCCGATTATGGGAAATATTATCGAAAGAACAAGAGGCAAATACGGTAAGTTTAAGCCCTGGCTTCTTGCAGGTATTCTGCTTACCAGCGTGGTTATATATCTTGCTTTCAATACAAATCTTCAGGGCTGGAGCTTTGTGGTTTTCTTTGGAGTTATTTATTTTGCATATTCAATTACATATACCATGCACGATATATCCTACTGGGGCATGGTTCCGGCTCTTTCTTCTGACGGAGACATGAGAAACCGTATTACCGCAAGAGCCACACTTTTTGCGGGAATCGGCGGTATTATCGCATCCATGTGTATTCCTCTTTTCACAACAGGTGAGCTTGCTTTTGGCGGAAATGCAAGAACCGGTTACGGACGTGTTGCTTTGATTATTGCTGTTATTGCTCCTTTGTTTTTGCTTTTCACTCTTTTCGGGGCAAAAGAAAGCAGAAAGGATATGGATACACCCGCTCCGAAGATAAGCTTTAAGAAAATAATTTCAACAATCGGCGGAAATGACCAGCTTCTTTGGATTTCCCTTATTTTCCTTGTACAGGAGGTGGGAAACGGTCTGATTCTCGGTGGTATCGGAAGTAACTATATCTATTTTGAATTTGGATATGAAGGCGGACTTTACGGCTTGTTCTCAACCGTTGGTATGATGGCAACCGGTATTCTTATGATTTTTTATCCTTCAATTTCAAGAAAGTTTAACAGACAGCGACTGGTTAAGCTTTTGGGAATTGTGGCAACAGTAGGATATATCCTTATGCTTGCGGCAGGAATTGCAATGCCCTCTTCCATGGTTAAATTCTGGGTCATCACAATGTGCTTCATGCTTACAAATTTAGGCCAGTACGGATTATATCTTGTAATGATGATTTCAATTATCAACACAGTCGAGTATAATGAGTACAAGAACGGAACAAGAGATGAGGCCATTATTACTTCAATGCGTCCCTTCCTTACCAAAATGTCAAGTTCGGTTACCGTAATACTTACATCCCTTACATACATTATTTTTAAGGTTACAGAGTATACCAACAAAATATCCGATCTTGAACGTGCTGCAGAAACAAATGCAATAACTGCAGAGGATAAGAGCAGCCTTATTGCTGAGGTTATTTCTTCCGTTGGCAAGGGACAGACCTTTGGACTTCTTGTGGCAATGACCGTTCTTCCCTGTATCCTTATGGTGGTTTCCTGTGTTCTCTATAAAAAGTTTTATAAGCTTGATGAGGACAGATTTGCGGAAATCTGTAAGGAGCTTGAAGAAAGAAGATAGGCACGTATTTGGTGCAGATAAGGAGAAAAAATGTTTTACGTACCCGATGGAACAACTATTTGTGGATTTTATGAATGTGAGGAGTGTGGAGAAAGGTTTTTATCCCTTACGGTGGCACCTAAAATAGTATGTCCCTATTGCGGAGAAATTCCTGATATGGAGGTTGGCCCGGATGACGAGCTTCCTGTGATTTCAGAAAAAGCAAAGCTTCTTAAGGTGGTGGAAGGAGAAGAAGAGGTGGAAAAGCTTGACACTCTTTTGTCCCTTGCGGTTACCGGCGGAGATTATGAATGGATTTAAGATTAAGGCGATGCTTCGGCATCGCCTTTAATGCTATTAATTGAAAAACTTGATAAAAAGGGTTAGAATGTAAGGGCAAATGTTTACGTATTGAGGAAACCATGGGCATACTTAGTGATATTAAAGAGGAAATAAGAATCATAAAGGACAGAGATCCCGCAATTCATTCTAATTTAGAGGTTTTTCTTTATCCAAGCTTCAGGGTCATGCTTAGCTACAGAAGAGCCCATAAGCACTATCTTAAGGGACATTTCTTCAGGGCAAGACTTATATCCCAGAGAGCGGTGAGAAGAACCGGTATAGAAATACATCCCGGCGCCACAATTGGAAAGGGTCTTTTTATTGACCACGGCAACGGTGTAATAATAGGCGAGACCACCATTATCGGTGACAACTGTACTCTGTATCAGGGTGTGACTTTAGGCGGTACCGGTAAAGAGCACGGAAAGCGTCATCCCACCCTTGGAAATAATGTAATGGTAAGTGCAGGTGCCAAGGTTTTAGGCTCATTTAAAATCGGTGACAATTCAAAAATAGGTGCAGGTTCGGTGGTTCTTGAGGAAGTTCCGCCCAATTCAACCGTTGTAGGTGTTCCGGGCCGAGTGGTGAAGCGTGATAATATGGCACTTCCCCAGGCAGAGCTTAACCAGACAGACCTGCCGGACCCCGTTAAAGAAGATATTGCGGCTTTACAGGCAGCAAATTCAGAGCTTGTTAATCGTGTGATAGAGCTTGAGTCAAAGATTAAGGAGCTTTCAAAATAGATGAATGAACTGTTTGAACTGATATCAAAAAAGGAAAATCTTCCGGAAGTTATCCCCGGGGAGGTTGCACCTCTTATGCTTGCACATGTGGGTGATGCCATACACGAAGTGGTTATAAGAAGCATTGTTCTTTCAAAGGGAAACAGGCAGATAGAAAAGGTTCATAAAAATACCACAAGATATGTAAATGCCGGAGCACAGGCTGCCATGGCGGACATACTTATGGAGGATTTAACCGAAGAGGAGCTTGATATTTATAAAAGGGGCAGAAATGCCAAGGCCTATACTAAGGCTAAAAACGCATCCATCGGCGATTACAGGAAGGCCACCGGTTTTGAGGCCCTGATGGGATATCTTTATCTTTCGGGAAAAACCGAAAGAATGGTGGACCTTTTACACATTGCAATTGAAAAATATGATGAAATGCTGAATTCTTTGGGCGATAAGTGATTGCCCGGAGGTTTTTAGTGGAGGATATATGAATAACGAATCAAAAATCGAAGGCCGCAACGCGGTGCTTGAGGCATTTAAGTCAGGAAAAACCATTGACCGTCTTTTTGTTCTGGACGGGTGCCAGGACGGACCTGTTTTGTCGATAAAAAGAGAGGCAAAAAAGCAGGATACCATTATAAAATATGTGGATAAGGAGCGCCTTGACCAGATGTCTGAAACCGGACATCATCAGGGAGTAATCGCTGTAAGCGCCGCATATGACTATTCCGAAATGGAAGATATTTTTGCCCTTGCAGAGAAAAAGGGTGAGCCTCCATTTATCATTCTTCTTGACAATATTGAGGATCCCCACAACCTTGGTGCGATTATAAGAACCGCAAATCTTGCAGGTGCCCATGGCGTGGTCATTCCCAAAAACAGAGCAGTAGGACTTACAGCTACCGTTGCAAGAACCTCTGCAGGTGCACTTAACTATACACCTGTTGTTAAGGTTACAAATCTTTCAAAGACCATCGAGGAATTAAAGGAAAAAGGTCTTTGGTTTGTTTGTGCAGATATGGACGGAGACTTAATGTATGATATTAACTTAAAGGGGCCCATCGGACTTGTTATCGGTAACGAAGGCGAAGGCGTGGGACGACTTGTAAAAGAAAAATGTGACTTTGTTGCATCAATTCCCATGAAGGGAGATATTGATTCTTTGAATGCATCGGTTGCATGTGGGGTATTAAGTTTTGAGATTGCAAGACAAAGACTTGGCAAATAACTATGAGGGCTTCACGGATGAGGAGCTGATTCTTCGCATCCATGACGGGGAGAAGAATCTTACGGAATATATACTCGATAAATATAAAAACCTTGTACGAAGCAAGGCAAAGTCCATGTATATCCTGGGTGCGGATAATGAGGATCTGATTCAGGAAGGTATGATCGGCCTTTTCAAGGCCATAAGGGATTATGACTGCGGCAGGGATGCAAGTTTTTTAACCTTCGCAGATCTTTGTGTTTCAAGGCAGATGTATACCGCTGTTACAGCCTCAGGCCGTAAGAAGCATATGCCCTTAAATACTTACATTTCCCTTAATTCCGGAGATGAAAACAGAGACGAAGAGGGGGCAAGAACAATTGGCGACACCCTTTCAAACGGTAACGACAATCCGGAAGCCATTATGATAGACCGTGAAAATGTTGAAAACATTGAGCACCTGATAGATACCGAGCTTTCCACCTTTGAAAAGGAAACCCTGGAATTACATTTAACAGGTATGAGTTATATTCAAATTGCGAAGGTTCTTTCCAAGGATGAAAAGGCCACCGACAATGCTCTGCAAAGAGCAAAAAGTAAAATAAGAAAAAGTTTGCAAAAATAAAAAATACAGGAGGATGAAAATGAATACTTTTTTTGACGTACTTGACACAATCATTCAGGTAATCGGGGATTTTGTGGAAGCTCTTATCCACAAGAAAAATGAAGCAAAGGACACCATATCAATTAAAGCGAAGCTTTCAACCTGCAAAGATCTTGAAAATCGCTCCTATATGGCAATCGGTAAGAAATATTATGAAATGTACAAGGACGGCGGAGCCGATCCCGTATTTGAAAAGGCCATGAAGGAAATTAAGAACTCCCGTAAGGCTATTGAGGATTTAAACGAACAGCTTGATGTAATAAAGAGGCAGTAAGATAAGGGGCCGTGTTTGTGTATTCACTTTTGTGAAAATGAATACACAAACACGGCCCCATTGTTTTATACATGATCGTAATGCTGTGAGTAAATACCGACTCCGGGATTGGTATTTCTATACTCTGTGGGGGTACAGCCGACCATTTCCCTGAAGGTTTTGGTGTAGTGGCTTCCGCTTGTGAAGCCTGTCTGAAATGCTATATCGGTGACACTTAAATCAGTACCTGTAAGGAGTTCCATACTTTTTGTAATTCTATGAGATATGAGGTAATCACCGGGGGTCTTTGCCACATAGCGCTTAAAAATCTTTGCACAAAGGGTCTTTCCGACATTTCCCGAAGCTGCAATATCATCAAGGGAAATCTTTTCCATGTAATGGTCCTGAATAAAGGACATCATACTCTTAAAGGTATTGGCGTGAATGGGAGCTGCCTGTTTAGCCATTGAAAAGTCGATATTTTCATGCATATAACGAAGGCACTTAAAGGAAGCTTCGATGATTTTTAATTCAAGGGCCTTAGCATTGTTCTCATCCGCAAAAATATTCAGTATCTCGTCAATAATGCATTTGGTCCAGTCTGTCTGCTTAAGCAGGATGTAGTCATTGGAACCGGGCGAAAGAATAGGTGTTACATACTTTTGCTCAATATAGTTGGACGCGCACATATAGGAGGGATGAATGGCAAGGCATATGAATTCGCAGTAGTCGCCCTTATTTGACCAGTTTGAGTGAATACGCTTTGAATTGACGCATATTCCCTCACCCTTTTCAATATGCATATTCTTACCGTTTACCATGAATTCGATACAGCCTTCAACCACATAAAAGTATTCAATATCCTCATGCCAGTGTTCGGGAATGTACTGAGTGATGCTTGGCAGGATAAAGTGCCTGTCTGAGAAACAATAGAAAAGCGGGTTGTTATAATTGAATACCTGGGACTTATCTGAGCGGGTTGTAATAATATCTTTCTGCATTGTCGGAATATAACTCCTGTATGTGATATATTTATAAATATTCGCGGTATTGATATATAATTATCCCTTAACGCACGATATTATCATATCAGAATCGCACATAGATATCAACCGATATCTTTTTGCCTTTCATAACATCCTTCTATGGTCCGATGGACCACCAAAAGAGCAGCTTCCCCGGCTGCTCTTTTTTTCTTGCAGATAAACAGCCTGTATGTTATTATTTCAGTATTCTGCGTAGGTCATTTTACGCAACCGGGGAGAATATATGGTAAGCAGCAGTTTTTCATCTTTTGCAAATAATATAGTGCTTATATGCGCTATTTCAGGCTGGGCCTTAGCCCAGATTATAAAAACAATTTTATATGCGGTTACATCCAAGTCGTTCAGAGGGGAAAGGCTCCTTGGCGCCGGCGGTATGCCCAGTTCACATTCCGCCACGGTTTGTGCACTTTCCACCTCAGCCCTTATTATTTACGGTCTGGACAGTTTCGAATTCACAATCTGTGCGGTGATTGCCTTTATTACAATGTACGATGCCATGGGTGTGCGAAGAGAAACCGGAAATCAGGCAAAGGTCATAAATGATATGATGGAGTCCTTCAAAAGGATGAGCGATGAATCCTTATCCGACGACGAGAAGCTTAAGGAACTTATCGGACATACACCCTTACAGGTTGCAGTAGGTGCCGTCCTCGGCGTTATTGTCGCTGTATTTATATGTCTCTTCAGTGGTTTGATGTAATCATTCTTCTGTATTTATATGTCTCTTCAGTGGTTTGATGTAACCAGTCTTATTTCGGTGGTTTGATGTAACCAGTCTTATTTCGGTGGTTTTATGTAATCAGTCTTACTTCGGTGGTTTGATGTAACCAGTCTTACTTCGGTGGTTTGATGTAACCAATCTTACTTCGGTGGTTTTATGTAACCAATCTTATTTCGGTGGTTTGATGTAACCAATCTTACTTCGGTGGTTTGATGTAACCAGTCTTACTTCGGTGGTTTGATGTAACCAATCTTATTTCAGTGGTTTTATGTAATCAGTCTTACTTAGATTGCATGATGTAATCGGTTTTATTTATATGTGTGGAATTAGTTTGCGGTGTGAAAAAAATTTTTCACACCGCATTTTTGATGCTGATAAGATTTTGAAATCGATTTTTCGGCCTTTTAATGCCGAAGACTTGAATTATATGGCTAATCTGTCCATATATCTATATTTAGCCATAACTATGAACAGAGAACCGGGGGCGGTGCAGTACATCGGAAAACGAAGAAATCGCGAAAATCGATGTACTAAAAACCGAAAATGGGCGGTGCAGTACATCGGAAAACGAAGGAATCGCAGAAATCGATGTGGAAATAGCTCGCAACCAGGCCGGAAATGCCCAATTTAAGGCATTTCCGGGCTGCTATTTTTATTGGACACATTTAAATTTAGAATTATAGTATCAAAACCATAGTATCAAAACCATAGTATCAAAACGCAAGGAGGTAAAGTACCGAAAAGGTACAATTTTTAAATATAGATGATTGAGATTTTTACTTACTTATTGTTTATGTTTTTATTAAAACTTGCTGAGGCTGTAAAATGGATAATAGCAGGGCTGTTTTTTCCGATTGCATATTTTTTTAATTATCTTGATGAGCAAACACCAAGAGGAATGAGTAAGAAGATTGAAGGTCTTGAAGACGATGATTTTGCAGCTCTTATCTGCGAGATATTAAGCATGAAGAAATTTTACAATGTGAGGCGCGACGAATATGATATGAATATAGTAACGGGCGAGCGTAATAATAAAAAAATCATGTGTCTGTGCGTCGCCGGAAAAAATAAGGAAATCAAAAGTTATATAATAAATTATGCGATCAAATCGGCGAAGGCACGAAACGTAAGCAAGTTTGTTATTTGCTATAACTGCGAAATCACTGATGCGGCACTGGCTTATGCAAGAGTCAGTGGTGTTTATCTTGCAGCCCCGGATATTATTGCAAAAGACTGGTGCATAGCAAAAAAGAATAAAAGAAAAAGTAACCATTCCGCCCAAAGAAAGGACACAAAGTTACAATGAAAAGAAAACAGTTTATAAAAACTTTTTTTGTACTGATAATTGTAATGTTTCTGCCTAAGCTTCATGTGAACGCAGAAGAAAAGTATTCATATAAAGACTACTCCGCCGTTATGGAGGTGATCAGGGACACAAATGTCAGGACAGAGCCATGCCTTGACGGTGAAGTGGTGGGAGAATATAAAAAGGGCACTAAAATAGAGGTAACCGGTATCTGCAATGAAACCGGTTGGTACAGGACTGACATTGATAACAAAACCTGCTTCTTAACCAACAAAAATCTTAAGTTTGTGTCCCTGATTTATACCTTTGATAAAAGGAGCGGGGTGGGTACCTTTGACAGAAATACAAATGCAAGAAGCGAACCCTCCACTGACGGTAAAATATTAGGGGAGTTTAAAGCAGGTGATGAAATTGTCATAACAGGCGTCTGCAATGAAACAGGCTGGTACAGAACCTTTTATAAAGGCGAGACCTGCTATGTGACTGATATAAATGTTACAATCAAATATGGGGGTCTTAGAATCCTGAGTACAACTGAAACATCATCCGATTCAGATTCAAAAGCATCATCGGGAGGCTCATTGTCAGATGGTACAAAAACGACTGACAATTTCGGTGGCGCAGATTCCGACACCGTCGCTTCGCAGAATCTTCTGACTGTTTTTCTTGTGGTTATGCTTTTTTGCGTGATTGTATTTGTAATCTTTAAGTCGGCAGGAGTATATACTCCATATACATTTATACCGGAAACTAAGCCCCAAAAGAAAAAAGAAGACGACTCTCTATTCGGAATCGACTGGGATGGTGACGGAGAAGTGGATTTTGCGGATGATTATATTACAATGGACCTTTTGGAGGATGATGAGTTTTTTTAGAACAACCTAAGGCAATATGTAAAAAGGGGTCGGACAGCTTAAAACTGCCCGACCCTTAGCTGTTACCAACAAAAAACTGTCAATTTAAATTTATGAACTTGCATAAGTTTACACATTTAACTAGATTTACGAACCTGCATAAGCCGGCACATTTATCTAAACTCATGCATTCTTATATGCTTCGCAGATTAACTTAATGGAGGCTTCGTAGCCCAAAGCTCCGGTGTCAATCATGAGATTGTAGTTCTTGTAATCGCCCCACTTCTGATATGTGTAGTAGGTGTAGTAGGAGTGACGGTCGTGATCGGTTTTCTTAATGGCCTTCTGGATTTCAGCCCTGTTTGTGCTTCCGATTAATTCGCCAACGCGCTTTTCGCGGGCTTCATCACTGGCATAAAGAAAAACATTGAGGCAGTCTATTCCTGCTTCCTTAAGGGTAATATCTGCGCATCTTCCAAGGATAACACAGGGGCCCTTTTTAGCGATGTCGATTATTACATTTTTCTCAGCATCAAAGATTACACCCTTCTGGTCGTAGGAGATGGGGGTGATGGCACGGATAATGGATTCCGCAATGGAAACCTCCTCACCTTTGTCGGCAATCAGTGCTTCGTCAATGCCGCTTTCTTTGGCTACTCCAGCAATTATATCTTTATCATAGAATTCAATACCAAGTTCCTTTGCAACTTCACGGCCGATTGAGTGACCGCCTGCGCCGTATTCACGGCTTAATGTTATTATTTTCATACGCATACTCCGATGAATATTTTTATAACATGATTCTACGGGATTTTTACAAATTAATCAATGATTCTTTGATAATATACTACATTTTGAGCCATATGTTTTTTTTGGCAGCAATTAACACAAAATATGCATATAGATCCGGTAGTTAAACCACGAACGCAAAAAGTAAAAATGTGCGATATATTGATAAAAATTCACTATTTTTATGTTGTTAAAGAATAGGACTCTGATAGAATTTGTGGTATCAGAGAAAATTTTGGCCAAAAGAGGACTTAATTATGTCAGAAACTCAGAATCAGTTTCCAATGCCTAAACTTAAATGGCTTTGGAAAAATATGGAAGGAACCAGAGTGCTTTTTGTTTTGGCACTTATCGGCACTGTTGTTTACAACATTATGCAGCTTACGGTTCCGTTTTTCTCATCAAAGATAGTCGATGATTATCTTTCGGGTGACATGGCAGCTTATAACAGAGCAAATAATGTAAATGGTTTCTATGTACTTCTTGGCTGTATGGTCGGCTTCACCATTCTTCGTGTAGTTGTGGTGTATCTTGACTGTATGGCTTTTGAGCGTGTATCCCAGAAAGCTCTTTACAGAATCAGAAACTTCCTTTACGACAAAATCCAGAGACAGGATATGAAATTCTATTCCACATACAGAACAGGTGACCTTATGACGCGTGTTACAGGTGACCTTGATGCCTGCAGACATATGATTGCATGGGTTATCCGTATGATTATCGAATCCTTTACCTTGTATTTGTCTACGGCTATTTACCTTTTAATAATAAACTGGAAGCTTGCTCTTTCAATTCTTATTATTTCGCCCTTCATATTTTTAATTATCGTGAAGTTCAGGGACAGTGTTGCTCCCATGCACAGAGACCTGCGTGAAAAGTTTGCGGGAATGAATACCTATGCCCAGGAAAATATTTCCGGTAACAGAGTTGTTAAGGCCTTTGCAAGAGAAGATTACGAAATAAAGAAATTTGATACTTCAAACCTTGATTACAGAGATACAAACAAAAAGACACAGATGATCTGGATTAAGTTCTTCCCCTTCATCGACGGTCTTGCAAACCTTTTAAGCCTTGTACTTATCCTTGTGGGTGGCATCTTCCTTATTACCGGAGAGCTTACAATGGGTGGCTATGCGGCTTTCTCAGGACTTGTTTGGGCGATTGCCAACCCCATGCGTAACATGGGTAATATTATGAATGAATTCCAGCGTTTCGATGCTGCATCCACAAAGATTATGGAGATTTACTTCTCAGAGCCCGAAATCGTGGACAAAGAAGATGCTATTTCACATCCCGAACCTTTCAAGGGTAAGGTTGAATTCAAGCATGTTTCTTTCCAGTATGAAGACGGTAAGCTCCCTGTACTTAAGGATATTTCCTTTGTGGCAGAGCCCGGACAGACCGTTGCCATTATGGGTGAAACCGGTTGCGGTAAGACTTCGCTTATTAATATGATTCCAAGATTCTATGAGCCTGTTGAAGGCGAAGTGCTTGTTGATGATGTAAGTGTTGACCGTTATAAACTTGTTGATTTAAGAAAGCATATCGGTCTTGCAACCCAGGACGTTTTGCTTTATTCGGATACAATTGAAGGAAATATTGCATACGGTGCCAGCACCCTTACAGCGGAGCAGGTTGATAAGTATGCAAGACTTTCCGCTGCAAAAGAATTTATTTCAAAAATGCCTGAGGGGTACGATACCATTGTAGGTGAGAGAGGAGTGGGTCTCTCCGGCGGACAGAAGCAGAGAATATCCCTTGCAAGAGCTCTTGCAATTGAACCCTCAATCCTTATCCTTGACGATACCACCTCCGCAGTTGATATGGAGACGGAAAAGGAAATCCAGCACAGCTTAAGAGAACTTGATTTCCCCTGCACAAAGATTATTATCGCTCAGCGTATTTCCACCACTAAGTCTGCAGATAAGATCCTTGTTCTTCAGGACGGCAGAATAACGGAAGAAGGAACTCACGAAGAGCTTATTGCCAAGAAGGGTTATTATTACGAGCTTGTACAGCTCCAGACAGGAGGTGAGTTATAATGGCTACGAAAAATACCTTCAGAACCGACGAGGCATACGAAGAAGAGTTTAATATGAAGCATATTCTTCTTGCTTCAAAGTATATTAAGCGTTACATCAAAAGAATGATAGGAGCCATTATTTTAAGTACCATCGGCGGTGCAACAGCATTGCTTTCTCCTATGATTACACAGAAAGTTCTGGATGAGGCGGTTCCCAATGCCAACTACAGACAGCTTATTCTGTTAGTTTCCATGCTTGCAGGTGTATTTGCGGCAAGTATTCTTTTTACAACCTTAAGATCAAGACTTATGGTTAACGTCAGCCAGCATATTGTCTACGATATAAGACGTGACCTGTTTGAACATTTACAGAAGTTATCCTTCCAGTATTACGATGACAGACCCCACGGAAAGATCCTTATCCGTGTCGTTAACTATGTAAACTCGGTATCGGATATGCTTTCAAACGGTCTTATCAATATACTTCTTGAGTGCATAAACCTTGTTATTATTGTTGCATTCATGTTTATTGTGGACGTTCAGCTTTCCATCGTAGTTTTGTGTGGTGTGCCCATCTTAGCGGTATTCCTTTTCTGGATAAAGGGCAAGCAGAGAAAGGCCTGGAGAGCGGTTTCAAATAAGAACTCCAACTTAAATGCTTACCTTCAGGAAAACATTGTAGGTGCAAGAATCACTCAGATGTTTGCACGTGAAGATGAAAACGCCGGAATATTCGCAAAACTTTCAGATGACTGCAGAAGCACCTGGATGTGGGCAGTTCGCTGGACTAACCTTGTATGGCCCGGTATCGATACTATTTCAGTACTTGTAAGAGGAGCCATCTTCTTATTCGGTATTATCATTTTCCTTGGCGGTGGCAAAACCGTTGGTACCATACTTGCCATTTCCGGTTACGCAAGCCGTTTCTGGCAGCCTATTATGAACCTTGGTAACATATTCAATAACTTCATCAACAACATGGCATATCTTGAAAGAATTTTTGAAACCATGGACGAGCCTGTTGCGGTTGATGATGTGGAAGATGCAACAGAAATGCCGCCTATTAAGGGAGATATTGAATTTGAAGATGTTCACTTCAGCTATGAAGCGGGCAAAGAAATCCTTCATGGTGTTTCCTTCAGCGTTAAGGCCGGCGAAAGCATCGCTCTTGTAGGTCCCACCGGTGCAGGTAAGAGTACCATTGTTAACTTAGTTTCACGTTTCTACAATGTGGACAGCGGACGTATTCTTATTGATGGTGTGGATATTTCCAAGGTAACCTTAAAGAGCTTAAGAACCCAGATGGGTATTATGCTTCAGGACAGCTTCATTTTCTCGGGAACCATTGAGGATAATATCAGATACGGGAAGCTTGATGCCACAATTGATGAGATCAAAAAGGCAAGTTCGATTGTATGCGCATCATCCTTCATAGAGAAAATGCATGATGGCTATCAGACTGAGGTTAAGGAAAGAGGTTCTTTACTTAGCCAGGGTCAGAAACAGCTCATTTCCTTTGCAAGAACCCTTTTGTCGGATCCTGCAATTATGGTACTCGATGAAGCCACATCAAGTATCGACGTTCAGACCGAACGTGCACTTCAGCAGGGCTTAAATGCAATGCTTAAAGGACGTACATCATTTATTATTGCCCACAGACTTTCCACAATCAGAAACTGTGATAAGATAATGTATATTGATGAGGGTGGAATCGTAGAGTGCGGTAACCATGAAGAGCTTATGGCTAAGAAGGGCTATTATTACAAGCTCTATACTGCTCAGATGGAAGATATAGCATAGGCTCGGAGGTAAGATGGACGGTTTTGACAATGTGGGAACAGTTAAGCTTCCCGGCCTGCTCTGGGCTAAGTTTTTAGGCTTTTTTGCCCTGTGGGTGGGAGCAATTTTGAATTTTTCCACGGCCTATATGATGCTTTCCGGTTCCATTTATGCGGATCAGGGACTGACATCGAAACAGGTATATGATTTTTATGGGCCGGCCCTTTTGGTCAGTGATATTTATTACGGCCTGGTTCTTCTTGTGATTGTGATTTTGCAGATATTTACGGCAGTGGCAATTATCAGAAGAAAAAGATCGGTTATGCTGCTAGCCCCCTTGGTTTATTTCTTAATTGTCCTTTCTGCAGTGGTGTATACCTTTCTTGCAAGCCTTGTGGTGGGAGAAAGCACCGTTTCCTTCCAGCTTGTGTTCAGCGGTATTTTAAGTTTAATCATGGGCTTTGTTAATGTAATTTACTTTAAGAAACGCGATATGATTTTTTGTAAATAATTTCAGACCCGGCCGGGAGCCGGGTCTTTTTCATGTTCCATAGCATGTAAAGTTTATTATTTATTTATAATTACTATATTGCATTATTGAATAGTGAGTGATATTATACAGTTAATCGCGAGAATGATACTTTTGAAAGGAGAAGAATGTGAACGCACAGTTTAAAAAAGGAGCACTTGAGTTATGTGTTCTTTCCATGCTTACAGATAAGGACAGATACGGATACGAACTTACTGACGAAATCTCAAATCGTATGGAAGTGGCAACCGGAACCCTTTACCTGGTGCTTAAGAGACTTAAGGATGATAATCTTGTAACCACATATTTACAGGAATCCGAAAACGGGCCTGCAAGAAAGTATTACCATCTCTCAGAAGAGGGAAGAACCTATCAGGAAGATTTGAAAAAAGAATGGATCGAATTTGTTAAGGCCGTAGAGGCAATTATTCAGTAGGAGGTTATGATGAATAAACAGGAATATATGCATAAGCTCTATGAAGAGCTTAGTCAGTTTGATGATGAAATCAGAGATGAAATAGTAAATGATTATGAGGAACACTTTTCAATGGGCCTTGCAAACGGTAAGACCGAAGAACAGATTGTTTCAGAACTTGGCCCCGTAGAGGCACTTATTGACGAACTTAAGGAATTAAAGGGTGAAAAGAATCAGAGCAAAAAGGCATATGATTTTGAATCCTTTGCAAACGATTTCACTAAGGCAGTGGGCGGATTCACAAAGGGTCTTGCAGGCTTTATGGGATCTCTTGCAGGAAGCGTTACAAAGAATGCTGAAAAGGCAGGCGGCACCATTGCCGACGGAGCGGAAAGCTTTGTAAACGGCTTCAGCGAGGCTGCCGAAAAGGTTATTAATAAGGGTAATGAATTTGCTCAGTATGTTGCTGAAGGCTATAAGCAGGCACGAGGCGAAGAAGAAACAAAATCAAGCGCAAAGACAGATGAAATGACCGGATTTTCCGAAAATTGTAAGAAGCTTTCAGTTGAAACAGACTGTGGCAATATTACATTGAAAAGAAGTGAAGGCAGTGGCTTATATGTGAATTATGTAAACCACGGTACACCTAACCAGCAGCTTGCTTACAAGTTTGACTGTTATGAAAAGAACGGAACTCTCTTTGTTAAGGTAACAAGAGAGATGAGTGTTTCAAATTTCTTTAAGTCTTTAGGATGTCCCGAAATCGATATTAATATTGTGGTACCAAGCGACCTTGAAGATATCACAATTGATTGCGCATCCGGCAGAATTAATCTTGAGAACATTAAGGTTGAGGATATTGAAATCAACAATGTTAGCGGAGCGGTTAACATAACAGGAATGGAAGCCGACAGTGCCGATCTTAATAATGTAAGCGGAGCGATTGTTATAAATGATACTTTCGCGGAATCCTTAGAAATAAATACCGTAAGCGGTGCCGTTAAGGTTAATGCAAACGCAGAAAGATTAGAAGCCGCAACCGTGAGCGGAAGTATCAACACCTCTGTAAGCGGAGCAGAAGAAGTGGAATGCTCGTCAGTTTCAGGAAGCATCAATATTACTCTTGAGAATGCTGAAGGCTTCAATGCGGAAGCATCTTCCACCAGCGGAAGAATCAATCTTTCCTGCAAGGATAATAAGATTACAGGTTCAAGAAGCGGCAACTATGTACTGGGTGACGGCAGCGTCAAAGTGGAAGCTTCATCCATGTCAGGCAGCATTACCATTGCCTGCTAATTAATAAAAATTTTGTTAAGAGACAGCGAAATCTATTCGCTGTCTCTTTTTATGCTGTATAATATTCTTTGTACATGGGGGAATTATTATGATAGCAAAAATGATAGCTGACCTTTTTACAACGCCTAAGCGCTGCTCCTTTGAGCAGATTGAAGCTGAGGACAGTGAAAGAGGTTTTAAGGACGGATTTAAGGCCTACAGAGAAGAATGGGAGAGACACGATTTTTCCATAGAAAGAGAAGGCATAACAATATACGGTGAATATATTGTTAACCCACGTGTTAAAGACTCTCGGAAAAAAGTTGCGGTCATAGCCCATGGCCTTACTGCAAACCGGTTTTCAGATCTTAAATACGGGATGATTTTTTATAAGTCAGGTTACAATCTTGTGATTTTTGATGAAAGATGTCATGGAAAGTCGGATGGCACCTACTGCACCCTTGGCCAAAAAGAATCTTTGGATATTAAGGAGATTTGTAAATTTGCGAGAAGCATATTCGGAGAAGACTGCTTTTTAGCACTTCATGGTGAATCCATGGGAGCGGCAGCGGTGTTAAATCTTCTTAGCATTGAGAAGCCTGATTTAGTGGTGGCGGATTGTCCCTTTGCGGATTTAGAGGTACTGATAGGTGATCTGGCAAGGGCACAGCTTAAATTTTTGGCTAAGCCGGTTTTAAAAGGTGTAAAAAGAATCTGTAATAAGCGGGAGGGCTTTGATTATACTTCAGTTAAGCCTGTAAATGCTGTTGAAGGTTCAGATGTACCAATTCTTTTCTTCCATGGTAAGGATGACCGCCTGATTAACTGCAAGCACAGCGAATTACTTTTTTCAAAAAGTAAAAATCCGCTGTCAAAGCTTTATACGGTAGAGGGAGCAGATCATGCATTTTCCATAGTTACGGATAAGGATTCCTATGAAAAAAAACTTATGGAATTTGTTGAGAGTGTTGAAAAAGAAAAGTATTAGAATTATGTAAACCAAAGCACGTGACGTTTTGCTGAGTTATGTAAACCCCGGAGGCAGCCTCCGGGGTTTTGTTATCCAAAATGCAGAAATATTTACGGAATGAATTATTTTTCTTTATATATTTCTATGATATTAAGTATGATTTCCACGGCTTTATCCATTTTCTCAATGCTCACGCATTCGTAGTTTCCGTGGTAGTTGGCACCGCCGGTGCCAAGGTTAGGGCAGGGAAGACCGTCGTATGAAAGTCTGGCACCATCTGTGCCGCCCCTTACAGGCACATCCACAGGTGATAAACCGGCCTTAATAAGCGCCTTTCTTGCATTGTCTATAAGATGCATGTGGGGCTTTATTTTTTCAAGCATGTTGAAATATGAATCTTTAATGGTAAGGGTTACGGTATCCCTCTGATATTTATCATTAATTTTTTCGGCAGCGGATTTAAGGATTTCTTTTTTCTCGTTAAACAGCTTCATGTCATGGTCTCTTATAATATAATCAAGAACCGCTTCGGAAACCTGCCCCTTCATGCCTGTCAAATGAAAGAATCCTTCATATCCGGCAGTGTGCTCGGGACGCATCATTTCAGGAAGAAGGCTATGGAATTCCATGGCAACATTAGACGCATTTACCATTACATCCTTAGCATCACCGGGGTGTACGGAAACACCCTTAATAACCACTTCTGCAGAAGCTGCATTGAAGTTTTCATATTCAAGGGCATTAACATCTCCGCCGTCAATTGTATATGCATATTCGGCTCCGAAATGCTCTAAGTCGAAAAGGTCGGCTCCTTCGCCGATTTCTTCGTCAGGGGTGAAGGCTATCCACAATTCCCCATGGGGCAGATTGTTCTTGATTATGGTTTCAAATGCGGTCATTATTTCGGCAATTCCGGCCTTGTCATCGGCACCAAGAAGTGTGGTTCCGTCCGTTGTTATAAGGGTGTCACCCATAAAGGCCTTTAAGGCAGGGAACTTTTTAAGGCTTAAAATATCCCCGGAGCCCTCTAAGACAATGTCTTCTCCATGGTAGTTTTCTCTTATAATGGCTTTGACGTCCTTTCCTGAAGCTTCGGGAGAGGTATCCATGTGGGCGATAAAGCCTAATTTTGTGGCATTTTCGTAGCCCTTTGTGGCAGGAAGAAAAGCATACACATAGGCGTGCTCATCAACTCTTACACCGGACAGGCCGAGCTCCTGCAATTCTTTGACAAGTCGGTTTGCCAAGTCAAATTCACCGCTGAAGCTTGGATGAAGACCGCTTTCTTCATCTGATGTGGTATGTATTTTCACATAACTTAAAAATCTTTCAAAAGCTTTCATTGTTTTCTCCGTTTTCTTTTTATTTTACATCCTTATGATGACTATGTCTAACAGAAAGCACTTAACAAAATCAAATCTTTTGAGTATAATAATAGTGCTTGTTTTTTTGAGAGGACTATTTATGAAAAAGAATTTTTTATTGCTTTTAACCATTTCCGCTTCTCTTGTTTTTGCAGCCTGTGGGAAGAAAATCGATGGCGAAATAACCGTAAGCGGAGAGAATAATACATCGATTGTGGTATCAGTATCTGCAGAAGAAAAGGAGCCTGAGGTGGTAATTCCCGAGGCTACTCACGTGGGTGACTTCACCATTTCAGGTGACAGATTAACTGCTGTCGGCGGTGCTTACGAGCAGGACGGAGACTTGTCAAACGGAGCTGAACCGATTGAGTGGCTTGTTATTTCTGATGAGGGCAATACCCTTATTCTTTTGTCAAAAAACATTCTTGACTGCAGACCCTTTGGCAAGGACTTTAAGCCCGTTAACTGGGATGAGTCTTTGGTAAGAGAATGGCTTAACAATGATTTTTACAATGCAGCTTTTAATGAAAGCGAGAAGAGTATTATTACAGATTATGCCACAACTCCCGCAGAGCCTTCTTTAGAAAAGGCAGCAGTACTTGATAAGGTATTCTTACTTAGCTATGACGAAGCTAAGACTTTGCTTGGCGGTAAGGATGATAATGCGGCAGAAGAGAGAATCAGTCCTGTAACCGAATATGCAAAGAGCCTTGGCGTATGGACAATTGATGCAGAGGGCTATGAACTCTTTGGATTCAAGGAAGACGAAATTCCGGATTCCATGATCGGTTGTGGTAACTGGTGGCTTAGAAGCAATGGCAAAAACGAAAAGTTTGCCATGAACGTTGGCGCAAGCGGAAATATCAGAACCGTAGGACATGAAGTGGCAAGCAGACAGGAAGGCATCAGACCGGCCATACAGATTAGCCTTTCTGACAATTGAATGAAGTGACTGTATTTGATAAGATTATTTGGAATGGCAGAGGCCATTCCAAATTTTTTTAACTTTTCAGGAAAATGTTTCCTACAAAACTAAAACATATTGGAGAATACTATGGAGTATAAGCGCAAGTTCGGGGACAGAAGAGACGGCAGATGGGTAAAGGATGTAACGGGCCTTCAGACCATAATGATGCATATAATGCCCAACAGAACCGAAAGCGAAGTGTGTCTTCATGACACCTTTGATGCAACAAACGTACTGAAGTATATTGAGGAGAAAAACAAACTTCATCCTAACTACAAAACCACCATTTTCCATTGCATAGTCGTATGCATTGCAAGAATGGTTAAGGAACGTCCCAAGTTAAACAGATTCATACAGGGCCGAAGAACCTACGAAAGATTTGAAATATCATTAAGCTTCATGGCTAAGAGAAGATTTGCGGATGATGCCGAGGAAGCTTTTATGACGGTAATTCCAAGGGAAAATGATACGCTTGATTCCATAAGCCATCATATTTACGGCGATCTTACCGAGGTAAGAAAGCATGAGCATTCCACCGGTGGAATAGATCAAGTGGTGGACAACTTTGCAAAGATTCCGAGAATCATTCTTATGATTATCGTAAGAATAGTGAGATGGCTTGATTTCTGGGGACTTAACCCTAAGGCGCTCACGGAAGGAGATTCAAATTACTCCTCTGTTTTGCTCAGTAATCTTGGATCAATTAAGTGTCCTTCCGTATATCATCATCTTAACAATTACGGCACCAACAGCTTTATGGTTACCATAGGTGAACTGCACAAAGCAGAACTTATAATGCCGGACGGATCCAAAGAAATCAGAGATGTGGTTGACATAAGTGCGACGCTTGACGAAAGAATCGCAGATGGCTTTTATATGGCAAGAAGCTTAAAGCTTATTAAATATATGTTTGAGCATCCTGAAATTCTTGACAAACCTTTTTCAGAGCCAAGCGGCTACGAATATAAATAGGCGGAGAGTAATTAGTTATGAGCGATAATATGGTTAAAACACCATGGGAACCCTTTATGGGAGATGTTCCCATGCACTTAAATTATTTTGAAGGATCAATGTTTGAGGCTGTGGCAGCCATTTCAGAAAAATACCCTGACAATACAGCTTTTGTTTTCATGGGAAAGAAGACCACATATAAGACCATGGTGGAGGAAATTGTGCGCTGCGCAAAGTCACTTAAGATGGCTGGAGTTCATGCCGGTGACAAGGTCACCGTGGCAATGCCTAACTGCCCCCAGGCTGTTTATATGTTCTATGCAATAAACCTTGTTGGCGGTATTGCAAATATGATTCATCCCCTTTCTGCAGAAAAGGAGATAGAATTTTACCTTAACGAATCAGAAAGTGTTACAGCGGTAACCCTTGACCAGTTCTATGGAAAGTTTGAAAAAATAAGACAGAATACAAAGGTAGACAACCTTATCATTGCAAGCGTTAAGGATGCACTTTCAAAGCCCATAAGAGCGGGCTACATGCTTACCGAAGGCCGTAAGATTAAAAAGATTCCGGAAGATGCTCCCGTGATAAGATGGAGCGACTTTATGAAACTTGGTAAGTTTTGTTTTTACAATTACAAGGCAAAGGTTAACAGCGAAGATCCTGCAGTAATTCTTTATTCCGGCGGAACCACGGGAACCACAAAGGGAATAGTACTTACGAATAAAAACTTTAATGCCCTGGGTGCGCAGATTCTTGCCACAAATCCCATGTTCAGAATCGGTGACAAAATGCTTGCCGCCATGCCCCTGTTCCACGGTTTCGGCCTTGGCGTATGCATTCATTCAATGCTTATGAACGGCGGCAGCTGCATCCTGATTCCAAGATTTACTGCAAAATCCTACGCTAAACAGATTGTTAAGCACCGTTGCAACTTTATTGCAGGTGTGCCCACCCTTTATGAGGCCCTTTTAAGACTTCCCGATATGGAGGATGCGGATTTAAGCTGCCTTAAGGGCGTTTTCTCCGGCGGAGATTCTCTTTCAATTGAGTTAAAAAAGAAATTCGATAAGTTTTTATACGACCACAAAGCTGCCATTCAGGTGCGAGAAGGTTATGGTACCACTGAAACCGTTACCGCCTGCTGTCTTACCCCCACCACTATGGCAAAAGAAGGAAGTATCGGTATTCCCTTCCCGGATACATACATTAAAATTGTTAAGCCCGGAACCGATGAGGAGCTTCCCTTCGGCGAAGAGGGTGAGATTCTTCTTGCCGGTCCTACCGTTATGAAGGAGTACATGAAGCATCCCGATGAAACCGCCGAAACCTTAAGAAAGCATGCTGACGGACTTACCTGGGTATATACGGGAGACCTTGGACTTATGGACAATCAGGGCTTTGTGTTCTTTAAGGGACGTGCAAAAAGAATGATTATTTCTTCTGGCTACAATATCTATCCTGCCCAGCTTGAAAACATACTTGATGCAAATCCTTTAGTTCAGATGAGCTGTATTATCGGTGTGCCGGATACATATAAAATGGAAAAGGTTAAGGCATTTGTCAAACTTTCCGAGAATGTGCCTGCGAGTGACGAAACAAAACAGGCCCTTATTGCATACTGTCGTGAAAATATAGCAAAATATGCAATGCCCTATGACATAGAGTTCAGGGAAGAACTTCCGAAAACTTTGGTTGGAAAGGTTGCCTACAGAGTTCTTCAGGAAGAGGAATTAAAGAAACTTGCTACAGAAAAATAATGTAATAATCTTTTATTGATTTTTTCAAAGAAAATTAATAAAATGGATTCATAGTAATAGCATTGGAGGAGTTATTATGACATTACCTGTTGTAATAGGAATATCTGTTTTCGCGGTTATGGCACTTATCGCAATTCTGGTTGCGGTTACAGTGGTATCATCTGTATCATCCGTAGAGACCAGAGATGGTGAGGGTGAAAAGGAATAAACAATTTAGGCCCTGCGAAAGCAGGGCTTATTTTTTGGAGAATAATTAATAATGGACAATGTTATTTCATATTTGAATTTCAGAAAGGATATACCTTTTTCCTATTCGAAGTTTAACGAAGTGGATGCCATGATTTTGTCTTTGCTTACAAGCATTGATTTCGGGGCTTCCTTCGATAGTAAAGTCGGCATAAAAGAGTTATATACTGATTACGAAAAGACACACAAGCCCTTTGCAGCTGCCCACAACAAGGATGAAAGAAAGGCAGAGAAACTCAAAATCTTTAAGCTTGTATCGGAAAGCGAAAGATTTAATAAACTGATCCTGGAAAAATATGAGAAATCAATAGATGAAACCACTGAAAAGACCTTTTACGGTGCGGTTTTTTCTTTTGGCACAAGGCATAAATATGTGGTTTACAGGGGAACGGACGGTTCTCTTGTATCCTGGAAGGAAAACTTTAATACTCTTTACGAAATGCCCACAGCAGGGCAGTATCAGGCCCTTGACTTTTTACAGAAGGTTCTTGTTAAGCCCTTTTGCAAGTGCACCGTTATAGGTCATTCCAAGGGTGGAAATCTGGCGGTTTATGCTTCAATTTTTTCTGAAGAGAAGCTCCAGAAGAAGATAGACAGAGTGTATGCCTTTGATGCTCCGGGCTTTATACAGGACATAAGCAACAAACTCGGATACTTAAGGATTAAAGACAGAATATCAGCATATGTACCGGAGAGCGCTGTAATAGGTAATCTTTTAAGGCCGCCCTTTGATAAAAAGGTGGTTGCAGCAGAAGGAAAGGGCGCATACCAGCACGATTTAATTAACTGGAACGTGGGCGCCACGGAATTTGTTTATAAAGATGCCACCAATGAATTCAGTAAAAGTGTATCGAAGAAGGTTAATGACTGGATTGACGGAATTGCCATGGGTGACAGGGAGAGAGTTGTTGATGAACTCTTCTCGGTATTTAGGAATAACGGCATAAATCATATTACAGATCTTATTCATGTGGATATATGGAAGATTATCGGCATAATAAAAGCAGCTACCTCGTTATCTGCCGAAAACAGGGCGCTGCTTGGTATTATTATTAAAGAAATAAGAAACTGATTCTATTTTTTGCGGCCAAGCTGCCAGAAGGCTATTGCTCCCGCTGCAGCAACATTTAAGGAATCAACACCCTCCTTCATGGGAATTTTAACCGTATAGTCAGCGGCTTCTATGGTGGCTTTTTTAAGTCCGTCCCCTTCGTTGCCTAAGATTATGGCTATTTTTTCCTCTGAATTCAGTTTGTAATCATCTATATCGACAGAATCATCGGATAAGGCCATGGCTGCAGTTTTGAAGCCATGGTTTTTTAATTCTTCAAGACCGAATCTGTCGTAATCTTTAATGAAGGTCCAGGGAATATTGAATACATTTCCCATACTGACCCTGGCTGCTCTTCTGTACAAAGGATCTGTGCAACCCGGGGTCAAAAGAACCGCATCCATTGAAAGGGCAGCAGCGGACCTGAAAACAGTTCCAAGATTTGAGGGATTAACCACGTCTTCACAAACCACTATTCTTGAGGCATTTTTTATTACATCATCAACGCACTTAAGGGGCTGTCTTTTAAGGACGCATAAAAGTCCGTTTGTGAGATTGTAGCCTGTGATTTTGGACATAACCTCTGTGGTGGCACCGTAGACGGGTATGTTTCTGATATTTTTCATGAAATCCGCCAGTTCTTTTGAAGTATCTTCAATATCCACGAGAAATTTAACAGGCTCATAACCTGCTGCAAGGGCCCTTGAAATAACCTTGGGACTTTCTGCCACAAACCATCCGGTTTTGGGCTCGTTGATTCTTTTTAATTCTGCCTCTGACAAAAAGAATGCGGATAATTCTTCGATTTTTAAATTATTTACGGAAATATAATCAAACATAAGAACATATTACCATAAAAAGTACTTATAAAAGAAAAATAAAGGGCTCTAATTTGTGATTTTTACCATTTATTTGGTTGAGGGATAAATCTATACTAACCATAAAGATAACAAAGGAGGAGAGAAACATGTATATGTACAGTGAAACAAAGCGTAACAGAGACATTGTCGGCGGAATGCTTTTCATAGGAGCTTTCCTCGTATTCATTCTTTCTGTTGGCATGAATGTTCTTTAATATGATAATTTCTGAAATCAGGGCTGTGAAAGGTGATAAATCACTTTTCACAGTCCTTTTTTATTTATTTTTTATTTGTCGTGGTATAAAATGATAAACAGGAGCAGGATGGTTTAATTATCCTGATAATGTATGAAAAAAACAGTTAGTGAGGACGAGCTTATTAAAATGCTCGATGAGTTTGCCGGCTCAGAAGTGGGCAGACTGAAGGTAAAGGTTACTGATGAACTTAAAAGCGGAGAAATGCTTAAGGCATATCACCATGGACGTTGTGATATAGGAAGTCCATTTGACTGCGGAACCGCTTTTGATGTTTTGCCTGATGAAAACAGGTAGATGACGGGGGTCACCAATGAGAATGCTTAGAAGTGTGGCATATGCCATAATCGCAATTTGTGCGTGCATGTGTCTTATTATTCTGTTTTATCGTGGTCGTAAGGATGATGGTGCAGTTACAGTTCCGGATTCTTCTGTGGAAGCTTCAGTTGATAATATGGTTATTGTTAACGGGGACAGCGTTTCACTTGAAGAAATAAAGGACGCGGCAAGTGCCATTATTTCGGATGCGGCCGAAACTGTGAAGGATATTCTTTCTACCGACAAAAAGGATGAAAAGAAGGAAGAAAAGGGTAAGGAAAATACCACCGGAGTTATATCCTATGATGAGATTGTAAGGCTTCAGAACGAGGCTTTGGACAGTGACTTCAGACAGGCTTTGAGAGATTATTACAAAGAAAACGGTATATCCATAGTTGTGCCCGAACCTTCAACGGATGATACCTCAAAGACCGATCCGCCCAAGAAAAATTATGTTGTAAATAAAAATCTTAAGGTTATTCATCGAATCGGATGCATGCTGGAGCCTGCGGGAAACAATGCATTATATTATGAAACTCTGACCGCAGCAAAAAAAGATGGCTATATAGATAAGTGTGCTGTCTGCAGCCCCTGATTATTTATGCTTTTTAGTTAATTGGATAAAGATATAATGAATTCACTTTCCAATTTAAGGAGCAGGCAAATGGAGCAGCTTACCAGAACAGAAATTGATACATTAGGTGAAATTGCCAATATCAGTATGGGCAATGCAGCAACCAATCTCAGTCTGATGGTTAATCATACGGTTAACATAACAACACCGGACGTGAAGATGATTAAAAGAAGTCAGACACTGGATGACTACGAAAAAACCTGTATTTTCGTTCAGATTCATTATATAAAGGGACTTAGCGGAAACAATGTTTTTATATTAAAAGAAAATGATGTGCTTTGTCTTACCGACCTTATGATGGGCGGTAGCGGAGTAGGCGTAAACGGTGAGGTTGGAGAACTTCAGTTAAGCGCCATGGCAGAATCCATGAACCAGATGATGGGTGCAGCGGCAACATCAATGGCAACAATGTTAGACATCCCGGTTGATATAAGCACACCTGAACTTAATACCATCGATGTGGACAGTGTAAAGGCCTTTGAAAAAATGTTTTCAAATTACGACGATGATTTTGTAAAAATAACCTTTAAGATGGATATTGAAGGAATCATTGATTCCACAATGGTTCAGATATATCCAATAGCCTTTGCCAAGGAAATGTGTGTTAAATTCAGACTTAAGGCTGACGTAGAAAAATAATAAGACTCGGTGACGGGGTTGTGTATTCAGGATAATCAAACTTTTTGAGGGTTTGCCAAACTGATTGAGGGTCAGACTTGAGGGTCTGGCCCTTTTAGAATGCCATTTTTTGAGGGTTTGGTTTGAGGGTCTGGTTTGAGGGGCAAACTTGAGGGTCTGATGTGAATCA
>JAZLLV010000011.1:0-40799 GCA_045598365.1 Lachnospiraceae bacterium
TGATTCACATCAGACCCTCAAGTTTGCCCCTCAAACCAGACCCTCAAACCAAACCCTCAAAAAATGGCATTCTAAAAGGGCCAGACCCTCAAGTCTGACCCTCAATCAGTTTGGCAAACCCTCAAAAAGTTTGATTATCCTAATATGTTGCACCCGGTTACTGATTCTACATTAAAATGTATAAAAATTCAAGGATTATTCACCAATTGCAACATATCCTTCAGGAACATTAACGCCAAGTTCAGCGCATCTGTCTGCATCATACTTCTTTGTTACATTGGGAGCATACTGAATTTCGTATGTTGTGATATCCTTGCCGTTAACAAGAATTTCGTAAGCCATTTCACCGGTCTTGTATCCAAGATCATAGTAGCTGATTGAAAGGGTTGCTACACCACAGCCTGAGCAGATTCCTTCTTCACCTGCGATAATCGGAACACCTGCTTTTTTGCAGATAGGATCGATAATACCGGTGTTGGATGCTGCTGTGTTATCTGTGGGAACATAGATAACATCACAGCTGTCTGCTGCCTTCTGTGTAACTGCCTGAACATCATTTGTATCAACGAATGAATAGAAAGTAACTGTCTTTCCAAGTTTTTCAAGTTCACCCTTTACGACATCTGCCTGGTACTGTGAGTTAGCTTCTGCTGAGCAGAAAAGAATACCGATGTTCTTTGATTCGGGGAAAAGCTCGTTAAGCATAGCTGCCTGCTGTGAAAGAGGAGCAAGGTCTGAGGTACCGGAAATGTTACGGCCTGTTGTACCTGTCCAGTTATCAATATCAAGTGCAGATGCATAGTCTGTAACTGATGTTCCGAGAATCGGAATTGTCTTTGTGCCGGCTGCTGCTGCCTGAAGAGGGGGTGTTGCATTTGCAAGAATAAGATTTACACCCTTTGAAGCAAAGGAAGTAATTATTGTTGCGCAGTTAACAGGTTCACCCTGTGCGTTCTGCTCATCGAATACAACCTTGTCGCCAAGTTTCTCTGTAAGGGCATCTTTGAAGCCCTGAGTTGCTGCATCAAGTGCTACGTGCTGTACAATCTGGCAAATACCGATTGTGTAAACGTCTGACTTTGCACCACAGCCTGCAAATACGCTGCATGCAAAAACAGTTGCCATAAGAATGGCTAAAAGTTTCTTTTTCATATATCCTCCGATGACTTCTCTTTATTTTGCGAAACGCTTTATCGCGTAAAAGCGTCAACGCGTTCAAGTCATTAAAAATATAATCTAACTATGGCTAAAAGTCAAGGAATTGCGGCATTAATAGTATATTTTTGCAAGGTCCAACGCAAAAATTTCCGATCCGTTTATTTCGAAAATTGATACTGCGCAGTTTTTCTGAACCGCACCGCCCCAAAAGTCCTTCAAGTCTGTTGAAAGAAGCTTTGCCATAAGTGCCTTGTTAAGTGCACCGTGCCCCGAAATAAGCACATTTGCCGCAGGTGCTTCTTTTGCCAAAGGGAAAATCACTTCAGAAAGAAATGAACCGGCTCTTTCAAACAGTTCTTCAAAAGACTCCGCACCTTTGTCCGCAATATATTCCTCTGGCTTATCAAAAAACTTTTTTATGGGTGAATCCGGAGCTCTATCATATCCGACGGTTCCTTCATACTCTCCAAAGGATACCTCCAAAAGTCGGTTATCCTTAACAATCTCCACAGGGCTCCCGTTCAGGACAATCTTTGCGGTTTCATAAGCCCTGTTAAGGGGGCTTGAAAAGGCATAGTCAAACCGTGTGTCCTTAAGGCCCTCTGCCGTAAGGCGGGCCAGATGTCTTCCGTTTTCGTTAAGTTCAGTATTTGTCTGTCCCTGAAGCTTAAAAGCTTTGTTCCAGTCGGTTTCACCGTGTCGCATTATGTATATACGCAAAATACACCTCGTTTACAAACATAAATCCTCAAAAAACGCTTCGGATTTGTTGTTTTTCACATTACGTCTTATAAGTACAGCCTTTGCCTGGGCCATATCCTCACCTAAATCGTCTAACATTCTGTCGGTCATCTCCGGGGAAGGTTTCACTATATCCAGATATTTTTCAAAAAACTCCTGATTGTCCTTATAGTCTTCCTTGCAAAGATACCATGAGTGTCCTGTTTTTGTATCAATGGTCCTGTCTGTTATGTAAACCGATAATCTGTTTTTGTCCTTATCCGAAAGGTAAAAATCATTCATTAGTCTCAGCATACAAAGAAAGCATTTGTTTTTGCCCACTTCCTTTAGGTATGAAGCACTTTCTCCCGGAAGTTCACCGTCGACAGAACCGATTCCGTCATAGGAAATATCCTCTTCACCGCAAAGAGCTCTGTCTGAAAAGCCTTCATAATCATCCCTTGCCAAAAAAGAAAAAAGTGCAAGGTCCCATCTTTCATACCAGTCTTTGCTTCCAATGTCCTTATCCCTCAAAAGATATTCCGCAGGAAGTCTTCGCACTGCTGCAGCCATAAGCCTTGACAGGGACTCATCCTTAAATGCGGGAATCACTATCTCCTCAAGCCTTTCTGAGCCTTCAAAAACTCCTCTTTCAAGAGAAGGAAGACTTTCACCGTTGATGGTAACCTTTTTAAGATGAATGCACTGTGAAAAAGCCCAGTCACCTACGGACTCCACGGTTTTAGGAAGTAAAACCTCTCTTAAGCCACGGCAGTTTAAGAAGGCTTTTCTTAAAATTTTGGTGACAACGTAGGATTTTTCCCCTATATTCAATTTTTCGGGAATGCTAAGAACAGTGTCCTGTCCCGAAAAGCCCGCAATCTCCGCTCCCGTATCCTTTAACTCAACCTGAAGGCGAAAGCCTCCAACCGTTACCTCTGTCATAAAATATCAAGTATCTCTTTTCTTAAGTCTTCTTTTCTGTCTCCAACCATTAAAAGGGCATTAAGTCTTTCATATGAATCAGATCCGAAGGTATTTATGAACCTTGCGGCACTCTTTGATAAGGTTAATTCGGTTACCGCAACAAGCATCTCGTTACTGTCTTCAGAGAAGGCTTTACTGAGAAAAGAAAACATATTCTCAAGACGAAGTTTCTCTTCCTCAGTTGCTTTCTTTAATTCACCGACTCTCTCATTATAAAATTCACTTACCTTGGAAGAAGGATCCTCAGAATCTTTGGAAGCTGCGTCCATTGCATCAAACAGTGCCTTGATTCTTCTCTGCTTTTTCTTTTCTGCCGGTGTAAGGGAACCTGCTTTTTCTTTGTTCTTAATGATGGTTTCTCTTGCTTCTGACTGCTGCTTTAATGAGGCGCATACATCCGCGGAAGCCTTAACCTGCTTTAATGCAGGCAGAATTTCGCGATAGTCATCTGCTTTATCCATGATCATTGTAAGTTCGTCCTTAACTGCATCCAGAAGAATACCCACAAGAGAAAGTCTTTCATCAATCTTAGCATCCTTTGCCTTTTCATAGACGCTGTCCGATACCTGTCCCTTAAGTATTAAATCCACTCTGTAGCTTGCTCTGTACTTAATGTACAAATCATAGAAAGCGGCAAATTCCCTTACTATTTTTTCACTTCTTATGTATTGACCGATAAGCGACTCGGACACCTTAAGTCCTGATTCTTCATAAAGAAACAAAATATCGCTTAAGTCTTCCCAGCCTCTTGCGGTGACATAGGATTTACCCTCTGCCGTGGTTTCAATACTGTAAAAATAATTCTTTTTATTTTCAAGGAAATTCATAATTGCCCCGTGAATTCCCTTTTCCTTTGCATATGCTTTCCAGGCAGGGTAATCTGCCTCAATATTTAGGACCTTAAGTCTGTCCAATGTAACAATATCAAACTCTCTTACCGAACGGTTATATTCCGGTGGATTACCTGCCGTCACAATGACCCAGCCCTCCGGCACCTTGTGTTTGCCGAAAACCTTATACTGCAGGAACTGAAGCATGGAAGGGAAAAGTGTTTCGGAAACACAGTTTATTTCGTCGAGAAAAAGAATGCCTTCACGGACACCGCTTTCCTTCATCGTTTCATAGATGGAAGCAATAATCTCACTCATTGTATATTCGGAAACATCATAGGATTTGCCGTCATATTCCTTTTTTTCTATAAAGGGAAGGCCAAGGGCAGACTGTCTTGTGTGATGAGTCATGGAATAACTTACTAACGCAATTGACAGTTCTGAGGCAATCTGCTCCATAATGGCTGTTTTACCGATTCCCGGTGCGCCAAGAAGAAAAACCGGACGCTGCCTTACCACCGGAATCCTGTAGTCTCCGTATTCATCTTTCTTAAGATATATGCTTACGGTATTTTTTATATATTCCTTTGCCTCTGCAATATTCAAAGTTTTTCCTCCTCTAAGATAACCTTTATGGCCCAGTTTGGTACCGGTGCAATGAACTTATCCTCTTTAAGAAATGCAAAAATAACATCATAATCCGGACACTTTTCGGGGTAGATTCCGTAGCCGTCGGTTAAATATATAAGGCCTTTTAAGTCCGTGAATTCTTTTTTCTTTATCAAATCATCCACATAGGAAAACACGGGTCGGAAATCCGTCGCCCCAAAGCCTGTGACCTTAAAGTCCTTCAAAAGGCTGTTTAGTTCACTTAGGGATGTAACCTTTATGTCTTCCCAAATTTTCGAATCACACTGGATTATGTGGATATTTACCCGTGAAAAGAAGGAACCGGAAGAAGCCAGAATGTCCACGGTTTTTTGCAAAAAAGCCCGTACCATGTCACCGTTACAGGATGCGGAGGTATCAATAGCTATTACAAAATCTCTGACCTTTTTGTCTTCGGTGTATTCCAGGGGTTCAATAAGGGGCATATTTCCATAGGTTTTTAGGCCATAGGTATAATATACATAATCAAACTCGTCCGGATTGATTTTAATCTCTTCGCCCTCCACCGCAAAACGTCTCAAGATTGCTTCGTAGTCATAGCGTTTTCTTGTGGCCTCCGTTAAGTTTTCATTTATGCTTTCTCCACCCTCACCGGATTTTGAAAAAGAATCAAGTTCGGCCTTAACCCTTTCCGATATTTTTTCCCAGTCCTCTTTTGTAAGGATTGCTTCAGGCTCTTCCTTATAACTGTCTCTTAGCCGGTGCCTGTCCATGGTAAATACTCTTTTATAGAGCTTCTCTGAATCTTTTGAAAGTCCCCCAACCGCAAATTCCCTGTAAAGCTTTTCTGCGGTAATATTGGGAGTCCATTTCTTCAATCTGTAAATAATGGTTCTTGCCTCGTCATCCCTTGCAAGGGAGGCTCCCGGAATGTCCATTTCCAGAATAGTATTCTCCACTGCAATATCCGTTGCAAGATTCCAGTAGTTTTCATCACTTTTTTCATACCTGTAGGGATGCAAAAAAATGCCGTGAAGCATTACATGAAGGTAAAGCCTCACTGCAATATTGGGTTCATCTCTGTAGTCTGACAAGAGTACCACCGGGTCATAATAAAGATATTCCCCGTCGGCCACATAACCGTTCAAGCCTACAGAGCTTTTCAATTTGTACTTCGCAAGAGCACTGTCAAAAAAGCGGAATCTTACGGTTATTGTATCCCTTGCAAGAAGCATTATTTTTGATGCGTACTCCTCATAAAGAGCAATATTTGTATCCATAGGGCTATTTATATATCAAAACCTTTACGTTTATTTTACCTTTTCTGCTTGTGCCCACATCTCCCACAATGTCAAAGCGTCCAAAGCCTCTTACGCTGATTCTGTCTCCTGCCTTAACATGGGCATCATTTCCTATGGGAAGTCTGGAATTAATAAATACCTTCTGTTCCCTGAATAGTTCTACAGAATCATCCCTTGATAATTTAAACACTCTTGCCACCACAGCATCAACTCTTTCGGAGCTTACCTGAATAAGCATTTCTTCTTTGGCAGATTCCGGCAAAACAAAAACGTCATCAAAGCGGGACACATTAACAGTGGTGTGACGGATTTTACTTAAGTTATCAATGATGTAATCTGATATGCTGTCTAAGCAGTAAAGATATGAAGAATCCCCGGTGATAAAAATATCACCGAGGGTTTCTCTTTCTATACCAAGATTCATTAATGCCCCAAGGAAGTCCCTGTGGGTCAGATTATCGGAAAATTTGGCATTTACAGGCTTAATAAGAAGGCATGAAATCGGAAAGCCCTCATCATAACCAAGTTCTTCAGGGTCCCCAAATCTTACTATTTTTCGCTCAGTAAGATCGTTTCCGCCATACATACTGTACTTTGCGTAGGATAATTCCCTTTCAACCTTCATAAACTCGGAAAGGTCGCCTAAGGACAAAAAGTTTGTGTAGGTAAACCTTCCGGCGTTGTAGCTTTTTTTTGCCAGATCCTTAAATCTGTTTTGTAAGAAAATATCATCAGCCATATACTATAATCCGGTAACTTTTAATTCATCATAAGTAAGAGCAATTTCTATGTAGCCTGAGGAATAGGGGCCGAGAATATAGGGCGGGAATTCAGCCACTACCTTACCATCCTCCGTAAAGACAATGTTCATTGATTCAAAGGAAGCAAATTCATAGGCTTCTCCGTAAATGTCTTCGGGACTCTCTTCATCATAAAAAGGTGACATATAGTCGCCTGAATATTCTTCGCAGAGAGCCTTGGCCTTTGTTGCCACCAAAGACTTAAATTCCTCTTCGGAAATACCTATGAAGTCCTTAGGCTCCACAACATCGCCTGTGTACAAATCAAACATTTCCTCGGAAAAAGATGCCATTCCATGAGCTCCTCCGCCGTACCAGTAACCTGAGAAGTTCACAACAAGATATCTGTCATAAAGAACATATATACTTGAAATTGTGCTCTCCATAGACTCTACGCCCCAGGGCTCACCATGTCCCATTTCATGACACTCTTCTATGTCGGCCGTACTTACGTTTTCATCAGCATCAACAACACTGAATGCTCTTTTTTCAAGGTAATCATTTATCTTAGAGGCGTACTGAGAGTAGTCTCCCTTTAACTCTAAGTATTCGCTATAGTTCTTTAAGACGATGTTATAGCATGTATCACAATATATTGAAGAACTGAAAGCCTTTATTTCACCATATTTTGCAAATTCAGTTTCATAAACCTTTATTCCAAGGTCAATAGGGCCTTCCTGTGTGGCACCGGCCCAGGACATCACACCGTTATTAAAAGTAACAAAGTATACTCTGTCTCCGATTTTCTTAAATCCCTCATAAACGCAGTATTCGAATCCCGGCCGCTTCTGAGGAGTAAGGACCAGGTCCACCGTACCGCCAAGGGTTCCCACAAAGACAAGTGTTACTTCCTGACCGTATTCTCCGCCGTCCTTTGCACAGTAATAATATTCTTTTCCATTTGTACCGATGAAGCTTTCAATGTCATATCCAAGCATTATCAGGCCTGAAGTATTGAAATCAAGTATATAGATGCACTGCTTGTCATATGCACCGTCTTCATAACCTGTAAGAATTGCAAAACCGTCATCATAGGTTCTTAAATACATGTTATCGCCTATATCTTCGATTTTCACAAAACCATCACCGTCATAAGAGAAATATTCTCCTTCTCTTGTAACGATGAGATAGCCGGTTTCATCAAGTATTCTCTGTACGGACTTACGGTTGCTGTAACCGCTTATAACAGGTGCAACAAGGCTGAAATCCCCAAGACCGTCAATGTAGTAGTTAGTCTCGGTTATATCCTTAAAAGAACCGTATTCAAAAACGTGCTCCTTAAAATTGTTGCCGCTAAAGCTGTCTGAATAAAGATAGAGCTTTCTATTATATGCATCCACATAGCTGATATTTCCGCTGTATATTTCCTTAGTCTCTCCTGTGAAAATATCTATTGCAACAAGACTTGTGCACTCTTCATTATAGGAATCGTCATTAAGATACATGTTTTCCATGTCTGTCTTTACTGCTAACAGATACTTGCCAAACACGGTAACAGGATTATATTCATCCCTGTCAACGCTGATACTTTTGACAACTGCGCCATCCGCATCAAGAAGAACAACGCTGCCATAGGTGTGGCTAAGAAGGAAATCGTATACAAAGTCAGTTTCTGTATCCTCACCTTTACCTGTCAATGTGTCAACCGATGTATCCGATGTTTTTGAAGAATTGTCATCAACACTTGCTGAAACAACAGTCTCCCTGTCCTTATTTCTGTCCTTATCCCTGTAATCATCCGACGTGCGATTCTTCGCGCAGGCAGTCAGAGAAACTGCCATTACCAGCACGCCCATCAAAACCATCAATCTTCTTTTCATAAAATCCTCCCTTTTATACAAAGAATACTATCACATTTACTTCGTTATTCAAAGTAAAAGGGAGATACTTTTTCAAGCATCTCCCAAGCAGTTAATAGCTTTCGTTTTCTTTGTATTCACCAAATTCTCTGTCTGTATAACCATCCCGGTTTCTATCTTTGTATTCACAGTCAGCTTCTTCTGCATCAGGTATCAGGATAGCTGCAATGATATAAATCAAGAGACCGGAGCCATAGCAGAAAGCAATAATCAAACCGATTATCCTTACTATTGTGGGATCGATATTAAAATATTCACCGATGCCTCCGCAAACGCCTGCTAATTTTTTGTTTCTATATGATTTACATAATCTTCTTTCCATATTCGTTACCTCTCATGTTTTGTGATGTTTTTGTTTATGTAATCATTATATTAAGGCAGTCGATCTGGATAAACCGATTCAGGTGCAAAATAAAATGTCACAAATAGGTACATATGGAAAAATAAGTATATCATTTGGTCTTTGAAAGAATTACGTCCTTAATGTAAGCAACAAACTCTGAATCGTCCTTCTTTGCAACAGGTCCGTTTGCTGTGAATTCAAGTTCGTTCTTATCTGTGCCGTAGGGCTTCCACTCGGTCATGGGAGTTCCGTCAACATCACAGCCGTTGGGGTTACCTGTTTTAACGAAATTGGTCCAGTAGTTGCACATCTGTCTTGCTATATCGTAGTGGCGTCCCACAAAGGGTCTCCAGCACTTATTAAGATTATCAAAGAAGAACCAAAGGTCTACGGAGTGGAAGGTTCCTGCATCATCACCGGGGATATCGGGATTGAATCTGTAATAGTAAATTAAATCTCCGGTTCCGTTCTTTATGTTCATCTCTGCAGCACCCTTAACTGAAGCCTCGATACCGCTGACAGTACCGTAACCCATGGCACCCTTTTCAAGAGCCTCAGGGAAGCTTAAAAATTCTGTAGCCTTGTCTCCAAATATTTCACCGGCAATCTTTTTAAGTTCTGCTTCATCCTTTGCGGGGATGAAGGACTTGAATTCGTCTGCTGTATTACCGCTTAATACGGGACATTTTGCCCAGTTTCCGCTTATAAAGCGCTTATAGGGTTCATCTACGCAGAATTTGTGATCAATGCAGGGTGCAAACATACCGTGTTCATTTCTGAACTCAGCATACTTGTCACGGATGTAGAACGCATCCAATGCTCTTGCTTCCTCAAGGGTCTTTACTCCAAGGAATTCAAAGAACTCTTCGCCGCGTTTCTCCTGCTCGCTTATATCCTTGGGAACAATAAATGCATCCTCAGCGTAAGGATTTCTGATGATACCGCTCATAATCATGGCACTGTTTATCATTTTATAATTTTCTTCACAGGTAAGCTGTAAAAGTGTGCTTCCGCCACCTGCAGACTGTCCTGCTATTGAGATTTTCTCGGGATCACCGCCGAAGGCGCTGATGTTTCTGTAAACCCACTTAAGTCCGGCCTGCTGGTCAAGGTTACCAAAGTTTGTGGGAGCTTCAGGTGCTTCTTTTGTTATCTCAGGGTGAGCAAGGAAACCGATTGCGCCAAGTCTGTAGTTAACGGTAACTAAAATAACGCCTCTCTTTGCAATGCTTTCGCCGTCAAACTCCATTTCACAGGGATAGCCCCACTGGAAACCGCCGCCAAAGTACCATACGAGAACCGGAAGCTTGTCATTTTCCGAATGTGCGGGTGACCATACATTTAAGTAAAGACAATCTTCTCCCATGGGAATCTGATTATCAACATGCCACTCCTTATCATAAAGACCTTCTCCCACACCGGGCGTATCCTGAACTGATATATTCCTGAACTTATAAGCCTCAAGCTCACCTTCCCAGTTTGCAGCAGGCTGGGGAGCACGCCATCTGTTCTTTCCCACAGGGGGAGCAGCAAAGGGAATTCCCTTAAAAACAGTAATTCTTGCATTGGTACCGGGTAAACCCTTAACGATACCATTTTCAGTTTTAACTTTTCGTAACATTGTTAACATAGTTCTACATATACCTCCATAATTTTTGATTCAGGTTTTACATCCTGTTCTTAAAAAGCTTTTTCCATACCCGGTAAAAGCTTCTATGTAACCCATCCACCACAGTCTTGTAAAACGTTTTATCTCTAACATCTATATTATCTCAGAAGCCTTATACAGACAATTCATTTTTTGCGAAAAACATACTAATTGTTGTGTGTTTTTTTGCGCTTCTTTACGCTTCTTTACACTTATTTATGCAATATTGTTTATTTTTAATTATAGGAATGTCCATTGGCATTTTTTGCCAAATAATATGACACCACTCCGGTTGAACGGAGTGGTGAATTTGATGGGGAAAGTAACTCTTTCCGTCATAGAAATATTAAACAAACACAAGCAGAGCTAATCTCACAGGTTAAGAATCTCACCCGATAGGCGGGCAATAGAAAGCGGTTTACCCGGTAGACGGGCAAAAATGGTTCAAATACTTTTCCAAAAAGCTTAAAGAAAGGCCTTTCCAAACACAAAAATCAAAACAGCAATAAAAAATAAAAAAACGGGAAATAGTAATGATACCAAAAAGATCCGTGCCCTTCTCCCGGGCACAAAAAGAATTTGCAAGATAAACTTCTGTCGCTTTGAAAAAATCAAACGCGCTATTTAATGTGTAAAATATGATACAACAATTATATGTTATATAAATACCTAAGTCAATCCTTAAATCTATCGGGAAGGCCATTTTTTCTCCCTTTTTGCATTTGTGTGTTTTATAATACAGACAGATAAATTTCAAGTTCACAAATCAATTCGATTATAATCGATCGGCTGGGAGCCTACCGCACAACAGACCAGATTATTGATTAAGCCGGAGGGACTATTATGTTCAATTATGTTTGGCCTTTAGGTCTTGTAGTATTATCAAATGTATTTTATCAGATTTGCGCAAAGGCAGTTCCGGATAAAATGAATCCTTTTGCATCACTAACGATAACCTATTTGATAGGTGCGATAGCATCATTTATTATGTATTTCGCATTAAATAAAAATGGAAATATTATTAATGAATATCAAAAGACTAACTGGGCACCATTTGTGTTAGGATTTGTTATTGTTGGATTAGAGGTGGGATACATTTACGCTTATAAAGCAGGATGGCCGGTAAGTGTCGCGCAAATAGTACAAGCTGCTGTCCTTGCAGTTATATTGATATTTGTTGGATATATGCTTTACAAAGAAGCTATTACTTGGAATAAAATAGCCGGAATCATTGTTTGCCTGGCAGGATTAGGCTTGATTAATATGAAGTAGAATTTGTATCAACAGTGTTGTCACAAATTGGAAGGAGTAATATTAATGGATAATAATATTTCGTTTGAGATTTTAGCAAACAGCATACATGATATTAATCTTAAAGCTGGAAGTATGGCTAAAAGTGCTGTGAATCAACTGATGACATTACGCAATTGGGCTATAGGATATTATATTGTTGAATATGAACAAGATGGAAAAGATAAAGCGGAGTATGGGTCTAATCTATTAAAAAAATTGGAAAATCAATTAGCGGAAAAAGGATTGAATGAGACATTATTTAGAGTATGCAGGCAGTTTTATTTAACTTATCCGCAAATTCATTCGACAGTGTCGAATGAATTCAATTTGTTGGATTTTGAAAAATGTTCGACAGTGTCGAATGAATTCATAACTAGTCCTGAAGTATTAGTGAGAAATCTGTCTTTCTCGCATATAAGAGAAATATTGGTAATTGACGATGCATTTGAACGTTTTTTCTATGAAACAGAGTGTATTAAATGCAATTGGAGTGTCAGAGAATTAAGAAGACAGATAAAGACAAATCTTTATATACGTGCAGGAATTAGCAAGAAACCAGAATTGTTGATGACACCATCCACTGACAATATCAAAGCATCTGCATTGAGTATAAAGGATCCATTTACATTTGAATTCTTGGGATTAGAGGCAAAAGATGCTGTTTCTGAATCAGATTTAGAGCAAGCGTTGATGGATCATTTACAGGAATTCATGCTTGAACTCGGAGAAGGTTTTTGCTTCGAAGCACGTCAAAAAAGAATAATTATAGATGACAAATATTATTTTATCGATTTGGTGTTTTATAACAGACTGTTGCACTGTAGCGTAATTATCGAATTGAAAAATGACGAGTTTAAACATGAAGATTTGGGGCAATTGAATTCTTATGTTGGTTATTATAAGAAAAATGAAATGGCAGACGGTGATAATCCGCCAGTGGGCATACTATTATGTACCGATAAGGGATCTGAAATGGTAGAGTATGCTTTATCAGGAATGGATAACCAGTTATTTGTATCAACATATATGCTTCATCTTCCAGATAAGAAGAAATTGCAGGAATTTATGTTAAAGGAAATGAAAGAGATGGGAATTTAGAATTCCGATTCATGAGTTGATGGAGGATTGAATGAATTATGAAAATGTAAATGTGTTTTGGAGTTTAAGCTTATTAATTATTAGTGTATGCACCATTATTTTAGCAGGTTCCAACATTATTGGTATTGAATTGAACAATGTATTAACAAGAGTTTTGGGCATCCTTGATTTAGTTTGTTTACCTGTACTTGTTTTTACAACAATAAAAAAGATAAAGAAATAGTATTTTAGAAAATTGAAACTTAATCGAGCTACTTTTTACTTTCAGTAAGCATTTTCCTATAAAGAAAACCCGCAAGAAGGACTCTTTGTACCTGCTTGCGGGTTTTGGTTTACATAACGCAATAAATTCAGTTATTATTCAACTTCCGAAGGTGAAGCAAGGAGGCTTACCTGCTCGTAGGTCATTCCGCCAAACTTAACCTTAAAGATACGAACAAGTGAATCCTCAACGCGTTCTTTTGCAATCACGCCGTTATTTACAGCCTCTAAAACTGCCTCATAGGAAGCCGGGAAGTCTTCGGGTGAAAGAAGCATATCCGCACCTGCCTTAAGTGACTTGATGCAGGCATCCGCTGATTCATAATACTCGGAAATTGCAGTTTTAGTGAGCATATCGGTTATTACAATTACATCTTCAAGTTCAAGTTCCACTCTGATGATATCAGTCATTGCAGCCTTGGACTGGGAAGCGGGAAGTGAATCACCAAAGGCATTTGGAGCTGAAATGTGGCTCACAACCACCATGCTCGCACCACCGTTTACAGCCTCGACAAAAGGAATAAATTCACAGCCCTTCATTTCATCAAGAGTACGCTCTGTAGATGAAAGAGCCTTTGTGGTATCGGCCGAAGAAGAACTCTGCCCCGGGAAAAACTTAATGCCCGAATAGATTTCGTATTCATTTAAGGCTTCAATAGTTTTAACAACCATAGGAGTTACAATATCCACATCAGAGCCAAAGCATCTGTCTGACATGAAAGAATCGTCCCCTGAAGGATTAACCTCAGCTACAACGCCAAGATTTAAGTTAAGGCCAAAAGAAGAAAGGAATGAAGCTATCTTTTCTTCCTCCACATATGCCATCGAGGGATCGCAGCTCATAAGTTCCTTGGGAGATGAGGTAGCAGGAGCCTTCATTGCCTTTGAGAAGGAGGTACGTCCAAGTTCCTCATCAACAGCAAGAAACAGAGGGTATTTTGACATTTCCTTTGTTCCCTTAACCAGTTCTCCGAACTGCTTTGTATTGGTCATATTACCTGAAGTATATATAATTCCGCCAACTGTGTACTTATCAAGAGCCGCCTGTGTACCCTTGCCGGCCTTGGTAACATCCTTAACACCCGTAAGCTGTTCAGGAGTTACTATGAAAAGGTTTGCCACCTGTTCTGAAAGGGGCATTGAACGTACATAAGCTCTTACAGCTTCCTCAAAAAGTTCTTCCTCAGAAGGTTTGTTTTCAAGTTCATCCGGTGGAGTTACACTGATTTCGTCCTCGTTACCGAGAAGTGAATCTATAATGTCATCATCCTTGTTGTCATTTTCTTCAACAACATCGGATACCGACGAAACAGGTGCCTTTACAGACATTTTACCCAAAACAGCTTTTATTCCAAAAAATAAGCCTGCAGCAATTACAAGAAGGAAAACAGCTGCACAAATCCAGGCAATTATTCTGTTTCTTCTATGAATTCGTCTTCTTTCTTCAAGGCGGTCTGAGTCCTCAACGGGTCTTACCGCATCAAGATCAAATAAGTATTTATTTCCGGCCATATTCATCCTCTTACAATGATAAATCAGATTAAATCAATTTATCTTATCATACACCTATTTTAGAATTAATAAAAGAATATTCTCTCCATGAACAAATCGAGTAGGCTGACTCCTACTCGATTGATTAACATTCGCCGAATACATGGATTAATGCAAGCATATCCATGTGCTCGGCTCATTGTCATAACAAAAAAACGCGAGCTCACTGGGAGCTCGCGTCAACATTTTAATAATTCTACTTAAAGTCTTGCGACAACAAAAATATCATAAATTGCCTTGATTGCTGCTTCGAAATCGTTGTTTTCCACACCGATAATGATATTTAACTCACTTGAACCCTGGTCAATCATCTTCACGTTAATATTGGCATGGGCAAGTGCTGAGAAAATACGTCCTGCAGTACCTCTTGTGGATTTCATGCCACGGCCTACAACCGCAACAAGAGCAAGGTCTGCTTCAATATCAATGTTGTCAGGATTAGCAAGTCTGTGAATTGCGGATACAACCTGCTGTTCCTTGTGCATGAATTCATCCTGATGAACGAATACTGTCATAGTATCAATACCTGAAGGCATATGTTCAAAGGAAATACCGTTGTCTTCAAAAGCCTGAAGAACCTTGCGGCCGAAACCGACTTCAGAGTTCATCATGTCTTTTTCAATATTAATTGAGCAAAAGCCCTTTCTTCCGGCAACACCTGTGATTGTGAATTTAGGTTTCTGGCATGTGCTTTCAACAATCCAGGTTCCGTTATCGGCAGGTGCATTTGTGTTTCTGATGTTAATCGGAATGCCTTCGCGTCTTACAGGGAAAAGAGCATCCTCATGAAGTACTGAGAATCCCATGTAGCTAAGCTCTCTTAATTCTCTGTAGGTTACTGTATCTATTACTTCAGGGCTGTCAACAATTCTGGGATCTGCCACAAGAACACCTGAAACATCTGTCCAGTTTTCATAAACATCGGCCTTGCAGGCTCTTGCAACTATGGAACCTGTAATATCGGAACCGCCTCTTGAGAAGGTCTTAATCTTTCCATCGGGAAGTGAACCGTAGAATCCGGGGATAACCGCTCTCTCTACTGTTTTAAGTTTTTCAGAAAGAATATCATTTGTAAGCTCTGAATCGAAATCTCCGTTTTCTTTGAACTTAATTACCTCAGCTGAGTCAATGAACTCATAGCCTAAGTAAGCTGCCATAATCTTACCGTTTAGGAACTCACCTCTTGAAGCTGCATAATCCTTGCCTGCTCCCTTTAAGAAGTTTTCTCTTATTACCGCAAATTCATCCTCAAGAGAAAGAGTTAAGGATAAGCCTTCGATAATTTCATTGTAACGGGCCTTGATATTATCAAGCTCTGCATCTATCTTAGCTGCTCCGTCCTTTCCTGTTGCACATTCATAACAGGAATAAAGCATATCTGTAACCTTAGTATCCTTTGAAAATCTCTTACCGGGTGCAGAGGGTACCACATATCTTCTTGAAGCATCGTCGGAAACAATCTTTCCGACCTTCTTAAACTGCTCGGCGCTTGCCAAAGAGCTTCCACCGAATTTTACTACTTTACTCATTCTAATCTCCATTTCAACTGTGAAAAATATAATTTTACACTAATCTCCCGCTTGGGTATTCGCGTTATTTCTCCAGTAATTTATTTATAAGCATATAGCCGTTGGCTATATCATTTCCGGATGCCAATGCATCTTTTTCAGAGTAATTCCAAGTCTTCTTTAAGTCAACCCTGCTGTCGTAAATCATGTAGGGAATTCCGTCGGAAGTATGGGTACGAAGTCTTACGGGGGTGGGATGATCCGGAAGAACCATCATTCTAAAGTCAACGCCGGCATCCGTAAGTTTCTGTGAAAGAGGACCGATTATCTTTTTGTCAAGGTTCTCAATTGCCTTTACTTTTCTCTCATAGCTTCCCTGGTGACCCATTTCATCGGGAGCTTCCACATGAATATATACAAAATCGCAGTCAGGCTGAATAAGCGCATCAAATGCCGCTTCACACTTTCCTTCATAGTTTGTGTTTAAGCCGCCGTTTGCACCTGCAACTTCAATTACCTTCATGTCTGCGCCAACCGCAATTCCCTTAAGTAAGTCAACTGCGGAAATCATGGCACCGTTAAGACCGGTCTTCTCCTTGAAGGGAGAAAGCATAGGCTTTGTACCTGCTCCCCAGAACCAGCAGGAGTTGGCAGGTTTAAGACCTTTTTTCTTTCTTTCTATGTTAAGGGGATGATTTTTAAGGATCTCATAGCTTTCCTTCATCATTCTTAAAAGTTCGGGCTCCTTAGGAAGATAGTCACCGATTCTCTTTGTAAGAATATCGTGAGGGGGCTTTAAGTCCGTAACCGAACCCTGTTTATCAATAAGACAGTGACGGTAGCTTGTGCCTACATAAAACTGAAAACGATCGTTAGCAAGCTTTTCAGCTACAGCATTAAGTAAAATTGCACAGTCCTCGGTTGAGATTTCATCGGAACTATGATCTATGATAGTAAGATCTTCATAAGGAACATCTTCTTCGCTTAAGGTAACCACATTACATCTTATTGCAATATCGGTATCCTCCATGGGTACGCCTATGGAAAGAGCTTCAAGGGGAGATCTTCCCGAATAATACTGTTTGGGATTATATCCAAGCACGGCAAGGTTTGCCGTATCGGAACCCGGATTCATTCCCTCGGGAATTGTGTGGGCAATTCCTATATCAGATTTTTTGCTGAGAGCATCAAGTGCCGGAGTATCAGCATATTCGATGGGTGTTTTTCCCTGAAGAGCCTCAATGGGCTCATCAGCCATACCATCACCAAGTACAACAACGTATTTCATAATTTTTCCCTTTTGCTACTATTCTTCGATTCGTATATAGTTTAAGCACTTGCTTAATTTTGAAAGTTTTCTTTCGAAATCAGCTTCGCTTAAGGCTGTTGTGATAAATGCAAATTCATCAAACAGACCGATGTTAACTTCCTTAACTTCTCCGTCAAAAGAAGCAATTGCATCTTCTTTAAGTTCTGCTGCCACACGTACAAAGAAGGCCTTCTTGGAAGCCTTGAAACCGGGAAGGTTAACATGCTCATCAACCCAGTCACAGGGAAGGTGTTTGCCCATATTCTTTGCACATTCAACCACGTCTGAGCATACTGCACTGGCTGTGGGAAGCTTGCCTGCGCCCTTACCCATAAATACGGCGTCTCCTAACATATTGCCCCTTACAAGGATTGCATTGTATACATCGTTAACACTTGCAAGAAGGTGGTCTGTTTTTAATAAATAGGGGGCAACTGCAGCAAAAGCACCTGTTTCTCTGTCTTCAAACTTTGCAAGAAGCTTAACGGTCATGCCAAGGCTCTTTGCATACTTTATGTCTGTTGCAGAAATTTTTGTAATGCCTGTGGTAGGAATATCCTCGTAATTTACGGTCTTTCCATATACCAAAGAAGCTAAAATAGCCAACTTTCTGGCTGCGTCAAAGCCCTCAACGTCTGCTTCTGGATGAAGTTCTGCATATCCGAGAGCCTGTGCTTCCTTAAGTACATCCTCAAATTCTGCACCTTCATTAATCATTTTTGTAAGCATATAGTTTGTGGTACCGTTAACGATACCGATAACTGCTTCAATCTTGTCTGCTGTTACAGCATCCTGAAGAGGTCTCAAAATCGGAATTCCGCCACCAACGGAAGCTTCGAACTTATAACTGCAGTTATGTGCTTTTGCAATATTAATGAGTTCAGGACCATACATTGCAACAAGTTCCTTATTAGAGGAGCATACGCTCTTTCCTGCTTCAAGAGCTGCCTTGGTGAATTTGTATGCAGCACCTGTTCCTCCCATTGTCTCACAGATAATACCGATTTCAGGATCGTTTACTAAAACGTCCACGTCGTGAACTATTAAATCCTCATGCTTATCGCCGGGGAAATCTCTTAAATCAAGGACTGCCTTAACATTTACTCTCTCACCCACGCGTTTCTCGATTACGTCAGCATTTTCGGTTAATACTTCAACCACACCGCTTCCTACTGTACCATAACCAAAAACTCCTACTTGTATCATTTCTTTATCTCCAATCTAATAATTTACTCTTTAGCTATAATCTTTACATTGTGAATCGAATTCTTGGCTTCCATTTCCTCAAGAAGTCTTGAAACATCCATTGTTCTTTCAAGAATCTGAATGCTTAAGGACAAAGAAGCCATTCCGTTAATCGGAATACTCTGGTGAATCGTAAGAATGTTGGCACCATGCAAAGCAATAATCTTAAGAACATCGGACAAAGCACCCGGTTCATCATCCATCTGAAATGTAAGTGTGATTGTGGTTCCCTGGGCATTGTCGTGAAATTCCATAATGTCGTCTTTGTACTTATAAAAAGAAGAACGACTAATACCCACCAAGTCTACCGCTTCCTGAATGGTAGCAACCTTGTGGGTCTCAATTAACCTTTTGGCTTCCACAACGCTTAATAAAACGTCCGGAACTGCTTTTCTTTTAAGTACATAGTACTCAGACATTTCTTTCATGATTGTGCTCCTGTTACACACACTTGTCCGCCATTGAAAGAAAGTGTACCATAGGTATTCTTCTTAATCAACCGAAATCTTGACTATTTTTCCAACTAATACTTTATCTTTTTGTAACAATTCACTAAACATTTTTAAAATGAAACAGGCCCGCCGGAAAACCAACGGACCTGCTCCATAAAGAGAAGTTAGATTAAGGGATATGTCTTTGTAAGCTCAAGAACACGTGCCTTTGTGGACTCAATTGCAGCCTCGCCACCCTTGATAATGTTTGCTATGCAGTCAGCAATAACATCCATATCTTTGGTGTTCATGCCACGGCTGGTAACAGCGGGTGTTCCAAGACGAATACCTGAAGTAACAAAGGGCTTCTGGGGATCGTTGGGAATTGTGTTCTTGTTTGCAGTGATGTGAGCGGCATCAAGCCACTTTTCAACTGCCTTTCCGGTAAGTCCGTAGTTAGTAAGATCAACTAACATAAGGTGATTGTCGGTACCGCTGGAAACAATCTTTATGTCTCTTGCCATAAGACCCTTGGAAAGAGCCTGGGCATTATTGATAATGTTCTGCTGATATTCCTTAAATGCAGGCTCCAAAGCTTCCTTGAAGCATACTGCCTTACCTGCTATTACATGCATAAGAGGGCCGCCCTGTGTGCCGGGGAATATTGCCTTATTGAAATTATACTTATCCTGAACATCCTGATTGCAAAGAATAAGTCCTCCACGGGGTCCGCGAAGAGTTTTATGAGTGGTTGTGGTAACAACATCAGCGATTCCGATGGGAGATTCGTGAAGGCCTGCAGCTACAAGACCTGCAATATGAGCCATATCAACCATTAAGACTGCGCCACAATCGTCTGCTGCTTTTCTGAACTTCTTAAAGTCTATTGCACGGGCATATGCTGATGCACCTGCGATGATGAGCTTAGGCTTATTTGCCATTGCAAGCTCGTACATTTTGTCATAATCTATAAATCCGTCGTCGTTAACACCGTAAGGAACAATGTTAAAATACTTACCGGAAAGGTTAACCGGGCTTCCGTGTGTTAAATGACCGCCGTGGTCAAGGTTCATTCCCATGATGGTATCGCCGGGATTACATATAGCAAACTGAACAGCCATGTTAGCCTGCGCACCTGAGTGGGGCTGAACATTTGCATATTCACAGCCAAAAAGTTTCTTAGCTCTTTCGATTGCAAGGTTTTCAACCACATCCACGCAATCACATCCGCCATAGTAACGCTTTCCGGGATAACCTTCAGCGTACTTGTTGGTAAGGGGGCTTCCCATTGCCGCCATAACTGCTTTGCTGACCCAGTTCTCTGAAGCAATAAGCTCAATATGGTCGTTCTGTCTTTGCTGCTCATCAACAATTGCCTGAGCAATTTCGGGATCTACATTTTTAATCTCGTCAAAAGAATACATATCGTCCTCCTCTTTATCGTATTAACTCTTTAGCACATTAAATTGAGACCATTATAGCATACTGACTTTTCTATGCAACAGATTTTTTCATATTCGTAACAAATAGCCATAAGTATCGTTTTTCATTTACTTTCTTTGTATATGTTGATAGAATTATGCTATTCAAAACAATATGGGAGGACAGTTTAATGTTCTACTTTCTAGTGAATCCCGCCTCAAAATCCAAGGGCGGAATGAATCTTTGGACTGAAATCGAAGCATATCTGAAAAGCGAAAAAATTTCCTACGAAGCATGTTTCACCAAACGATCCGGTCATATGCAGGAGCTTGTGTATGATATCTGTAATCAGCATATAAATGATGAAACTCCCGTAAACATTGTAATTCTCGGCGGTGACGGTTCCTTTAATGAAGCCGTTCAGGGTGTCATAGATTTTAATAAGGTCAACATCGGATATGTTCCCACCGGTTCAAGTAACGATTTTGCCAGAGCAATGTATGATAACGCTTCATACCTTGATGCGGTAAAAAGAATTGTATCCTGTAAGAAACCTAAGAAGCTTGATATAGGTAAGTTAAAGATAAATGTTCTTGAAAATGAGTCTCCCGTCACACCTGTTACAAGACTCTTTAATGTATCCTGCGGAATAGGATTTGACGCCGAGGTTTGTGCAGTGGCAGAAACCTCTAAGGTAAAGGCCTTCTTTAATAAGCTCCATTTGGGAAAGTTAGCCTACAGTTTTCTTGCGGTAAAACTTCTTTTTTCCGCAAAGCCCTCAGATGCGGAAATAATACTTGAAAATGAAGAGACAGTTACCGTAAAGAAATGTCGTTTTGTTGTGGCTATGAACACTTGCTACGAAGGCGGCGGATACAAATTTGTTCCGGGCGCAGTTCCAACTGACGGCTATCTTGATATTTGCGCAGTGGGAAACATAAGTGCATTAAATGCCATCCTTACGCTTCCAAGCGCCACCAAAGGCACACATCTTAAGAAGAAGCAGTTCCGTACATACCATGTCAAATCCATAGAGATAAAATCAGAAAAACCTCTCTATGTACATACAGACGGAGAGGTTTCACATAAAGCAAAGCATATTAAATTAAGTCTTATTCCCGGAGGTATGAACTTCCTCTGGTAACAATTTTTTACAGCAGTTGCAATCGCCGCTACATCCGGCGCAGCAACTGCTTTTTTTTACCCTCAAAAAATAAAGGGTTATCGAAGTTGCAAAAAGAAGCACTAAAACGCACAGGATTATAATACTCGGTAAATTCATAGATACCTCAAATCTACATAAACAGTCCGCATAACAAATATCCGAATAGCCCTATTACCCAGGCCATACCGCATTGGAAGATTACCATAAACAGGGCATATCGCTTGCCAAGCTCTCTTTTTACGGAAGCAGTTGCCGCAGCACACGGAGAATAAAGCAGACAGAAAATCAAAAGTGCAACAGCAGCTCTTGCACTTACAACAGTCATAATCGCTGCTTCGCTTCCAAACAGAACCGTCAGGGTGGAAACAACGCTTTCTTTTGCCAAAAAGCCTGTAATAAGAGCAGTCACAATTCTAAAATCACCTAATCCCAAAGGTGCAAAAAGCGGAGCAATAAGCCCCGATACCGAGGCAAGAATACTTGTGTCCGCGTCAGTAACATATCTGAGTGTAAAAGTGAAATTCTGAAGCAGCCACACAATTATTGTTGCAAAGAATATAATCGTAAATGCTCTTTCCAAAAAGTCTCTTGCCTTGTCCCAAAGAAGGTGAACCACATTCTTAAAGCCCGGAATTCTGTAATTCGGAAGTTCCATCACAAAGGGCACCGGTTCACCCTTAAATAAAGTATGCTTAAAGATAAGTGCAGTCAGAATTCCCACAAAAATGCCAAAAGCATAAAGTCCCACCATAATCAGACCCGCATATTTAGGGAAAAACATAACGGATAAAAATCCATATATCGGAAGTTTGGCCGAGCAGCTCATAAAAGGAGTCAGAAGAATAGTCATCTTTCTGTCTCTTGCAGAGGGGAGTGTACGGCTTGCCATAACACCCGGAACGGTACATCCGAAACCTATTAACATAGGAACTATACTTCGGCCCGACAGACCAAGCTTTCTCAAAAGCTTATCCATTACGAAAGCAACTCGAGCCATATATCCCGAATCCTCTAACATTGACAGGAAGAAAAACAGCGTAACAATAATCGGCACAAAGCTTACTACGCTTCCAACACCTCCGAAGATTCCGTCTATTACAAGAGACCTTAATCCTTCATTAACGTTCCAGGTTACAAAACGGTTGTCTACCACTTCCGAAAGAGAATCTATTCCAAACTGTAGAATATCCTGCAAAACCTTACCGATTACATTAAAGGTTAAGAAGAAAACCACACCCATAATCAGCAGGAATATGGGTATTGCCGTAAATCTGCCGGTAAGAATCCTGTCCATTTTACGGCTTCTTTCGTGTTCTTTGGACTCCTTGGGGCGAACAACGGAAGCCTTACACAGTTTACCGATAAAGGAAAAACGCATGTCTGCAATAGCAGCCGCTCTGTCAAGGCCACGCTCCTCTTCCATCTGTATAATAATGTGTTCAACCATCTCTTTTTCATTATCGGTAAGAGAAAGAGCCTTTTCTATAAGACGGTCTCCCTCCACAAGTTTGCTTGCGGCAAAGCGCACGGGTATTCCGGCCTGAAGAGCATGGTCTTCAATAAGATGCATGATTCCGTGAAGACATCTGTGAACCGCACCACCGTGATCATCCTTCTCGCAAAAGTCCGTTCTTCCCGGCTTTTCCTGATACTTTGCAATATGAACCGCATGGTTTATTAATTCATCAACACCTTCGTTTTTGGCAGCGGAAATAGGCACTACAGGAATTCCCAGTGCTTCTTCAAGGTCATTGACCCTTATTGCACCACCGTTGTTTCGTACTTCGTCCATCATGTTAAGGGCAAGCACAATAGGAATATCCAGTTCCATAAGCTGCATTGTAAGATAAAGATTTCTTTCTATGTTGGTGGCATCCACTATATTGATTATGCCGTTGGGCTTCTCATTCAGGATAAATTGTCTTGATACAATTTCTTCACTCGTATAGGGAGAAAGCGAATAGATTCCCGGAAGATCGGTAACCTCTGTATCGGGATTTCCTTTAATCGATCCGCTCTTTCTGTCCACCGTAACTCCGGGGAAGTTGCCCACATGCTGGTTGGAACCCGTCAGTTGATTAAATAAGGTTGTTTTTCCACAGTTCTGGTTACCTGCAAGGGCAAAAGAAATCTTTGTACCATCAGGAAGGGGATTTTCATGCTCCTTACTGTGGTACTTACCGGTTTCACCAAATCCGGGATGATCCGTGTGATTTTTAAGGGTAAGTATATCCTTTATCACCGGTTCTTTTTCATATACATACTCATGAACCGAAGTCTCATCAATATCGATTTTTGCAGCATCATCAAGCCTTAAGGTAAGCTCGTATCCGTGGACCATAAGTTCCATAGGATCTCCGAGAGGGGCAAATTTCATAAGAGTAACTTCAACTCCCGGTATTACCCCCATATCAAGAAAATGCTGGCGCAGAACACCTTCTCCGCCAACATTCTTAACCGTCGCTGTCTGATTGATTCGTAAATCTTTTAAGGTCATTTTAATCCTCAACAAGTACTATGTTTTCTTTTTATATGGTACTCTGGCACTGGGCACTACTTCTGATGCAGGCGTTGTATGTATTGCCTGATCGTCAAAGAAAATGTGAGCACCAAAGGCTTCAAGTACATCTCTTTTCGATATTCCTCCGAGGAAGAATGCTTCATCGATACGAACATTCCAGGCCCGCAGAGTACGAATAACTCTTTCGTGAGCCGGTGCACTCCTGGCAGTAACAAGAGCTGTACGAATAGGCACCTCTTCAGGAGGAAATTCTTTCTGAATATTTGAAATGGTTTTTAAGAACTTTGCAAAAGGACCCTGGGGAAGAGGCTTGTCTGCGTTTTTCCTCTCATTTTCCTCAAAGGCCTCCAAGCCTTCTTTTTGAAATATCATTTCCGACTCGTCCGTAAAAAGAACCGCATCGCCGTCAAAAGCTATGTGAATCTGTTTTAAGGACTCTTCCGGACTATAGTCACTGGCCACATCATTACAAATAATACCTGCGGCAATTCCCGAATTAATGGCGGACTGAACATCATCCTCATAGGCTGACAAAAACAAATCCGTGTGGAAGGCATTCAGGTAAGGTGCCAGACTGCCACCGCTTGAGAGAACTGCTCTTGTAATATTTAATCCATAGTGCTTTATGGAATTAAATACGCGAAGGGAAGTATCCGCACTGTTTCTGGACATGATGATAACTTCAACTCTTGTCTTTTTATCGCTTAATTCATTCAGACCCAAAAGTGCCTTTATAAGTTTGAATCCCGGCCCGGGTTTCAAAATATCATTTTCATGGTCTCTTTGGTAATCACAATATGCATTGACTCCTTCGGTCTCAAATATATTGTTTTCCACAGTAAGATCAAAAAGTGCTCTTGAAGAAACTCCCACCACTAGTCTGTTTTCAAGATCGTATGCCATAATATGTGCCTCCAGCTTCTAACCCTCAGGGTTATCGAAGTCTTAAGCACTCATACTTTGCGTGGGTCTCAAGACAGGTCAATAACTCCTGATATCTGTCTTCTATATATCCGTCTTTAATATCCAAATCAAGTGAAACCGCCATGGTATTAATCATGGCATCATTAATTCTGGGATGAAGATGTGTAAGTATCTGTATTCTCTCTTCAAAGGTTTCCGCATCCAAAAATTCCATAAGGCCCGGATCCACTGAGGATTCAACCTTTTCAAACCGATAAACCTGGGGAGCTTCGGGATACTTAGTCTTATCAACCTCGCTCATAAACATTTCAAGCGGTCTTACATACACACCACCCTCACCGTAAAGAGCTCTGTAAACCACCATCTGCTCTCCGTTTTCCGAATGTGTCGCAAGTGTCACAATCTGGTAAAGATTGCCCTTAAAGTGACGATAGATTTCATTTTCTTTGGGGTCCTGTCTCATTAATCCTCTTTCCCGGCAAAGAAAAAGGTCACATCGGAATCCGGAACCATTAAGCAAAGTTTCATGATTTCTCCTTTTGCAAGCTTTTCATCTGCCGCACTTATATATCCCGGAAGATTGATCTTTACCTCATAATCAAGGTGATGACCGTCTTCGCAGGTCTTTGTCATTGTTATACCGGCGTTTTTTGCACCGTAATTTTTAAGAACTTCCTTTATTTCTTTTCTGAATTCGATTTCCGCTCCATCGGTTTCAATAGAAAAATAGCTTTCTCTTGCAACCGCCTTAACGTGTGAAAAATAACAGATTATAAAAACCAGAAAAATAAATCCTAAAATATAAACCTTACTTTTTGTTCTCATCATATGTACCTCCGTGTTGTTTACAAGATAAGAATACCGTAGCACGAGTCCATATGTTGGTACTTGTAATATAAAAATTTATATTTACCTTTTACCTTTTTTTATTCTGCTATCACTTTGCGGATGCTGATGACATCGAGCACGAAACAATCAACAGTTCCACGCTTAACCCGTCAGTAAGGTTACCGTTTTTTATATCCTCATCCGCTTTTGCGCAGGCTTCAAGGTTTCTTTTTATGTCATTGATATTCATTCGCCTTACCTGGTCCATAATTTTCTTAACAAGCCAGTCCTTAATGCCTAGCTTGCCTGCTATAACGACCGCGGATTCGTTTTTATTAAGACCGTCTTTCACCGCAAGCATCTGCGTATACTGACGGACTAAAAGAGTCAATATATGAAACGGAGACTCTCTTAAGGTTAAAAGATCGTAATAAAGAGCCAAAGCTTCCTTCTGCCTGTGCATGGCAATGGCAGTAATCATATCAAATATTTTGCCATTAACCTGGTGAGTACATACGGTGTCCACATCAACTTGAGTGATATTATCACGCTCAAGGCACCAGGCCATAAGCTTATTTAACTCCTGTTCAAGAAGCAGCATGTCCTTTCCGCATTCACTTACAAGATAATAAGCGGTGGCAGGGTCCATACGTTTACCGCCGGCTTTAGCCATATTTGACAGCCATTTTGCAAGCATATCCTCAGTCTGTTCTTCGAACTCTTCCGCAATACCCATTGCGGTTATTGCCTTAAAAAGTTTAGATCTTTTATCAACCTTTTCTTCAGAAAAGATAATGATAACATTGTCAGGAATGCTTTTAATACCTTCGATTAATAGTGAAAGTTTTCCTGAAATCTTTTCATCATCCTCCGAATCCGAGCCTGAACTTTTGGCGCAAAAGCCGCTGTTTTCCACTATTATTACTCTGTATTCCGCCATAAAAGGCATGGTCTGAAGCAGTTCTGCCACTTCATTAGGATTGGTTCCCGTTCCCTCGAAATAGGAGTAATTTAAGTTATCGCCCTCATTGACCAAAGCAGTCTTCAATGCTTTTTTGTAATAATTCCTCAAATATCCTTCGGAACCATACAAAAGATATGCGGATTTATATTCTTTTGAATTTAAGCTGTTACTTACTACACCCATTCCTGTTAAAATTCAATCCAATACTTCATTTTTATGGGAACAGTTCCCACAAATTCATTTTACCACGGCTATCCGTCTTTGCAATAGATATACTTATACACCCGGCTCATTGTCACAACAAAAAAGACCACTGTACCCCCCGGAATCAGTGGTCTTCGACTTTTATAAAAGTCTTTGAGTTATATACTTAACACTTTCAAAATACGCCTCATCATCCTTAAGATGTTCAATTATAAGAGGCATTTTGGGATTTGTCTTATTAATAAGTTCACAATACTTCTCAAGATTGAAGGTGCCCTCTCCGCAGGGGCATTCTCTTAACTGAAAAGTATAATCAGGCAGAAGCTTTATGTCCTTTAAGTGACAGCTCTTAATGTAGTCCCCGAGCTTTTCAAAAACCTCTTCCATGAATTCTTCCTGGAAGAAAAATCTTCTGGGCGTATTAATCATATTAATTATGTCCATATGAACCGCAAACCTTTCGCGGCTTACGCACTCAAGAAGCTTCAGATACATATCAGGTCCGTCCGGAATCATCCAGGGCATCGGCTCAAGAGTAAAAAAGGTGTTCTTAGGCATCGCTTCATCAATAATCTTTTTAGCCATCTGTACGGTTTTGTTCCAGGTGTCCTTACTGTAATTGTCGCGGTATCCTCCATCCCATCTTTCGCCTACGGAGCCTGCAACGTTAACACAGCACTTTGCTTTAATCTTATCGGCCAGTAAAAGCTGATTGATGCTGTATTTAAGATTTTCGTTTTCTTCCTTTTTATCTCTTGCTATTGCATTTCTCCAAATGCCTACCTCAGCAATTGTAAGATCGTTTTCATTTGCTGCAGAAACATATTCATCAATCAAGCTTTCGGGAGCAGATGAATCCACCGGAAATACAACACTCTTCAGTCCCTTTTCCTTTAATGTCTGTCCCCACTCTTTAGGTGACATTCCCCACAGTGAAGTCGAAATACCAAGTAGCATGTGAAAATCTCCTTGCAAAATTCTTTAGGCTATTACATAAACTTTCTAAAACGCAAAACCGAATCATTAATCTCTTCAATGGACTTAAATCCGGTTCTTGCCATTACGGTTTTAAGTTCACGATTTATTTCATCAATTCTTGCAGCAACTCCGTCAGCCTTGTTCTTAAGTGGATCCATAAGGTTTCTGCCAACCCCGACACCATCGGCGCCAAGAGCAAGTGCCTTAAATACATCCATTCCGCTTTCGAAGCCACAATCAATAAAGATTTTTACCCTGTTTCCCACTGCCTTTTTTATTTCAGGAAGCATCATTAACGGTGGAACCATAGAATTCATTATTCCGTGATGATGAGATATAAGAACTGCCGCAGCACCTGCGTCAGCACTCTTCACAGCATCCTCAACACTTAATACTCCCTTAACAACGAAGGGAACACCTGCTGCCTTAATATAATTTTCAAGCTGTTTTGTGGTCTTAGGCTCCATTGCGAGGCCGAATACATTATCATATTCACCTCTGTGAGATATTGCATGATCAATATCCATTCCCACTGCAATTGCACCCGCAGCCACAGCTTTTTCCATCTTTTCAAAAATAACATTCTCATTGGCATGGGGCTTAATTATTTTTACGGTTTTTGCACCTGTGCCAATGATTCTCTGAAGTTCATCGTCTTCACCCATACCCACAAAATGGAGAGCATTTGCCGCTAAAGCACCCTTCGCAAACTCACACATTCCATCGTCACAAATGTTTGAAAGATGTGAAAGCGCTGCAGTCATAACCGGCGTATCAAAAGTCTCTCCGAAAATCTCTGTTTTAAGAGAAGGAATATCCGAATCCAAGTATCTCGGAGTAACCATTATTGAGTTAAAATACTCTCTTGTAAGTTCATCTGTGTTGGCTGTAAACATAAAATGTAACTCCATTCCTTTGATAAACACTTTATATATTAAGTATATGCAGATGAATCTTTGCAAACTATAAATATATAATTCTTTTTCGTCAATATCTCAATCCCTTGTCATAAAATGCCCATAACAATTGCAGACCGGTATTATAAAAACGGCAGTCAGGTTACCTGCCGTTTTAAGTCCCTGCCACCGGATTATAATCCATAATCGATTTACTGAATTGTAATACTTAGTTCCTTTCCCATTGCCTTCACCAAACGCTCAATCGTATTGATAGAAGGATTTGCTGCTCCTCTTTCTATTCTGGAAATATCAGACTGATCTATACCTGATTTAAGTGATAGTTCCTTCTGTGACATTCCGGTTTTAGCACGAGCCTCAGATATTGCCTCCGCAATAAGATAGTTTGCGCTCACTGGATTTTTCTTAATCGTAACACCATCTTCATATATTGTTTCAACTTCTATATCAATCTCGTCATTCCATATAATTCCATAGGCACCGACCAGTTTACCGGACAAAAAAAGTTTTCTGTCCATTAGTAAACGAGTCTTTGGAAATTTGCCAAACAAACAGGACATATCGTATAACTTAATTTCTCCGTTTTGGAAGGTAACTTCCAATGAAGTACCTTCATTAAATTGCAGTGCTACAGCCTTATGAAACATACTACATTAATGGCGGAAGTTTCTGATACTTCTCAGTCTCCCACATTTCCTCCAATTCCCTCTGATATCTTAAAATAAACTCTCTCACAAGATTCTCGGCTTTAGCCGGAAAATCCCCTTCCATTAGTTCCCCTGTTTCAATCAAGAATGGGCCGCATAATCCTGTGTTATCGCATGTATATGCGGAGGATTATGTTCTTTATTTTTTAAGTACATTACTATAACTATTCCAGAAAAACTGCTTATTGTAGGCATATTTTCTCCTCTCATTTTATGGGATATATCCCCTAATGTCAACTTCTTTATATCAAAGCCATCCGTAATGTGAATTTTTAAATTCGTAATGTGACCGTAATGTGAACTCAAAGCCACAAACCACGCCGGCATTTGCCCGCAGCTTTTTCTGCCACATTTACATAGCAAATAATTCAATAGCATTCACATGTGACTACATAGTCACTTTTATGTATGTCTATAGAAATAAGGCCACTACTGTCAGTTCTGAAAATCTCGTACCCGACCTTTTTCAGATTGTTAAGGGTTTCTTTGTGAGGGTGCCCGTATCTGTTATTCCTGCCGGCTGATATGGTGGCGGTCTTTGCACCGATTGCATCAAGAAAATCCTGCGAAGATGCGGTTTTAGAACCATGGTGGGATACCTTCAGAACCTCCACAGGGTTTCTGTTTATATCACTTAAGTACGCCAATGCACACAGTTCCTTTTCTTTAGGTGCATCTCCGGTAAAAAGCACATCAAAGTCTCCATATGACGCAAGAAGCATCATCGAATCCTCATTTGAATCTCCTGATAATCGTTCTACATCCGGCCAGGCACAAAAAAATTTCCAATCATTAATATCGATGATGTCCCCCGCCTTTATGCGATAGGCTTCTATTCCTGCAACTTGAGCCTCTTTTGACAGATTAAAAAGTATGTGATTATCTTCCGATTCGCCAACATATGGAATAATAAGCCGTTTAACTTTTATGCCTGTAAATACATTTGAGTTACTGTATGCTCCGCTTAATATGTAAGAAGCTCCGCCACAGTGATCCATATCACTATGGGATATGAATAATGCATCAATTGTATCTATACCGTTATACTTAAGGTATGGTACAAGAATTTTACCTGCCACATCAGCTTTATCCGAAGATCCGCAGTCAATAACAACCGCACTTCTTTTTCCTGTTCTTATAACCGAGCAATCACCCTGTCCCACACAAAGCATTGATACATTTGGATAAAATATCCTGCCTGATAAAAATTGGATTAGACACAGGATAATAAAAAATTTAATTCCCCTGCCAATTTTTCTCCCGTTAACTAAGATATAAAAAGAAATACCATAGAATAAAATAACCTTAAAAAGCATAGGCCGCCCTAAGAATGCAAGAAGTCTGATTCCTGAAAAAAAAACACACAAGCCGTCAAAAAGTTTAAGCAGCGCAGAAACCGCAAAATCAAAGGCAGAAGCACAAAAATCAAAACCGGCCACAGAAGATATGCAGGCCAAAAAAGCGGCAAGAAGAAGCGGAGCCGATAGTGGCATAAGAATTGAATTTGTGATTACGGAAGACAAAGAGCTTTCATAAGACAACAAGAGATTTATGGGAAGCATAAAAACAAAAAGAATAATCGGAAGTTTTACAAGATTTCTTATATTCCCTAAGAAGCCTTCCGAGACCGTATTGCGCAGAGTGCATGTTATGTAAACCGATATAATTGTAACCGTTGCATATGAATACACAAAACCGGTATTCATTATCCAAAACGGATTCATAAGTATTGATACTACCGAAGAAAAACCCACAGCATTCATCATATCATAGGAATTACCGGTCATATCAGCAACTAATCTGACAGTAAACATTATTATGGCTCGGACTACAGAAACCGAAAACTCAACAAAAGCTCCATATAAAAAAAGAACAGTTAAAGCGACGGTTCCTGACGCTTTTATGCTTAATTTTCCCTTTCTTAATGACAAATATACAAAGCTTCCGAGCGCAGATATATGTAATCCGGAGATAACCAGAAAATGCCCTATACCTGCATATCTGTATATAGATTTTCTATATTCATCCAAATCATTTTTCTCAGACAGTAAAATTGCATTAATGGTTCCTGCAGATACCGGACAGAACTTTAATACTTTTTCTTTAACATATTCACGCCCCCTTGTAAGAACATTTCTAACAGATACTGCCCTATGCTTAAGAAGCTTAATATCCTTGGCATTCATAGAGAAAAATACATGGTCCGCTGCGTAATATCGTCTTCGATCAAATTCCCCCGGATTCATTGGGCTTTCAATAGCATCTCCGCTACCGGATATATAAACAGTATCACCGTATGACAGTCGATCCCTGACGCCTTCGGACGCATAGTTTACATAACAGAGATATTCGTCGACGATAACAGCATATAGATTCCCTTCCTTATCGTAGTTCATTCCTCGTATTTTCCCTTCAACTTCCATTGTTTTCTCAGAAGGATTCTTGAATACAGGATCCGGATACTTGTAAATATAGTTTACATAAATAAAATCAAGCACAAACAGTATAGCAGCTGCGGCCACAATTGGCCTTACTGATACAAACTCAGTAAACAGTGATATAATCTTTAATCTTTTCAAATGTTCCGCCTTTAATACCACTGACCTTCATAATATCCTCAACTGAAGCAAACGGACCGTTCTTATCTCTATAGGAAATAATAAGAGATGCTTTGGATTCTCCAATCCCCGGAAGGGTGCAAAAATCTACGGCAGATGCTATATTTATGTTAACCATCTTTTTGCCGTCACACGCTGAATTACCGTTTGAAACGCTTCCTTCTACCGGATTTCCCGGTACATATATCCTGGCGCCCTCTTTCATTATGTTAACCAGGTCCACACCGTTAATGTCTGCCCCTTCAACAATTCCGCCGGCCGCATTCACTGCTTCATATACTCTGCTGCCGCTTTCCATAATATAGACCCCGGGATTAGCAACAAAGCCAAGCACAGAAACATGGATTCCCTCAGAAGCAGTCTGTCTGACAATCGCAGAATCCGCACCGCCAATAGAAGATTTCTCAGAAAAAATTCCCTTATCCGCCGCCATTATTGAATTACTGTCAGGAGATTTGGAATAGGAAAAAGATTTACTCTTCCCACCGCAACCCACTAAAAAAAGCAAAACGGTTGGAAGAAACAAATAGATAAATAGATTTTTCATATACCTCCTAAGGAGGATTTGTATCGACAGATAAATTGTATCATTTATTACACTTTTTTCAATCGTAAAATTGCACAAAAATGCCAAGGAAAAAATTTAGGCACCAACGTGTCTGTTTCTTCCTTGGCAAAATATGCAAAAATGTTATATTGACTTTTCTCTATAGTCCAAAAGTTAATACTTTTCTTACCTCATCAAGTTTTTCAGGATAAAAGTCGGCAAAATTAGCATCGCATGGATAGAAAAACATCAAAATAGCAAGCAAAATTGACAGCACTGCAAACGCTGAAATAACTTTAGAACTTCTATTAATGTTCTCAGTAGTCTTTAGCCGGTAACCTATAAGCATGAATACTAAAATCCCAAAGACAAAATATTCATCTAATCTGTACCTTTCGCACAAGCCCGGAGCCCAATAACTGTCCATGAACGAAACAAATATCGGCTCAAGAAGCAAAAACAGAACCAGCAAAGCCGTCTTATCCTGCTTCATCGAAGCATGAACCGAACTCTTCGAATAATAGATTATTACAAGCCACATCAGAGGATAAGTAATTAATAATCCACCATAGAAAAAGTGTGGAAATGTATTTTCAATTGTTCCAACAGTAAAGAAATTATTTATGGTATTATATATAATTTCATACAAATTGAATCTTTCAAAAAAACTTAAATATATAGTCTGATCTCCGGAGGTTAACTGATAAGACTGTCCAAATTCAAATGGATTTTCAAATCTTGCATAGTTATAAGCCATCAGAAGACCGGCAACAATTATATAAGGAATTGCTATAAGTATGAAATTACGAATAAGGTGCTTGCCTTTATAATTCTTTGCATATGTTATTGCAAGTGGAATTGCAAGCAAGTTTGCCAAGGCAACCGGCGGACGACAGCCAAAGGCCAACGCTCCAAGCAGGGCACCAATACATGCAAGCAAAATCTGACTTCCTTCTTTTTTTGCATAATAAACTGCATAAAAGAAAAAGCATAGGCTATACAGCATAAAGAAAATACCACCGGAAATAGCCGTACAGTATAATGCAGGCGCCTGCACACAATATCCAAGAGAAATCGTAATAATCGCAGACGTTGTAAGTGTATATGTTCCAACCTGCAATTTAGGAAAGAACTTCTGCGAAATCATATAAAACAGCCAGAAAAAGGCAAAGATTGAAAACATAACAAAAAATTGGGTCGCATGAAAAGTGACCAAAGTTTTTCCAAGCAGAAGCTTGAACGGAATAAAAAGGAAAAAGACCGGGACTACGCCAAAGTACATATAATAATGCCCATTATAAAAGGCATGATCCCAATGAGAAATGACCTGTTGTGCTATCCTTTCCTCATAATCATAAGGATTTTCCATCGCAAGAAGTTTGGGATCAATATCATCATAATCAATGTACAAATGCCCGTCTAAAATAGAATCTGCCAATAATTCGTACTGATTCCTATGCATCGGAATACTTCCGTTCCAAAAAGGTGCCAAATTCATCGGAACAATACATAAAGCAATCAATAAAAAAATAAAAACAGCAATTATAACATGTCCACCAACACCCGGATTATCCATAGTAGTCGTAAAAAGTATTGACTTTTTCCCATTTAGAAGATAAAGAAAAAGAAATGCTAAATAGAAAACCACTCCCATTAAAACAGGAATCTTAAAAAAATAAACAATAGCAAAAACAGCCAAAAATGCAAGTACAGATATATAGATACTTTTGAAGCTCTTAAACATATTAAACTCCTAATCTCTATTCACTCAAAAGCTGATTCTTAAGCTTTCTGTCAAGAGCCTTCAGTCTTGCCTCTGCATCTTCTCCTGACCAGATATCCGAAAATGCAATCTCAAGCTGAACCCACAAGTCAGATGCCTCTATAATTTTTGCAAGAGGTGCAGAATCGCCATATTCCATCTGGAATACCTTGCAGGGATTTCCCTCTTCATATGCAGCATCGTAGGAGGCTGAAATAAGTCCGGTTCTTGAATACAAATCCGACGCACACTCCGTTGTAAGATATGAAGCAAATCTGTTTGCAGCCTCTTTTACTTCGGAATAGCCGTTTATTACAAGAGTATCCGAAACCGACAGGGACTTTGTGGCAAGCTTATCAGAAAGATCCGGAATGGTGGAATAACCGAATTCAAAAACCACCGGCTCATCCTTAAGCTTGGGCTGAGGTTTTTCTTCACCTTCAGTTTCTTCTCCCTCGTTTTCTTCCAAAGAAGCTTCCTCTAAAATCTTTTTATTTTCTTCGATAACAGCTTCTCTCAAAGCTTCCCGCTCTGCCGTAGCCTCAATGAGTTTCGGAATCGCATCGCTGGTAACTATGGTGAATACAATCTTGCCGTCAGTAAAATTTTTAAGTATGGTTTCATAATCCGAGGAGGCTTTATCAATTGAAAACACCTGATTAAGATTCTGATAAGCCTTTATGGAGTTTAGTGTTCCCTCGTTATAGACCTCGATATTTGTATTGTCACCGCCTGAAGGACCACCTATATTCATGTAGTTTCCGGCAAAAAGATAATTATAAAAAATATCATTTACATCCCACTTAAGAATGCTTTCGATTCCTTCTTCAGCTTCATAGGTACCGGAAAATTCAATAAGATCTTCAAAGGTCTTAGGAATAAGATCCTCAAGCGCTATTGTTTTGAATTCAGGCTTTTCTTCTTCACTTATATCCCCGATGGTACCGTCTTCGTTCTCATACTTATCATCGTCATTAATGGAGCCTTCTCCGGCATTAACCTTTTCAACCCAGTTCTTTAAGTAGGTCTTATTATACAGAAGAACAGTGGTTTCAAGCCCGAATGGATAAGCTACATAGTAGTTTTTATAGGAAACAGCATTAAGAGCCGCATCCGAAAAATGTGAAGAATTCAGAGTATTGCATACATCCTTTGTAGGTGAAGCAAGTCCCGAAAGAAAGGCCTTTTCCAGTGAATCATTGGAAAGGATATATAAATCCGGGGCGGTCTCTTCAGTACGAAGAGTCGCTTCATTAATATGCTCTAAGTAGTCAGTGGCATTTACAAGTACAGGAATTACACGAATTTCCTGATTAACCTTATGGAACTCAACAGCAGCATTCATAAAGTAGTCCGTAAATGCATCGTCGTTATACCAGAAGTAAACCGTTTCGGTCTTGTAATATGCGTTTTTCTGATCTTCTTCTATTTCTATATTTTTATTATTTCCTACCCGTATTATGCCAATAACCATGGCGGCCATAAGCACAATAGGGATAATTCTCTTACCAAATGACATTAGCTAACCCTTTTTATGCCTCGTCAATACACTCCGTAAGAATTGATATCATATCATCAACATTTTCTTTGGATATAACGAGGGGGGGAACAAATCTTATTATATTTGCGCCCGCGTTAATCAGTACCAAACCTTTTTCAAGTGCCTTCGAAATAATGGGTGCTACAGGCATTGTAAACTCAAGTCCCTGCAAAAATCCGATACCTCTGTGAGCCTTGATAAAATCGTATTTTCCTGCAATTTCTTCAAGCTTTTCGTACAAATATCCACCCACATTTTGCACATTACTAATTATATTTGTTTGCTCGAATATTTCAAGCACTTTGTTGGCTGCTGCCGTGGCAAAGGGATTTCCGCCATAGGTGGTTCCGTGGTCTCCTGCTACCAGAGAATTGTTGGCAACATACTCTGTCATAAGAAAAGCACCGATGGGAACACCACAGCCAAGAGCCTTTGCAGCAGTCATAATATCAGGTTTTACACCGTATTTCTGCCATGCAAACATGTATCCCGTTCTTCCCATGCCGCACTGAACTTCGTCAAGAATCATGAGAATGTCGTTTTCGTCGCAAAGCTTACGAACACCCTTTATAAACTCATCTGTGGCAGGATAAATGCCGCCCTCACCCTGTACTGTTTCAAAAATAATTGCACAGGTCTTATCTGTAACAAGCTTCTTAACACTTTCCAAGTCATTCATTACGGCAAACTTAATATTGCCGATACCATGACCGAAGGGTTCACGATATTTAGGTGTACCGGTTACGGATAGTGCACCCATGGTACGTCCGTGGAAAGAATGTTCCATGGCAATTATCTCGTATTCCCCTTCACCGTGCTTTAAGTACGCGTACTTAAGAGCTGCCTTAATGGCGCCTTCAACAGCCTCGGCGCCTGAGTTTGTAAAGAAAACCCTGTCAAGGCCCGAAACCTTTGTAATCTTCTTTGCGGCTTCAATTGCAGGAAGATTATAGTAGTAGTTTGAAGTATGAATAATCTTATCAATCTGGCTTTTTAAGGCATCGTTATATTCCTTATTGTTGTAGCCCAGAGCAAATACGGAAATGCCGGCCACAAAGTCAAGATATGCCTTTCCCTCTTCGTCATAAAGATATACGCCATCTCCATGATCGAACACTACAGGATAACGGTTATATGTATGAAGAAGGACCTTTTCGGCCTCTTCAATATGTTCTTTCATCATAATTGTTTACTCCCTTAATTAATCTGCTCTCCATCACGTCTGAAGCAGGTTCCTACACCATTGTTTGTAAATATCTCAAGAAGAAGTGTGTGAGGTATTCTTCCGTCAAGAATATGTACTCTGTTAACACCGTCCTTAATTGCCTCTGTACAGTTATTAAGCTTAGGAAGCATTCCGCCGCCGATAACTCCGCTTCCGATAAGTTCCTCAGCTTCTGAAGCTGTAAGGTGTGAAATAAAGGTGGATTTATCATTGAAATCCTTATATACACCCTCAACATCCGTCAAAAATGCAAGTTTTTCGGCCTTTACTGCCTTTGCAATGGCACAGGCTGCGTCATCAGCATTAATATTGTATGTTGTAAAGTTATCGTCAATACCGATGGGTGAAACGATGGGAAGGAAGTCATTATCGATAAGATCCAAAAGAATTTTTGAATCCACGCCGATTACGTTTCCCACAAAACCTATATCTTCACCGTTCGAATATTTCTTTTCACATTTTAAGAGACCGCCATCCTTACCGGAAATACCGACAGCCTTAACTCCAAGTTCCTGAACCATTGCCACAAGGGATTTATTAACCTTTCCAAGAACCATTTCGGCAATTTCCATGGTTTCGGCATCGGTTACTCTTAAGCCGTTTAAGAATTTGGGTTCTTTACCCACCTTTTCAAGCCACTTGCTGATTTCCTTGCCGCCGCCATGTACAATAATGGGCTTAAATCCAACAAGTTTAAGAAGTGTTACATCCTTAATGACATTTCTCTGAAGTTCGGGATTGGTCATTGCGGAACCGCCGTATTTAACAACGATAATCTTTCTGTTAAATTTCTGAATGTAAGGAAGAGCTTCGATTAAGACCTCTGCCTTTGCAAGTAATGTATCGATTTCTTTATTATCCATAATTCACCTCTGATTAGCTTCTGTAGTCGGCATTTATTGATACGTATTCATGGGTTAAGTCACAGCCCCAAGCTGTGGCATTTGCATCTCCGAGATGGAAGTCTGCCACTACGGTTACTTCCTTACTTGATAAAATCTTTGTGGCCTTTTCCTCTGAAAAGTCTGTTCCAACGCCGTTTTCAAATATAAGAATCGAATCATTGTCACCCTCAAAAGAAAGAGTCACATTCTCCGGATCAAAAATCTCACCCGAGTATCCAAAAGCACAAAGAATACGTCCCCAGTTGGCATCATGTCCGTAAATGGCTGCCTTTGTAAGGCTTGAACAGATAACTGATTTTGCAAGCTTTCTTGCCTGATCCTTTGTCTTTGCATTTAATACCTTAACCTCAAAAAGAGCAGTTGCGCCTTCACCGTCTGCTGCCATTTTCTTTGCAAGGGTTTCCATTACATAATTAAGAGCTTCCTTAAATGCGGCATAGTTTTCATCTTCCTTATCAATAACAGGGTTCTCCGCAAGACCGTTTGCAAGAACCACAAGAGTGTCATTTGTGGAAGTATCGCCGTCAACCGAAATCATATTAAATGTATCCACAACATTTTCTGACAAAGCCTTCTGAATAAGTGCCTTGTCAATGGCGCAGTCTGTTGTGATAAAACCAAGCATTGTACACATATTGGGGTGAATCATTCCCGCGCCCTTGCACATGCCACCGAGAGTAACGGTTTTTCCACCGATTTCAAAAGAAACAGCCACTTCCTTATTTACGGTATCAGTGGTCATGATTGCTTTTGATGCCTTAGTTCCTGCCTCGATTCCGCCTTCAAGTGTTGCCGCAAGAACACCAACGCCGTTTACAATTTTTTCTATGGGAAGCTGTTTTCCGATTACGCCTGTGGAAGCCACAAGAACGCCGTCAACCGGAACCCCGAGAGCTTCATTAACAGCCTTTGCGGTTTCTTTACAATATTCAAGTCCCTGTTTACCGGTACATGCATTTGCAATACCTGCATTGATAACAACTGCAGAGACAAGAGCTTCACTTGAAGTAACTTCCCTGTCCCACTGTACGCAGGCCGCCTTAACAAGGTTTGATGTATAAACACCTGCTGCCTTACAGGGAGCAGAGGAATAAACCATTGCCATATCGGTTCTTCCCTCGTATTTAATTCCTGCTGCGCAGGCTGAAGACTTAAATCCCTTAGGGGCTGTTACGCCACCATTAATTGTATACATTCTGTTCCTCCTGAATATATGCGATGATATTTGCATCGTTTAATGTAAAATCGTAATAGTTCAAATCAAGTCTCCTGGTCCAGCTCATGCTGTTCCAGAAGGCATTTCCAATATCATTTTTGGTAAAGGCTATCAATGAAACCTTATTAATCTTTTCTTTCTGAAGGGCTTCCATGCAAAAAACAACCATTGCCTTGCCGATACCCTGTCTTCTGTATTTCTTGTCAACACACACATGGTAAAGGCAGCCTCTTCGTCCGTCATGTCCACAGAGAATGGCTCCAACCACCTTGCCGTCATTTACAGCCACAACACTTGTGGTGGGGTTTCTTTTTAAGAAGATTTCCACGCCCTCTCTTGAGTCGTCTATGCTTCTTATTGCAAATCCGTTTATGGAACTCCAAAGAGCAAAAACATCATCATAATCTTCTATTGTCATCGGCCTTATTACTGTATTACCCATATTGCCTCCAATTATAAAAAACTATTATTAGCATACATCATATTTAAAATTTTCGCCAGTCTCAGTATTTGCATAACTATACATTCTTTTTTTGATTTATTCAATAGTTTATGCATATTTTTTCGGGTTTATCCAATACTTTTGTTATTTTTATGCATTTCTTGGTGGTTTTTATACATCACTTTTACATTTTGCCAAAGATATTGTCATAAAGAATGGAAATTTGTACATTTTTTGGTATAATAGCCTACGGGGGAAGATTTTCTTTTTTATATGTTACTGGCAACCAGATTTTTTTATTTTTAAACGGTGGCAAATATGGAAAAAACCTTACTCATCATTATTATTTATTTCGTTCTTGTAAACTTGGTCGCCTTCATTTCCATGGGACTTGACAAGAGCAGGGCAAGAAATCATAAGTGGAGAATTCCGGAATCCATGCTTTTCTTTTTTGCAATAATCGGAGGAAGCATAGGCTCAATCCTCGGAATGCAGATTTTCAGACACAAGACAAAGCACTGGTACTTTGTATGGGGAATGCCCTTAATCCTTGTTATCCAGCTGGTTCTTATGGGACTGCTTATTTTTAATCCTAATTTTAACCTTATAATAATGTAATCATTTGTTCTTAATAAAATGATATGACCTTACGGCTGTCCCAGGGGTTGTGTCATTTTTTATTTTAATAATTCAAAGGATTTATTAAACAATCTTAACCTTCTCTTCATATCTTTTCTTTCCAATCTTAATTTTATGCATAAAGTTATGTTCATATTCCAAGGGTATGCTTTGTATGTGTGGTCGTTTCAAACCATAAAAAGCAAAGGAGTGACAAACTATAAACAGTCAAGAGATTTTTGAAAGATTTTTTGATTTGTAAAAATGGGTAACCTTAATAAACCATCTGAATACATCGTATTTCAGATGGGAGCAATCAACTTAGAAAAGTTGAGATTTAATGTA
>JAZLLV010000012.1:0-47507 GCA_045598365.1 Lachnospiraceae bacterium
GAAGTAGTTCGGCATGGTCTTGATCTCGTTCTCGATTCTTGCAAGATCAGCACCCTCTTCAGCTACCACAAAGCATTCTCTGGTGTGCTTCTGTCTGGTTGTAAGAGTAGGATTTTCACCTGCACGAACTGCTTCAATTGCTGAAGGAACAGGGCAGGTATACTGCTTACCGTTCTTTACACCCTTTACGCGTCTGATTGCATCAGAGTGACCCTGACTTACGCCCTTGCCCCAGAAGGTATAATCGCTTCCTTCAGGTAATACACAGTTTGCATAGAGTCTGTTAAGGGAGAACATTCCGGGATCCCAACCGCAGGAAATAAGGGCAGTGTGTCCGTTTTCCTTTGCTGCCGCATCAACATTTGCAAAATGCACGGGAATGTTTGCGTGAGTATCAAAGCTGTCTACAACATTGAAAAGCTTTGCATATTCGGGTGTCATCTCAGGTAAGTCGGTAGCGCTTCCGCCTGCGATGATAAGTACATCGATTTTATCCTTGTATTCTGCTGCCCTAGCCACATTCACAACGGGAACACCCTCTGTAAGAATCTTTACTCCGGCAGGATCTCTTCTTGTAAAAACAGCCACAAGCTCCATATCCTGATTCTGCTTAATGGCGCATTCAATGCCTTTTCCTAAATTACCGTATCCTAAAATACCAATCTTCATATATTCTCCATATAGCAATTCGGTTGGATTTAATCTGCAAAAAACAGACTACGAATCACTCAAAGCCTTGCAAAATCCTCATTCTGCATTACTTTATCACATTAAAGTAATAATAAGTATTCACGCTTTTTTCGTCAATAGCTACAAAAAAAATTTTTTAATCTTAATGCTTTTTTGTTTTACAACAATTCATAAAAATCTTATACCTTTCATCAAACCCTCATTACTACAAAAAGGCCGCCGGACATAAATCCGACGGCCTTTATAATAATTTTTATTCAACTACTTTTACACTTACATCACCGCTTACAGAAGAAGCAACAACTTCAACACTGCCATCACCTAAGGTATACTGTGCATTCTTAGCTTCGGTATAGCGTTCCTCGCCACATACTAAAGTAACATCTCCGCTGGTGCTCTTTTCATCGGCTCTGAAACCATCTGCTTCATAAAGCTCAATTCTCACATCACCGCTGATGGAAGTAGAGGTTACTTTTTCAGCACCGTGTGCCTTTAATCTTGCATCACCACTGGTGGAAGATAATTTGATTACCTTTGCGGCACCGTTAAATCTTGCATCACCGCTCATGGACTTAACATCTGCAGTAAGTGCATCGATGTTTTCTGCCACAATGTCTCCGCTCATGGTGCTGTTAATGTATTCACCACTAACCTGAACACTATTAACCTTGATGTCTCCACTCATGGTAGTAAGTTCCAAGCTACCTGCAACAACCACATCGGCCTTAATATCTCCTGACATGGAACGAGCTGTTACCGCCTGAATTTCTGCAGGTACACTGATGTAAAGTGTAATGTCGGGAGTAGGTAGGGACTTAAAGAAAAAGGTGTTTCCGGATTGCTTCTTTACAGATACATAGAAGGTGTCCCCTTTTTCCTTAAAATCAAACTTATATGCCAACTGCTGATTTTCGTTTCCGTTGTTCTCATAGTTTGCATGAAGCATTCCATCATCGCTTGCTGTAATAACAATATCTCCGCAATCAGTTTCTGCCACTACATTAGCGCAGGTATTATTAGAGCCTTCTGTAGGTACTTCTGCTTTGGGCTCCGACTCACCCTCGGAATCTGCATCATCTGCTGCTTCATCCTCTGCTTTTGCTTCCTTTTCTGCGGTTCCGGCTGCTGCCTTGTAGCTGTTTGCAACCTCCTTCGCAAATTCGCTGGACTTATTGATAACTGTCTCGGTTGCATGTTCAAAGCCTGCTGCGAAGCTTTCTGCAAAACTTCCCGCACCGTCAAATACGCTTTCAGTTACCTTTCCTGCATTCTTTGTAATTGTTCCTGCCATTGTTCCGATAAAATTAGCTACGCTCTTTACTACATGCTTTGCCATCTCTTCAATATCCTTTCCAATAGATTCGTCATCAGCCTTGGTCTGTCCCTGTCCGGACAAATCCTTAAGGTCATTTACAAGTTCCTCTATACTTCCAAGTTCGGCAACAATCTGCTCTTCAGTCTTGCCGTTTGCTGCACCTACCGCAAAATGCTCTTCATAGCCTTCGATGATTTCTTTTCTGATTCCTTCATCGAATTCTTCCAAAGCTTTCGCAAGTGCTTCCATATATTCCTGTTTATTCATACCCTCATTCCTCCTATCTGATAATATCGTCCACAGCCTTTACAAAGCTGTTCCATTCATTTTTAAGCTCTTCCTGATACTTTCTTCCTTCATCTGAAAGGTGGTAATACTTTCTGGCAGGGCCATTATCTGATTCCTGCAGATAAGTAGTTACAAGATTGTCATCCTTAAGTCTTTTTAATACAAGATACAAGGTTCCGGTTGCCACATCCATCTTTGCGGAAATCTCATCCGTAAGTTCATACCCGTATCTGTCTTTATCAGTAAGAAGTGTGAGCACACATAATTCCAGTGCGCCTTTTTTGAATTGTGCGTTCATATTTATTCTCCTTCCTAGGGATTAACTCCCCCCTCTGAATTGAATAGTATCACATGCTATTCTATAATGCAACATAGTATTTATAAATAAATAATAAACTTTGAATTATAATGGTTTACTAATTTAGTGCTATCCTTATGTATATGGTTATTCGTAAATTAATGCTATTCGAAGGAGACTTTTTATGAAGGTTGTAATCATTACAGTAGATGACGCAAAAAAGACAGGTCTTGGCGGCGCTGAAAAACTGGCAAAGAACGATTATCTGATTCTGATGTCCGCTAAAAACAAAACAGAGATGCCTGCAGTTGTCAAAGAAGCTCTTGAAGCTGTTAAGGCTGAAGTTGAATATGTCAAGCTTGAAGCAAACCAGGATGTGACTGCAGCCTACGCTTATTATGCAGGTTTTCATAACGGAAGAGGTCATCAAACCTTTATTGTTGCACCTGACAAAACAAAACTCCCTTCTGTTGTCGCAAAACAGGTGAAAATTTACACTTCTTTTGCTTCTGTACTAAAAGCTGAGAGTTCGACTACTCGTACCTCGAATACGACTAAAACTTCAACGAAAGCTTCAAGTTCTAATAAAAATAGTTCTTCCAAATCCGGCTCGAAAACCTCCGGCACTTTGGCAGACACTATTTCTTCACTTACGGGTCTTAGTAAAACTGATTCAAAAAAGTTGGTTAATGCCGCTTCCGATTTATTAAAGAGTAAAAAAGAAGATTAAGAATAAATAGAAAAGACTTCTGCGAAAAATAACGCAGAAGCCTTTTTATTAGCTAATAATAATTATTTACCAAGGAAAGCCTTAACGTCTGCACAAACACCCTTGCCGTCAAGCTTATACTTTTCAACAAGTGCTGAAGCAGAACCGGATTCACCGAAGATATCCTGCATGCCAAGCTTCTTTACAGGTACGGGATACTTTTCTGAAAGAGCATCACAAACTGCGCTTCCAAGACCACCGATTACGGAATGTTCCTCAACGGTTACAACCTTGCCGGTCTTCTTTGCACTGTTGATAATGATGTCTTCATCAAGAGGCTTAATTGTGCAGATGTTAATAACTTCTGCAGAAATGCCTTCTTCTTCAAGCATCTTTGCTGCGGTAAGTGCTGAGTCAACACAAATACCGGTTGCAACGATGGTTACGTCCTTACCTTCTCTAACAACGGTACCCTTACCAATCTCGAACTTGTATCCGGGATGATCATTGATTACGGGAACAGATGCACGTCCGAAACGGATGTAAACAGGGCCTTCGTATTCGATAGCTGCGCGAACGCAAGCCTTAGCTTCAACATCATCTGAAGGACACATAACAACCATACCGGGAATAGTACGCATAAGAGCGATATCTTCATTACACTGGTGGGAAGCACCGTCTTCACCTACGGTAATACCTGCATGGGTAGCACCGATTTTAACATTAAGGTGAGGATAACCGATGGAGTTACGAACCTGTTCAAAGTTACGTCCTGCTGCAAACATTGCAAAAGAACTGATAAAAGGAATCTTACCACAGGTTGAAAGACCTGCAGCAATACCTGTCATATTACATTCTGCGATACCGCAGTCGATGTGTCTTTCAGGGAAAGCCTTCTGAAAGGTGCTTGTCTTTGTAGCGCCTGCAAGGTCTGCATCAAGAACTACAAGATTGGGGAATTCTTTACCGCACTCAGCAAGAGCATTACCATAGCTTTCACGAGTTGCAATCTTTACTACATCTGCCATTAGTTTGCTCCTCCTAATTCTTCAGCGATTTTCTCAAGGTCTTCCATAGCGATCTTGTATTCATCATCGTTAGGAGCCTTGCCGTGCCAGCCTGCTTTATTCTCCATGAAGGAAACGCCCTTACCCTTTACGGTCTTAGCGATAATAGCTGTGGGCTGACCCTTTGTCTCACGCGCTTCCTTAAAGGCTGCACGAATTTCATCAAAGTCATTACCGTTAATATTGATTACATGAAAGTTGAATGCTTCAAATTTCTTATCAATGGGATAAGGTGAGCAAACATCTTCAATCTTACCGTCGATCTGAAGTCCGTTGTTATCAACAACTACTACAAGGTTGTCAAGGTTTCTTGCGCCTGCAAACATAGAAGCTTCCCAAACCTGACCTTCCTGGATTTCACCATCACCAAGAAGTGTGTATACACGATAATCCTTGTTATCAAGCTTTGCAGCAAGTGCCATACCTACTGCAACAGAGATGCCCTGTCCAAGGGAACCTGAAGACATATCTACACCGGGAGTTTCCTGCATACAGGGATGTCCCTGAAGGTAAGAACCAAGGTGACGAAGAGTAGGAAGATCCTCAACAGGGAAATATCCGCGGTTAGCAAGTGCGCTGTATAAACCGGGAGCTGTGTGACCCTTTGAAAGCACGAATCTGTCGCGTGATTCCATCTTGGGATTCTTAGGATCGATGTTCATTTCTTCAAAATAAAGGTAGGTAAAGATATCTGCTGCGGATAATGATCCACCGGGATGTCCGGCCTTTGCGCCGTGAACTGCGGTTACGATACCCTTACGAACTTCATTTGCGGTTTTCTGAAGTTCTAAGTTTGTCATAATTCCTCCTAAAATTGAATGTTTTTTTATTCTAATCTTAAATTAGCACATCTTAATTAACGCGTCCATTTACTCTAATGCTAAACATTAGGCAAATATTGCTAAAATTATGTTAATATTCACAGTTAGGATGAATGATTAGGGTTAATCTTCAAGCTTGCTTGAAAGATTAATCGTAAGCGTTCAGACGTACTGCGAAGCAGTAACTTTTCGTCAATGAGCAATCCGCTTGCTGAAAGCAGGCTTTAGAGCCCGCAAGGGCGAGATTGCGAATTGCGAAAAGTTAACTGTGAATATATTATTTAGACTGTCCATAATATGCATTTGCACCATGCTTTCTGTAATAGTGCTTGTCCTGAAGCTCCTGGGGAGCGGGCTTAACGTCCTTGTTGATGAGCTCTGTTCTGTAGGCCATCTTTGCCACCTCTTCAAGAACTACTGCGTTGTGAACTGCTTCGTGGGCATCCTTACCCCAGGTGAAGGGGCCGTGGTTCTTACAAAGAACACAGGGAACTGCCATGAAGTCCTTATCCTTGTAGTAATCGGTAATAAGGATACCGGTATTCATTTCGTATGCTCCATCGATTTCTTCCTTGGTAAGGCATCTTAAGCAGGGAACCTCACCGTAAATATAGTCTGCATGGGTGGTACCGTAGCAGGGAATATTTCTTCCTGACTGTGCCCAGCTGGTGGCATAGGATGAATGGGTGTGAACAACGCCGCCGATTTCGGGGCAGGCCTTATAAAGTTCAAGGTGGGTTGCTGTGTCTGAAGAAGGATTGTATCTGCCTTCAACCTTTTCCCCCTTAAGGTTCATTACAACCATATCATTGGGAGTAAGTTTGTCGTATTCAACACCGCTTGGTTTAATTACAAATAAACCGCTTTCTCTGTCGATTCCGCTTACATTGCCCCAGGTAAAGGTAACAAGACCGTACTTGGGAAGAAGCATGTTTGCTTCATATACTTCTTTTTTTAACTGTTCTAACATGTTACACCTCTTTTGAGATTATTTAACTGCCTTTGTTGCTGCTCTTTCAACTTCAAGAGCCTTTCTGTAGCTTACGATGTACTCATCAAAGCCCTTAACATCTTCTGCATCAGGCTCAAGAGTTTCCTTCTTCATTCCTACAAATACCTTGTTTGTAAGATAATCTGAAAGGCTTTCGTCTGCTGCCTTCTGAACCATGTAGTTTGCAAGAACTGCCATACCCCATGCTCCGCCTTCACCTGCTGTTTCCATTACGGATACAGGTGCATTGAGGGCTGCTGCAAGAATTGACTGGCCTACACCCTTAGTCTTAAAGAGGCCGCCGTGACCTGTAATGGAATCAACCTTAACGCCTTCTTCTTTTAACATAATGTCACAGCCAAGCTTAAGGGTTGCAAGAGAAGCATAAAGATTTGATCTCATGAAGTTTGCAAGATTCATCTTTGCATTCTGCTCGCGGACAAATAAAGGACGTCCTTCATCAAACTTGGTAACACCTTCCCCTGAGAAATAGTTGAAAGAAACAAGTCCGCCTGCATTCTTGTCTCCTGTAAGAGCCTTATTGTAAAGTGTTGAGAAAAGCTTTGTCATGTCAACTTCAATACCGTAGGCTTCAAGGCTTTCCTTAAAGAGATTTACCCATGCATTTAAGTCTGAAGTACAGTTATTGCAGTGAATCATACCTACAAGATCGCCTGCGGGAGTTGTAACAAGGTCAACCTCCTCATAAACCTTTGAAAGCTGCTTTTCAAGAACAACCATGGCAAATACACTTGTACCTGCTGAAACATTACCTGTACGAACCGCAACCGCATTTGTTGCTGCCATACCTGTTCCTGCATCACCTTCACAGGGAGCTACGGGAATACCTGCTTCAAGTTCTCCGCTTTCATCCATAAATGCTGCACCTGCAGCTGTAAGAGTTCCTGCATTTTCTCCGGCAACAAGAACCTTGGGGAAGATTTCCCTAAGTGTATAGGGCATGCCTTCTTTCTTAAGAAGAGCATCAAATTTTGTTACCATCTCTGCATCAAAATCCTTTGTTGCAGGATCTACGGGGAACATGCCTGAAGCTTCACCGACGCCCATTAACTTTTCGCCTGTGAGCATCCAGTGAATGTAGCCTGCAAGAGTTGTCTGGAATGCAATATCCTTAACATGAGCTTCCTTGTTAAGAATTGCCTGATAAAGATGTGCAATACTCCAACGCTGGGGAATATTGTAATTGAATTCTGCTGTAAGCTTTGCTGCAGCTTCTTCTGTTATTGTATTTCTCCATGTACGAAAAGGAACAAGAAGATTGTTATCCTTGTCAAAAGCAAGATAGCCGTGCATCATTGCGCTGATACCGATGGCCGCAAGCTTCTTTAAGGAAACTCCGTACTGATTCTTAACATCCTTTCTCAAATCACTGTAACAGGAACGAAAACCTGCATGAATCTCATCCATAGGGTATGTCCAAATACCATTATCAAGATGATTCTCCCAGTCATGGCTTCCCTGTGCGATGGGGGTGTTCTTGTCATCCACCAGAACAGCCTTGATTCTTGTGGAACCAAACTCGATACCAAGAGTTGCCTTTCCTGCTTCAATTAAGCTTTTAATCTCTTCATTTGTGTAACCCATAATGCCTCCTTAAATCTATATAGATTTTACGCTGTCGCGTTCTTTTACCTGTGTTACAAATTCCTTTGTCGCATCGAACTGGGGATTTAAGATAAGGGAAAGCAGATTCTCTGCCGCCGTCCTTCCAAGCTCCTCCATGGGATGGGGGAAGGTTGTAATCTTTACATCTCCAAGTTCCGCAATTTCCGAGTTATCAAGGCCTACCACCGAAACATCCTCCGGCACCTTAATACCCTTATCCTTAAGGTAATCAATATATTCCCTTGCTAATTTATCATTATAACAAAAAACTGCGCTGCAGTCTTTAAGTCTTTTATCAAGATGCTCACCAAAAATCGTATTTGCCTGCTCATCCTTAGTGTCATACCAGGCAACATAATCGGCTGCGTTCTCTTCATGCATTTCGGAAAGTGCCGAACGGAAACCCGAAAATCTTAAATGTCCCTGCCCGTCGTCCATCTTGAGGATGGCTCCTATCCTTCTATGACCGCGGTCTATAAGGTATTTTGTGGCCATGTACGCCATCTTCTCATCGTTTAACGAAATATGGGGAACATCCAGTTCTTTGTAAAAAGAATTAATGAACACTATGGGAATTCCCTTTTCCTTAATTCCCTTGTACAAATTAAGGTTGGGACTTGGCAAAGCACTCTTCACCGGTTCCATAATAATACCCGCAACGTCACCCTTCAGGAGAATATCCGAAAGCACTTCCTTTTCCTTTTCAACCTGATTTCCGGTAAAAGAAAGCTGCATGGAATAGCCTCTTTCCGAAAGTGCCGCACCGATGCCCATAATGATTTTTGGGAAAATATAATTCTCAACATAGGTGGTCACCACCGCAATGCGGTTGGAACCGGTAGCTTTCTTATCGGAAACGTAGGTACCGCTTCCGCGTCTTCTTTCGAGAATTCCGCTGTCCTCAAGAACCTTAAAACCCCTTCGCACGGTGTCTCTGCTCAAACCAAACTTGTTTGTAAGTGCATTCTCCGATGGAACCTTGTCCCCGGGTTTAAGCCGGCCTTCCCTGATTTTCTTTCGCAAATATTCAGTTACTATTTCATATTTTGCTGTCTGCACTGCCATAGTTGTATGTAATGGTATAACTCAAAGTTTTAAGTTGTCTGTAATTTGTATGCTTTTCACCTTATACATTAGCCCCAATTTGCCAAAAGTGTCAACATAAACGCCCTTATTTTGCATTTTAGTTGTAGCCATACAACTCTCGCTATGCTATTATGCATTTAGCAAATTTAAGGAACATTGGGTTATGGAAGAAAAAAGAACAGGTGTGGATGGCTTCACCCTAAAACTTATAGCCATCATTACGATGTTTATTGATCACGTCGGCGCCGTTATCGTGGAAAGATATCTCATGACGCTCTCGGTAACAGATTCAAACTACGGTCTTATAAACATCCTGGATTTAGTCTTAAGAAGCATAGGACGAGTTGCCTTCCCCATATTCATATTCTGTATGGTGCAGGGCTTTTGCCACACAAGCAACAAATTGAAATATTTTTTAAGGCTTGTGCTTTTTGCACTTATTGCGGAGATTCCCTTTAATCTCGCATTTGCGAATGCCTTAACAGACTTTCATTACCAGAACGTATTCTTCACACTGCTTCTTGGTTTCCTCTTTATGTGGTTTGAAGATTTTATTTCAAGAAAGCAGGTTGCTCCCTGGCTTGGTTACGTAGGAATAATAGTTTCCTCCATTGTTGCAGGAGCATATTTTGGAATCGCAGTTGCAAATGTACTGGCTCATTTGGGTGCTCCTCTTTCAAATGCGGACCTTCCGGTAATAATCCCCGTGGGAGTTGCGGTTACATTGTTGTTAACCCTTTTCTTCTGTCGAAAGAAAACCTTTAACGAATTGTCCCGGGTTTCACTTTCTCTGGCGGTTCTTGGTGCACTTATGTGGGCAGGCGATTTATTCCACACAGACTATGGTGCCTTTGGCGTACTTGCAATTTCAGTAGCATATATATTCAGAGCCAACAAAAACAAGAGCTTTCTGCTTACACTTATTCCGCTTACAATTGCCTCACCTATTGAAGCTGTTGCGGTTATAGATCTTGTTGTAATCAAACGATATAACGGAGAGAAGGGACGAAGCATGAAATACTTCTTCTATCTTTTCTATCCCGTGCATCTGCTGCTTCTTGCTGGTATTGCAATGATTTTGGGAATATAAAATAAACCCGCGTCGATAATAAAACGACGCGGGTCTTTTTATTTCATATGAACTTTTTCTTTTGGCAGATATTTCTTTAGCATTTCTTCAAGTTCAGCTGCCTGAATGGGTTTTGAAAGATAGTCTGTAAAGCCCATGCCGATATATTCTTCCCTCACACCTATTATTGCATTGGCCGTAAGCATAATTACCGGCGTATCCTGATTCGGGTGGCTCCTATCCTTAGATATAAGTTCCATGGTTTCCACACCGGTCATGCCCGGCATCATGTGATCCAGGAATACCATATCGTATTTATTCTCCGCCACAGCCTTTAAGCAGTCTTTACCGGAAAGAGCCGTATCAACACAGACCTTTGTCTGTTTAAGCAACCCCTTCATAACCATAAGGTTTGTTGCTATATCATCCACAACAAGAATCCGTCCTTCCGGAGCCTCAAATGAAGCCTCATACTTCTTCCTGCGATGCAAAGCGCCCGGCTCAAATATGCCCATAGGTTCATCAAGCACTATGGTCTGGGGAATTCTTACAGTAAATGTGGAGCCTTCTCCGTAAACGCTGGCAACATCTATGCTTCCGCCCATCATCTGAACAAAGGATTTTGTGATGCTTAATCCAAGACCGGTTCCCTCTCTCTTTCTGTTATGCTCAAGGTCAACCCGCTTGAAGTTTTCAAAGAGTGCAGGAAGGTCTTCCGGTTTAATACCTATACCGCTGTCCTTAACAGCCACCACAAGGTCTATGCCCTTGTCCGAGGTTCTTTCAAAGTCCACATCCAGAAGAACAAATCCTTTATCCGTATACTTAACCGCATTGGTAAGGAAGTTAATAAGAATCTGTCTGATTCTGACCTCGTCACCATAAAGAGTCTTGGGAATATCCGGATTGTTTTTAATCTTAAACTCAAGATTTCTGTCCTTACAGCGAACACTTATCATGTTGTTAAGTTCTCTTATAAGGCCGGAAACCTCATACTCCGCAGGAGCAAGCTCCATTCGGCCGGCTTCAATCTTTGAAAAGTCCAGAATATCATTAATGAGTGATAAAAGAGCATGGCCTGCATCCGCAACGTTTGCCGCATACTCCTGTACCGTATCTTCGGTACTTTCTCTCATAATAAGTTCGTTCATACCAAGAACCGCATTAATGGGGGTTCTTATTTCGTGGGACATATTGGCAAGGAAGTCTGACTTTGCCCTGTCTGCGGATTCGGCCTTTACTAAGGCTTCTTTTAACGCAACCTGGGACTTTTCCAGTTCTTCCATGGCAGCATCCTTAGCCTTTGTAAGTTCCTCTCTTTCCACCTCATCGGTGATATCCTGAATAATACCGTGATACATCATTCCTTTACCGGTTACATCAGGTTTAATGTCTCCGGTTCCTCTGTACCATCTGTACTCGCCGTTTTTGCCTTTTAACCGATAGCGAACATTGTAAGGCTCTGCACCACTTACACCCTTAAAGAAGGCCGCCATAACCTTTTCCTTCTCATCAGGATGTAAAGATTCCGCCCATAAATCATATTTTTTATCTCCCAGCTCTTCCCTGTCATAGCCAAGCATCCAGAAGAATTCATCACTCCAGTCACCACCCTGCATGTTTCCGTTCATATCATACAGAAGATTCCAGGATGATGATTTGGTCATCTTATGGATGGTTCTCGTCATTTCTTCATCCCTGAGCCTTGCAACCTCCAAAAGGTCTTCATTTTCTTTAAGTTCTCCCAGTGCCATTGAAAGCTTCTCATAATCCGGAGTTTCAAGAGCTACCACCAAAAAGAAAGCGGCTATACTGTCGGCAAAATATGATACCAGTGTGGTCGATATAATCGTAGCCTGAAGTATGGTACCTAAGATACAGATTCCAATGAACATAATCATTGATACCAGCTGGGTTTTGGTGAAGGTTTTTCTTTTGATAATAAGTTTAATGAATGAATAGAGAAGAATATATGTGGGCACAATCATTTCAATAACATGAAGAGAACCCACATGGAATTTCTGATTTTCAAAATAGAACAGTGCTTTTGTAATAGGGGTAGTAATACAAAGAATCACATAGGCACCACACAAAACAAGGTTAACAATCCTTGTTTTAGTCATTTTTTTGTTATCAATGCCTAAAGTGTAATTTATGTACGCAGGCAGCATGGCTGCGCAAAGAACCTCGAAAATGTAGAAGACAATGTTGAGGGTATAATTTGCCCATACGGGAACAACGTAATAGAAAGATATGGTAACAGCAGTGATAATATCCAGTAAATCCGTTATGAACAAAACAGCAATAATTCTTTTTGCCTGTTTTATCGTATTCGTATTGTTTTTGTACTGAACCGACAGAATAGAAAAAAGAAGAAGCAGATTTATCAGTCCGGCTATGGAAAAGTATATATTGTAAATCATTTACAATCCCCTCAAATGCAATTTTCTACCTTTAATAGATTATATTTGAGGGGAATTAACGAAAAAATCAGTCTAAAGAAGGCAGTTCAATTTCAAATAGACAGCTGTATTCACCAATTGTAAGTCTGTATTTACCAACTTCAAGTCTTTTCTTTGGTGAAACCGTTTCAGTTGTGGAATAATTTTCGCTAACTTCGTTGTTGTAGTCATTAATTTCTTTGCAGATTACTTCTTTACTGTTTTCATCTGTAATGACAATCTCTGTTGAAAGGGTAACTTCCTCTCCGGTTCCGTTCATTACGCGATAATAAACATTGCCTGTTTCGTACTTGTAAACTTCAAGCTCCACCCTTCCGTTATTGGGCTTGTTTCTGTATAGTATTTCCTCTTCACTTATTTCTTTTGTAACAAGACCAGGAAGAAGCTTACCGGTTTTTTTACACTCATCTATAACATCATGTATTGGATCCAGTTTTTTCCTGTATTCAGAAGGATATATCTGGGAAGAAAAATGTACACCGTCTCTCTTTCCGAACCGGAAATCATAGCTGTAGCTTGGACCGTCATCCACAAACATATTTGTGAATACCTTATTGTGCCATTTTTTCATTCCGTATTTTTTGAAAACAGCCTCTATTTTATCAAGAGCTTCTCTTTCCACAATATACTCGGTGACTTTATCGTCCTCGTACCACCATTCCGATGAAGCAATCGACATATATGTGGTATCACCTTCTGTGTATATCTTCAAAGAATCTCCGCCACCGGACATACCGCCGCCACTTGAGTAAGTGAAGGAAGTAAGGGGCTGTTTTTCGTCCTGTTCCTTTGTGTTATCTGTGTTTTTGCCGCATCCGAAAAGTCCCATAATAATTACCCCCATAAGTACTAATGCTGTCAGTTTTTTACCTGTATTCATATTTCATATCCCTTTATACCAAAGAATTCCCTTTACAATATCCTAACACAGCAATGTATAAAGTAAAAGTCGGACAGCAGATTGCTGTCCGACCAAGTTTCTTAAATACGAGGATCAATATTGATTACAAGATCTTCTTTCAGTTCATCAAAGGGACCGGGAAGAGGACTTTCCGAAGCCTTGCCGATTTCCGAAGGAGAATACTTTAAGTTATTGTACTTTTTACCGTCTCCAAAGAAGAAGGGCTTGTCCTCTGCCTTTTTAATCTTAAGGGTAAGGGCTTCATCATCCACTTCAAAGTCAAACCAGCCCTCCTGAGCCTGTTTGTCAAATCCATAGAATTCCTGCCAGGAACGAAGATCCAGACAAACTTCGGGAGCGGGATATAAAATTCTTAAGAAGCCGCCGGGATTCTTTATGTAAAGATTTCCTTCTGATTCATTTTTCTCGGTAGGCATCTTAATAGCAGCCTCACCGCACTTGTAGAAGATGTTGTCAATAAACTTGGCATCCCTTGAGGTGCCGCCTCTTTCCATGGGTGATAATCTGAAGGATACGGGCTTTGCAAAGTAGCCGGCACTTCTTACTTTACCGATGAAGTTATTCTTTAAAATCATTCGGTCTGTGCCTTCGCCGTATACGGCATATCCGTTAACCACATCATGCTCTAAGGTCTTATACCAGCCTGTGGAGCCCGGCTCCACGGGAACCTTTGCAGGATTGAATCTACCCTCAATATTCCAGAAAATATTGTTATCTATAAGATTTACGCCATCCTTTGTACATTCGATAAAAATGGCTTCTCTCTGTTCAAGACCGTTTATGAAAAGGTTGCTTGTTATTCTGTTGTTTTCATTGCCGCAGTCAAGCCAGATACAGTCGGCTCTGAAGGTGTTCTTAAATACATTTCTTCTGAACAGGCCGTTTATACTGTTATGAAGCTTTATGCCGCCTGCTTCCCAGGACAGCTCCATCTTCTGCCAGCCGGTTCCTTCAATAAGGTTGTCCTCAATAAGAAGTTCCTTTGCATATAAGCCTGCAATTCCGCAAACACCAACATCCTTTATAATGCATCTTCTGATGACGCTGTAGCCGGTTATGCTGTCAAAATCAAAATTGTGGTGCCAGCATTCGTTACCAACATCAATGCCAACAGCGTTTGACCAGTCGATGGTACAGTCTTCAATAACCCAGTGGTGTCCTCTGTATGCTGAAATAGAGCCTCGCTGGGGCACCGGTGCCCCCATGGAAGCGTGGGCACACACAAGACCTTTAACCTTGATGTATGAAAGGAAAGGAATTTCCGGTGCAAAGCACTGTTCTCTGCAGGAAATTTCGATTCTGTGGTCTGCGGGATTTTCATCCCCAAAGAGTCTGAAATGAACGGTCATTCCGTTTGCTTCAACCCAGTAAGTTCCCTCTTCGCTTGATAAATCATTGGACAAAGCAACCTGCTTTAATGGCTTTCCGTCACAGAAAACACAGCCACGCCTGTTTAAGAAAGTGGTCATGTCGGTTTTGTCATACTCAATGAAAAGTCTGTCGTGTAAAAGATTGATGGCACAAAAAGGATTGTAGCCTCTGAACATGTCGGGAGAAAGCTTATGGCTCCACACGGATATGTCCTTTTTCGGTGAAGGATCCCCGAAATTCCATAACTGCCAGTCGGTGGTGGGCGCAAACTCGGTTACCACCTCTGATGCTTTAATAATTGCTTCACCCTTTTTAACCGACTCGTAAACAATCATACGGTCCGGTCCGTCACCGCCCATTGCCGGTCTGACACATTCTCTGTATTCGCCGGGTGCGATTAACACATGGGTTCCGGGAGTGGCTATTAAAGCTGCCTCATTAATTGTCTTAAAGGGCTTTTCAACGCTACCGTCTCCCGATTCGGATACACTTGCATCCACGTAAATTTCACGGTCAAACTTAACCTCTGTTTCCCAGAAGTTGTACATTGATCCGTCTGCTAAAGTATTTAAGTTTTTCATGTAACCCCCGTTAAATAAAAACCTTTTTCTTTAGTATATCAGTCTTAAACTTATTATTCTACGGATTTTAAGGATTCTGCCATCTTTATTCTTTCAAGCTTAAAGAAAAGCACAAAATCCACAATCAACGCAAACATGAAAGTGAATATTACAGCGTAAAGATAACTTACCGGCAGTATTTTTATATCAAAACTTACCACTTCCACGTTAATGTTTGCCATTACAAATCTGTGGAGTGCATTGCCTAAAAATACACCCACAAACATACCTAAAACCGTAAGAAACATGTTTTCACGGAATACATAAAGAGCTGATTCCATAGGGTAAAAACCAAGTACCTTCAGGGTTGCGATTTCTCTTAATCGCTCGGTTATATTAATGTTTGTAAGGTTATACATTACTATAAAGGCTAACATTGCTGCACAAAGAGTAACCACAAACACAATCTGGTTAAGACTCTGCATCATGTTATTGATGCGGACACTCATTTCATCCGCAACCGATACCGCCGAAACAAAGTCGATATCCCCTAAAGCAGCACCAAGAGCGTAATGGTCCTCTTCTGACCTTACAAATGCAGTATTGTAATCAGGTGATTCTTTTCTCTGGTCGGTAAAGGTTTCTTCGGAAATATATACCCAGTTGTATACATAGTTTTTCATGATTCCGGTAATCTTTACAGTGATTTCGTTAAGGTCCGGATCTCTGCATACAACACTGTCGCCCACCTTAACGCCGAGCATCTTAGCCATCTTTGAACTTACAATGGCACCGCCCTTTTCCGGTAAAGAAAGAGGCCTGTCCCTGTCGTCCACAAAATTGACGAAGTTGTCAATTCGCCCTTCAAAATCTCCCTCCGAATAAACCACCAGGGTTGCCGATTTCATTCTATCAAAGGTTTCCACATCCACACTTTTCGTAGATACATAGGTGTATTCGCCTTTTCCCTTAAGGGCTTCATCAAAAGCACCTCTGTCCGAAAGTGCCGTATTATCCTTAATGGAGGCTGTTATACCGTACTTCTGTATATTGTTAAACTGGCAGTCGCACACATCAGCGATTGAGTCTTTAATACCAAAACCGGTGATAAGGAGTCCGTAGCAGCCTCCCACACCGAGGATCATCATAAAGAAACGCTTCTTGTATCTGAAAACATTTCTGACTGACACCTTCGTCGTAAACTTAAGCCTCTTCCAGATAAATCCTATTCTTTCCAGGAACACTCTCTTACCATTGGCGGGAGCCTTAGGTCTTATAAGGTCTGACGCATTGCTTCTTAACTCGCCCTTAAGAGTAAAATAGGTTGCACCCATGGAGCAGATTACAGATACGATAATGGATATTGCAAGAAGTAAACCGTCATTAATGTACCTTATGTCAGATATGGTATACATTATTTTGTAGGTTTCCCAGATTACATAAGGAAACACCTTAATACCTACCATATAGCCCACGGTACATCCTATAAGAGCGGCGCTTCCCGAATAAAAGAGATACTTGGCCATTATGGCTGCCTCACTGTAGCCAAGAGCCTTCATGGTGCCGATTTCGGTACGCTTTTCCTCCACCATACGATTCATAGTGGTCATACATACAAGAGCTGCCACTAAAAAGAAGAATACGGGGAACACATTACCCACGCCTTCAACTATCTTTGAATCATTTTCGAAGCTGGCATATCCGATGTTTGTGGTTCTTGTGAGTACATAGGTATCAGGTTCCTCTAAAGAATTTATCTTTTCCTCTGCGTCCGCAAGTTCAGTCTCGTGGGTTCCTATTTCAGCTTTCGCATCCGCTATTTTTTCCTTAGCCTCCGCAATATCCTTTTTGCCCTTTTCTATATCCTCAAGAGCCTTCTCTATTTCAAGCTTTGCATCTGAAAGCTTTTCACGGCCCTTTTCCAGTTCTTTTCTGTTTTTGGATATTTCCTTTTTGCCTTCTTCAATAGCGGCCTTTCCGTAGGCAATCTCAGCCTTTTTCTGCATATAAACATTGGCAGGAAAGAACATGCTGTTTGCATCAAGCTCAGCTTCTGCGGCCTCAAGCTCGGATAATTTATCCTTTAATTCCTTTTCGGCCTTGGCTATCTCCTTTTCCGCATCCGAAAGTTCCTTTTCCCCGTCGGCAATTTCTTTTTCGCTGTCTGCGATTTTCTTTTCGCCGTCGGCTATGTCCTTTTCGCCATCGGCTATCTTGGCCTCGTTATCGGAAATTTCCTTTTTGGCATCGGATAATTTTTCTTTTGCCTCGTCGATTTCTTTATTTGCATCATTTTTTATTTCTTTATATTTATCAAGGGCCCTTGCGGAAAGAAGGGGCTTAAGGATGTCTGATTCTCTTTCGATTCCGTCTTTATAGGCATCCGTATATATTTTTTCACGACTCATGTCTGTGCAGACATACATATCAGTGTAGTATTCGGTGTCAAAAAGAGAGGGTAAAACATAGATATACCCGCCGATTTTACCGCTGCCAAGGGTGGTATTTCCTCTTTCGAAGTTAACATACATTACGGCTTTGCAGATACCTACAACCGTAAGTTCCCGTTCGGTAACAGAATCAAGAACATTGTCGGAGTTTTCTTTGGAAATAATAAGTTTTCTTCCAATCATTGATTCCGCAAACCATTTACTGTCAATGACACATTCCGAGGGTTTCTCGGGAAGACGGCCTTCAATCACGGTGATTTCGTTCACGTTTTCGGATATTGAATGAAGCTTTGCAACCGTGGAGGTATTGTCGTCCTTATCCACAAGGGCATCAAACCCATACGCTCCTTCACAGAGTGTTACAAAGGGCTGGTTTTTTACCGCCTCGATATCCTCATCATAAATACCAAGGGTGGAAACAAGTCTGAAATCATAAAGATGTTTCTCCCTGAAGTATTCGTCTCCGGTGGTAAGCATTGTATCCTTAGTAATCTTAAGTCCCGAAAAAAGGCCCACTCCCAGCGCCACAATTGCTAAAATCGCCAGGAATCGGCCGAAACTTTGCCTGATTTCCCTGTATGTATTTTTCCTCAGTGCTTTTTTAGACATTTACCAGGATATCTCCTCAACCGACTGCTTTTCTTCGTTCAAAGAAACCGTTTCTATTTTTCCGCTTTTAACTGTAATAATTCTGTCTGCCATTTTGGTAATGGCCTGATTATGGGTAATAACTATAACGGTCTTACCCGTATTCTTACAGGTATCCTGCAAAAGCTTAAGTATTGCTTTACCTGTATTATAATCAAGGGCACCTGTGGGCTCGTCGCAAAGAAGAAGCTTCGGATTCTTTGCAAGGGCTCTTGCAATGGCAACTCTCTGCTGCTCGCCACCTGAAAGCTGGGCAGGGAAATTGTTCTTTCGCTCCGACAGTCCCACCATATCAAGCACATCGGATGCTGCTAAAGGCTCCTTACAAATCTGAGCGGCAAGTTCAACATTTTCAAGAGCGGTCAGATTCTGTACCAGATTGTAGAACTGAAATACAAATCCCACATCATGTCTTCTGTAGGTTGTAAGTCTTTTCTTGGAAAAAGAAGATACCTCTTCTCCATCCAGCATTACGGTGCCGGAAGATAACGTGTCCATTCCTCCCAGAATATTCAAAATGGTAGTCTTTCCGGCGCCGGAGGCGCCTACAACTACCACAAATTCACCCTCGTTTATTTCAAAATTTACATTTTCAAGCGCAACGGTATCCACCTCACCGGTGTGATAAACCTTTTTAACATCCTTGAATTCAATGAAAGAACTCATTCATACCTCCAAAACAAAATCAGAAGTCTTCTTTGGTCGCTTCATATAGAGCAATACTGGCGGCAATGGGAAGATTCAGGCTGTCAATTCTGTCTGAGTGGGAAATAATAACACTGGTTCCAACCTCTAAGAACGAATCGGGAAGTCCTGTTGCCTCATTACCGAAAATCAATGAATAGGGCTTGTTAACCTTTAGCTCCGAAAGTTTTTCCTTGGCTTTAAGCATGAAAGGATACATGGATCTTTCCCTAAATTTTTTCTCATAATCCGCAAAAGAAGAAAAAACAGAAATATTCAAATGGAAAATTGCTCCCATTGAAGCTCTCACGGTTTTAGGATCGAAATGATCCACTGCAGGGGTAATGATAACCAGATCGGTAATACCAAAGCCCGCAGCACTTCTCATAATGGTACCCATATTACCTGCATTTGAAGGATTGTGAAGCACCACATGATTGGTGCCTGCACTTACCGGTCTTTCAAACTTTGAAAACTCACCGATAACGAAACAGTTCTCCTTCTGAGATAATATATTAAAGGGCTTATCGGAAAATTCACAGGGTACTCTTAATTCATTGCAAAGAGCCATGAGCTTATCGTATGCCTCACCCTTTTGCATCTGGGAATGCACATACACACGCCTTGCATATTCAGGCGCAAACTTAAGAAGTTCAAAGGTAAGTGTTATACCAAGTGCATATGAAACCGGATCTTCTTTTTTATATCTCTTCATTTTCAGTTATTTCCTCTAATACAGGGCCCTTTTCAGTAATAACCTCAGGCTCTTTGTGCTTAAGTGCCCATATAAACATACCAACACCTATAATAAGGCTGAATATACCATAAAACTGTGAGGTTGAAAGAACACCTACAGCACCTCTTTCATCATTTCTAAGCATCTCAATAAGGTATCTTCCGATGCTGTAGAACATAATATAGCAGGAAATTACGGTTCCGCGCTTTTTGGTGTGCTTTGCAATAAAAAGCAAAACAGCCATGTTAAGGAAGTTAGCTCCCGCAGAAACCAGCTGGGCAGGTATAAGCTTTATTCCGTTGGGTGCAAACTGGGAATGGGAAAATGCTATTCCATACCAGGCTTCAGTGGGTTTTCCATAGCAGCAGCCTGCAAGGAAGCAGCCGATGCGGCCAAAGCCCTGAGCAAGCGCAACAGAAGGAATACACAGGTCCACATAATCAAGAAAATTCGCCTTTTTAACCTTTAAGTAAACGAATACAGCCAAAAGACCGAGGGTTATTCCGCCGTAAACCACAAAGCCACTGCTTGAAAGGAAAGTCATGGGATTTTTAATAAAAGAATCCCATTCTACTATGCAGTACATAAGCTTTGCGCCGAGGAAACCGAATATTGATGCAGTGAATAAGATACCGTAACAGATATCATCACTCATTCCTCTTTTTTTTGCCCTTGCACTTGCAAGAAAAATAGCAAGCAAAAGTCCTACCGCTATAGCTGTGCCATATCCGTGCACAGTGAGTCTGCCTATTGAAAATAAATCGTTATACATATTTAACCTCCATGCCCCCAAAACAAGAAACGGCTCCGGCAATCTAATATGCCGGAGCCAATAGTTTTACCGTCATTAATCTGCGTATCTCTTAATGTATGATACTATATCTCCCACAGTCTGAATACCTTCAAGCTCTTCAGGATCAAGTTCAACATCGTATTCCTCTTCAAAAGCCATTACCAGTTCCAAAAGATCCAGTGAATCCACACCTAAATCATCCTTAAAGGATGTCTCCTCGGTAATCTCAATATCGTCAATATTTAACTGTTCTTTGATAATATCAACAATCTTGTCTAACATCTTAATCTCCTTTATAAATTTATGATGTTTGCCTTTTCAAGCAAAGTATATTTGGTTAGTTTTTGTTTGTCAATAACCATATATCTCAAGTACATCTTCAGTATATACACCCGGCTGTTTATAAATTATTAACGGGCGAAGAACTTCCATTCTTGACCTTCCGCCTCTTGATGCTTCAATGAGCACCATGTTGGGCTCTTTGTCCACAAAGGGATATACAAGCTGCATTCTTTTAGGTTCAAGTTTGTATTTTTGAAGGGTTGAAAAAAGCTCCGCAAGTCTGAAGGGACGATGAACCAGGAAAAAATTTCCTCCGGGCTTAAGAAGTAAAGCTGCCGCCTTTGCCACATCATCAAAGGTACATAATATTTCATGTCTTGCAATAGCCATGGCACTGTCCGGATTCTTAAGTCCGTGTTCCCCAATCATATAGGGCGGATTGCAGGTAACCGCGTCAAAAGAAGCCTTATTGAATATTGCACCAGCATTCTTTATATCACCCTTAACAATCTCGATCTTATCCTGCAAATCGTTAAGCAGAACACTTCTTTTTGCCATATCCGCAGAATCTTCCTGAATCTCAAGAGCGCTGAAATGGGAAGCCTCTGTCTTTGCGGAAAGAAGAATGGGAAGTATACCGGTTCCCGTGCCCATATCCAAAACCTTTGCTCCCGGTTTTGTATGCACAAAGCCCGAAAGCAGTACCGCATCCATGCCAAAGCAGAAGCGTTTCTCGTCCTGAATTATTTTAAGATTACTTCTTTCAAGGTCATCTATTCTTTCGCCATCTTTTAAGTCAACGTTCAAGCTTAGTTCTCCAAACCTTCCAATTCACGTTTTTCTTCTTCGGTAAGCTCTAATCTCTTTTGTTTACGTCTCTTAAAGGTAAGTTCTTCAGGCTTATATTCCTTAAGTTCCTTCTCGTCGTTTTCCTCAACAAGTACCTTAACAAGCTGTCTTAATACATTAACGGAATGAACCTGACCCTTGCGGTTTTCCGCATTGATGGTAACTTCGTCACCCACGTTGGGAAGGTTTCTGTTAAGCTCCTCATAGGTATCCTGTTCATTCTTAAGGCAGCACATAAGTCTTCCGCAAACACCGGAAATCTTTGTGGCATTAAGTGAAAGGTTCTGTTCCTTAGCCATTTTGATGGAAACGGGCTGAAAGTCCGCCATATATGTATTACAGCAAAGAGGTCTTCCGCAAATACCGATTCCGCCGCGAAGCTTTGCTTCGTCACGAACGCCTACCTGACGCATTTCAATACGGGTATGGAAAACTGCTGCCAGATCCTTTACAAGCTCTCTGAAGTCTACTCTTCCGTCACTGAAATAGTAGAAAAGAATCTTGTTGTTATCAAAGGTATATTCCGCATTGATAAGCTTCATGGGAAGATTTCTCTTTTCAATTTTCTCCTTACAAATGGGAAGAGCTTCTTTTTCCTTCTTACGGTTATTTGCTTCCTTTTCGTCGTCGGCCTTTGTGGCAACTCTGATAACGCTCTTTAAGGGAGTAACGATTTTTTCATCCTCAACCTCAGAAACGCCAAGCACAACCGTACCGTATTCAAGGCCCCTTGCGGTCTCAACGATTACATGCTCATCTCTTTTAATTTCAAGGTCTCCGGGATCGAAGTAATATACTTTACCTGCCTCACGGAAACGTACACCTACAACCTTAGTCATTTAATTCTCCTGCATTGCCAAAAACAGCAACTCTATAGTTAATTCAAAATTTACATTTGCCTTTAAGCGTCTTCCGGCAATTTCCACAGCCTCAAAAATTCTTGAAATATTCTCAAAGCTGCTACTTAAAGCCACCTTTTTAATATACTGTAATTCTTCGGTGAAAATCAAGCCGTCCGAGTCACCGGTGGATTTATATAGACATACATCCCGGTACCACACCATTATAATGTCAAAATAATCCTCTATGTCGCCCTTATACTCCGCTGCCTTCTTCACGCAGAGAGAAAGGTCTGCAATGTCCATGTTTTTTACATTTTTAAGGGCAAAAACCACATCCTTACGAAGGTTGTCAAAATCCTCATTCTCCGAAAGAAGACGCGCCTTTCCAAGATTTCCTCTGGAAAAAGCCACACACATATCGGCTCTGTAATCAGGAATTTTAACCTCTTCCATAAGGTATTTTTTGATTAATGTATCCGAAACCGGCTTCATGTTAAGCATAACCGCACGGCTCAGAATTGTCGGCAAAAGCACATTTGCATTTGTAACAAGAAGAAGTATTACACCATATTCAGGAGGCTCTTCAAAGGTTTTAAGAATAGCATTCTGAGCCTGCTGATTCATCTTCTCCGCCTCATCGATTATATATATCTTTTTCCTGCCGGCGTATGGTCTTATATTTATGTCCTGATTAACCTGGGTTCGTATGTCATCGACACCTATTACATTGGGCTTTTCGTGGGTAACATATATGATGTCGGGATTATTGGCACTAAGTGCCTGGGAGCAGCTGTGACATTTCCCACAGGGAACCTCTCCCTCGGATTCGCAGAGAAGTGCCGCGGCAAAAATATTTGCTATATACTTTTTGCCGGAATACTTCTCACCGCACAAAATGTATGCATGTGAAACCTTATTCTGTTCAATTGCCGTTCTGAAATGATCACGAATCTGATCCTGACCGATTATATCGTTGAAATTTGGCATCTTAACCCCAAGTATCAAGTGAAGATATCAAGAATTAAACCCCTTATATCCCCTATCTTCTGTAAAATAGTAATATTATCCTTTTGTTCCTTCATAAGCTCTTTTGCAAGCTCATCAAGGTTTTCATCAACAAGCCGTATGATACCGTAAACTCTGTGACGACCCTTTCTGTCAAGAAAATTTTCTCTCGAAAAAGAATGGGAACGGGATACAATCTCGTTCATAAAGTCCTTAATAAGAGTTCTGTATCTTCTCATGTCCTTTATATCTTTTTTCTTGGAAATCCTATCCCCCTGCATGGTTATTTCCTCCATGAGGGAAGAAAGACGGGCCTGCAAATCCTCTTCAGAGATTTTGCTCATAAGCATGAACTTAAACTCGTCACCGGTTTTTGCCACCTGTTCCGTTTCATAAACCGGAGCAGTGCCCGTAATCTGGTTGATTTTTACGTCCATAGGCTACTCCATATTCTTCTGAATATAAGCTTCTATTTCCTTAAGACAGGCAGGCAGCTCATCATTGATAAACCGTTTTGTAATACCTGCCTCTTCTATTTTTTCATCACTGAAATCCTTTGAATCCGCAAGAAAACGACGACAAAGTTCTTCGTATTTAGGCTTCTCCTGTCGTCTTTCGCGGTTTATTGCTCTCTGAAGTCTTACACCGTCATCAAGGTCCACAAGCACCGGTACAAGTCTCTTTTCGCCATAGTATTTCTTTACGCAAAGGTACGATTCGATTGTACCGATGGTGATATAGTTGTCGTTTCCGTTTATCTGACCATCATCTGCGGTAAAATATCTCCAGGGACCGTGAATAGTATTATAGCAGCGGTCTTCGATAATCTTTCCCTCAGCCTTTAAGCGCTGAAAACCCTCTTCATCGGTGAAAAAGTACTCGTTACCGTTTTTCTCACCTTCTCTGATAGGTCTTGTGGTATAGGAAACAATGGTTTTTAAGTCAAATATTTTATTTCTTAAAAGCTCCTTAAAAATGGTATCCTTACCGGTGGAGCTCTTTCCCATTATATATATAATCTTACCCAATTACTTATTCCTCACTCTCGCACGCCTCAAACCCACAAGCTTATGGAGCCTTAAGGATTCAACCGTTGAGACATATTTGTCAGAAAGGGTTACAACCCATGCTTCTCTGCACTTTGGCATCCTTGTCAGTGTAAGGGGCCACATGTGGGAAGCAATAATATTTTTCTGTTTTTCAGACAGCTTATAATCTCTCATGGCATTTTTAAGTGCCACACCGGGATGATAGAAGCCATGGAGATGATACAGTCCCCTGTGGTCATCGTCATGCCAGTCATAGAGGAAATAGTCATGCAAAAGAGCGCCTCTTACCAGATCGTTTTCGTCACATTTAATTCCAAGCCTTCTGTTTAACCACATACTGGTATATGCAACCTTAAGACAGTGCTTTTTTACTGATATGTCTGAATGCTGAATATAATTTGCGGTGCTCTTAAAATTATCTCCCTTAAGAATATCCTCACCGTATTTCTTAATATCTTTGTTTATTTGTCCTTTATTAATCTTACTCATACTTCACCGGTAACAAAATAGTCTTTCTTATAATATCACAAAAATCGGCTCTGTACTTATCCATTAAGTTTTTCTATTCTTCTTTTTTCAAAAAAGTCATCAACAGCCTTAACTATTTCAGAAGGCTGCATGGTTTTAAGAAGGTAGCCCTCGGGCTTTAAGCTCATTACATTGATAACACTTTGTCTGTCCGCCTTACTGGTAAGAAAAATAACGGGAATGTCCTGGAAGGATATTTCACTTCTCATCATCTCAAGAACCTGACGCCCGTCTGCCACCGGCATCTCATAGTCAAGAAGCACAAGATCCGGCCTGTCAATCGCAAGGTATCTTAATGCCTGCGCTCCTGAGTTTGCAAGCACCACATCATATTTGTCCTCAAGCCAGCTTTTTACGTTTCTTAGTACTGCGCCTGAGTCGTCCACCACAAGAACCTTCTTCTTTGCAACACGCTTTTCATCACAGACATAGGAATTAACCACTTCAACAACGTTTTTAACATTTATTGGTCTTAAAAATTTGCCCTGTAAAACCCTGTCGGGAATTATTTTATTCAGTGTGGACAATTCTTCACTGCTTCCTGCGGCAAAAAGGCCTGTCTCGTCCTCAAAAACCTTATCCTTTACATAAACAAGGGTATCTGTATTATCACTAAGGTCTTCATCTGCATAAATAATAACGGCGTCCTGCTTAACATCTATGGTCTGCACAAACTTCATGGTTAAGGGACCGGAAATCACCTGATGATTATTGTTTATTGCCTTAAGTTGGTTTTCCATGGAAGAAATAAGAAGACTGGGTGCGTCATATAAAAGTAATATATTTGCCATCGTTTGTACGTCCTTTTTATTCAGATTCTATTAGTTCAATCAATGCTTTGGCGGTTTCCACAATTTCATCCATGGCAACATCCGCCATATAAGCTCTTAAGTTGTCCATAAGAGAGCCCGCCTCATCCGGCAGCCTGTAGTTTTCAAGAAGTTCAATATCCGAGTCTGCCCGGTCAATGTCAAAATTGTCCATGGCATCGATGATATCTTTAAGGCACTCCGTGAGCTTTTCTTTGGACACTTCCTCTTTCTCACCGTTATCCTTTCTTGAATACGGCAAAAGAATTTCTTTGTAGCTTATATATTTTTCCAGAAGAGCCGGGAGTTTCTTTCCTATCTCCTCGGAATTTTCCGCATTTCCCAGATCCTCCATTTCCTTAAACATGGAAGATAATTCAAGTGCGCCAATCATTCGGGCAGTGTTCTTAAGCGCATGCACCTCTATGGTGAAATCATGAAGCATATTTTCTTCATAGAAGCTTTTAATCTTCGAAGATTTTATATCAATAAGCCTGTAAAAGTCTCCGAGCAGGCTTTCAAACAGTTCAAAGGAACCGGTATTTTTTATTCCTTCGGAAACATCCAGGCCCTTTATATCAGGTAAAAGAGAAGCCTTCTTTAAGGGTTTGGCACCGGACTTCTTATCCACCTTTTCCACAATTTCCTTTGGAAGATTTTTCTTTAATGCCCTGAGCATCCATTTCATATCTATGGGCTTAACCACTAAGTCTTCAACACCGACAGCCTTGAAAACCTGCTTTGCTTCGTCGTTGGCATTTGCGGTAAGGGCCACAATGTGGCCTTCCTTGTAATATCCCTCAAATTCCTCAAGGGTTCTGAGTATACCAACTGTTTCCACGCCGTCCATACCGGGCATCATATGGTCCATAAAAATTATGTGATACTTATTTCTTTTTGCAAGTTCGATTGCCTCTTTACCGCTTCTTGCAAGATCAATCTGCATCTTAAGAGGCTCCAAAAGTCCTGTAGCAACCTTAAGATTCATATCATTGTCGTCTACAATAAGGATTTTGGCCTTTTCAGCCGTAAAGAATATCTGGTTATCTACATCAATCTCTTCCATAAACATGGATTCGTGATTCATAAACTTACAGAATGTAAGTGAGTAAACCGGCTTGTTAATAACCTTAATATCCGCTTCTGAATACACATTTTTCATGGGATTTGAAAGAATAGCTATCTCGGCACCGCGCTTACACAGTTTTTCTATCTCTTCCCTATGGGTTTCAAACATATCCTCATCCACAAGAATATGGTTAACATCCGTGCTGTCAATATTGTCCGAAGTTATTTCGTGGTATTCAAAGCCATAGTCTTCCACCAGCTTTTTAATTCCGATGGTCTCATATGCACAGGCAATACCGCCCACAACAGGCTTTTCCACGTTGTATATGTCTTCTTCTATTTTTGCAAGAGGTTCTTTGTTAAGTACTTTTACTTTGATATAAAAGCTGAATGTGCTGCCTTTTCCGTATTTGCTTTCAACCTTTATTTCTCCGCCCATAAGTTCCACAAGCTGCTTACAGATGGAAAGACCAAGGCCTGAACCTTCCTTGTTGCGGTTTCTCTTCTGATCCACCTGCTCAAAGGCATTGAAAAGCTTTCCTAAGTCTTCTTCCTTAATTCCCTGACCCGAGTCTTCAACGGAGAAATGAATGATGGCTTCATCATCTGTCATTTCACCCATGGAAACCTTCAGGGTAATGTATCCCTCGTCGGTGAATTTCACCGCGTTATTCATGATGTTAATGATAATCTGCTTTATTCTTCCGGCATCTCCGTAAATCTTTTGGGGAAGATTTTTATCAATGTCGTAAAGCAGTTCTATGGGCTTGTCGCCGATTCGGTTAAGAATAATCATGCTTACGTCATTAAACAGCGATGACGGATCGTAGGCATCTTCCACAAGCTCCATCTTTCCTGCCTCGATTTTCGAAAAATCAAGAAGGTCGTTGATTATAAGAAGGAGCGAACTGCCCGAATGCTTTATATTGTGAAGATAGCTTTTTTGCTGCGGAGTAAGCTCTGTTCTTAACATAATTTCGGTCATACCCACAATTGCATTCATAGGCGTGCGAATTTCATGGGACATATTCGCAAGAAATGCAGACTTTGCCCCATTTGCCTCATCGGCTCTCGCCTTTTCTGTCCTGGCTTCATCCAAAAGTTCCAAATCAGGGTTTTCTAACATCAGGTACAAAGAAAGTGCCATCAGTGTAATTGCAAGTCCGGTTAAAAGGGTATCCGGAAACAGTGCAGCCATTATAAAACCGCAGGTCTCTGTTATAAGCGGCAGGGTTACTGCAATTCGCTTCTTTTTATGTATTCTCTTTCTATTCACAAAATACATGAAAAAAAGAATGACAACATATGATGGACCAAGTACATATATCGGAAGTGTATATGCCCCCGCTGAGTAGTTTCCGCCATCGGCTATAATATATTTTATGGGCAGACAGAAAATAAGTGCTTCACCTATGATAAATGACAAAAGCGAGCAGTAGGCAACCGATTTATGAAAGGAGCTGTCCTCAAGCTGACTCACCTCTTCCTCCATTGTGGCAGCAAGGTAGCGTCCGAAAAGATACAAAACCCAGAGAATTGATCCTGCAAATATTCTGTGATATATGTCGTTTCTTATCATAGGAATAGTATCAAGATGATTAACCGAGTAAACCGTCAGTGCATCAAAAGAAAGATTCAAAAGAGCGGCTATTAACACCAGGGAATAAATCTTTCTTACAGGCTTTTTCTCCTTTTTTGCATTTCCCCTGAAAAACATTACTGCGATAAGTATGATTACGCAAATGCAGGCAAATTCCATTCTTAACATGGAAAACATCCTCCGAAAAAACATTTTTACCTAAGATATAAGTATATATGCCCGGGATTAACCAAAATGGATTTTTAAAAACAAAAAAGGGCCCCTTGTGAAAAGGGCCCATAAAAACTTTATATTTAGATATTAAGCAGGTCGCTGTAGCACTTAAGTGCTCCGTCGGTTTCGTGAGCAAGAACCTTCTTTGCAAGAACCTTACCAAGCTGAACACCTTCCTGATCGAAGGAGTTTACATTCCATACAAATCCCTGGAACATAATCTTGTTCTCGAAGTGAGAAAGCAATGCGCCAAGAGATTCAGGTGTAAGTGAGTCACCGATAATAATGCTTGAAGGACGTCCGCCTTCGAAGTTTTTGTTCTTGTTTTCGTCATCTTTTCCACAGGCAAAAGCAACAATCTGAGCTGCAACGTTTGCGCAGAGCTTCTGCTGGCTTGTGCTTCCCTGAATGTCAACATCAGTACCGATCTGGCTGTTTCTGTAGCCGATAAACTGAAGAGGAATGATGTCTGTTCCCTGGTGAAGAAGCTGATAGAAAGAATGCTGTCCGTTTGTACCGGGTTCACCAAAGATGATGGGACCTGTTACATAGTTAACGGGCTCGCCGAATCTGTTAACTGACTTACCGTTTGATTCCATGTCAGCCTGCTGTAAGTGTGCAGGGAAACGGCTTAATGCCTGTGAGTAAGGAAGAACTGCTGTAGCTCCAAAGCCTAAAACATTTCTTTCATAAACACCGATAAGAGCATCAAGCATTGCAGGATTCTCAAGTAAGGACTTGTTGGTTGCAAGCTTGTCTTCTTCGTGTGCACCGTTTAAGAATCTTGCAAATACTTCGGGTCCGAATGCAAGAGATAATACAGCTCCGCCAACAGCAGAAGTTGATGAGAAACGTCCGCCGATGTAGTCATCCATAAAGAATGCTGCAAGATAATCAGAGCTCTTTGCAAGAGGTGAAGTTTCGCTTGTTACGGCTACCATATGCTTTGAAGCATCAAGGCCGGCCTTCTTTAATGCCTCCTTAACAAAGGATTCGTTTGTAAGTGTTTCAAGAGTTGTACCTGATTTTGAAACAAGTACGAAAAGAGAGTGAGCAACATCAATTGAATTAAGTACTGCTGCCGCATCGTCGGGATCTACATTTGAAATGAACTTTGCTTCCATCCTGAAGTTACCGGTTTTCTTTGCCCAGTTTTCAAGAGCAAGATACATGGCTCTGGGGCCAAGGTCACTTCCGCCGATACCAATCTGAACTACTGTGGTGAATTTCTCACCTGCTGCATTTGCGATGGCGCCTGAATGAACCTTCTTGGCAAACTCAGAGATTTTTTCCTGCTGAGCCACATAAAATTCACGCTTATCAACACCTTCCGCAACCACTTTGTCACCGAGCTGTCCTCTTGTAAGCTGATGTAATACAAGTCTCTTCTCACCTGTATTGATTACTTCTCCGTTGAAAAGTGCTGCAAACTTATCTGAAAGTTCTGCTTCCTTTGCAAGTTCCTCCATTGCCTTTAATACATCGTCGTCAACTGCCTTTGCCGCATAGTTGAAAACCATGCCTGCAGCCATGGGAACGCTGTACTTCTTCACACGTGCAGCTCCGTTTTCACCGGTCATTTCTTTCTTTAAGTCAACTTTTTTAACCTCTGAGAGCTTTTTGAAGCTGTCAAGAGTATCAAGATTATTCCATGAAACCATATTTGCCTCCAAATACATTATTGAATTAAAAATCCTTGCTAATTATAATCGATTGGACCGGGCATTTCAAGATTTACGATAGTTTGTTGGACATATGTATGCTATAATGACTGTAATTTGCAGTTGCTTTTTCTTTTGAGCCTGCTATATATATTACTTTTTCAAGGAGGATTTATCATGCATTTTCAGCCCACAGGCATTTGCGCAACAGGAATTGATTTTGAAGTAGTTGACGGATGCGTTCACGGTGTTTCATTTACAAGAGGTTGCGACGGTAACCACAAAGGCATCACAGCTCTTATCGAAGGAATGAAGGTGGAAGACGCCATTAAAAGACTTTCAGGCATCACCTGCGGTCCCAGAAACACTTCCTGCCCCGATCAGTTAGCAGTAGCATTAAAAGAATATTTAGCTAAGAAGGCTTGATAAATGAGCAAAAAAATCGTACTTACAGGCGGCGGAACCGCCGGCCATGTTACTCCGAACATTGCACTTCTTCCGGAGCTTAAGAAGGCTGGCTATGAAATCTCCTACATAGGTTCAAAGGACGGAATCGAGAAAAGACTCATTGAGGATTACGGTATTCCCTACTACGGAGTGTCTACAGGCAAGTTAAGAAGATACTTCGACCTTAAGAATTTCACAGACCCCTTCAGAATCATTAAAGGTTTCGCGGAAGCCAAATCCATACTTAAGAGCATTAACCCCGACATTGTATTTTCAAAGGGCGGTTTTGTAAGCGTTCCCATTGTGCGTGCAGCCCATGCTCTTAATATTCCCTGCATTATTCACGAGTCCGACATTACACCGGGACTTGCCAACAAGCTTTGCATTCCGGTTGCCGAAAGAATATGCTGCAATTTCCCGGAAACCTTACAATATGTTCCCGACGATAAGGGCATTCTTACAGGCACCCCCATAAGGGAAGAGCTCAGCGAAGGCTCCCGCAAAAAGGGCTTGGAGCTCTGCGGCTTTACAGACAGCAAGCCCGTTTTACTTATCATCGGCGGCAGCCAGGGCTCTGTTCTTGTGAATAATTGTGTAAGGGAAAGTCTTCCCGAACTGCTTAATGATTTCCAGATTATTCACCTTTGCGGAAAAGGTAATATTGATGAGTCCCTTAATGACACATCAGGCTACAGGCAGTTTGAATACTTAAAAGAAGATCTTAAGGATGCATTTGCAGCCACCGACATTGTAATATCAAGAGCCGGCGCCAATGCCATTTGCGAGCTTCTTTCTTTAAGAAAACCGAATCTCCTGATTCCCTTAAGCGCCGGCAGCCGTGGCGACCAGGTGCTTAACGCAAAATCCTTCGAAGCCCAGGGTTTTTCCATGGTGCTCGAAGAGGAAGCTCTTACCAAGGAAGCTCTTGTGTCTTCCGTTCAGGAGCTTTTCTGCAACAGACAAAGCTACATCGAGGCCATGACCAAGTCTAACCAGATGCAGCCCATCCTTACAATTGTGAATCTCATAGAAAGATATAAAAAATAATAAAACCGTGGGCGGCTATTCAAACTGAACAGCCGCCCACAAATTTTCCTTTTCACATATTTTTTGCACTACTCTGCATTTATTTCTACATATCCGTTATCATCCCATAAATACTGTAATTTAGTGCACATTGTTACATCCACCTTCTTGAATTTGTTACCGTAGCAAATCAAGGAAGTCAGCTCGGCACATCCGCTTAAGTCCACACTACTTATATTATTTTCTGCGCAATTCAACTTCGTAAGTTTTGTACACTTGCTAACATCCAAGTCGGTCAAATTATTCTTTTGACAGACAAATTCTTCCAACGCAGTACACATACTAATATCTAAACTACTTAATTGTGATATACCACAATCTAATATTTTCAGTGCAGGACTTGTTGACACATCGAGGCTGGTTAAGTCATTGCTTCCGCACAGCAATACCTCCAGCGCTGGACATTCACTTATATCTAAATCATTAAGCTTGTTATTATAGCAGTACAAAGCTACCAAATCTGAACAGTTGCTTATATTCAAATCACTTATATTATTAAAAAAACAGCTCAAAAGGACCAAATTATTGCACTTACTTACATCCAGATAGCTTATTTCATTATTCTCGCAATATAGATTCTCAAGGCTTGTAAAGAGCTCAATTCCTGTAAGGTCCTTTATTCCCCTCTGAGTTACCATAATTGTTTTGATTTCCTCGATCTCTTTGCCGGTAATTATTCCATCTTTATCCTGATCATAGTTTTTCGAAACAAAATTTCTGAATTTTGAATCAGGAAAATTTGTTTCATTTACTTCCACATCCTTTGTAAGAATTTCAGAAGCAGCTTCTTCTGCCGGTTTCGCATCAGAAGTTTCACCTGCTGTGTTGTCTGTAACTTCAGCACCGGCATTGCCTGAATCGCCAGCTGATACCTCTGAATTTACCGCGTCGGCCCCTGCCGATTCTTCGACTTTAACTCCATTTGAAGCAGAATCGACATCCGCTTCTGCCTGACCACATCCGATAAAAAAAAGCGCAGTCATAACTAACAGTGAAGCAATTGTTAATATCCTTTTTTTCATGTATTTTCCTTTCTTATGATTTATTTGTAGTACATTTTCATAGGTGGCAATTGCAGCCTCATAATCAAGTTCTTCAAGATACTTTTCACCTGACCTCAGCTTTTTATATATCCTATGCTTATCTGAGCTTATAACAAAAAGCGCCATACCGAGTATTAATGCAACAATAACTACAGAGATGATTATTAATACTATAGACAATCTCTTCTTTGTCTTAGTTCCATATTTTTTCGCCTTCTAAAAAGACCGATAACAAAACTACATATATACCAAATATCATTTTGCCTAAAAACAATATAATATGTGTGTATTAACAAAAATAAACAAGCAAATACCGTTGGTTTACAAACTCGATAGTTAAATATCTTATTTTCGCATGAAAAGGAAAAACCGGGAAAATGAAACCATTTTAGTAAGCCTCAGCTACTTCAAAACAATTTTATTTGTTCCGAAAATATCTCTTTAATATTATTTCGAAACTTCTTTACATTAAACGGTGAGTAATCGGTTTCGAAGGTAAGTATGAGATTTTTTCCCGTAAATATGCCGGATTCAGCATATTCCTGGAGTTTTGTAATATTGCTTGTGCGATATACTTCATCCTCCATACAGCCCATATGCTCATGATAATATTCAATTCTCTCAGGAAGTTTTAGAAGTGTAAAATCAGGGTATTTTATTTTTCCGTTTTTAAGTGTTACAGGAGCCTCATATCTGTATGGAATTCCAAGCGCAAAATACGTATTTGCAATTGTTTCCTCCACCTTGGAACGGACAAATTCTCCCCGCTCCGTTTCACGAACACATTCCTCCTGTCTATATGGATTCTTCATGTATTCTGTTGCTTCCCACTGTTTTGCATAGTCCTTATCCGACATAAGCAACGGGTCTATCAGTTCTTTTCTGTATTTGTTTAGCGATGCATAGACATTTTCAGGGTTCACATTCTCCGTCCCCTTTAGGCATGCAGTAATTGCCCGATTCTCACGCTCAGCCTCCCGCAGCACTTTCTCATAATATGTTTTCTTTGCCAGTTCATTCACCAATTCTCTGTCCGCATTTTTGATGAACTGCCCATGGCGGTCTGATTTATCCGTTACCAGAAAAAATTGTGGCTTTTTGCGATTTCGCTGGATTCTCAGATTGCCCTCCGGAAGCTCAGGCAATTCTGAATTGATTTTTGCAATTGTCTCTTCTAACAATTCTTTTCGTTCTCTTAATTCTTTTCGATACAAGTTATTGTCCTTTCTTTTTTCGCCTTGTATAGCTAAAAGTGCATTGCAATCGTTTTTACCAACGCATTTTTTTAGAATTCCACAGTAAAAAGAATATCAATTACAAAATTCCATAGTAAAAAGAATGCTTATTACAATTTAGCTGGTACAAAAGCGATATAGTTTACTGGTAAAAATGGAAATTTTAAAAATTTACCGGTCAGCGGTAAATAGATTGTGCTGGTAAAATCCAGCCAAAAGATAATTTAGCCAGTCGATTATTACTCTTTTCCCCAAAGCCCTGCCAATAAGATGGCATTTTGTGCTGGTAAAATGAAACTTAACGATGCTTTTACCAGTCACCGGCGTCCAGTTTGCCAAAAAAGCAACCGGTAAAAAGCTAAAAGCAACCGGTAAAAACTGAAATCGCTAAATTTTTACTACTCAAACCGCCAATAATGGGGCAAAAATGTAATAGAAAAGGCCGCGCGAACTTTCTCCACAAGGAGAAAATATCACGCGGCCTCATAAAAGTCAAATAGCAGGTCTATCTGATTGCATCCTTCATAGACTTTACATATTCACCCACATACTTGGGAGCTTCCTTGCCATACTTCTCAAGAAGCTTCACAATGGCAGAGCCTACGATTGCTCCGTCGGAAACGGAAGCCATCTTCTTAGCCTGTTCGGGGGTTGAAATACCAAAACCGATTGCCACCGGCACATCGGTGTTATCTCTTATTATCTTAACAATTGATCCAAGGTCTGTAGTGATCTCACTTCTTACACCTGTAACGCCAAGGCTTGATACAAGGTAAATAAAACCCTCTGCTTCCTTTGCAATCATGGCAATTCGGTTTTCTGAAGTGGGCGCAATGAGCGAAATCAAATCAATTCCGTACTCTTTGCACACATCGCTGAATTCTTCCTTTTCCTCAAAAGGAAGATCGGGAAGAATGATTCCGTCCATTCCGGTGTTTTTACATTTTTCCATGAAACGCTTTGCCCCATAGGAAAAAACCACATTCGCGTAGGTCATAAAAACAAAAGGAATGGTAACTTCTTTTCTTATATCCTCAACAAAATCAAATATCTTATCGGTGGTAACACCGCCCTTAAGGGCTCTGATGTTTGCTCCCTGGATTACGGGACCCTCTGCGGTGGGGTCTGAAAAGGGAATTCCAAGTTCAATAAGGTCGGCACCGTTCTTTACGGCTTCCTTAATCGCTTCCTTGGTGGTGGCAAGATCCGGATCTCCGCATGTAATAAATGCTATGAAGGCCTTACCGTTTTCAAAGGCTTTACTAATCTTACTCATGGATGTCTTCCCCCTTATATCTTGCTATTGCCGCACAGTCCTTGTCGCCACGACCTGAAACGGTAACTACAATAATCTTGTCCTTGTCCATTGTGGGTGCAATCTTCATTGCATGGGCAATTGCGTGGGAGGATTCAATTGCAGGGATGATACCTTCGGTTTTTGCAAGGTATTCAAATGCTGCAACTGCCTCATCATCGGTTACAGGCACATACTCTGCTCTCTTGCTGTCATGAAGATATGCATGCTCAGGACCAACTCCGGGGTAATCAAGACCTGCGGAGATTGAATAAACAGGAGCAATCTGACCATATTCATCCTGGCAGAAATATGACTTCATACCATGGAAAATGCCGAGTTTGCCGGTTGCAATTGTTGCAGCAGTCTCAAAGGTATCTATTCCTCTGCCGGCTGCTTCGCAGCCGATAAGTCTTACTTCCTTATCTTCTATAAAGTTGTAGAAACTTCCGATGGCGTTGGAACCGCCTCCTACGCAGGCAATAACCGCATCGGGAAGTCTTCCTTCCTTTTCAAGCATCTGCTCTTTGATTTCTTTGGAAATAACAGCCTGGAAATCTCTTACAATTGTGGGGAAAGGATGGGGGCCCATAACGGAACCGAGACAATAATGGGTATCCGCAATTCTTGAGGTCCATTCTCTCATTGCTTCCGAAACAGCATCCTTAAGGGTTGCGGTACCTGATTTAACAGGAATTACCTCTGCGCCGAGAAGGCGCATTCTGTATACATTAAGGGCCTGGCGGATGGTATCCTCTTCGCCCATGAATACTACGCATTCCATACCCATAAGGGCTGCTGCCGTAGCGGTAGCAACACCATGCTGGCCAGCACCGGTTTCTGCAATAAGTCTGGTCTTGCCCATCTTCTTTGCAAGAAGAGCCTGGCCTAAAACATTATTTATTTTATGAGCTCCTGTGTGGTTAAGATCCTCTCTCTTAAGATAAATCTTTGCACCACCAAGGTCCTTTGTCATCTTCTCTGCATAATAGAGTCTTGAAGGGCGACCTGCGTAATCATTTAAAAGTTCTGTAAGTTCTCTGTTAAATTCAGGATCGTTTTTGTAATGATTATATGCTTCCTCAAGTTCAATAACAGCATTCATCAGGGTTTCCGGAATGTACTGTCCGCCGTGAATTCCGAATCTTCCGTTTGGATTAGTCATTTTATTTCTCCTTTCTTACATTAAGAACGAAGGCCTTCATTTTATCTTTGTCCTTAAATCCGTCGGTTTCAATTCCGGAGCTTACATCCACCGCAAAGGGGTGCAGAGTTCTTACCGCTTCGCCCACATTATCAGGGTCAAGACCTCCCGCAAGAATATAGGGTCTGTCAATGTTTTTAATAAGCTCCCAGTTAAATTTCTTACCTGTTCCCGTACCGGAATCAAGAAGCACATAATCAGCCTTGCATTCCGCAGCAAGCTTTATATCTTCTTCTTTTTCGATTTTGAAAGCCTTAATAACAGGCTTATTTATTAACTTTTTAAGGTTTTCAATGTATTCGTTTGTTTCATGACCGTGAAGCTGTGCCACATCCACAATATCCCTCAAAAGAATATCTTTGACATAATCAAGCTCTTCATCCACAAAAACACCAACCATTTTGGTATCTGCGGTTAGCTTCTTCCTGAATTCCAAAACCGTTTCAGGCTCAACATATCTTTTGAAGGGAGTTGAAAGAATGAATCCCGCAAATTCAGGCTTCAGTTCATTAACAGCCTCCACATCGCATTCACGCCTTAATCCACAAAGTTTAACCCTTGTCATAAGTTTCCTCTAAGCTCATCAAGTTTTTTCTTTTTGTCTTCGGCTCTCATAAGAGTTTCTCCCACAAGTACCGCTGATGCACCGATTTCTTCAAGAAGAGCAATGTCTTCTCTTGATTTTACACCGCTTTCAGAGACAAAAACCACATCCTCCGGAATAATTTCACGAAGTTTTCTGCTGTTTTCGGTATTAACGGAAAAATCCTTTAAGTTTCTGTTATTTACGCCAATGATTCTTGCGCCTGCAGAAAGTGCCATCTCCACCTCGGCCTCGTCGTGGGTTTCCACCAAAGCCGATAATCCAAGCATATCACATATTTTAATATATTCGCGTATTTCATCAACTGTTAAAATGCTGCAAATGAGCAAAACTGCGGAGGCGCCAAGTACCTTTGCCTCATAAATCATATAGTCGGAAACAGTAAAATCCTTCCTGATACACGGAATCGAAACAGCTTCTGTGATTTCCTTAAGATATTCATCGCTTCCAAGGAACCACTTGGGCTCTGTAAGCACGGAAATGCAATCCGCACCTGCAGCTTCATATTCTTTGGCTATCTCAAGGTAAGGAAAATCCTCTGCAATGATTCCCTTTGAAGGGGATGCCTTTTTACATTCGCAGACAAAAGAAATTCCGGGCTTTTTAAGGGCCTTTTCAAAGGAAAAATCTCCCTTTTCCATGGAAAGAGCCTTCTCCTTCATTTCAGAGAGGGAAATCTCTTTCATTGCCTGTTCCACGCGAAATCTGGCATGTGCTGCCAATTCATCAAGGATTGTCATTATTCTGCCTCCGGACGATTACTTACCTCAACAAACTTCTTAAGGGTCTCAAGGGCCTTTCCTGAATCAATTATTGATGCTGCAAGTTCAATACCTGCCTGGAAGCTGGCTGCCTTTCCTGCAATGTAAAGAGATGCACCTGCATTCAAAAGAACAGCATTTCTCTTGTGTCCCTTTACACCGTTAAGAATGTCTAAAGTAATCTTTGCATTCTCTTCGGGAGTTCCACCTACAAGATCAGCCTTTTCGCAACGATCAAAGCCGAAATCTTCGGGCTTAATTACATACTTTTTAATCCATCCGTCATTGATTTCGCATACGGTGGTGGGTGCACTTAATGAAATTTCATCAAGCTTGTCCTGTCCGTATACAACCATACCTCTCTTTACTCCAAGGCTTGCAAGAACATGTGCAAGGGGCTCAACAAGATATTCATCGTATACACCCAGAAGCTGCATCTTGGGAGAGCCCGGATTGGTAAGGGGGCCTAAAATATTGAAGACGGTTCTGAAACCAAGTTCTTTTCTGATGGCGCCTACATATTTCATGGAGGTGTGATACTTCTGTGCAAAGAAGAAGCACATTCCTACTTCGTTAAGAAGTTCTACGCATCTTGCGGGGCTCTGCTGAATATTTACGCCAAGAGCTTCAAGACAGTCTGCTGTTCCACACTTTGAGGATGCTGCTCTGTTACCATGCTTTGCAACCTTAACTCCGCCTGCTGCAGCCACAAGTGCTGAGGTTGTGGAAATGTTAAAGCTGTGTGCATTGTCTCCGCCGGTACCTACAATTTCAAAGATGTCCATGCCGGTTTCAACCTTTGTGGCATGGTCTCTCATTGCTGCTGCACAACCTGCAATTTCATCTGTGGTTTCTGCCTTTGCACTCTTTGCAGAAAGGGCTGCCAGGAAAGCAGCATTTTGAGTGGGAGTTGTCTCACCGCTCATGATTTCGTTCATTACTGCATATGCCTCATCATATGAAAGGTCTTCCTTATTAACTATCTTTACAATTGCTTCTTTAATCATTTTCTATATCTCCTCCAAAAAGTTTTTTAACATTGTTCTTCCGTCAGGTGTAAGTATGGATTCAGGATGGAACTGAACTCCGTAAATAGGATATTCCCTGTGCTTAACCGCCATTATTTCGCCGTCTGTGGTCTTTGCGGTTATCTCAAGACAGTCAGGCATTGTCTTTGCATCCGCTGCAAGGGAATGATATCTTGCCACGGGAGCAACCTTGGGACAATCCTTAAAAAGCAAACAACTGTCCGAAAATTCCACATCAGACTGCTTACCGTGCATAAGCTCCTTGGCATAGGTGATTGTGGCGCCGAATGCGGCACATATTGCCTGATGTCCCAAACACACGCCAAGTGTGGGGATTTCCTTTCCAAGGGTCTTTGCCGCTTCCACAATTATTCCCGCATCTTCGGGTCTTCCGGGGCCCGGTGAAAGAATAATTCTTGAGGGCTTAAGCTCTCTTATTTCATCAATGGTCATTTCATCATTTCTTATGACCTTTATGTCCGGGTTGAGCTCACCTATAAGCTGGTAAAGGTTATATGAAAAGCTGTCATAGTTATCTATCAGTAAAATCATAAGTCCTCCCCTCCTGCAAGCTCCAGGGCCTTTAAGGATGCCTTTGCTTTATTCAGACATTCCTCAAATTCTTTTTCGGGAACAGAGTCGGCAACAATGCCCGCTCCGCTTCTTACAAATACTTTGCCGTTCTTTTTATATGCGATTCTTATTGCAATACAGGTATCCATATTGCCGGTAAAATCAATATATCCGATGGCTCCGCCGTATATGCCTCGTTTATTGTTTTCAAGTTCACCGATGAGCTGACATGCTCTGATTTTGGGTGCACCGGAAAGGGTTCCTGCAGGAAGAACTGCCTCGATTGCATCAAGAGCATCCTTATCATCTCTAATGATTCCCCTTACAGTGGAACCTATATGCATTACATGTGAATATCTTTCAATGGAATGAAGCTTTTCAACCTCCACGGTGCCAAACTTACTGATTTTTCCAAGATCGTTTCTTCCAAGGTCCACCAGCATGTTGTGTTCTGCAAGTTCCTTTTTGTCCTGAAGAAGGTCTCTTTCAAGTTGTAAATCCTCTTCCTCAGTTTTACCTCTGGGACGGGTGCCCGCAAGGGGGAAGGTGTGAAGGACACCGTCTTCAAGCTTCACAAGAGTTTCCGGTGAAGCACCTGCAACTTCCACATCCGTTCCGGAAAAATAAAACATATAAGGAGACGGATTAATGGTTCTTAACACTCTGTAGGCATTTAACAGGCTTCCGGAAAAAGGAGCACTTAATCTGTTTGAAAGAACAATCTGGAAAATGTCTCCTTCATGTATATGTTTTTTTGCTTTCTCAACCATGTCGCAGAAGGCTTCCTTGCTGAACAGGGGCTTGACTTCTCCCTGAAGCTTTCCGCCGGGCTCCTGCTTCTTTTCACCGTTTTTAAGAAGTGTGGCTAACTGTTTAAGCTCCATAACCGCCTTATTGTAGCTTGTCTCAACATCCGAAAGAGATACATTCACAATAAGTATTATCTTCTGTCTGACATTGTCAAAGGCTATAACCCTGTCGAAAAGCATAAGGTCAACATCCTTAAATTCTTCGCTGTCTTCCACTTCTCTTCTGACTGTGGGCTCGCTGTAGCCTAAATAATCATAGGAAAAATAACCCACAAGACCTCCGGTGAAGGGTGGCAGATAGGAAAATCTCGGACTCCTGTATTCCGAAAGAATCTGTCTTAAATAGTCCGAAGGGTTGTCTGTCTTAAACTTAAGGCTTCCTGCTTTCATCTCCCCGTTGATACAGGTAATTTCAAGCTTCGGGTCAAAGCCCATGAAAGTATATCTTCCCCATTTGTCCTGGGCCTGAGCCGACTCAAGCATATAGCAGTGGGTAGAGACATTTTTCAAAATTTTCATTGTTTCAATAGGAGTGGTAAAGTCCGAAAGAAGCTCACAGCTTACGGGAACAACATCGTATTTGTTTTCTTCTTTCAGAGCTTTAACTTCCTCAAGTGAAGGTTTGATTTCCATTTGTAATCCTCCCTGTTTTATGGGGTTTTCAGATAAAAAAACGCCCTTGACAGAATTTAATCTGTCAAGGACGAATACTGTTAATTTCAGTAAATCCGCGGTGCCACCTTGATTCACAAATTAGTGCGCTTTTTAGGATACCAACATATCCCCGGCAACTTACGTATGCCCTCACGTTGCAGAATACTTTGCGTAAAACGCATTTGACTGCACCCTCAGTGGTCCATTTGACAACCTGTTTCTTACCCGATTCTCAGCATCCGGGCTCTCTGTAAAGTCATTATTGCCGTTATCTCCACTTCAACGGTTTATCATATTAAATTACTGAAGATAATATCAAAGGATACCTCTTCTGTCAATATTTTTCTCAAAATTGCTTATCTTTCTTAGGCAAAATCAGCGCCATGATTATATCATCTGAAAAGAAAATAGCCGATTGTTACAAGAATCAGCATATGAGCAGGATAAAAGGCATAGCAAAAATACTTGAAAGGTTTTGAATGATGTCCCTGCTTTCCTCTGTAAAGCCAGATTGGGATAAGAGCAAGAAGTGCAAAGCCCTGCTCCACCAGTTCAAACTCATGTCCGAAAATAGTAACTATATAGCAAAGGCCACCTAAAAGTTCCACATTAAGCCAGTACATAAAAGCAAACTGACCGACATAGCACCACCATTTTCTTTTTCTAAGAAAATAAAAAACAAAAACCATTAATATACCGGTGCCGTAATAATCCACAAAAAGGGCAAAGCCTAAAAGTGTACAAAGAATCACTGTTAATATTGATAAAGGAATCGAGATTTTCAGCGAAAATTTTTCAAAGCATAAGTCCACTGCCTTCATTCCAAGGAGGGCAATTAAGAAGGTAAACATTACATTCTGGTGGGTAGGGCCATACAATTTTCCTCCCATCATAAGGTTAAAGGGAACTTCCGATATAAGAGCAAAAACAAGCATCCTCAGAAGGTACTTTTTGAAATTCTTAGTATGTGTATATCCTTCCGCAAGCATAAAAGCGAAGATAGGAAACGCAATTCTTCCCACAGCGGTCATCCATCTGTGACTTGGAAACAGTGTGGACCAGGCATGGTCCGAAAGCATTAACAGCATCGCAAGTATATGGAGCATCGCAGAGTCAAATTCCCACCATTTTCTTTTTTCGGTCATAATTTATCCTTCCGCAAATACAGATTTTAATATTTCGTTGTACAAAAGAGTATATCATAACAAAGGGGGTTATTGCACCCTTTTATAAAGCATGCAAAGTCATTGGAGACAAATCATATGAGCAAGAGAAAACAACTGATCCAGCCTGTAACAGCTAGTGACGATCCCATCGAATTAAAGTTACTTCGTTTTTATATAAAAGCAGAATTTATATGGTTGCTTGTGAACGGAATTTTAGGCCTGGCGCTGGGCCTTCCCGCAATCCTGTATTCCATGTTTTTAATTCTTTCAGTCGGAATCATAGTTCTTTACCATATTGCATACCGGTCGCATCACGAAACATTCTTTAAGAATGCATATTTTGCTTCAGTCTTTATTCTGACACCGCCCATCTGGTACATAACAGGTGGTTTCAGGACCTCTTCAAACATTCTTTTTGTTTGTGAGCTTATTCTTTTTGTAATGTGTCTTAAAGGCAAAAGCCAAAAAGTTTTTGTTGTCATCACCATGGTAACCACAGGGCTTACTCAGAATATATCCCCTCGACTTCCTGTGCCTGTTTATCCCATGACTGATATCCAGTATGCAAAGGAAGGCTCGGTTCTTGGTCTTACCACATGTATTCTTATCGCTTCTCTTTTAATACGGCAGAAGGCTGAATACATGATGGAAAGAGATAATGCCTTAACAGTTAAGACCGAGCTTGAAAAAAGCAACAGGCTGCAGAAAAACTTCCTGGCCAATATGTCTCACGAAATCAGGAGCCCTCTCGGAATTGTAATGGGCTTTAACAATCTTATAAAAGACAGTAATGACATCGAACAGATTCATGAGTATTCCAAGGATATCAAAACCGCCGGCTCCACTCTTTTAGCAGTAATTAATGACATTCTTGATTATTCAAAGATTGAAAGCGGAAAGCTTGATATTATTGAGGACGACTATTCATTCAGCGAGCTTGTTGCAGGTATTAAGAAAGACATAGGTCTTAAATGCGACGAAAAGGGGCTTTCTTTTATCACAAAAATTGATGAAGAGATTCCCGATACTCTTCACGGGGACAATATAAGAATTAAGCAGTGTCTCATTAATCTTTTATCCAATGCAGTTAAATACACTGACTGTGGCGTTGTCAACTTAAGTATTAAATGCGAAGAAAAAACCGATGATCACTGCACCATAAAATGTATTGTAAAGGATACCGGAAAAGGAATCAGTGAAGCAGCTCTTCCTAACCTCTATACTGCCTTCCAGCGCCTTGATGAGGGTATGAACAGAGGTATTGAGGGAACAGGACTGGGACTGGCCATTACAAAAAATCTCCTTGATGAAATGCACGGAATCATTGAAGTGGAAAGTGAACTTGGCGTTGGCACCACCTTCACAATTGTACTTGAGCAGAAGTTTGGACAGAAGAAGCTTGATACAGCGCCTCTTGCAAATGACATAAGCATCAGTGGTGTAAATGTTCTTGTTGTTGATGACACTCAGTTAAATCTTACACTTATAAAGAAGCTGCTTACCAAGGAAGGGGTTACCGTTACTACTCTCGATAACGGAAAAGCCTGTCTTGCTGAAGCAGCCGCGCACAAATACGACATCATTCTTCTTGACCATATGATGCCTGAAATGAACGGTGTTGAAGTATTTAAGAGGCTTAAGGAACAGGAAGGTGTGAATAAAAACACACCTATTGTCATGCTCACCGCAAATGCCATGGCGGGAGCCATGAAGGAGTATCTCGACATGGGCTTTGACAGTTACTTAAGTAAGCCTCTGTCTCACTCCCAGTTAAAAGAAACAATATACCGACTTGTAAACAAATAAACATGGACTGTGAAAACAATTTCTAAAGAATAAAGAAAGGGCTGCGAAAAATGAAAAATCATCTTTCACAGCCCTTTTAATATGCTCACAATATTCTACTTAAGCATTCTGTCATAGATTTCATCTATCCACACTCTGTCAAGCTTAGTGGTATTAAGAATGCTTATTCTTCCGGGGCGGGTGCCCGGTGCCTTCTCCCACATATCATAAAACATATCCTTGGTTATTCCGTAACTCATGGGATTATAGTCCACTCCATATGCCTTCATAACCTCCATAAGACCGGTTTCATTTCTGCCCTGAAATACCGCTGCGCCAATGCTTCCAAGTGCCACTCCTATTCCGTGGGAAATCTTAAGCTCAGGATAGTATTCCTCAATTGCATGGCCGAAAAGATGCTCGCTTCCGCTGCAGGGCCTTGAGGAGCCTGCAATCTCCATGGCAAGGCCGCCCATTACAAGGGCCTTTGAAAGAATCCTTATGAATGCTTTGCTTTTAATATTCTTTTCATCACAATGGTATACCGCTTCAAAGGACAGGCTTGCGATTGCGTCCGCAAAATCATCAATATGAGTACCTGCGGCTTCTGAAGCAAGTCTCCAGTCATACAATGCTGTATGCTTTGCAAGAGTATCTCCGATTCCCGAAAGGGTCTGTCCTACAGGCGCATTAAGTATCATGTCTGTATCAACCACAATTGCCGTAGGTATCTTACAGGGAAGCGTCTTTCTGTTCTGACCCGCCATGCCAAGAACCGAAAACGGTGATGCAAGAGAGTCATTACTTAATGTTGTAGGTAGACAAATATAAACTGCCTTGCTGATAAATGCAGCATACTTTGCCGTATCAAGCACACGGCCCCCGCCGACACCGATAACCACCTTTATATCTTCAATGCAGATTTTTTTGGCAATTGAAACCGCTTCATCGTAGTCCGCATTGCCCATAGCATAGATTTCTGCACCGTAGAAATCCTTCTGTATGGCAAGAATCTTTTCTGAATAAGTATCGATAAGAAACTGCTCCGAAATTATCAGGGTTTTCTTATTCTTTATGTCCGGAAGATAATCCGTAACGATTTCCTCCACATGCAAAAATGCATCCTCCTCCACCGTCAGGCAGAGAGGCAAATTAAATCTTGTATGCTGGTTCATTGAAATTCTCCTTTTCTGACAATACCCCACTATTATCCCACAGTCTTTTAAAATGTAAAAGCGGTCCGACAAAATCGGACCGCAGGTTTACAAATTATGCCCAGGGATTGTCACTCTTGGGAACTCTGATGCTTGGTAAGATACCGGCATGTTCGCTTAAGAACCATTCCTTAGTGGAAGCCTTGGTGCGAAGGGTAATATAACGCTCTGTGTCAGCTCCTGCAGACTTCACAAAAAGCTTCTTGTATCCTTCGGAAAGATTGTCATCGGTGTGGGGTGTCTGCATTACCACAACTGTGTAGGGCACTGAAGGAGTATAGTTGTTATCCACTGTTGCACCCTCAAAATATGACATGGGAACATAGGTCCTTCCATCCATGAGACTGTCGTTGGTTCTGGAAATATCAATTCCCGAAAAGGGCACCGGTCCCCTTAAAACATTAAACATTTTAAGTCCTTCTTCACGATTCTTAGCATAGGCCGCATAGGCAACAATTGTAAGAGCCGCAGTTTCAAAGGGATCTGTAAACTGCTGTGCTTCGGGAAGTGCCTTAAACTCTTCAATGGTTTCCGGTATTTTTTCAAAGGTGAAAGAAACCTTTTTGGTCTGAATATTGCTCTTTGCCTTGTTAAGAGCTTCTTTTCCCTTTTCTTTGGCCATTCTCTCGGCCGATCTTGCTGCTCCCTTTAAGGATGAAGCAAGCTGATCTCCTGCTTTATTAATAAGATTATCTAAAAATGACATATTAAACCCTCCCATAGAAATACGATTCTACTGTAATAATACTTTTTACAGTCCTCTTTTTCACTATCCGTTTGGGTAGTTTTATACAATCAAAGTTTCATGTTAAGAAAGACTATCGAAAGGATTATGACAGCCATTCCAAAGGTTTTTCTTTTGCTAAGACTCTCTTTGAAAGCAGCCATTCCGATTAATCCTATCAGAAGAATCACACCAATGTTATATACAGGATATGCCACAATGGCGGGAATCTTCGCAAGTGAAAAAAGAAGAAATCTCGCTGAAAAATAATTGGGAATTCCAATAAGTACCCCAAAAAGAAAATCCTTCCCGTTAAATCTCTGTTTTCTTTTGAAAGCCACTGCAATACTGAAAAGCATTGCAACGATAAAGATGAATAGAAGATATCCGTTCTTTAGTTCCGGATTACCAAGCTTGTCATATATATTTGATAAAGAGTCGGTGAAGCCCCCAAGCAGTAAAAGAAGTACGAGCCAAAGCCCCCCATTGCCCTTCTTCTGCTCCCTGTCACCTTCTCCGTTAATAAGCACAATTGCAAGAATCGCCAGTACTACTCCTGAGACCTGCAGGCCTGTGGGCCTGTCCCAGCCAAGAAGCACCGACATAAGCACCGGCACCAGCACTCCAAGCTTCATAAAGGTTGCCGCAAGAACCACACCGTTTTTGCTGATATTAAACTGGAGCAGCATAAAAGAAACCAGATACATGATTCCGCTGATTCCGCCCAGGAAAACCGCAAAGCCCACCCCGTTTCCGGTCGTGCCTGTGCCAAAAAGTTTCTCCTTATCGACAAAAAGAAACAAAGCCGACAATACCGTACAGGCACTGTAGTTTGCAAAAAACATAATCATGTTGTTCTTTATGTACTTGTCAAAAACTCTCATCAAAACAGAAATCGCCGTACTGCTTAAAATCGCCAAAATTAAGTAAATCATAGCTTTATAATACACTATAAGAATAGGGATTCGCAATTTCCCTGTCTTGATATCCTCCATCATTGTATTATAGGCAATTGCTTTAATTCAATAGCATTAATCTTCTCAAACATAAGAGCATTATTTGCAATAAAATGTCGCATTTCCTTAAAAGCACGCATAATAAATACACTTTGCTTGGTGGCCAATTCACCTTTAAGAATCGTGGCTAACATGTAAATACCCTGTTCAGTAAATGCATATGGCAATTTTCTTTTTCCGCCCCAACTTGAAGTCACAAATTGTGACTTCAAGTTATCATCCTTCATTTCCCGTGAAGTCACAATTTGTGACTTCACCAATTCAACCTCATCTCTTGTTAATTGAAACATAAAATCTTCAGGAAAACGTTCAAGATTTCTTTTTACCTGCTGGTTCATAGCTTTGAGCTCATAGCCATAAATATCCGCTAGA
>JAZLLV010000013.1:0-148077 GCA_045598365.1 Lachnospiraceae bacterium
TTTGCGATTCGATCCATGACTAACCTCCACTAACGCTACTATGCGCTACTATGCAAAACTATCTCTAGCGTTACTATATGGAGTTAATTATTTCACGAATCATGGGCCTGATGGAAGGCACCGTGTTATTTTGCGCTTACGATTGAAAAATATGGTGCGCAGATAATACAATGTAATGATATTGGATTATACCCTTCTGACTTTTCGTGGAAGACGGATATTATAACTGTTGATGAGATTAGTGAAAAGGAAGAGATAGTAGCTTTAGTATGCCGAGGATACGACAAATCAACGCACGATAGTATTCTAAATAAATACTACACGAAAGAATTAATAAAACTGATCAATGTTGAAATATATTGTTTGGCAAGTAGTACAAACAATTTTTCTATACTAAAAAACAGACATTGCGCTTTGCTTGGAACTGAGTTAGAAAAACAATTACTGTATAATTTTCTAGGACAAGATTTTGATTTCATAAAACTTGAAGATGTAGAGAAAACAGATTTTGGACCACAAAAGTTCGGACATTTGATTGTTTTGACACCGATACAAAACGGAATACTAAAAAAATTGTGGGTACAAGGATATAGTATTGAACAAAAGATTATTATGCCCAGACATAGTGTTGTTTCCGTAGGCGGATTTATTGGGGAATACAAGGATATATGGGGAAATAAAATAGTATCGTATAGTAAAAATTTTAGAGTGGACATTAGTGGATATAGGTCTTATTTTCTTAACGGTGAAAATGGAAAAGGATTCTTTTCAGTCAATTTAGGAACAGACTCTTGTATTAAGGTAGATGCAGGAGCGACCTTTGCAAATACTAGTTTTGGGTTGCTATATGGAAGTGCGATGACTATTGGAAACGGTAGCAGTTTCTTAGAGGGCGGCATTATAAGAATGGGACCTTTTACTAGTTTTTCGTGTGGATCAAACTGCATATTTGGGGAAAAATTGTGGGTTGTGGCTGGAGACGGTCATTCAATTTTTGACATTAGAACTTCAAAACGTACAAATTATATGCCAGAAATGATAGATACTAATAAAATGCAAATAATGATTGGTGATTCAGTTGAATTAGGTGAAAAGACTACGATCATAGCGGGATGTATTATTTCGAATAATAAAAAAGTGGGAAACGGGCAATTGCTTAATAAATTTCTTGAATGAATTACTTAAATATTTAATGAAGTGGGTACAAGAAGAGGATGGAAAAAGGTAAGTATCTTATTGATGGAAATCGTATTAATCTTGAATCAAAATGTGATATCGAAATATATGGCACGAATAATACAATTTATGTAGGGAAAAACGTTGGTAATCCTCTTTTAACCAATAAGTTACTAAAGATACAATGTCATGGGGATGGCAATAGTATATTTATAGATATGGGAGTTACTCATGGTAATGACTGTTCCGTTACGGTATCTGATGGGGGGAAAATCATTATAGGGCGTGACTGCATGCTTTCAAATGAAGTTATTGTGTTTAACAAAGGGGGGGAAATCAGAATTGGAGAGCATGTTTGGCTAGGATTGCGTAGCCAAGTGTTGAATAATGTGGTAATTGGGGATGGTTCTATTTTAGGCGCATGCTCGATTGCAAGAGGATTTTATTCAAATAATGTAGTTATAGCCGGGAAGAATGGAAGAGTTATCAAAGTAGATTCAGCTTGGGGCAGAGAACGCGACTTGAGAAGTATAGAAGGAATTCCGGCACAGTATCGAAAAGAAACTGACAAAACACCAATAGTATATTATGAAAAGAAAAAGGTTCATAAGAACGTTATAACTATTGGGTCAAGACTATTAGATGACACAGTAATTGCCTCAAAGGGAAGATTAACTAACAAGAATAGAATAGTTGATATAAATCCTATCAGCTTTTGTAGTAAGGAGGTTCTCTCGGATTCAGAGTTAGAGGAATTATTGTCAAAGATGCATTTTGAAAATGATTATATGAAATACATGTTTTCAATTGACATTGGTAGAAAAGTTAGAAAAATCATTTCTGAAAGTGAAGTAGATGCCGTTTTATTTGATATATCATCAATACGAATTCCAATTCATTCATTTTCTTTTGCGTCAGGTGAAAAGGTACTAATAACAGAAAAAAACGCAATAAATTATAATAAAAGCATTTTTATAGAGTACTTAGAGATGAAGTATGGTCAATTGGTCGAAGAAGAGATAATTGATCCGATGAAATATACAGATGCCGAACTAAGTGCTGTGATGAATACTTTTCTTTCTATTTTTGATTCATGTAAAATAGACGTTATTTGTATAGAAGTGCATTTGGTGCCTGAATATATTTCTATGAGAAAAAGCATAGAACTTGTTGATAATCAAAATGTTATTAGTTATACAAATGGTTTTTTGGATAAATTACATAGATTATTACCAAGTAATTATACTAAAATTCCATTACCTACGACACTGTTTGGCAACGAAAAAGACGCACCTCCAAACATGCTATCGTATAATAGATTATATTATGATTATTTAGTTGAATCAGTCATTTCTTTGGAAGAGTGTGATTATTTTCGTGAAAAATATGAAGTAATGGCAAACAAGATGCTTGAGGAGACAATTATTAGTCCTTTGGCGCGACAGGTAAATAGACTGTATCATAATAGAAAAATAGTACTGATTGGGGACTCAAATTCATTACGATACACTCTTGAGCGAGAATATGGGATATTGGTGAATACTATTATCGAGTATGATTCAAGTTTGGAAGAAGAAGAACTTAGGGAGAGATTTCGTCCTATTGCTTGGAAAGAAAGAGAATATTTTTGTGTACTACCTAAGATTTATAACGAGAAAGTGATTCGAGCATTATGGAAGTGTGGTTATGGCATTAATATTGGGTATTGTGTAAGCTTACACGCTCCGTTACGTTTAGTTAATTTTCAAGGCCATTATGAAGATTGGTTTAATAATGTTATAGACAGTAAGTCTCCTGTGACAGTTGAATTGCGAGGTTGTGGCTCTAGAATAATAATTGATACATCGGCCATAAAGGGAGGTAATACAAGTATTAGTGTGTTAAATGGAGTTGATTGTAGAATCAATAAAGCTGTGAAAACGGGTAAAAATACTTCGCTTTTGCTTTATGATGGAGCCATGGTTCATATTGAAGATGATGCCATATTAGATTCTAATGTTCATATACGGGGAGGATTCAATTCTACAACAAATATTGCAAATAAAGCAATAATTGAAGAAGAAGTTGTAATTTTCAATGGAGATGGCCATGCGATTATAGACCTTAAAAATCGAAAAAATATTAATTATATTTACGATTCAAAAAAAGAGTGTAAGCATATTATTCGTATAGGTGTAGGTAGTATCTTGAAAAAGGGAGCATTTGTACTTGCAGGTACAACTGTGCCAGATTTTTTTGAAATAGAATCCGGAACATTAGTAAATTCTAGCTTCATATATAATTAACTTTTAAAGGATCATATAATGCGAACAAAATATATATCGTTTGGGTCTAAGTTTCTTGATGATGCAATAGTTTTTCATGATAGTAAATTACAGAATGAATTTCGAGTGGTTGGAGTCTCTCCTTTTTCGGTCACGAAAAGGAATGATATATTCATTAATGGCAATACGTACCAACAAAAAATGTTTATTTATGATGACAAAGAGCGTTTTAAGAAAAAAGTTGAAAATATAGATTATGATTATTTTCTATTAGATTTTTTATGGGCAGATGATATTTTTCTGTCATGTATTTGTTACGACAATACAGAGAGTTGTTTCACAAAAAGCAAATTCGTAACTGACAATTTTGATACATTAATAGAAAAAGGGATTGTTGTAAAAGAAGAAGTAAGTCCAATTCTTTTGAAAAGTGAGCGATTAAAAGAGCTGGTTACAGAGTTTGCTAATTACCTATTATCTTTTGTTGATTTAGACAAGATTATTTTAGTTAGTTGGCATATTCCATATATATATTTCGATGAGGGAAAGGTATATTGTAATGACATTGCCAAAATAAATCAGATGAATTCGTTTATAGGTTTGTGCGAAAAAACTTTTATGGATGTGATTCATTGTAAAGTAGTAGAAATGCCTAAGAATCTGATAACTTTCTCAAAATGTGAATATGTGAGAAAAATGACTTTACATCCGTCGTGTATAGATTACTTATCCAAAAAATTGGCAAATATTGAAGACATTACATTAAAAGATAATATTTGTGAAGCGGAATATTCTTTAGCTGTAAAAGAGTATTGTAAAACAGTAAGTGAACACTGTATTGTTCTTAATAACTTCTTAGGCGAATATTATGATTGCTTTGATAATCATATATTAGTAAAAGAAAGATGCAATGTAGTGATAGAAGGCGCAAATTCTAGTGCAAACATTGAGGAAACTAAAGCGGATAGGTTGAAAATCACGCTTGGAAATAATGCAATTATTCATGTAGGAAAAGGAACAACATTTGCAGAGTATTGTCATTTAATTGCAAATGAACATACTATTATTTTGGGAAAAGACGATATGCTGAGTACTAAGGTGATATGTGACGCTACACAAGCAGATATTATAATAGAAGATCATGTTTGGGTTGGATATCAAGCAAAAGTCAATGGTGGAGCTGTTATCGGCGAAGGGAGCATAGTCGGAGCTAGAACGGTAGTCAATTCCATAAAGCCAAATAATTGCATTATTGTTGGAGAGACTGGGAGAATAATTAAGCGTGATATATGTTGGGAAAGAGAACCATATGCAGATTCTGTTTTACATTATGAATATGCACGTTATACGGAGGAGTAATATAGGTGATACTGTTTTTGTAAAAGACAAAGAAAAATATGTACTAAAAAGTAATTGCAGCGACAATGAAATTCGTATTGGTCATCATGTTTGGATAGGATATGGAGCTAAGATACTAAAAGGAGCTATGATTGGCGATGGTTCAATTGTTGGGACGGTTAGTATTGTGAACAAACCATTTTCTAATAATGTTATTATAGCGGGATCGCCTGCAAAGGTTGTGCAAAAGAATATTGTGTGGTCTCGCAATGTTCAAATTCAAGATTTAGAATATGATGATTATGTTTTATGTCATTTTGCAAGTGAAACAAAAGACATTTAAAAAGTTAGAAGGTATAAAGGTATGTATGATTATCTAGTAGTTGGTGCTGGTCTTTACGGAACTGTTTTTGCACAACAAGCTAAGGCAATGGGAAAACATGTTTTGGTTATAGACAAACGTTCCCATATAGCGGGGAATGTTTATACTGAAAAAATAGATGGAATCAATTTTCACAAATATGGCGCACATATTTTTCATACTAATAACAAAAGAGTGTGGGATTATGTGAATCAATTTGCTGAGTTTAATCGCTTTACGAATTCTCCAGTGGCAAATTATAAGGGGGAGTTATATTCATTACCCTTTAATATGTATACTTTCAATAAAATGTGGGGGGTAGTTACTCCAGAGGAAGCGGTGGTTAAGATTGAAAATCAGCGCAGTGAGATAAAATGGGAGCCTAGAAATCTTGAGGAGCAGGCTATTTCGTTAGTAGGACGTGATATTTATGAAAAATTAATCAAAGGATATACCGAAAAACAGTGGGGTCGTGATTGTAAGGAACTTCCGGCGTTTATTATCAAAAGACTTCCGGTTAGGTTAACATTTGATAATAACTATTTTAATGCTTTATATCAGGGAATTCCAATTGGTGGATATACACAGTTAGTTGAACACATGCTTGAAGGTGTCGAGGTAAGACTTAATGAAGACTATTTTTGTGATAAGTCAAAATGGGATTCTATGGCTGATAAAGTAGTGTATACAGGTCCTATTGATGCCTATTTTGATTATCGTTTAGGACATTTGGAGTACAGATTAGTTCGATTTGAAAATGAAACTCTTGATATGCCAAATTATCAAGGGAATGCAGCGGTAAACTATACAGATAAAGAGACACCGTGGACTCGCATTATTGAGCATAAATGGTTTGAATTTGGTAAAGATGAGCAGGGGAATGACTTGCCTAAAACTATAATAAGTAGGGAATACTCTTCAGAATGGAAGCCGGGGGACGAACCTTATTATCCTGTAAATGACGAAAAGAATAGCAAACTGTACTTGCAATATAAAGAGCTTGCTGATAAGGAAGATAAGGTCATATTTGGTGGAAGACTTGGAGAATATAAGTATTATGATATGGATGCGGTTATAGCGGCAGCTTTATCAAAATGTGAAGAGGAATTGGGTTAAAATGATTGATGAGAAGACTATGATTAAACTGCAGGATATCATTATTTCTTTAGACAATAGAACGGCAGATGTTAGTCTTCTTTATTTTTCTAAAGGGATTATTGAAATAACAAATGATGAGTCAATTGTGGCATCAGAAGGTTCGGAAATAAATTTTAACTCATATTTTAATTCGTTTTCTGTGGCCAAATGGAAAAAATACACAAATATTAATGATCTATTTATTAACATTAAATTCAAAGGAAAGGCTGAAATAACAGTTTTTTCGAATAAGTTGCTATATGGTGCAGTGAGTTCAAACGTGGTTTATAAACGAGTGGTTGATAACGATGTTCTGAAGGCAATATCAATTCCTATTGACTTAGAGAGCAATGCGGTTTCATACGCCTTTTCAATAAAAGTGCTATCAGATGAGTTCATATTCTATGGGGGTTGCTATTCTTCTAGCACACAAATAAATCAAAGGGACATACGCATAGCAATTATATTTACTACATATAACAGGGAGCGATATATACGAGATAATCTTAACAATATCAATAAATTAAACGGATGTAACATACATACATATGTTGTAGATAATGCTTCCTCATTGCCGCGTGACTTCGGCAAAGATATATCAATAATTCAGAATATAAATTCCGGTGGTGCAGGTGGTTTTACCCGTGGGATGTTAGCATCAATAGATGATAATTCATTATATAAATACACGCATTGCTTGTTGATGGATGATGATGCTTATGTTGATTCACATGTGTTAAAAAGACTGATTATTTTCCTGAGCTTAGTTAAAACGGAATATGTTGATACAGTTGTCGCAGGAGCTATGTTAAGAAAAGATATTAGCTATTATCAAGTCGAGGCCGGTGCTACCTGGAATGGTGGACTAATTATATCAAATGGGCATGACGTTGATTTGAGAGATTCAAGGAATGTATTGATAAATAGCATGGAAAAGGAATCTGATTATGCCGCATGGTGGTTCTGTGCCATTCCATTTTCACATATTACTTCTGATAATCTCGCTATACCGATTTTTGTATTTAACGATGATGTTGACTTTGGAATAAGAAATAACCTTCATATTATTACACTAAATGGACTTTGTGTATGGCATGATGCATTCGAGTCAAAAAAGAATGCAATGCGATGCTATTATGAAAGTCGTAATAAAATGATTGTTAATAGCTGTAATGATATTGAAGTATCAAAATCAACTGTAATAAAAACATTAAAAAGTACAATAAAGAACAGTATTTATTTATATCAGTATCAAAATGCAGAGGCTATTTTAGAGGGGATAAGGGACTACTTAAAAGGTCCATCTTGGTTATGTAGTATAAGACCGGATGAATATAATAAGAAGATATTGAGTAGAAATATTCAATTAATTGATATGGATCCATTAACTTTAGATTATGACTGGTATAGATTATGTTGCACTATAAAAGATTGTGATTTATTGCATAAGATTGTTAGGATACTCACTAAAAATGGTTATTACTTAAAGGCTGACAGGGATATAATTTTGCCTTTTTATGCTTCAAATGTTGAAGCAGGATATAGGGCAAAAAGTATTACATATTATGATGAGATTACGAGTAAAGGTTTTTACGTTGAAAGAGATAGCAAACGTCGTAAGAGAATACTAAAAGAATGTAAAGAAATATGTAAAGCAATTAAAGCAAACTATAAAAGGGTTTCTAAAGAGTATAAAGATTGCTACAAATTTATGATTTCTCGTGATCAATGGGAAAAGTACTTGGGACTACAAAAAGGAACTTATTAATAGTTAAAAATGCTATGTTTTGATGAATAGCTGTATGGCGTACAGATGGTATGAGAGAAAAAATATATATATTTCTGGTTAATAAACATAGTGGAATACAGGAACGTTATCATGCATATCATGATAACGCCACTGGTGTAAAAAAGTGTCTATCCTGGGCGTATTTGTTTTGGCTTAATTTTGCATTCTACTGTCTTGGATGTAAGTTTCTTGGAAAAAAGAAAGATACAGAATTCTACGAGAATAAGAAGCTTCATATCAATAGTAGTGAGTCTGAAGCACATCTTTCTTCAGATAAGAGCGTTGAAGATTATACCTCTGCTATAGAAGAATATGATGTTGTATCTTTCGATATATTTGACACACTAATATTTAGACCGTTTACTGTTCCGACTGATGTATTTCATTTGCTTGGTGAGCGGAATGGTATTATGGATTTTGCGGCAATCAGGGCATTTGCAGAGTATAAATCTCGTATTAAGCATGATGAACAGTATGGCAATATGGAGGTTAACTTAACTGACATATGGCAGGAACTTGAGCAGGAACTGGGGATTTCCGGTGAGGCTTGGATGAAATTTGAGAAGCACGTTGAAGATTCTATATGCTTTGCCAATCCGTTTATGCTTGAAGTTTGGAACAGATTACTTAAACAAGGGAAGAAAATTGTTGTTACTTCAGATATGTATCTTCCCAAAGAATGCATAGAGTCGATACTTCATAAAAATGGATTTGCGGGATATGAGAAATTATATTTATCAAACGAGTATCAGCTAAGTAAAGCGGATGGTACTCTATTTGCAGAGATTACAGAAGATTACCCGGGAAAAAGTATTATTCATATCGGTGATAATCCGCATAGTGATTATGATATGGCAAAGAAATCAGGTGTAGAAGCACTGCTTTACCCAAATGTTAATAAAAATACGTTGTTATACCGTGCACACGATATGTCGGCGATTATCGGAAGCGCTTATAGAGGAGTGGTCAGCACTTATTTATACAATGGTCTAAATAAGTATACTCAGGAGTATGAGTATGGATTTATTTATGGTGGTTTGTTTGTTTTGGGGTATTGCCATTTTATTCATGACTATGTAGTTAAAAACAAAATTGATAAGGTTTTGTTCTTATCAAGAGATGGAGATATATTAAAGCAGGCCTATACATATCTTTATCATGAGGACGAGACCGAGTATGTCTACTGGTCACGTAAAGCGGCAACAAAGCTTGAGGCGATTTATGACAAGCGAGATTTTTTCAAGCGGTTTATTTATCATAAGCAAAATCAGAAATACACCATTGATGATGTTCTTTATTCGATGGAACTTCAGTTTCTGTTATGTGAGTGTGAGTCCTATGGCTTACATCCGCATGACACACTTACAAATAATAATGCGGAAAAGGTACAGAGATTTCTTGAAATACATTGGGATGAAGTAGTTGCGCACTATAGAAATCAATTATCAGCTGCTAGGAAATACTATGTAAAAAAGACAGAGAATTGCAAGAAGGTAGTTGCTGTTGATATTGGGTGGGCAGGTTCTGGTGCAATGTCACTAAGGTATCTATTCAAAAATATATGGGAGATACCATGTGAAATCGTCGGAATCATTGCGGGTACTAATACTATTCATAATGCAGAACCAGATGCATCGGAGCCATTTATACAAAGTGGAAAATTGGTAGCGTATCTGTATTCGCAAGCTCATAATAGGGATTTACTAAAAAAGCATAATCTGAACAAAGATTATAATGTGTATTGGGAGCTACTTTTATCTTCACCAACACCTCAGTTTAAGGGATTTTATTTGGGTAATGCGGTAAGACGCGACTCCTCTGATGTTTACGATTCGGATTTAGATATAACTTATCAATTTGGTGAGTATGATTTCAATCAGATAGGAATTAGTGAAATTCAGAATGGAATAATGGATTTTGTTAATGAGTATAAGTCGCATTTTGGAGATCCCATTAATGGTGAGTTCTCATACATGTACAATATTTCCGGCAGGGATGCATACGCTCCCATGCTGGTTGCGGCAAGCCATGATGAAAGATATCTTAAAGTGATAGCAGACAAGTTTAAGTTAGAGAAGAATGTTGTGTAGGGGAATTATGAATATAAAAGAATTTGTTAATAAGCACAGGAATATGCTTCCGTATTTATGGTATTTGATTCCGATAGTCCAGATTATATTAGTTGTTTTGTTTTACGCTAAGAATGCTTCCATGGGAGTTATTCCCGGAAAATACATTATCTTGATGGTATTGTTTTTTTTCCTTTTTAATGGACTGGTTCTTTTTGTAAAACAGAATATGTCTAAGATTCCGCTTATAGTAGTAAGTATCATATCTGTTGTGATGTCCTGCGTACTGATTTATGGCCTGGTAGCGCTTGGGAAAGTATCTGATGCAGTGGATAAAGTGGTCACCAGCGAGGATGCAGAGATTACTCAGGTTTCAATTCTTGTAAGGGCAGATTCAACGGTTAGTGGAACGGATGAACTGTCCGGAATGAAGATTGGACTTATGGACAGTAATCCTGTAAAAAGGGTGGCGGTTTCGGTCAACAATGATTTGAATGCATATCCTTCGTATGCCTTATACAGTCATTTTGTTTATCTGATCGATGCGCTCTTGGACGGTACTGAGGATGCTGTTATTATTGAAGATGCTTTTATTGACATACTGAGTGATTCAGAAGAGCCAAGTCCGGTATCAGACAGGATACGAGTACTTAAAACCTATGATATTCCTGAAGAATCATCGGAACCTGTTGTTAGAATTTCGAGAGTTGTTGAGAATAAGTCAGAGCCTGTTGGTTCCGGTGATAAGGACAACCAGGATGATTCTTTAGCTGAAAACAATTCTGAAAATGAATCCGGAGAGGAACAAAAAGATTCTGAAACCGGTGGAGAGAAGAACGATCAAACCCCTTCTGTACCTAAAAAGGACGTTGTGAATACGGGAGGAATACCAAACTCTGCCAATGGAGCAAAAACGTCAAAGCTTGACTGGAGCAATGATATTTTGTCGGCACCTGAAGGCTGTTTTATTGCTTATATCAGCGGTATAGATGCATTAGGAACCGTTAATACTAAGCGTAGAAGCGATGTTAACATTCTGGCTGTTGTTAATACCAATACCGGTACGATGCAGCTGATAAGTACTCCCAGAGACTATTATGTTATTCTTCCGAATGTTGGAAAGGCTGACAAGCTTACGCATGCGGGCCTGTTTGGTGTAGGCAATTCAATTGCTGCATTGGAAAAACTTTATGGTATTAAGGTGGATTATTATCTTAGAATGAACTTTACGGGTTTTGTAAAGATAATTGATACCCTTGGTGGCATAGATGTGTGGTCCGATTATGAATTTACTGTTGAGCCGGTGAAGACATATTCGGTTGGAATGAATCACCTCAATGGTGTGGAGGCTTTGGCGTTTGCCCGTGAAAGATATTCTTTCTCCAGCGGTGATATTCAGAGAAGCATTAATCAAATGGCTGTAATAAAGTCAATGATTGCGAAAATTTGTTCGCCGGATATTTTATACAATTATGCACCTATTTTGGACAGTATATCCGATTGCATTCAGACAAGTATGCCGGCAGATGTTATTTATGCGTTTGTAAATAAGCAGCTGGCTTCGGGCATCTCATGGAATGTGGGTTCATACACTACAGTTGGATATGGAGCCTCAGCAAAGACATATACATCGCCTGAAGAAGAGCGATATGTAATGTCTCCGAATGATGATAATGTGTTCCTTGCTCATGAACTTATCAGAGGTGTTTTACAATAAGTTATGTTTAGCCACTTTTCGAAGGAAGAGTGGCTTTTTATGTTGGTCTTTTCTGCCGGGACGGATATAATGTTAATGGTTGCATTTGAATGGAATGGAGAATGTGACCGATAACAGAGAGTGATTGGAGCATAGAAGATGGAATTCCTTAAGAAAAATTGTAAGGGTTTATTGCTTTGTCTTGGGATTGCAGTGCCGGCATGGATTTTGGGAAAGCTCTTTCCTATTATAGGTGGAGCAGTGATTGCGATTGTTGCGGGTATGGTGGTTACCATATTTTTTAAGAATAAAGGGGATTTTGAACCAGGCATTAAGTTTACTTCAAAAAAGATATTGCAGTGGGCGGTTATTCTTTTGGGCTTTGGATTAAATTTAGGTGTCATAGTGGAAACAGGCGTACAGTCCCTTCCCATTATTGTGTGCACCATTGCCACATCCTTGATAGTTTCTTTTGTTGTTCATAAGGTTATGAAGGTGCCGGGAAAGATATCGACTCTTGTGGGGGTAGGTTCTTCCATTTGCGGTGGTTCTGCGATAGCGGCTACTGCACCGGTTATTGATGCTGATGACGAAGAAGTGGCACAGGCAATTTCAGTTATATTTTTCTATAATGTTCTTGCAGCAATTTTGTTTCCTACTTTTGGTAAGATTTTGGGCTTTAGTACTGTCAGCGGAGAGGCTTTTGGTATTTTTGCGGGAACTGCCATTAATGATACATCTTCCGTTACTGCGGCAGCATCCACCTGGGACAGCATGTGGAGTCTTGGAACAGCGACTCTTGATAAGGCAGTTACGGTAAAGCTTACAAGAACGCTTGCCATAATTCCCATTACATTAGTGCTGGCTCTTTATCGTAGCCGCAAGGAGAGTGCAAAGGGACAAAAGGTAAGCCTTAAGAAGATTTTTCCTTTTTTCATCTTGTATTTCGTAGGGGCATCTGTAATTACTACAGTGGCAATACATTTTGGTGTGCCTTCAGGTATTTTCAGCCCCGTTAAGACCTTGAGCAAATTCTTTATTGTATGGGCAATGGCCGCGATTGGACTGAATACAGATATTGTTAAGCTTGTTAAAACAGGCGGCAAGCCCCTGTTCTTAGGTGCCTGCTGCTGGGTAGGCATCACAGGCGTCAGCCTGTTTATGCAGCATTTGCTGGGAATCTGGTAATGTAAAAGTTAGTATGCAGCTCCGGGATTTGGTCCCGGAGCTTTTTTTAATTGACATTTATTTATATCTATGCTAAAACTGAAAATGGTTTTCATATTGAGGAGTGAATATGCAAAGGGGAAATTATAATACAAAGCAAAGAGAAGAACTGCTGGAGTATTTGCAGAGCGTGCCGGGAGAGCATATTACCGTAAATGATGTATGCAATCATTTTATGAAATGCGGCTCAGGTGTGGGTGTGACCACGATTTACAGGCAGCTTGAGAAGATGGTTAATGAGGGCATTGTGAAGAAGTATGTACTTGATTCCTCATCGGCGGCGTGTTTTGAGTACGTGGACAGGGAAACCGAATGTAATAAGAGCGGGTGTACCCATCTTAAGTGCACAAAATGCGGAAAACTTATACATCTTCATTGCGAGGATTTGAAAGCCACGGAGGAGCACATTCTTTTAGAGCACGGTTTCATGGTAGATACTACGAGAACTGTGATATACGGGCTTTGTGAGAAGTGCCGTTAGTTAGTTTTTAAGAAAGGAGACATTACATGATGCAAAGCAGAAGTAACAGACAGATACCTGCATGGATAGCCATTGTGGCTGTTTTATTTGTGATGCTCTTTTCTGCATTATATATTTCAATGCATGCAGACCACGATTGTACAGGGGACGAGTGTCCGATTTGTGCTGAAATGGTTTTGTGTGTCAATAACATTAAAAATATAGGAACATTTGTTGTGGCAGTGTCTGCCTGCGTGTTTCTTGTTTTTTCTTTTCAGGAAATCGGAAAATGCAAAGATGCAGTGGAGTTTTCCTGTTCTTTAATATCCCAAAAGGTAAGAATTAATCGTTGAATTTCTCTGTAGGAGAGTCCGTAACCGGATTCTTTTTGGTGTGTTTTTAAATTTAGAAACGGAGGAAATTCAATAGTGAAAAAAATATTAACAAGTCTTTTAATTTTGGCTATGGCAGTGACCATGCTTGCAGGTTGCGGTAAGGCAGCAGACAAAAGTGGAGATGCCAAGCTTTCTATAGTTACAACTATTTTCCCTGAATATGACTGGGTTCGTGAAATTACAAAGGGAAATAATGATGTGGAAATAACCATGCTTCTTGATAAGGGTGTTGATTTACACAGTTTCCAGCCCTCTGCAGATGATATTGTAAAGGTTTCATCCTGCGATATGTTCATTTATGTCGGCGGTGAGTCAGATGAGTGGGTTGAGGATGCTTTGGAAGAAGCAACAAATAAGAATATGGTTGTAATCAATCTTCTTGAAGCATTAGGTGATGCTGTTAAGGAAGAGGAGCTTGTAGAAGGTATGGAAGGCGAAGAAGAGGAAGAAGAGGGCGATGAAGAGGAAGAAGGCCCTGAATATGATGAGCATGTATGGCTTTCACTTAAGAATGCAAAGACCCTTTGCCTTTACATTTCCGATGAACTTGCAAAGATGGATGAAAAGAATAAAGCTCTCTATGAAAAGAATGCCAAGACATATGCCGAAAAGCTTGATTCTTTGGACAAAGAATATGCGGCAGCAGTTGACGGTGCTTCCGTGAAGACTGTTCTTTTCGGAGACAGATTCCCCTTCAGATATCTGGTTGATGATTACAGCATCAGCTATTATGCAGCATTTGTAGGCTGTTCTGCTGAGTCAGAAGCAAGCTTTGAAACAATTAAGTTCTTAGCAGATAAGACAGATGAACTCGGACTTGGTGCAATTCTTCAGATTGAAAGTGCAGACGGAAAAATTGCCGAAACCATCAAAAATACAACTGCAGGTAAGAATCAGCAGATTCTTACAATGGATTCAATGCAGTCAGTTACTGCAAAGGATGTTACTAACGGTGCTGAATATATGAAGATTATGGAAGCTAATCTTGAAGTATTAAAGCAGGCTTTGAAGTAATTTTGGTGTGTTGGAGGAATACAGATGTCTAGAAGAGAAATCCCGGTTGTATTGATAACCGGTTATTTGGGTTCCGGAAAGACTACGCTGATGCAGCATCTGTTATCACAGGAAAAAAGAAAAGTAGCTGTCATTGTAAATGATATGGGAAGCATCAATATTGATGCTTCCCTGCTAAATAAAACCGGGAACAAGATTGCACAGGTAGAGTTGGTGGAAATGCAGAACGGATGCATTTGCTGCACTCTGAAGGATGAATTCATGGAGCAGATAGAGAGACTGGCCGAGGAGGATGGTCTCGAAGCTATTTTTGTTGAGGCTTCAGGAATAAGTGAACCATCATCAATAGCGGGAGCTTTTGTCAATTATGAGGAGTCTACCGATACAAAGGTTTACCTTAAAACAGTTGTTTCTGTTGTTGATGTGGACAGAATTTACAGAGAGTTTTTGAATAGTATTGAGGATGAGGACAGTATTGAAGATGGAGATGTAATCAATCTTGTAATGGATCAGATCGAATTCTGTAACATCCTTCTTCTTAATAAAACAGACCTTTTGGATGAAAATCAGTTGGGTGAGGTGGTAAGCGCCTTAAGAAATCTTCAAAAGGAAGCAGAGATGATTCCCTGCAAGCACGGTATTGTTGATCTTGATATTATACTTGACCGTGAGGATTTTGATTTTGACCGATGCCTGGATTCAAGTACGGTTCAAAGAGCCATAAACGATTGTGAACCTGATGATGAGAAGGCCTGTGTGGATGAATACGGAATATCATCCTTTGTTTTCGAAGAGCCAAGACCCTTCAACAGAGAGGCATTTAATCGTTTTATAGAGAACTACCCTGCAGAATTAATCAGATCCAAGGGTTATATTTGGTTTTCGGATGACTGGAAGCATGTTCAGTTATTTGAACAGGCAGGAAGAAATGCTTCAATCACAGAACTGTCGGAATGGGTTTCCGCATGGCCTGAAGAGGAGCTTACAAAGGTGCTTGAGGACTTCCCTGATATCAATGAAGACTGGGATGAGACATACGGAGACCGTATTAATCAGGTGGTTTTCATCGGCAAAGGGTACGAAAAAGCTGATATTATGAAAATGCTGCTTGCCTGTCTTGAAACCGAGTAAGGCGGGACTCATATGGTAAAGGTGTATTTTGTTAACGGCTTTCTTGATGCGGGAAAAACAACATTTATAAATAACCTGCTTTCCCAGGACTATTTTGCAACAGGCGAAAGAACACTTCTCCTTCTTTGTGAAGATGGAGAGGAGGAGTTTGATTCGGAAAGTCTTGCAAAGAATAATATTTTTATCGCAGAGATTGATGACGAAAAGGATTTCACACCCGAATTTATTACAAATATTGAGAAGGGTATTAAGCCAAAAAGGGTAATCGTGGAATTCAACGGCATGTGGTTAAGAAAAAATGTGGAGTTTCCCTGGTACTGGGATGCGCCTCAAGACAATCCCGGCACTATGATAATTGGTCGTTTTGTTATGACCTGTTGTGCCGAGGATATTTCTCTTTTTGGATTCATCTGTGATTTTTCAGATAATCCTTCTTTGGAAAGAGATGACTGGATATCGCTTACGGCAGTTGTGGAAAAGGATTATGCGGAAAAATATAATTTGTGGTATCCGGTTTTCAGAGTGTGTGCTTTTGAAAAAACAGAAGCACCGGAAAACGAAGTAATAGAAAGTATATAAAAAGAGGTAGGCATTATGTCCATATTGTCCGGTAAGAATTTGTCCCTTGGCTACGATGGAAAAGAAATAATAGGCGGTATATCCTTTGAGATTAATAAGGGTGACTATCTTTGCATTGTTGGTGAAAACGGCGCAGGTAAGTCTACGCTTATGAAGACCATTCTTGGCCTTATTCCTGAGATTAGCGGAGAAGTTTGTTTTGGCGATGGTCTTAGAAAGAACGAAATAGGATATCTGCCGCAGCAGACAATTGTTCAAAGGGATTTTCCGGCTTCGGTGGAGGAGATAGTTCTTTCAGGCTGCCAGGGACGTATGGGCATGAGACCCTTCTACTCAAAAGAAGAAAAGCTTAGGGCTTCGGAAAACATGGAAAGAATGAACATTACACATCTTTCAAAAAGGTGTTATCGGGAACTGTCCGGAGGCCAGCAGCAAAGGGTTCTTCTGGCAAGAGCTTTATGCGCCACTGAGAAGCTTCTTCTGTTGGATGAGCCGGTTGCGGGACTTGATCCCAAAGCCATGCTTGAATTGTATGAACTTATAAAGAAACTTAATGAAGGCGGCATAACCGTTATCATGATTTCCCATGATATTGCGGCAGCAGTAAATTATGCCAGCCATATATTACATATTGATAGTAAGTTTTTCTTTGGCACCAAGGACGAGTATTTAAAAAGTGACGCAGGAAGAAAATTTTTGATATTACAGGAGATGGAGGGAGAAAGATGATGGAAAAACTGCTTTTGTATTTTGAGTATCCATTTGTAAGATACGCTCTTATTGTCGGCGTCCTTATTGCTCTTTGCTCATCTCTTCTTGGAGTGACCCTTGTGTTGAAGCGATTTTCATTTATCGGAGACGGTCTTTCACATGTGGCTTTTGGTGCAATGGCCATATCCGGAATACTTGGGGTGTCGAATGACACTCTGGTGGTGCTTCCGATTACTGTATTATGCGCCATTCTTTTGCTGAAAACAGGACAAAACACAAAGATCAAAGGTGATGCGGCTATGGCAATGATATCGGTTGGAGCGCTTGCCTTTGGTTATTTGCTAATGAATATATTCTCCACATCCTCGAATCTTTCGGGAGATGTGTGCTCAACATTGTTTGGCTCCACTTCAATTTTAACTTTGAGAAAGGGTGAGGTTTGGCTTTGCGCTGTTTTGTCAGTGGTTGTCGTATTGTTTTTTGTTTTCTTTTATCACAAGATTTTTGATGTAACCTTTGATGAAAATTTTGCCAGATCTGCCGGTACAAAGGTTGATTTATATAATTTGATAATTGCTGTAATAATTGCGATTATCATTGTTCTTGCCATGAATCTGGTGGGTTCGCTGTTAATATCGGCACTGATTATTTTCCCGGCACTTTCAGCCATGAGATTATTTAACAACTTCAAAAACGTGACAATATGCTCCTGCATAATATCGGTTGTGTGTGCATTAAGCGGAATCATTGTTTCTATTTTGGCAGGAACACCCGTGGGTTCAACAATTGTTGCGGTGGATGTTTGTGTATTTTTTGTATGTTTCAGCTTGGGCATGATTAAAGGAGGCAGCAGGGCATGAAAAAGAAACTTGTAAGATTATTAGGCGTAGCGGCATTAGTACTTGTTGTGGCTGCCTGTGGAAAGAATGAGTCAAAGGTCGATCAGGTCATACAGAATCAGATAGAAAAGGCCGATGCAAAAAAAGAAGCAGGCAAGGATACAGTCAGCAGTCAGCCGGTTTTAGAAGATACTAAAGATTTTACGATACAGGATATTGATACGGATACTGAAACCGGTGAAGGAGAAGCCGCAACATCTTACGAAGAAACCGGTGACTATAGCAATGTAGATGTTGATTTAACACAACTTAGCAGTACTATGGTATATTCAGAGGTATATCATATGATGATGACTCCCACAAAATATATCGATAAGATTGTGAAAATGAATGGGATGTTCGTGGTGTATACAAATGTGGAAGAAACAGTTTTTTATCCGGCAGTGATAGTTGCGGATGCAACAGCCTGCTGCTCCCAGGGAATTGAATTCTTATTAAAGGATGAGCCTTCATATCCTGAAGGATATCCGGAACTTGGTATTGACGTTACTGTTACAGGTGTGTTTGAAACCTACGATGAAGATGGTAATACTTTCTGCAGATTAAAGAATGCAGTTCTGGATTAATATTGTTTGGCATTTTTAAACCCGGACCTTAAATTGCAAGGTCCGGGATTTTTGTTATTCTCTGTTTTTAAGTGCGTCGGCCATTGGTATTTTGTTTATTTTTTTTAAGTGCAAAGCGTTTATTGCAAAGTATGCAACTAAGCCAATCAGGACAATCTCAAGATAGATGTAGTGGGGAAGGTAAAAACCTATATAACCTTCAATCATACTTGAGAGAAATACCAGAACGCCCTTAAACATCAGTACTTCTACGGGTATGCATATTACCAGAGATATTACTACAACAATTGTGGTGGCTGTAAGGTAAACTTTCCGTATCTCAGAGTGCTCATAGCCGAAAACCTTCATAAAGGATATGGAAAGAGCATTTTTGTCCACCACCACTTTTGTGAGTATATAGATTAGAATCATATATACTACCACTGAGAAAACATTTACAAAAAAGATTATTGTTCCAAAGGAATCAAGCATCTGCGAGGCTGCACCGAGGAAATCGGAGCGGCTGATTTTTTTTGCCACAAAAATGTCATCTATATCAAGCTTTCTATCGGAAAGAAGACAGTTAAATAATTCTTCTTCATCACCAAGGAGTTTATTTAACTCAGACCTGTTCATGAAAAGGGACATTGAGGCATCATAGTCAATAACCTTATCGATTTTTACAGTGTATTCCTTTTCTTTTCCGGCATCCTTTAATAATAATTCATCGCCGGCGCCGATGCCCAGCTTTTTGGAAAGAGCAGAGGATACGGCAGTTTCTTTGAAAGAAACATTCTCAAAGAAACGGCTGTCATTGTCAATGCCCATGATTGTTACACCAAGATCCTTCTTTCCAAGAGAAAACCAGGTGTCCATTTCGTAAATTCTGATCTTTTCTCCGCCATCCGCTTCCACAGGTGCCTTAAGTAAATACTGGTACTCAAAGGGAAGGGACTTATCTATCGAGTCAGTATAGTGGTTCATAAGAGGTCCTATTCCTATACCGAACATAAGTAGGAAGCTTGCGAGGAAAATACCTGTAAAAAGCATTATGTAGCTTCCCTTATTCTGCAAAATAACCCTGAGTCTGAAACGGTTGAGAAAGGAAAAGTCTGGAAGCTTTTTTGCTCTTTTCTGTTTTCCCTTCTTTGAGTCGTGTCTAAGGAACTTAAGGGGTGAAAGGGACAGTTTTCTTTTTAACATAAGGTAGTTTATGCCAAGCATCAATACAACAGGAAGTATGGTTGTGGTAATAAATGCAGGAATGGAAAATGGAGTATAAATAGGTCCGATACTGTAGGTAGTGTAATAAACACTCATAAAGGGTTCTATCATCACCGTGTAACCTAAAACATTACCGATTGCAGAGCCAAGGATGGATACAATCAGAGTGGGCTGCAGGTAATGCCATATTATTTCACCTTTGGTATACCCGCTTGCCAGAAGGGTTCCTATGATTACCGATTCGTTGTCGATGGTGTTATTTATCAGAATCGAGAAAACGAAGGCAATCATGACAATCAGGATATAGACAAATACCTTCATAAAGGGACCATCGGTTCCTATGTCCATTTCAAGAAAAGAGATGCTCTGGTTCTGATCAGCGCGGAGGATGGTCTGAACCGTTTCGCCGTTCTGTACGAGACACTTAAGGATATCTTCGGACAAAGAAACCTTCTCTGCCTGTGTCATATTTCTGTCGTCGGTTCTGTAGCTGTACCTGTAGGTTATATTTTCCTCGCCAAAATCCTTAAAGGTTTCTTTACTAACAACGGAAACTCCAAAATGTGATGTATTCATTACCAGATCTGTGTTGTTAAGGAAAAGGGAAGAATAGTCCGGCATGGAAACCGTTCCTACCACGGTAAGCTTTTTTCCAAACAATTCAATGGTGTCACCAATCCTGATTTCTTTATGGGAGGCAAACACATGGTCAAGGGCAATTTCACCGAGGTTTTCCGGGAGACAACCGGTGAAAACCACAGGAAGGTCTATTTTGTTTCTTTCATTAAAAACAAAAACTGTGCAGTCACCGTCAAATTCCGAGTCGGTTACATAGTAGTTTTCCACAACGTCTGCGTTTTTGTCTTTGAAAAATTCTTCGGAAGCCACCTTTATAGGCGTCATGGTTTCAAAGAATCCGTCCTCCTGAAGGTTTTCTGTCTTGATTCTGTCTAAGTATTCCACAGCTCCGTCCATGGTGGTCTGAAAAGAAGAACCTACACTTATGGTACATACAAGAATGATAATCATTCCAAGGTATTTACCTATGTTTTTTATGAAATCTCTGGGAATACGTTTTGCAAGAGGAGATCTTTTGTTATTTTTCATGGCCCCCTCCTACCACTCAAGGTCTTTTGCAGACATCTTGTTTTCGTTCTTAACATTTGAAACAATTCGTCCGTCCCTGAGTTTTAGAATTCTGTCGGCCATAAGGCTTATGGCTGAGTTGTGGGTGACTATTATTATGGTGTTGTGATATTTTTCGTTGATTTTTTCGATTAAAGCTAAGATTTCCTTTGAAGTAGAGTAATCAAGGGCGCCTGTTGGTTCATCGCACAGTAAAATTGGGGGATTTTTTACAAGAGCGCGGCCAATGGCACAACGCTGCTGCTGACCGCCGGAGAGCTGATTTGGAAACTTGTCCTTGTGCTCTGTAAGACCCAATGTGTCAAGGAGATCATTTACATCAAGGGGCTCCTTTGCAAGGTACGCACAGACCTCGATGTTTTCTTTTATCGTAAGATTGGGTATAAGATTATAAAACTGAAAAACAAATCCAAGATTGTTTCTTCGATAATTTGACAGCTGTTTCTCGGTCATACTGTCGGTGCAGAAATCACCGATGTCAATACAGCCGGTATCGGCACTTTCCAAACCGCCGATGATATTTAAGAGAGTTGACTTGCCGGATCCGGAGGGGCCAAGCAGTACGCACACCTCTCCATCGTTTATTTCACAATTGATTCCCTTCAAAACCTCAATTCGGGATTCCTTTTCTCCATAAAACTTATGGACATCGTTTACTGATAGCTTCATTCCTATTTCTCCTTTTTGAAACTGCTTTGTTGCGTCTTACCAAAACAAAAAAGCGGGTACATTAACTGTACCCGCCGATAGGCTTCATATACGAGGCAATAAGGCAAGCACAGTTAACACTGCGCTTCAGTCTCATCAATTAAGGTAAACCAGGATTTACGGACTGCTCCAACCATGATGTTGATTTACCACATCGAACGATGTCGACTACTCCCTAAAGCTTAAGTCAGTATAGAATGTTTTTTTTAATACGTCAAGAGCTGATTTTGAAAATAATTGTGGAAGTTTATGATAAGTTTCAGAAAAATTCTTTACTTCTCCATATTGTGTTTCTCTAAAAATGCTTCAAAATCGGGGACTTCAACGGGCTTTGAGAAAAGATAGCCCTGCAATCCCGTGAACTCAAATTTGCTTATCAATTTCCAGATGGCTTCTGTTTCGATTCCTTCCGCAACGGTCTTACAGCCGATTCTGTTACACATAAGGCCGATACTTTCAACTATTGCATAATCGATTCCGAGATTGTTGGTATCAAGTCCGCGGATAAAGGACTGGTCGAGCTTAACTATATCAACATCAATATTGTGAAGCATCCAGAAAGAAGAGTTTCCGGTACCAAAATCATCCAGAGCAATGTTGACATTATGCTTCCTTAGGAGTTCGAAGGAGTGTTTGATTTTTACGGTATCAACATTCAATATGCTTTCGGTAAGTTCAACGGTTATTTTTGATGGATCTGCTCCGTACTTTTCTATGGTTTCTATGATTGCGGGAACAAAATCTGAGTCTTCTAACTGTACATAGGAAACATTAAAACTTACATTGAAACTCTTATATTTCTTCTGCCACTTTGCTGCCTGTTTTATGGATTCACGCATTACATAATATCCCACAGCGGTCATTCCGCCGTTACTTTCCAGTATGGAAATGAACTCGTCGGGATAACATGCGCCGATGGCTTCGTTTGAGGGAGTCCATCTTAGCAGTGATTCGCAGGCAACAACTGAGTCGCCGGAGTTAGCAAGAATTGGCTGATATACAAGTCTGAAACCCTTGAAATCCTCCTTAATGCATTTAAGAAGATCTTCGGAAATAAGCTTTTTACGATTAACCTTTTTTTCAATTTCTTCTGAGTATATCGCAACATTTGAAACACAGTTTTCTTTGGCATAAGTAAAGCAGACCTCGGCTTTTGCCATGATTTCGGAAACACTCTGCTCTTCTGTAAATGCTACGATTCCGGCTGTGATTGTAAAGTTGACCAAAGAAGCTCTGTCCTCAGCACATTTACAGTCAAGAAGAGACTTTTTGAAGATATCCTCCAATACCTCCGATGCTTTATTCTTTGCATAAATAACAAACTCGTCTCCCTGAAGGCGGTATACAACCGACTCGCCTGCATGAGTAGAAAGAACATCGGCAAGATACATAAGAATTCTGTTTCCGTAGGAAAGACCATAGAGACTGTTGATTTTTCTGAAATTATCTATGCCAACAATCATCAGGGCGCCGCTTTCTCTGAAAGCATTTCGAATCAGTTCAAAGCCGGTTAAAAGATGTGTAACAGGGTCATATTTGTTCTGGTTGTCAAGTCGTGTCATGATTCCCGCAAAAAGTTCGGGATTTCCGTTTTCGTCTCTGATAACAGATCCCTTACATTCGACCCAGGTGTATTCACCATATCGGTTCATTGCCCTGTACTGGCAATTGTGCTGGGATGATTTGCCTCCAAGAACAGGGGAGATGTCATTTAAGAATATGTCTCTGTCCTCAGGATGAACATGCTCGGTCCAAACACCTTCTGTGTCAACTATATATTCACCGGGAAGCCCAAAGTATTCCACTGCATTGGGCGACCATCTCGTAAGAGAGGCCTTCATATCGGTAACAAATATGTACGTTTTGTCTGACGCATGAGCGAATGCATCGAATAATCCATTGCTTAAATTTAAGTCCATTTCAGTCTCCATTTCGTTTGAAACACCGGAAAATTGTTTATAATACAGTCTTTTCCGATACTCAAACTCCTACCTGTACCGATTATAGTGGATGAGAATTACAGAATTATTTGCAGAAACAGTAAATTAGACAGGTGGATGTCATGAATGCTATAATCAGGTCAGATTACTATTTTCGATGAAAAAAATGGAGAGTACCCATGTATTTAGGAATTGATTTTGGCAGTACCAGCACGAAAATCGTTTTGATGGATGGCTGTAAAATTGTTGAAAAGCATCGTATTTTTGAGGAGGTTTCCTATCTTGATGTTTTGAAGGAGATGGATATTTCAAAGGTCGAAAAAATAATGATTGTGGGTGCGGGAGCTTCATTTATCGATGGGGACATCTGCGGTATAAAAACCGAAAAGGTTGAAGAACTGAAGGCAGTCGGGCTGGGAGGTCGTTTTCTTTCGGGGCTTGATGCGTGCATGGTTGTAAGTCTTGGTACCGGTACCTCATTTATATATGCCGATGCGGACAATTCGGAACATGTGGGCGGTTGCGGAATCGGCGGAGCACTGTTAATTGCACTCGCAATAACAGGCCTTGGGATTGATGATGTAAACGAATTTATGAAGCTAGCCTGCAATGGAGACATAAACAATGCAGATCTTCTTATCAAAGATATAAGCAAAACCGATATTGATTATCTTGCCGGGGACGTTACCGTTGCAAATATGGCAAAACTTGATAAAAACAGTGCACCTGAGGATTATGCTTTCGGCGCCTGCAATCTTGTTTTTCAGAATGTTGGCGTAATGTCTGTTCTTGCAGACAAACCTTATAATACAGGCAAAATTGTGGTAATGGGATCCATTGGCAGCAGTGAAATTGCGGGAAGATGCTTTGATGCTGTGGGCAATTTGTTTGGATACGATTTTTTTGTGCCGGAGGATGCTCTTTACGGGGTAGCAATAGGCGCAGTGCTTTTGGGAGATAAGAGCAATGGTTAAATATTTTGACATTAATGAACGAGGATACAGCGTTAAATGTAAGCTCTTTTGCGAGAGCGTAAGGGATATAAAGAGTGTTGTTGTGTTCATGCACGGATTCGGCGGGCATAAGGATAATAAGGCAGCTGAGCATTTTGCGGAAACAGCTTTATCTAAGTGGAAAAAGTTAGGAGTTTTGGTGTTTGACTGGCCCTGCCATGGTAAGGATGTAAGAAAAAAACTTACTCTTGAAGATTGTGATACCTATCTTTCAATGGTTCTTGAATATGTTAAAAAGGAGCTTAATACGGGGGATATCTATGCCTACGGAACCAGCTTCGGTGGATATCTTGCATTAAGATATATCCATAAGTATGGAAATCCCTTTGTTAAGGTTGCTTTAAGGTGTCCCGCCATATCATTTAATGAAATAATGTGGAAGAGAATAGTTACTCCGGAAAATAAAGTTCTTCTTGAAAAGGGCAAGGATGTAATGGCTGGCTTTGACAGAAAGATTATGATAGACATGCCGTTTCTCGAGGCTATCAGGGCTGATGATATAAGAGACTGGGATTACCTTGACTATGCCGATGAAATTCTTATTATACACGGCACAAAGGATGAGCTGGTACCTATAGAGGACAGCAGGACTTTTGCTGAAAATAATGTAATTGAGTTAATAGAGATAGAGGGAGCAGACCATCGTTTTCAGGAACTTGAGAAGATGAAGCTGGCTCACAGCCACATGATTAAGTTCTATCAGGGAGCGTAAATATGTCAAAAAAAGGTCTTAAAAGGCTTGTAATAGTGCTGTTTGCTGCTATTGCGGTCTGCATTATTTTTATATTTGGTACAAACTGGTATGTTAAAAGCAGTATGACAGCGTATATACTTGAAACCGAAAACATTGGTAACTTTAGGGATGCGGACTGTATTCTGGTGCTTGGCTGTAAGGTTTATTCTGACGGACGGCCAAGTCCAATGCTCAGGGACCGTCTTAATGTGGCAGCAGAATTATATTCAAACGGAGCAGCACCTAAGCTTCTAATGTCAGGAGATCATGGTCGTGAGGACTATGATGAAGTTCGCACCATGAAGAACTACATGATTGATAATCATGTTGCGGATTCCGAAGATATTTTTATGGATCATGCGGGTTTTTCGACTTATGAAAGCATGTACAGGGCAAGGGATGTTTTTGCTGCAAAAAGAATAATTGTTGTATCCCAGCGTTATCATCTGTACAGGTCTTTATATATTGCGAAAAAGCTTGGAATCGAAGTTGTGGGAGTGGCTGCGGAGGATATATATCGCGGCAGCAGAATTCGCGAACTGCGGGAAATACTTGCCCGTGACAAGGATTTTATTAAGTGCATTTTTAAGCCAAGGCCCAAATTTCTTGGTGAGATAATTGATATTCATGGAAACGGTGATGCAACAAATGATTAAATTTCCCGTTAACAGACCGTGGATATAATGCTTACAATTCTGTTAGACTATGCTTATTTCGTTGACATGTACAGTCATTCGTTATATAGTGCATATGTTAACGAAGGTGGAATAGTAGTTATAGGAAGAGGTAGATACTATGAAAGGATACAATAAGCCTGTAATTGAAAATATACTTGGAATAATGGAAAATGTTGACCTTAAGAGTGGAACTGTTGACAGCAATTGTGAGGCACATTGCTGGTGGGTTAATCATAATACCGGAAGCCACTCTGTTTTAGCAGTTATTACTAAGTCATCAATTGGTCATTCTGTCTCAAAGGTTGAGGGTACAATTTCATATAAGGGTGCCGGAATGATTCGTCATTCTGCTTTAACCCCAAATGATGGTAACACTGATAATTTTGCCGTTCAGGTATGGGGGAATGTAATTTACTTCAGCGGAAATGTCAGCTTAGGTGGTAACAACAATGAGAACCGTAATCTCGGTATCGGCGGATTTGATTTCTCATTTGATAACGGTACCAAGTGGGGTGCATATATTCCTGAAGGCTCTAACGGTTTAAGCTTTGGTGATACAATCAGCCGTTGCGACAACTTGTTTGATGTAAAGGTTCGTTTCTATAATTAATAGGATTTATTGCAGATAGTGTGGTATGATAAGGGATGGATAAGCTCCATCCCTTTATTTTTTTACTGAGCTACTTTTTATGTCAGAAAAGGAAACACAATGGGTAAATTAATAGGCAAGATTGTTAAGAAAACTAAAGACGGTTCCATTAAGGATCTTTTCAGACATATGGTGTGGTTGCTTAAATACAGTAAAAATAACCTTCACTATATTGTTTTTTTTACTGCTTTGGGAATGGTCAGTACGGTGGTGTCCCTTTTCTCGAGCCTTGTTTCAAAGGATCTTGTTGATATCATCACGGGTCATCGCGAAGGAGAACTTATTGTTAAGTTCATTCTTATTATAGTGACACAGTTGTTTTCTGTTCTCTTAACTCAAGTTTCTACATTCTTTTCCACAAAGATTTCATTAAAGGTTACTAACAAATATAAGAATGATTTATACAGTAATATAATGATATCCGATTGGGAACGGCTTAATGAGTTTCATTCAGGGGCACTTATGTCCCGGTGGTCCGGAGACTCGGTCTCAATTGTTTCAGGAATGCTTACCTTTATCCCTAACTTTCTTACACTTATTTTCAGATTTGTATCTTCTTTATATATGGTAATTATATATGATGCATCTTTTGCTATTTTTGCGCTGGCGGGCGTGCCTATATCGATGTTGACATCAAGATGGGCTGTGGGAAGATTAAGGGATAAAAACCTGGAAAGCATGGAGGCAAATACCGCGCTTTCTTCTCTTGCACAGGAGTCATTTTCAAACATTCAGTCCTTTAAGGCCTTCGATATGCTGGAAGCAAGCGTAAAGAAGTTAAAAGAATACCAGAACAAAAATGACAGCACAACCTTAAATTACCAAAAAGCTTCAATTTTCAATATTATAATAATGACACTGGTTTCGCTCTTCGTAACTTACTCCACCTATGGCTGGGGTGTTTATAAGGTTTGGAGCGGTGCGATTACATATGGTACCATGACCATGTTCCTGTCGCTTTCTTCCAGCTTGTCATCAATAACTCAGTCACTGATTGGAACTTTGCCACAGTTTATTTCAGTATCCAATGCCATAAAGAGAGTTGAAGATGTTACAAATCTTCCTAAGGATGACTACAGCCAGACAGAAGAAATTAAAGCTTTCTTTGAGAAGAATAGGGAGACCGGTGTAGGCGTTTCCGTAAGAGATTTATCTTTTACATATGCAAACGGCACTGAGGTACTTGAAAATGCTTCATTTGAGGCTAGCCCTCATGAAGTTGTGGCACTTGTGGGCCCTTCCGGAGAAGGAAAAACCACTATGCTGCGTCTTCTTCTTGCAATAGCAAGACCGGGATCCGGAGCCGGATATGTGGTTTCGGGAGAGACTGACGGTGGTGAAAGAGAGGAAATGCCTCTCACAGCTTCGGCAAGACAGCTTTTTGCCTATGTTCCACAGGGAAACACAATGCTTTCGGGAACCATAGCAGAAAACATGCGAAATGTTAAAGAAGATGCTACTGACGAGGAGATAATTGAGGCACTTAAGATTGCCTGCGCGTGGAGTTTTGTTGAGAAACTTCCTGATGGAATTAACACTGTACTTCAGGAGCGTGGCGGCGGAATGTCCGAAGGACAGGCTCAGAGACTGTCCATAGCAAGAGCTGTACTAAGAAAATCGCCAATATTGCTTCTTGATGAGGCAACATCAGCGTTAGATATTATGACTGAGAAGCAGGTTCTTAATAATATTATGCAGGATGAATATCCGAGAACCACGATTGTTACAACTCACAGACCATCAGTGCTTACTTCCTGTAATCGTGTATACAGGATAAGCGGTAAGGGTTGCAGTATTATGACTGATGCTGAAATAGACGAACTGATTAAGGTTTTTATAAATTAAAGGAACCGGCTCATAGGAGCCGGTTCTCTTATATTTCAATAAGTTTTTTGCCGATGGCGATGGCAAGAAATTCGTCAAGGTCATTATTGATTATATTTTTTTCTTCTTCATTTTCCGGTTCGTACTTTTCGTAAAGCAGGCTTCGAAGGGCTTCTAAAGATATATTTTCTTTGAGGCAGTCACAGATGAAGGCTGCTGATTCACTTAACTGAACTATTTCACAAAAATCAGCCACATTCTGGCCCACAGGAACCGCTACGGTGCTGTCTGCAATGGTATCTATCATATAATTCTCTGAGAGTTTCATAAGGACCTCCGTTTTTATATTTCTCAATAAGTATTATAATATATATTGATATCAGATAATATCTTAGCACAAGGCTATTTACCAATAGTTTAAGGATAAAGAGGGGCAAAATGCAGGAAAAGACCATAAGTGCCGACGAATGGATATCAAAGGCAAAATTTCTTTTGGAAAAGGGTATGGAAGTTAAAATCAAGCCCCAGGGGCTTAGTATGCTTCCTTTCATAATGGGTGACAGGGACGATGTTATCTTAAAAAATATAGCCCGCCCGCTAAAAAAGGGAGACATAGTACTCTACAGAAGGGCAAACGGAGGATATGTTCTTCACAGGGTTCATCATGTTGAGGGCTCAAATCTTTACATGATGGGGGATTCCCAGGATTTTATTGAGGGTCCGGTATTTACCGGGCAATGCGTTGCACTGGTGGAAACCTATTATAAAAAAGGTGTATTAAAGGACAATACAAAGCTTGGCATGCGAGTAAAATATACAATCTGGATGTGGTTAAGGCCCTTTCGGTGGAAACTCATAAAGTTAAATGCGTGGCGAAGAAAACATATGTCTATTAATTCAAAGGGGCGGAAATAGAAAAACAGGCATACCGATGTTTGAGGAGGTTATTTATGGATACAGCAAAAATACTTAAGGAACTTACCATAGAAGAAAAGATAAGACTGTTAGGGGGAGACGGTGACTGGCATACATATGACTGCGGCGGAAAGATTCCGAGGATTATGATGACAGATGGCCCCCACGGGCTTAGAAAGGTTGTGACTGAAAAAAGGGGAGATGTGGAAGGAAGCTTAAAGGCTACCTGTTTTCCCACTGCCAGTGCACTGGCAGCAAGCTGGAATCCTGAGGTAACTGCAAAGGTTGCGAAAGCAATTGCGGCGGAGGCAAAGGCAGAGGGTGTTTCTATTGTGCTTGGCTGTGGTACAAATATTAAGCGTTCTCCCTTCTGTGGAAGAAACTTTGAATACTTTAGTGAGGATCCTCTTTTGGCAGGAGAACTGGCAGATTCATATATAAGCTCCATGCAGGCTGAAGGAGTAGGAACAAGCCTTAAGCATTTTGCGGTTAACAGCCAGGAAACCAGGAGAATGACATCCAATTCAGAGGTGGATGAAAGAGCACTTAGGGAGATATATCTGGCCGCTTTCGAGAAAGTTGTTAAGAATAGCAGTCCCACCACTATTATGTGCTCCTACAATAAGATAAACGGAGAATATGCTTCTCACAATAAGTATCTGCTTACGGACATTTTAAGGAAGGAATGGGGCTATGACGGAGCGGTGATTTCTGACTGGGGTGCTACAAACAATGTGGTTAACTGCTTCAAGTCAGGTCTCAATCTTGAAATGCCCGATCCGAGAGGCTTTCATACAAAAGAACTTAAAAAGGCATATGACAGAGGTGACATTTCTGAGGAGGAAATAAACAACTGGGCCGGAACTGTGCTGGAAAAACTGGTGGCATTGGCTGAAAAGCCTGTGGAAGGCGAAAAGCCATCTATGGAGGCCCATCACAGCCTTGCGGCCAGCCTTGAAAGTGAGTGCGCAGTACTCCTTAAAAACAACGGAGCATTGCCTGTTGATAAGGATAAAAAGCTTATTGTCGTGGGCGAACTTGCAGAGCATATGCGATTCCAGGGGGGCGGAAGCAGCCATATTAATGCATATAAAGTCGACAATGCAATTGATGCATTAAAAAATGAGGGCTATGAGGTTGTCTATGCACAGGGCTATAAAAATAAAACCGACACTCCTGACAGTAATCTCGTGGAAGATGCCCTAAAGACTGTAAGAGAAAACTACAAAACAGGTAGTACAAAAGTATTATTCTTCATCGGACTTACCGACATGTATGAAGGTGAAGGTTATGACCGCGAAGATTTATCGGTTCCATATAATCAGACAGATCTTCTTGAAAGGATTTCGGGTGTATGTGAGCCTTCGGACCTTGTTGCGATTTCTTTTGGCGGAGCTCCTATGGACATGTCCTGGGATGAAAATGTTTCTGCAGTGCTCCATATGTATCTTGGTGGTCAGGGCGTCGGAAGTGCAGTGGCAGCACTTGTAAGCGGAAAGGTTAATCCTTCGGGTAAACTTGCTGAGACCTTCCCTCTTTCTAAAACCGATACACCTGCCTGGAGATATTTTGCAAATCCTTATGACGATGTTGAATATCGTGAATCCATATTTGCGGGCTATCGTTATTACGAAACCTATAAGGTTCCCGTGAAATATCCCTTTGGATTCGGTCTTTCTTACACAAACTTTGAATATAAGGATTTGTCAGTGCCGGAATGCTTTGAAGGAGAGGATATTACCGTAACCGTAACGATTAAAAATACGGGTTCCAGGGCCGGAGCAGAGATTGTGGAACTGTATGTAATTCCGGAAAAAGAAAACTTTTTACGAAGCGCCATTGAGTTAAAAGGCTTTAAGAAGGTATATCTTGAGGCAGGTGAGGAAAAGTGCGTATCAATAACACTTACTGATCGAAGTTTCTCTGTTTATGATGTGGATAAGTCTGCTTTCTCGGTGATTGGTGGTGTATATACCATTGCGGCTGGAGCATCAGTAAAGGACTTGCGTCTTAAGAGAAATCTTGTGGTAAACGGCAGCAAATATTTCAGGGACGAGACAGAAATGTTTCCGGACTATTTTAAGCCGCAGCCCCATGGCATGGATATTCAAAGAGAGCAGTTTGAACGTCTTTACGGAAAGCCCCTTACAAACTTTAAGGACCGAAAGCGCGGAGATTATGATATAAATTGTTCTTTTTACGATGTTACGAGAAAGAGCTTCATCGGGCTTTTGTTCAGAGGAGCCATCGGAATCGGCTTAAAAATAATGTTCCCGGGAAAGGATAAAAACGACCCGGCAAGAAAGATGTTACAAAGCGGTGTGGAAGAGGGAAATCTTGAGGGCCTTATTGCAAACAGTGGTGGCATAATATCTATAAAAATTGTGAATATGCTGGTGCTTTGCGCAAATAAAAAGCCCGGAAAGGCCTTTATACAGCTGTTTAAGAGGGGATAAGAGAATGGTCCTGCCATAGCGGCGTCCCCTGTTGCGAAAATGGAAACAGCGTCAGTTTCGCAGGTTTTTACGAATGATTGTTCCTTTTTTTCTAAAAATATGGTACTATAATCATAATTAAGTCAGTGAGGAAAAGATTGTGATTTGGAATCTGATTAAGATAATTCTTATTCTTTTTATCATAATGCTCATTCTGATAAAGCCCAATAAAAGACGGGATACCTCTTACTTTCGGACAAAGATGTATGCCCATCGAGGACTCCACGGTAACGGTGTACCTGAAAATTCGCTTGCTGCATTCAGGCTGGCAAGAGAGAACGGGTACGGCGTAGAGTTAGATGTTCAGATGACGAAGGACAGAAAACTCGTTGTCTTTCATGACGGAAATCTTTTAAGAATGTGTGGTGTGGACGGATATCTTCGGGACTACACCTATGAGGAGCTTCTTTCTTTTAACTTAGGCGATACCGATGAAAAGATTCCCCTTTTTGAGGATGTCTTAAGTACCCTTGGCACGACAGATCTGATTTGCGAGATAAAGGGCGACAATGGTGCTAAAAATTACGAACTCTGTGAGCTTACCTATAATATGTTAATGACATATAAGGGACGTTTCTGCGTAGAGTCCTTCAGTCCCTATCTTGTGGGATGGTTTAAGAAGAATCACCCGGAAATAATCAGAGGACAGCTTTCCTGTGATTTCAGTGATGACACTGCGATGAAGTGGTATACGCGCTTTTCTATGGAGCACCTTCTTGTGAATGTGATATCAAGGCCTGATTTTATAGCATACAGGCATCAGGATATATATAAGTTTGGTTTTAGAATGTGTAAGAGGATTTACCGACCTTTCCTTGTTGCATGGACTGCAAAGGGAGAGGCTGAACAGAAGTCGGCTTGGGGGAGCTTTGACGCTGTAATTTTCGAGCAGTTTCTCGGGGAAAGATAAATGGTTAAGTGGAGGCTTAAATGTTGCAGCAACCGATTCTTTCCGCCAAACAGGGGTATGGTGAACAGTTTGATGTTGAAAGTTTAGCTTTCTTCAGAAGACTCTTGGAGGCTATCAGAAACAGAGAGTTCATAGTCTATTTCCAACCGAAGGTATCAATAAAGGACATGAAGATAACAGGGGCAGAAGCTCTGATCCGCTGGAAATGTCAGGATCAGATTTTACCTCCTGTTAAGTTTATACCCTTTTGCGAGAGAACAGGTCTTGTGATAGACGTGGACTTTTATGTTCTTGAGGAAACCTGCAGACAGATGCGAAAATGGCTGGATGAAGGCCTTAATCTTGTCCGGATTTCTGTGAATTTTTCGAAATATCATTTCAATGAATCCGGAGTTGCGGAAAGAATAGTCGATGTTATAAACAGCTATAATATTCCGCATGAATACATTGAAGTAGAGTTTACCGAAACCGCATATCTTGATAAAGAGGAGATTCTTGAGTACACTGTAGATAAACTGAGAAGTTATGGAATCAAATCCTCCATTGATGATTTCGGTTCCGGATATTCGTCTCTTAATTTGCTTCAAAACATGGATTTTGAAGTTGTTAAACTGGACAAATCCCTCCTTGGCAAGGGCGTTGAAAACAACAAAGCCAAAAAGGTCATTTCCAGCATTATCCATATGGCTAAGGAACTGGAAATGGAGGTACTTGCTGAGGGAGTCGAGACCACAGAAGAATTGAATCTTCTTAAGGATTTGGATTGTGATGTTGTGCAGGGCTTTTTCTTTGATAAACCGCTGCCGACACAGGAATTCGAATCAAGGCTTAGGTCGGGAAGATACTTATCCGACGGAACTCCTGCCAAACCTGAAAGGAATGTAATGGAATTAAAAGACGTTGAAGAAATTGATATAAATAATGCTAAAAATAAAGACACCGGAAATCGTTATATGTACGGAGAGCCTGTTTATGAAGAAAAAAAGCATACAGGCGTTTTAATTGTTGGAATAGTACTCATTCTGATGGCTGTAACTATTATAGGTGTATCCCTTCTGTGGCTCAACCGGGACAAGCTTAATAAGGGCCATAACAATGAAGCGGATGTGCTTGAAATAGAAAGCTATTCCAAGCATGAAGTGGAGAAACTTGTTGAGCAAAAAGAAGCAGAACTGGCTCCCATGATTGAGGAAAGAGTCAGGGCCGAATTTCTTGCCATGATCCGTGAAGCAGCAGAATCCACAAGCGGAATGACCAACCTTTTAAGATATCTGTTCCCTGACGATCTGGTATTCATGGAAGGCACTAAGTATTCTTTCGTGCCCATAAACAAGCGCCTTGCGATGCACAGTGTGGACTCCTCAAAGTTTGTTCAGGACGAAAACACCGGCTTTATGCATTACGTGGATGACAGCGGTAAGAAAACTTCTTATATGGGTATTGATGTTTCTTCGTTCCAAAAAGAAATTGACTGGAAGGCAGTTGCCGGGACCGGCATTGATTTCGCAATTTTACGCTGCGGTTTCAGAGGCTATGGCTCCGAAGGCAAACTGGTGGAAGATACAACCTTCAGAAATAATATCATAGGTGCGAAAAATGCAGGAATCCCCACGGGCTATTATTTCTACACTCAGGCAGTTACAACAGATGAAGCAGTGGAAGAGGCAAAGTTTGTTATAGACATTCTCAAGGACTTTAATGCAAAGGGACCTGTTATTTTAGACGTTGAATCAGCATCATCCACAGAAAGAATCAAGGATCTTACACCGGAGCAGCGAACCGACAATATAATTGCTTTCTGCGATTACATTGCACAGGCAGGCTATGAGCCTATGATTTATGCTGACGTCAAGTTCTTTACAATCCGAATGCAGATTGAAAGACTTGAGGAATATAAGAAATGGTATGCAAATTATAACGGAATTGAGATTGATGAGACCACATCAAAATGGTCCTACAACAATCCATTTATTTTCCCTTATGAATTTATAATGTGGCAGTACACCAACAAGGGACGCATTGATGGCATCAAGGGAGATGTGGACTTTAATGTTTCCTTTGAAAAATGGTGGTAAAGCCTTTTGAAGGTGATTGAATGGATATTAATGTCGGCGATACGGTTAAGCTGAAGAAGGGTCATCCCTGCGGAAGCTTTGAATGGGAAGTTTTAAGAACCGGTGCAGACTTTCGCATAAAGTGCAAGGGCTGCGGTCATCAGATTATGCTTCCGAGAAAGGGCCTTGAAAAGAGCATTAAGGAAATAAAAAAGCCTCAATAAATTTTGAAAAAGTCCTTGCTTTAATCATTTTGCTATGATAGTATAGAAAAACGTGATAAACAAATTCCTTGCTCGTACTATGCGTATGGGCCAGAGACCACAAGGAGGTAACAAGCATGAACAAGTATGAATTAACTGCTGTTGTTAGTGCGAAAATCGAAGATGACGAGAGAGCCGCTGTTGTAGACAAGTGCAAGGCTTACGTTGAGAGATTCGGTGGAAAAGTTACAAACGTTGAAGAAGCTGGTAAGAAGAGATTAGCTTACGAAATCGAAAAGCAGAAGGAAGCCTTCTACTACTTCATCCAGTTCGACGCTGAAGCAACTGCTCCCGCTGAAATCGAAAATCGTGTTCGCATTATGGACAACGTTCTCAGATTCTTAATCGTTCGCACTGACGAAGAATAAGACGATAGGAGAATCATAATATGAATAAAGTTATTCTTATGGGAAGATTAACAAGGGACCCCGAAGTAAGATATGCTCAGGGCGATGGATCTATGGCAATCGCAAGATACTCTCTTGCTGTTGACAGAAGAGGCCGTGGTAACAATCAGGATGATCAGACAGCTGATTTCATTAACATTGTTGCTTTTGGCAGAGCCGGTGAGTTTGCTGAAAAGTACTTACACAAGGGAACCAAGGTACTTGTAACCGGACGTATTCAGACCGGTTCATATACCAACAAGGATGGTGTTAAGGTATACACCACAGATGTAATTGCAGAGGATCAGGAATTTGCTGAGAGCAAGAATGCAAGTTCTGCTACCAGCGGGGGATTTGGTATGAATTCCGAGCGTCCTCGTGAAATGCCGGCTGAAGGCTTCATGAATTTCCCTGATGGAGATGGAATTGAAGACGACCTTCCGTTCGGCCCTGTAAGCAGATAATATAGGAGGCAAAATCATGGCATTTAATAAAGCTGATAAAGGCGACAAGTCTGATGCACCTATGAGAAGAAAGGGTGCTATCCGCAGAAGAAAGAAAGTTTGCGTATTCTGTGGCAAGGACAATACAATTGATTATAAGGATGTTGCTAAGTTAAAGAGATACGTATCAGAGCGTGGTAAGATTCTTCCCAGAAGAATTACCGGTAACTGCGCAAAGCACCAGAGAGCTTTAACAGTAGCTATCAAGCGCGCAAGACACATAGCACTTATGCCTTATGTTCAGGACTAAGACCCGGCAGATCAGGGCTTTCCTGCGTAAGTAATGTGTGCCCGGCACACATTTGACACACAGAGATTTTAATTAAAACTAGTGGCTTAATCAGGTCACTAGTTTTTTTTCTCATTTTAAGTGTAGGTATTTGGAGGGAGAAGATTATCATGAAAGAATTTATCAAAGGAGCTAATCCATATATGCCTCTTTGGGAGCATGTTCCGGACGGCGAGCCAAGAGTATTTGAACATAACGGAGAAAAGAGAGTATATGTATATGGTTCTCACGACATAGAGCGTGACAAGTACTGTGGAAGAAACTATGTTGTGTGGTCAGCGCCTGTCACGGATTTGACGGACTGGACATATCATGGTGTGGCTTATGAAACACATTATGATTCTATTCTTTATGCACCGGATGTTGTAAAAAAAGATGATACATATTATATGTATGCTGCTGAAAGATGTGGCAGCCTGGTGGTAGTTGCTTCGTCTTCAAATCCGTATGGACCTTTTGAAAATCCTATAGAGACTAAGCTTGGATTTGATCCCGGTGTTCTGGTTGATGACGATGGGAAGGTATATGCTTATTGGGGAGGCTGTGCAGCGCCCTGTTATATAGCACAGTTGGAAGATGATATGGCTACAATTAAAGAAGAAACACTTGTTGCCAATCCGCTTGGACATTCTACCTGTCCATGGAACCCTGTAGATGATGGCCATATTTCACTTATTGATGCTTTTTTCGAAGCATCAAGCCCCAGAAAGATTATGGGGAAATATGTTTACATCTATTCGAAGAGATATGAGAAACCGGTTCCGGAGTTAGGCGTATATGAGCCCAATAATGGTTTCTTGTCCTATAGATTTAGCGATAATCCGTTTGGACCTTTTCATGATGGTGGTGATATCAGCTTTAATGGTGGCGAAATATTAAAGGACAGCGATGGCTGCGGAGTGATGACTTATCAGTGGGGTAATAATCACGGATCTGTTATGGAAATTAATGGCCAGTGGTATGTGTTTTATCATAGACAAACAGGAGTGAATGAATACTCAAGACAGGCGATGATTGAGCCTATAGATGTTGCCATGGGTAAGGATGGTATGCTTTACATAGGCAGAATAACCTATATAAATGGAGAACCGATATCATCAGGTGTTGTAGAAATGACTTCAAGCGGTCCACAGGTCAACGGTCTGGATGCATACAAGTGGATATCTGCAGGTTATTCATGCCATATGTATGGTGGTAGCAGGAGGGCGTATATTCAGCCGGCATATGAACAGACTGATACGATTTCTACACCGGTTGTGGATATTACAAATAAGACAACGGTTGGCTTTAGATATCTTCAGTTTGGTAATAATGCTCCAAGGACTGTTACGGTTGTTTTGGGAGAGCATGCAGGATGTCTGATAAATGTCAGAGTAGACAGTTATCATGGCAGAATATTATCTCAGTTAGTTTTTGAAAAAGGAGACACTGAGAAGACAGGGACAATAGAGAGCGGAGTTATCGGAAAACATCCGGTATATTTTGAATTTCTGATGGAAGCCGGAACCGCAGAATTTGACAGGTTTACCTTTGATTGATGATACAGAGCTTTGAAGGCTTTGATAAAAAGGCCGGTCACAACCGCAGGTTGTGATATGTGTCCGGAATTCCGGGTACATATCAAGGTTGTGACCGTTTTTTTATTATTCGGATACGGATAATAATTCTTCCAAATCACCTTTCTTGAATTTGTAATCGATTAAATCGCAGGTTCTTTTAAATTCCGGGGAGGCTATTTTGTGCAATAGAGGATTCTTTTTCCAATCGGGGAAAAGGTCCTTAACGGTTTCCTGCATTATGCCTAATATGCCCTCGGGAATTTCTGTAAATCTTGTTTTCAGAATAAATATTGTGTTCACGAAGAATAATTCTAAAAAATGAAACTCAATTTCATCTCTATGGGACTCAAACAGTCCTCTTTCCTTAAAACCTTCGATTTTCATTGTTTCTATAATCAATCTGTCAAAGTGGTGTGGCGCGTTGATTTCGTGTATGGTGGAAGCGCTGTGAAGTCTGTAATGATACAATGGCTGACTTATCACTGCAAGCTTATCCAGATAATAGGGTAGAAAGGCGCAAAAGTAATTGTCTTCATATTTGATATCTTCAGGAAAACGAACCTGTATTTTAGTAAGCCAGTCCTTTTTGTATATTCTCTGAAAACAGCCTAATGAAGGCGCAACGGCATAAATTGCCAAAGAAGGGTATAAAGCATTGCTTATATCCAGAGTTGTGTCTTCATTCAGGGGCATAGGAACAACACGTCCATCTTCATAATCATTATATTTTCCGCATACAGCCATATTTACATCAGCTTCAACGATACAATCACACAGAGTTTTGTACATATCCGGTTCAACATAATCATCAGCATCGCAAAAGGCTATATATTTACCCGAGGCATAATCCATTCCCACATTTCTTGCGGCACCCTGCTTCCTATTTTCTGGCTGATTAATGATAAGTATAGAGTCGCCATATTCTTTCTCGTACTCCAGTAAAATGTTGAGAGTGCTGTCTGTGGAGGCATCATTGACAAAGATAAGCTCCAGTTTGTCAAGCTCCATAGTTTGAGAAAGCAAAGAGTCTATACATTTCCTAATGTATTTTTCCGCATTGTAGCAGGGAACTATAACGCTAAGTAATTTGGACATGGTTTTTCTCCGTTAGAATTATATATATTTACAGTAAATCAATATTCATGACTGTTCAAGGCATAAATAAAAGGCCCGCCGAATCCACGGCAGGCCTTCTCAAAATTTCTATTTACTGTTCAGCTTCAATAAGCTTGTGGAACAGTTTTCTTATTCCTAAGTTCCAGCAAAGAATCATACCGAATACGGCTCCTACGGTTGCCTGGGCAATTTCGTAAGGAAGCTTAATCATTGCATATTCAAAGGTGCTGTAAACATAGATTTTACCAAGGGTATAACCTACAACCATTATTACTGCGCCGATTGCAACGCCGATGCCTGAGGAGATTTTAGGATGCTTTTTTAATACCTTATGAGCGAATAAAGATATTACAATTGCCTGTATTCCATGGGTAACCAGTGATACAAACATGGGTGCGGGATAGAAGATAAGGTCTCCGAGGAAGGAACCGATACCGCCAACCACAAAGGCTTCAAGAGGATTGAGCAATATGGCTGCAAGACAAATAACAATGTCGCAAAGATAAAGATGTCCGCCGGGAACGGGAACTCCAAAGGAACTTAATGCTATATTCATAGCCATAAATAAAGCGGTGGCTGTTAAGCGTATAGTGGTAATTTTTGTGCTTTTTTTATTCATTGGTTTACTCCTTGATAGTATTTGATTGGCTAACCACGTGACAAGAATAAAACAAATGTGATAATATCAAAATAACCAGAACAGGAGAAAAATATATAACCAGATGAATTATAATATATCCAAAGAAAATGAAAGTCCCCAATATATGCAGCTTTACGAACTGTTGGTTCAGGACATTGTTTCAGGGGTTTATGAATATGGAAGCAAGCTTCCTTCCAAGAGGGTAATAGCGGAGGAAACCGGCGTGAGCGTTATAACGGTTAATCATGCTTTAAGCCTGCTAAACGATGAGGGATACATTGAATCAAGAGAAAGAAGCGGCAATTTTGTCAGCTTCAAGATGGATGATTTTTTGTACCAGACGGAAGAAAAAAAGTATAGAGAAGTTGAAACAGTACCGCATGCTTCTTTGGATGTTAAGCAGCCTGCAAACTCTGAGTTTCCCTATTCGGTTCTTGCCAAAACAATGAGAAAAGTAATACTTGATTATGGAGAAAGCATACTGGTAAAGCCCGAAAACAAGGGAAATGTGGCGCTTAGACAGGAAATCTGTGCATATCTTAGAAGAAGCAGGGGAATTACCGTGTCCCTTAATCAGGTGGTTTTAGGCGCCGGTGCGGAGTATCTGTACGGGCTGATTGCACAGCTCTTTCCGCAAAAACAGACCTTTGCACTTGAGAATCCGTCCTACGGGAAAATACAGAAAGTATACGAATCTCAGGGTAAATCCTGTGTTTTTTTGCCAATGTACGAGGATGGTATCAGCAAAAAGGATTTGATTGATGCGGATCCGGATGTTTTGCATGTTACTCCCTTTAACAGCTTTCCAAGCGGAGTAAGCATAAGCGCGTCAAAAAAGCAGTCTTACCTTGACTGGGCGAAGAGCAACAATAGAATAATTGTGGAAGATAATTACGATTCGGAACTGACTGTATCCAGCAAGCCTGAGGATACGCTTTTTTCCATGGACGATTCGTCCAGGGTTATTTATATAAATACTTTTTCAAGGACAATAGCACCCTCCATAAGAATGGGGTATATGCTTTTGCCTAAAGATCTGGTACCGGCTTTTGAAGAAAAATTAGGCTTTTACTCATGCACAGTGCCGCTTTTCGAGCAATATGTACTTCTTGAACTGTTAAGAGGCGGCGAGTATGAAAGACATATAAATCGCGTCAGAAGAAAAAGAAGAAGTTTCATTGCTGATGCAAAGATGTTATAATAATTATGTATTTGCGCTATTTGTGTCACCTTCAATAGGTGCACTGAATAGTGCGCTCCGGATTTCACAAGAGAAATGGAGGATAGGATGAATAATAAGGCTAAAATACAGGGAAAACTGAAAACATATCTTGTCTCAGCAATTTTGTTGGGAGTTTTGATACTGCTTATAGATGTATATTTGTTTACCGTACATCTTCATGCAGGGCTTATACTTGCAGGATTTGTTGTACTGTATCTTGTTGTTAATGTTTCTTTCTTCTTGCACGGCTCAAAAAATGTTGTGTATGATATGGTGAATTTTGCCACTCACTACGGACAGGTTCAGAAGTCTCTTCTCAAGAACCTTGATGTACCCTACGCAATTCTTGATGATAACGGAAGAATTGTATGGGTTAACAAGGCCTTTGAGTCGGTGGTCGGAAGTGACAGAGAACTGAATAAATCGGTTACAAGCTTCTTTCCTTCCATTACAAAGGATAAACTTCCGGGTTCAGAGGTTGATTTTAATGAAAACGAGTTTGCACTGACCTATAATTCCAGCGAGTATGTTGTTAAGCTGCGAAAGATTCCGCTTAAGGAAATGCTTGATAACAATAACACGGTTTCTGTTCCGAAGGATTACAATAATTTCCTTGTGGCAATGTACCTTTTTGATAATACCGCTTTGAAGCTTGCATTGAAGGAAGTTGATGACCAGAGTTTAACTGTTGCACTGGTGTATATCGATAACTATGAAGAGGCCTTGGAGAGCGTTGAAGAAGTAAGAAGATCCCTTCTTACAGCCCTGATTGAACGAAAGATTAATAAGTACATGTCCTCTCTTGATGGTATTACCAAGAAGCTTGAGAAGGACAAGTATATGGTTATCTTGCGAAAGAGCTGCGTTGCTCAGTTAAAAGAAAACCGATTTGATATTCTTGAAGATGTAAAAACCGTTAATATCGGTAACGAAATTGCCGTAACCTTAAGTATAGGTGTTGGCCTTGACGGACTAAGCTATGCTCAGAACTATGAGTTTGCAAGAGCCGCAATCGATATGGCTCTCGGTCGAGGCGGAGACCAGGCGGTCGTAAAGTCTCCCGATCAGCTTTCTTATTACGGAGGCAAGAGTCAGCAGGTAGATAAGAACACCCGAGTTAAGGCCCGTGTTAAAGCTCACGCCCTTATGGAAATCATCACCAGTAAAGAGGAAGTGTTCATTATGGGACACAGAATGGGTGATGTGGACAGCTTTGGTGCTTCTGTGGGTATATACCGTATAGCCACAAACTTAGAGAAGAAGGCTCACATTGTTCTTGATAATGTAACTGCTTCCATGCGTCCCATGGTTGATATGTTTGAGAACAATCCCGACTTTGCTTCCGATATGATAATCAGCTCCCAGAGAGCTCTGGACGAAATCGGAAACAATGCTGTTTTGGTTATAGTGGATGTTAACAGACCAAGCATTACGGAATGTCCTGATTTGTTTGGTAAATGTAAGTCCATAGTTGTTTTAGATCATCACAGACAGGGTGCAGAGCCAATTGAAAATGCCACACTTTCCTATGTGGAACCTTATGCTTCTTCCACATGTGAAATGGTTTCGGAGATATTACAGTACACTACAGATAATGTGCGTATTCGCCCTGAAGAAGCTGATTGCATGTATTCGGGAATCATGATTGATACAGATAATTTTGCTCAGAAAACAGGCGTAAGAACCTTTGAGGCAGCCGCTTTCTTAAAACGTAACGGTGCGGATGTTACCAGAGTGCGTAAGCTTTTCAGAGAGGAAGCCAACGATTACAGAGCAAAAGCAGATGCTGTCAGTCAGGCGGAAATTTACCGTTCACACTATGCAATATCGGTGTGTGACGCTGACAAGTGCTCAAGCCCTACGGTTGTAGGTGCACAGGCTGCCAACGGACTTTTGGATATAAAGGGCGTTAAGGCAAGTTTTGTTTTTACATATTACAACAATCAGGTGTTTATAAGTGCCAGATCCATTGACGAGGTGAATGTGCAGATTATTATGGAGAAACTAGGCGGAGGCGGCCATATGAGCGTTGCCGGAGCCCAGCTTAGTGATCACACAGTTGATAGTGCAATAGAACTGTTAAAGACCACACTTGATAATATGATTGGTGGAGGAGAGATATAATGAAGGTTATTTTATTACAGGATGTTAAAACCCTTGGGAAAAAGGATCAGATAGTAGAAGTAAACGACGGATATGCAAGAAACTTTATTCTGCCCAAGAAATTAGGTATTGAGGCAACTAACCAGAACCTTAACAATCTTAAGCTTCAGAAGGCAAATGAGGAGAAAATTGCAAAGGAGAACCTTGAAAAGGCTAAGAAATTTGCGGAAGAGATTTCAAAGCTCACAGTTGTTGTGAAAATGAAAGGCGGAGAGGGTGGCAGAGTATTCGGCTCCGTATCCTCCAAGGAAATCGCTGAAGAAGCAAAGAAGCAGTTTGGCATCGAACTTGATAAGAAAAAAATCGTTATTGATGATGCAATTAAGGCATTTGGCATGTATGAGCTTACTGTTAAGCTTCATGCCGAAGTTACAGCAAAATTACGGGTTAAGGTAGAAGAGAATGGCTGAGGAATGGCAGAAACGCATACTTCCCCACAGCATTGAGGCAGAGAAGTCTGTTATAGGAGCTATGCTTCTTGACAGAGATGCAATAACGGTTGCATCGGAAATTCTTTTGGGGGAAGATTTTTACATTAAACAAAACGAAATAATGTTTGATACAATGGTGGAACTTCACAACGAAGGAAAGCCTGTAGACCTTATAACTCTTCAGGACAGATTGAAGGAGAAAGACATTCCTCCGGAAGTATCCAATGTGGAATACATTAAGGATTTGCTTGATTCGGTTCCTACAGCGGCTAATATCAAATATTATGCCAACATAGTGGCTGAAAAAGCAGGACTTAGAAAGCTTATAAGGGTTAATGAAGACATAGAGAATACCTGCTATGCTCAGAAGGACTCTCTTGAAGATATAATGGATGACACCGAGAAGAAAATATTTAAGGTTATCCAGAGACGTAATGCGGGTGATTTTGTGCCCATCAGCACTGTTGTTAATAATGCGCTTGATAAAATATCGCTTGCTGCTCGTACAAAGGGTACGGTAACCGGTATTTCCACAGGCTTTATTGATTTGGATTATAAGACGGCAGGTTTTCAGCCCTCCGACCTTATACTTATAGCTGCCCGTCCTTCAATGGGTAAGACTGCCTTTGTTCTTAACATAGCCCAGAGTATGGCATTTAAGCAGCATTTGCCGGTTGCTATTTTTTCACTGGAAATGTCAAAAGAACAGCTTGTAAACCGTATGTTTTCCCTGCAGTCCGGTGTGGATGCTCAGAAATTAAGAACAGGTAACCTGGATGAGGCTGATTGGGAGAATCTTATAGAGGGTGCGACAGATATAGGCCAGTCAAAACTTATTATTGACGACACTCCCGGTATCAGTATCGGTGAGTTAAGATCCAAGTGCCGCAAATATAAACTGGAGCATGGTCTTTCTGTTATAATGATTGACTATTTGCAGCTTATGACAGGCTCCGGCAAGGGCTCTGAATCAAGACAGCAGGAAATTTCAGACATTTCCCGTGCACTTAAGAGTCTTGCCCGTGAATTAAACGTGCCCGTAATTGCTCTTTCTCAGCTTAGCCGTGCTGTAGAAAAACGAGACGATCACAGACCTATGCTTTCTGACCTTCGTGAATCAGGTGCCATAGAGCAGGATGCTGATGTTGTAATGTTTATTTACAGAGATGATTATTATAATCATGAAAGCCCGGACAAAGGTATTTCAGAGATTATAATTGCTAAACAGCGTAATGGTGCAATCGGAACGGTTAAGCTTGCGTGGATTGCGGAACTTACCAAGTTCGCAAATCTTTCCAGAGAACAGTACAATAATTTTGAATAATACAAATAAAAAAAGCCCCGGTACTTTGTACCGGGGTTTTCTCTTATCAGATTATTCTTCTGAAATTGCTCCTACGGGGCACTGGCCTGCGCAAGAACCACATGAAATACATGTATCTGCGTCGATTTCAAACTTTGAATCGCCTGCTGCAATAGCGCTTACAGGGCACTGAGATTCGCAAGAACCGCAAGATACGCAAGAATCACCAATAACAAATGCCATTATTTTGTCCTCCTTACTTATTCGTTCGTACTAATTTTAGTATAGAACTATAAAATTAACAAGTACTTATTTTGAAAGTTCAGCCCGTCTGGCTTTGATGCCATCGATAATAACCTTCTTTTTATCTACAAGAACGTTCTTATCCATGGGAGGAACGTCCTTAAGAACATAGTCTATCCCAAGTTTCTCATACTTGGTCTTGCCCATATCATGGTATGGAAGCACATCCAAAGCCTTAAGGCTTTGGAGCCCGCCGATAAAGTATCCAAGCTTGTAAAGGTACTCATCATCATCTGTGATACCGGGAACCACAACATGTCTGATCCATGTGTCCACATTTTTTTCGCTTAAATATTTTGCAAAAGCGAGAATGTTTTCGTTATGCTGCTTGGTAAGCTCTAAATGCTTTTCGGGATCTATGTGCTTTATATCAAGCATAACAAGGTCTGTCAAAGTCATAAGCTTGTCAAATTTAAGCATAAGCTCAGGATTAGATGGATTAAATGCGATTCCTGAGGAATCTATACATGTATGAATATTTTTCTCTTTGGCCTTTGTAAACAAATCAATAAGAAAGTCAATTTGCATTAAGGGCTCGCCGCCGGTAACGGTTATGCCACCGTCCTTGTAAAAGCCCTTATTTCTTTCGTATTGTTCGATGATATAATCCGGCTCGGTGAGCTCACCTGCGTTCATTTCCCAGGTGTCGGGATTGTGGCAGTATTTACATCTCATAGGACAACCCTGCACAAATACAACGTATCGTACGCCGGGTCCGTCTACGGTACCAAAGCTTTCAAGTGAATGAATTCTTCCCTGCATAGTATTTCCTCTTTATATATCGGCATGTTCTTTCTGTTAAAAAAGGGTCCGGTAACTACCGGACCCTTAAGCTGCATCTTAAATTAATTAGAATGCTTCGTGGAATGTACGGGAGATAACGTCTGCCTGCTGTTCAGGTGTTAACTTGATGAAGTTAACTGCGTATCCTGATACACGAATTGTAAGCTGAGGATAGTTCTCAGGATGAGCCTGTGCATCAAGAAGGGTATCTCTGTTTAATACATTTACATTAAGGTGATGTCCGCCCTTTGTTACATAACCGTCAAGTAATGAAACAAGGTTATCAACCTGCTGTGTGTTAACTGCTGTTGCCATTATTTTGTCCTCCTAAATTATTCGTAGTCCTCTAATCCTTGGTGGAGTGTGGGAACACTGCACGCAAGGGGAGTTCTTGAACAGTCGGTGCATCCCATTGTCTGAACAGATTTGGGATTTTTTGAATTAGCATCGAAATCCACATTAACGTGTCCAACACCGTTTGCCATATCCTGATCAAGCATTTTTACAAGATCTTCAATCATTGCGTTCTCGTCCAAAGGGATCACCTCCTGTGAAATAATCTTTATATTACTTTAAGTCGATCTCGATATCGCCTGCGAATACCTTATCTTCCTTACCAAGTGCTCCGGGGATAATAGTGAAGGTATTTGAGATACCATCCTGTGAATCCATGAAAGGAAGCTTAGCAACAGATGAAAGGGATGCAACTGCACCATGAGTATCACGGTTGTGCATAGGGTTAGCACCGGGAGCGAAAGGCTGACCTTTCTTACGTCCGTCAGGTGTGTTACCTGTAGCCTTACCATATGTTACGTTAGAAGTAATTGTAAGAACTGACATTGTAGGGAAGCCATCTCTGTAGGTATGATGTCTTCTGATCATTGTCATGAACTTGTGAACTAATTCTGTAGCGATTGAGTCTGCACGGTCATCATCGTTACCATACTTAGGGAAGTCACCTGTTGTTTCGAAGTCTGTGATAACACCGTCTTCGTCACGGATAACTTTAACCTTAGCATACTTGATAGCTGATAATGAGTCAGTTACTACTGAGAGACCAGCCATACCTGTTGCGAAGTAACGGCGAACATCTCTGTCGTGAAGAGCCATCTGTGCTCTCTCGTAGCAGTACTTATCATGCATATAGTGAATAACGTTAAGAGTATTTACATAAACGTCAGCTAACCATTCCATCATATCGGTGTACTTAGCCATTACGTCATCATAATCAAGGTATTCACCTTCAACAGGACGATACTTAGGACCAACCTGCTTCTTTGTAACTTCGTCAACACCACCGTTAAGAGCGTAAAGTAAGCACTTAGCAAGGTTTGCACGAGCGCCGAAGAACTGCATTTCCTTACCGATTCTCATTGAAGATACGCAGCAAGCAATACCGTAGTCATCGCCGTGTGTTACACGCATAAGGTCATCGTTCTCGTACTGGATAGAACATGACTGAATTGACATCTTTGCACAGAACTTCTTGAAAGAAAGAGGAAGTCTTGTGGACCAAAGTACTGTAAGGTTGGGTTCAGGTGCAGCACCAAGGTTAGATAATGTGTGAAGGTAACGGAAGCTCATCTTTGTTACCATGTGACGTCCGTCGATACCAACACCACCGATTGATTCGGTTACCCATACAGGGTCGCCGGCGAAAATCTGGTTGTATTCAGGTGTACGAGCAAACTTAACGCAACGAAGCTTCATGATGAAGTGGTCAACGAATTCCTGAATCTGCTCTTCGGTAAATGTTCCGTTAGCTAAGTCTCTTTCAGCGTAGCAGTCGATGAATGTTGAAGTACGTCCAAGTGACATAGCAGCACCGTTCTGCTCCTTAACTGCTGAAAGGTAACCAAAGTATGTAGCCTGAATAGCTTCCTGTACGTTTGAAGCGGGCTTGGAAATATCGCAGCCGTATGATGCAGCCATCTGCTTCATCATCTTTAATGCTACGATCTGCTCTGAAATTTCTTCACGAAGACGGATAACATCATCTGTCATGATACGTCCTGTTGAATCCTTCTGAGCAAGCTTGTCTTCGATAAGACGATCGATACCGTAAAGAGCGATACGTCTGTAGTCACCGATGATACGTCCACGTCCGTAAGCATCGGGAAGACCTGTGATTACGTGAGATGAACGACATGCTCTCATCTCCTCGTTGTAAGCATCGAAACATCCTGCGTTGTGTGTCTTTCTGTGAACAGAGAAGAACTCACTGATTTCAGGATCTACTGTATATCCGTTATCAGCACAAGCCTTTTCTGCCATACGGATACCACCGTAAGGCTGCATTGAACGCTTGAAGGGCTTATCTGTCTGGAAACCTACGATTGTTTCCTTATTCTTGTCAAGATAGCCGGGGCCGTGAGAAGTGATGGTAGAAACAACCTTTGTGTCCATATCAAGAACACCGCCTGCTTCTCTTTCCTTCTTTGCAAGTTCAGATACCATAGCCCAAAGGTCTTTGGTGTTCTGAGTAGGGCCTGCAAGGAATGTATCATCTCCGTCATAGGGATGATAGTTCTTCTGGATGAAATCACGTACGTTGATTTCGTTTTCCCACTTGCCGCCTACAAAGTCTTTCCATTCTGGTCTCATTTTGAAATCCTCCTGTAAGTAGTTTTGATAAGTGTAATTTTTAAATGACGACGAAAATCGATTCATCGAATCATTCTTTTTATGCAAACACCATTATAGAATAACCCTTAATCTCAGTCAATAATCTGGAATGTTCTTTTTTAAGAACAAACGCCTAATTATAGGGTTTTCTACGGTCTTGAAATGCCTTTAAAACAGTATTATACTAGTGAGGTATTAACAGAAAAACTTCAGCCTGAAGAGATGCCTTTTCAGACTGTGGCCACCGATATGAAAGGAGACTTAAGATGGCAGATATAACAAAGGATATGACAATCGGAGAAATCCTCCGCACTACTCCCGAAGCAGCACCTGTTCTTATGCAGGCCGGAATGCATTGCCTTGGCTGTCCTTCAGCACAGGCAGAGAGCATCGAAGATGCAGCTATGGTACACGGAATTGATGTTGATAAACTTATGGATGAACTTAAGAAGCTTTAATTTGAATTCCGTAAGGGCTTCCCACAGTGTGGGGAGCCTTTTTTGTTGTTTGCAATCAGGCCTGTACACGGCTATTCCCGTCCCGACAATAAAAAAGCGCTTGCAGCGCCTCGGGTTAACCGATTTCTGCAAGCGTTTCGATTGCGTTTTTACTTACTATAAGTTCACAATGCTCTTTTAAGTAGCTTTCGGAGATGGACTTGCCCTTCAGCGCAGAGCCATATTCCGAGAAGAGATTGCAGGCTTTTACAAAGTCTGTCACATCCATCTTATTGCGGTTGACAGTGAGAAGATAGGAATCATCCACATCCTTGTATACAGAACTTACACCGGTGAAGAAGCTGTTTGCGCTTTTGCACACGGAAGCAAGTTTTGTTATTGAGTCAAAAGAAAATGCCATACCATCAAACATTGATGTAAGCTTATCCGGTTCCTTTTTGTCTGTTGCGGCCTCCTTAAACTTCTTAAATAAATCCGCAATATTGACAATATCCTCGGTTACATCATCTTCCTCGGATGAAGAATCATCATCGCTTATACCGGGAGCGAACTTAGAAAATCTGGTGTCAAGCTCCTCGGGATCCTCAACCTTGGTAATGACAAGTACGATACATTCTCCGCTTACAGGAATTGCTTCTATCATAAGAGGGATGTTATCCACTTCAAAACCATATTCATCATTTGCTTTTTCCATCATATCCCTGAACAGATCCTTCGCCTTTTCGGAACCGTATGCAAGCTCGCTCATTTTTATGCGTCTTGATGCCAGATCCTCGCGAGTTAATGTACAGCGAATCTGATGATCGTTTACTTTTTCTATTTTCATATTTGAATCTTATTCTTTCAATTAATTCAAGTCAAGGGATGAAAAACATGTTTTACAATGATTTAATAAATTCTAACACAGGCCAATTAATGAAGCGTGTACAAAGAAAGAAAAGGGTAAAATTCATATTTGGTCTTAAATTGTTTTCAGATTTGTCTGTGTTTGTTCATAATTTGTTCATGCTTTCAAAATAAATTTGCGTATACTGTATTTATGTGCTTCGAGCTTAAAAATGTTCGGAAAGGAGGCTTTGAAGGTGCCTCACACTGTGAGGAATCAGACTTACGAAATATAATCTAATCTCCGATTTTAACGGAGAAGTCTTTCGGCACGCTTATCGTGTCGTGTTTCGGGATCTTTTATTTTTCCTAATTTAGTAACAAGCAAATAATTCAAAAATTCTCTATGAAGGTAGCACTCAGGAGAAATGTTTTTTGAACCGGGTTCGGAGCACTTATTACTGACAAGGCAGTAATCTACGCTGTTTTGTTTATCACGTTTATGGAGGTTCGATCAAAGTGGTTGATAACACTAAAATTGCACAGTTATATGAATGGGGGGTAAAGCTTTATATAGGGGGTAATCCTGCCACGCCTGATATGGTGGGAGAATTTATTATTTCCAAAAGCAACAGCTATATGCCGATATTTGTATATGACAAGGATGGAAACCTCGATGAAATCAGGTATTAAGGCCTAATTGCTTATTAAATGCAGGACGCATAGGGAGGTCTTAAGTAAAACTTAATGACGTCAATCAGTTTGTCTGATATAATTAAGGACGATCGGAGGAGGTATTTAATGAAAAAACTTATACCCGCCATTGTTGCGATCGTCCTTATATGCGTCGTAATACTGTTTGGCTTTGGCAAGCCGACTTTTGATAAATATTCATACGGAACAGAGAAAGCGGACCTTAATGAGTATTTTGAAATATTCTCAAGTGATGCTGTTCCCATTATTTTGCAAAATGAGAAGATTCCTTATTACGGAAAGTTAATAAACGGAAGGGTCTATTTCGAAAAGGGCCTTCTTTCAGACCTGTTGACTTCCCGTTTCTACTTTGACGAAAACGAGAATCTTCTTTTATATACAAGTGACAAGACCACCTTTACGGTTGAGATGGGCTCGAAGTCGGTTTCTTTTGACGGAAAGTCAGAAAACCTGGATTATGAGCCTGCAATCAGTAAGGGAGGTAAGTTATATATTGCTCTTGATTATGCAAAGAGATTTGTGAATTTCACATACGAATTGTTCGATGAGCCCCACCGTATTCAGCTGTATACGGAGTGGAATGATAAGATTGTGGCGGATATAAAGAACGATACAGAGGTCAGATGGCGTGCGGGCGTTAAGAGTGAGATACTTACATCGGTTAAAAAAGGTGACAAGGTTGAGACTCTTGGGGAACTTGATGACTGGACCATGGTTAAAACTTCCGACGCTTTTATTGGCTATGTGCCCACTAAATTTCTGGGCGAAGTGACCAAAGAAATTGCATGCCCTGCATCGGATGTTCCAAAAGAACAGTATTCCTGCCTTACAAAGGATACAAAGATTAATCTTGTGTGGCACAATATCGAATATCCCCAGGGTGCGAGCGAATTGTACAACGCATGTGCAAAGATTAAAGAGGTAAATGTAATTTCTCCCACATGGTACTGGCTTAATGATAATGAAGGAAACTTTTCGAGCATAGCTACCAAAGACTATGTGGAGGCTGCCCATAAGATGGATATGGAGGTGTGGCCCCTTGTTGCTAACTTTCATACCGATACTGATGTGAATTTGCTGGAGGTCATTACCTACACAAGCAAGAGAGCAAAGCTGATATCGGGGCTTGTGGAAGAAACCTTAAAATACGGATGTGAAGGAATAAATGTGGACTTTGAATCGGTCCCTCCGGAAGCCGGTGACAATTATATCCAGTTTATTAGGGAGCTTGCGTTAGAGTGCCACAAGAACAATCTTATTCTTTCGGTGGATAATCATGTACCTACGGAATATACTGCCTTTTACAATAGGGAAGAGCAGGGTAAGTTCGCTGACTATGTAATAATAATGGGCTATGATGAGCACTATAACGGCAGTGAAATCGGTTCGGTTTCAGGAATCTCATGGATGACTGACGGTATTAAAAATACAATGGCTGTTGTACCTGCAAAAAAGGTTATTAACGCAATTCCCTTTTACACCAGAGTCTGGAAGACAAAGGGCGGCGAAATAACCAGTGAAGCGGTAACAATGGCAGTTGCAAAGGATTTCCTCAAGAAGAACAAGCTTGAGACCACCTGGGACGAAGCCACCGGTCAGAATTATGCAGAGGGTACCATCGGAAATACTTTTTACCAGGTTTGGATGGAGGATTACGATTCCGTACAGGCAAGACTCAATATTATGAACACGCTTGGAATCGGCGGCGCGGCAGCCTGGAGACTTGGTCAGGAAACTGCGGATATTTGGGAACTTTACGAAGCATATATGTCATATTAATTTTAAAGCGGATGGTATCATCCGCTTTATTATTGTGATATAATTACTTAAATATGGATACTAAAATAGTAATTCTGGATGAAGAGAATATAGATAAGGAAAGCATTGAGCAGGCGGGCCTGATAATTAAAAATGGTGGTCTGGTGGCTTTCCCTACAGAAACGGTTTACGGACTTGGCGGAGACGCACTAAATAAAGATTCTTCCAAGAAAATATATGCGGCGAAGGGACGTCCAAGCGACAATCCTCTGATAGTGCATGTTTCCAACATGCAGGATCTTGAGAAAATTGTTGCATCCGTGCCGGAAGATGCGAGAAAACTGGCTGAGATTTTCTGGCCCGGTCCCCTGACCATGATATTTGAGAAGAACGACGCAGTACCGCTTGAGACCACCGGCGGGCTTAATACCGTAGCAGTCAGAATGCCCTCCAATAAAATAGCAAGGGCGCTGATTGATGCTTCCGGCGGATACATTGCGGCACCAAGCGCCAATTTGTCGGGACGCCCCAGTCCTACGGTTGCAAAATTTGTTAAAGAAGACATGGACGGCAGAATCGAAATGATTATTGACGGCGGCCCCTGTGATGTGGGTCTTGAATCCACAATAGTGGACTTCTCCGAAGGTAAGCCAATGATTTTGCGTCCGGGCTATATAACCGATGAAATGTTAAAAGAAGCCCTTTCAGAAGAGGTTCTTTGGGACAGGGCGATAATCGACTCAGACTGTAAGACGGCGCCGAAGGCCCCGGGCATGAAATACAGACATTATGCTCCAAAGGGTGAACTTACCATTGTGGAAGGTTCTTTTGAGGATGTTGTTCTTAAGATAAATCTTCTTTTGACGGAAGCTGAGAGCAAAGGCCTTAAAACCGGTGTAATAGCCACCGAGGAAACAAAGGCTCTTTACAAAAATACAACCGTTAAGAGTGCAGGGCATAAAGGTGCAGAGGAAGAGACCGCACATCATCTTTTCAGAATATTGAGAGAATTTGATGATGAGGGAATTGAAGTAATATATTCGGAATCATTTGGTGAAAACGGTGTCGGTGCAGCTGTAATGAACAGATTGCTTAAGGCTGCGGGACATCAGATAATAAAGGCGTAAGGAGAATAAAAATGATAGCTATTGGCAGTGATCACGGCGGATTTGAATTAAAGCAGATTGTTAAGAAGCATCTTGAGGAAAGAGGTCTTGAATACAAGGATTTCGGATGCAATGACTTGTCATCCTGCGACTATCCTGTATACGGAAGAGCGGTTGCAAAGGCAGTTGCAAGCGGAGAATGCGAGAAAGGTATTGTAATCTGCACAACAGGAATCGGTATTTCCATAACAGCAAATAAAGTGAAGGGAATCAGATGCGCTCTTTGCTCAGATTCAGTAAGCGCAAAGCTTACAAGACTTCATAATGATGCAAACGTTCTTGCACTCGGTGCAGGTATTGTGGGTCAGAATCTTGCCCTCAATATTGTGGATACATTCTTGGATACTGACTTTTCCGGTGAAGAAAGACACGCCAGAAGAGTATCACTTATAGAAAGATAAAGAGGAGAAAATGTTATGTCAAAAGTAGTAATAATGGATCACCCCCTTATTCAGCACAAAATCGGTTATATCAGAAGAAAAGATACCGGAACAAAGGACTTCAGACAGACAATTTCAGAAATTGCACAGCTTATCTGCTATGAAGCAACAAGAGATCTTGAACTTTCTGATGTGGAAATTGAAACACCTATCTGCAAGACAACCGTTAAAGAGCTTAAGGGTAAGAAGATGGCCATCATCCCTATCTTAAGAGCAGGTCTTGGTATGGTTGACGGTATGCTTTCACTTATTCCTGCGGCTAAGGTGGGACATATCGGTTTATACAGAGACCCCGATACACACGAACCTGTTGAATATTACTGCAAGCTTCCCGCTGACTGTGACGAAAGAGAAGTATTTGTGGTTGACCCTATGCTTGCTACCGGCGGTTCTTCAGTGGCTGCAATCCAGATGCTTAAAGACAAGGGTTGCAAGAAGATTCACTTCATGTGCATTATTGCCGCACCCGAAGGTATTAAGAAAATGCAGGAAGCTCATCCTGATGTTGATATGTATGTAGGTGCTCTTGATGAAAAACTTAACGAGCATGCTTATATTGTTCCCGGACTTGGTGATGCCGGAGACAGAATCTTTGGTACAAAGTAATTGTCAGACACCGGGCCGAAGCGAGTAACCGCATCGGCCCTTTGCTTTGAAATACTTTCTTAGAGGCAGGGGAGGCTTTTATGAAACGTAAAGATTATATATCTTGGGATGAATATTTTATGGGAGTTTCAATGCTCTCGGGAATGCGTTCAAAGGATCCCAACACACAGGTTGGGGCATGTATAGTCAGTGAAGACAATAAGATACTTTCAATGGGGTATAACGGTTTTCCCAAGAACTGTTCCGATGACGATTTTCCCTGGGAGAGGGAAGGAGAGTCCGAAGATACAAAATATGCTTACGTAACCCACAGTGAGTTAAATGCAATCCTGAACTACAGGGGTGGAAGCCTTGAGGGCTCCAAAATTTATGTATCTCTTTTTCCATGCAATGAATGTGCAAAGGCAATCATTCAAAGCGGAATAAAGACCATTGTATATGACAGTGACAAATACGCTGATTCTCCCTCCACAAGAGCATCCAAAAGAATGCTTGATGCGGCGGGAGTCAGATATTATAAATATGAAAAGACAGGCCGAAAGGTTGAATTGTTGATGTAATTTGAGGAGAGTATGAAAAAAAGACGATTTTTTCGTGTCCTTTCGATGCTGTTGATTGTGGGTATGGTTTTTGCTGCCACGCCCCATTCTGCTTATGCAACTCAGACCACAAAAGACAAACTGAATAATGCGCAAGAAGAACGAGACAAGGCAAAGGACAAGGTCGATTCGCAGAAAAAAGAAGTTGAAGCTCTTAACAAAAGAAAGTCCCAGTTAAAAAAGGAACTTAAGAATTTAAGTGCGGAACTTGATAAAATAACCGCTAAAATCGAAGACCTGGAGAACCGTATTAATAATAAGCAGCAGGAAATAGAAGAAACACAGGCAGCTTTGGCAGAGGCGCTTTCCATAGAAGAAGCGCAGTACAATGCCATGAAAAAACGTATCCAGTTTATGTATAAGGACAGTAAAAGCCTTTATCTTGAAATCATATTCAATGCCAAATCCTTTTCCGATTTCATAACATTAAGCAATTATATGGAATCCTTGGCAAGGTATGATGAAGAAAAATTCGAAGAATACCAGAACACCAGAAAGCAGATAGATATTCTTGAAGCAATGCTTCAGGAAGAAAAAAGAGAACTTGATGCCCTGATGGCTGAGGCTGAAGAGGAAAAAGCCAATGTGATGGTTATAATTCAGAACACCAAGGAAAAGGTTGCGGAATACAGCGATTTAATTGATGATGCCGAAGAAGAACTTCTCGCATATGAGGCAGAGCTCAAGGCCAAGGAAGCGGATGTGGCTGCGATTAAAAAGCAGCTGGAAGAAGAATTAAGACTTTCGGCGCTTGCGGCGAAATCTGTGTGGCGTGATATTTCTCAGGTGAAATTCGATGAAGGTGACAGATATTTACTGGCTGTAATTATTTATTGTGAAGCCGGCGGTGAACCCTATGAAGGAAAAGTTGCCGTTGGTTCTGTTGTTATTAACAGAGTACTAAGCTCCGTATATCCCGATACCGTAAACGGTGTTATAAGACAGAGGAGTCAGTTCTCTCCTGTTGGAAGCGGAAGATTTGATTACTACCTGTCCATTGGCAAGACTAATCAGGACTGTTACCGCGCGGCCGATACGGCCATGAGCGGAGTAACAAATGTAGGAAACTGCCTGCATTTCAGAACTCCTATTCCCGGTCTTACAGGAATCCAGATTGGAAATCATATATTCTACTAAAGCAAAAAAACTTGCAGGCGATAAAAACCTGCAAGTTTCTCTTCAAGAACATATATAAATTATTATAACACAGGACAATTATCCAATTATTAACAAGAATATTAAATAACATGCATTATTTAGAACTAATAGAAGACACAATCGGTGAAAAGTTAATAAGAGTTGTTTTATCAAAGCCCACAAAGGTCGCAGAGGCTTCCAAGGTCCAGATAAGACCGATTAAGGTTAAGGAAAAGCTGCTTTTTCAAGTGACGAAAAGTGTTGGAAGCAAGGATTCAAACACCGTAAAAGAGATTCATGAAAACTTTTCGGATAAAGATATTAAGAAGTATCTTGAAAATGTGGTTCCGTCCATGTTCCTTCAGGGCCTTTTTGAAACAGAAGAAGAGGGCTACACGGTTCTTGCCAACAAAAAGGGAACCGTTACCGTGGTGAGGAATAAAAGCGTTACGGGAACCAAGGCATCTCTTGAACATAACAGAACCAAGAACTACCTTATTAAGGAAGGTACTCCTGTGCCTTTTTTGGTGGATCTTGGAGTTATGACCCCTGATGGAAAAGTTACCAGGGCAAAATACGATAAATTCAGACAGATAAACAGGTATCTTGAGTTTGTGGATGATGTGGCTTCTAAATTTGATGACTCAAAGCCGATCACCATAATTGATTTCGGCTGCGGAAAATCTTATCTGACCTTTGCACTGTACTATTACCTTGTGGAGCTTAAAAAATTTAAGGCCCGCATTATAGGTCTTGATCTTAAAACGGATGTTATAAACGAATGTAATAGACTTCGTAAGAAATATAAGTACGAACACCTCCGGTTTATTGAAGGTGATATAGAGCATTTTGATGGCGTCGACCATGTGGATATGGTTATGACGCTTCACGCCTGTGACACTGCAACAGATTATGCAATATACAAAGCCATTAAGTGGGATGCAGATGTGATTATGGCAGTTCCCTGCTGTCAGCATGAACTGAACCGCCTTAAGAACAGTGACGATCTTCTTGGAATTTCCAGATACGGTATTCTTAAAGAAAGAATGTCAGCGATTTTTACAGACGCCATGAGAGGAAACCTTCTTACTCAGGCAGGGTATGATACGCAGATACTTGAGTTTATAGATATGGAGCACACTCCCAAAAATCTTCTTATCAGAGCCGTTAAGGACAAGAAGGGCATGGTGAAAAAGGGACTTATTGAGCAGGAACAAAAGTTAAGTGCTCTTATCGGCGGAGAAATAACTCTTGAGAAGCTTTTAAGAGAAAGTGATATATGAAAAGGTTTATATTAAAATTTATCGCTGTAGTAATAACCTTTGCGGGAACTCTGTATCTTGCAGGGATTATTATGAACCGAGGAAATGTTAATACCACACGTGATATGGAAAAAGCCACTCTTCCTGTTGTTTATATGAATGTGGGCGGTGAAACGGTAAATGAACTTTACGGTTACACATCCGCCATGGAATATGGACTTCTCCGTGAAAGCATAACCCCCCTTGATGACGAGAGAGGGGTTACTTTTCGTATTGCAAAATACGGAAGGCAGGTAAAGAATGTCTCCTTAAAGGTCAGAACTGTTGACGGCAGCAGATTAATTGAAAATATTACTCTTGATGACTACACCGAAGATGATTTCAACATACATGCTTCAGTCGGATTTAAGGATCTAATGAAGGAGTATGTGGAATACAGCCTTGAGATTTGTCTTACATTTTCCGATGATAAAGAAGCCTCATACCATACAAGAATAGTGGAAGCTCCTGATTATTGTGTAAAAGAAAAGCTTGCGTTTGTAAAATACTTTTGCGAAAAAGAAATGTCCATGGACACAAATGCTGAGCTTAAGCCCTACATGGAAATTAACTCCCAGGGTGATAATACCACACTTGAAAGGGTGACAATTCACAGCTCTCTTTCGCAGCTTGCGTACGGAGATCTTAAAGTTAAAAGAGAGAGTGAACCCGTTATAACCATCAAAGAAATAGCCTCGGAAACAGCTTCTTTTATGGTTAAGTATATAGTGAAGGCAAACGACGGAGTGGACGAAACAAGATATTTTGTGGAGGAGTACTTCCGTGTAAGATATTCCGGTGAAAAGTCCTATTTGCTCGATTTTGACAGAACAATGCACAGAATTATCTTCTTAGATACACCGATTTTAAGAAAAGAAGATGTAATGCTTGGGATAAGCGATGAAAATGTGGGCCTTGTTGAAAGTAACGACGGTAATGTTATAGCTTTTTGCGCAGAGAACGCTCTTTACTCTTATAATGCCAGCAATGCAAGGCTTATAAAGCTGTTTTCTTTTTACGATGAAGACAATTTCGATGCCAGAACTTATAGAAACGAACACAATATTAAAGCACTCAGCGCTGATGAAGCGGGCAATGTCTGGTTTGCGGTTTACGGATATATGAACCGTGGCACCTATGAAGGAAGAGTCGGAGTTACGCTGTACTATTTTAACGGACTCACCAACGAACTGGATGAGAAGTTTTTTGTTAGCTCGGATAAGCCTTCGGATGTGGTAAACAGAGACATGGAAGAACTTTGCTTTATGAGCAGAGAAAATGTCTTCTATTTAATGCTTGATAAATCAATCTATGCCATTGATGTGGAAACGGATGATGTTGAGGTACTGGTGGAGAATCTTGAAGAGGACAAGTATTCGGTATCCGACAATTCCGCCATGATGGTCTGGCAGATCGGAGATGACGTTAACCGGTCCGAAAGCTTGAGACTTATGAACCTTAATACAAAGCAGATTACGGAAATTGATGCACCGGAAGGACAGTACATTAAGCCCATTGCTTTTATGGGTGAGGACTTTGTTTACGGTCTTGCATACAAAGAAGATGTGGTGACTGACAATGCAGGAAGAATCACATTTCCTATGTACTGCATGAAGATTCAAAGCAAATTCGGTGAGGTTTTGAAACAGTACTCCTATGAAAATGCCTATGTGACACAGGGAGTGGTTAATGACGCGCTTCTGATACTGTCCAGGGTGAAAAAGTCCGAGAAGGATCCATCGGTCTACATAGCCATAGACAATGAATACATAACAAATAACCAGCCCAAGGAAGAAACCCAGAACATAGTTAATGTCACCACTCTCGGAAACTATCAAAAGGTTGTAAGGATAGTGTTGAAGAAGGACACTCCTTCGAAGATTATAAAGGTCAGACCTAAGGAAATAATATACGAGGGAACCAGAGAACTACACTTTAACAGAGTAAAAAATACACATAATTATTACTATGTGTATTACAAAGGAAAGCTTCAGAAGATATATACGAATCCTGCCAATGCCGTAACGGAGGCTAATCTGAATTACGGAACGGTCTTAAATGATACCGGTTACTATGTCTGGTACAGAGCCAACAGAAGTCTTAGAAATCAGATAATGAATTTAAGCTTTGACAATATAGTGAAGGATGGTAAAAGTGAACTTCCGTATTGCCTGGACAGAATGCTTGAGTATGAAGGAATTGTAAGAAACTCCGAATATCTTCTTAATCAGGGCGAAACGGTTCTGTCAATAATGGAAGGTGCTTTTGAAAACAAAAACGTACTGGACCTTACAGGCTGTTCGCTAAACAGTATTCTGTACTATATAAACAGAGATATACCGGTGCTTGCAATGACCGGTGGAGAGAAGACTTATCTGCTTATCGGATACAATCAGCTCGCGGTTGTTGTGCTTGACCCTAACAAAGGCTGGTATAAGATGGGTATGAATGAGGCGGAAAAACTGTTTGAACAAACCGGAAACCAGTTTATAACCTATGTTCCAAATGAAGAATAAAAAGCCGCGCTGAAGATGGTTCAGCGCGGTTTCTTCTATTTAATATATGATATCAATCAAACTCACCCATCTTATATCTGTTTACGATGCTCTGGATACGCTCGTTGGGAACCAGGAGATCGCTGATGGAGGTATCGTGGTTAAGGGTGTCGATGATGTATGCAATGTATTTGCTCATGTCACAGTTGATGTACCATTCTCTGGAGAGAAGCTCGGGAGTCTGGTAGATGAGGTTTGTGGTGAGCACACGGTTTATGGTGCCATCCTTGTAGGCATTGTCGAAGCGGTCGAGACCGCCGGTGAAAAGACCGAAGGATGCGCAGATGAAGATCTTATTGGCTTTGCGTGATTTTAAGTTAGCTGCAACTTCCAATACGCTTTCGCCGGAGGAAATCATATCATCAACAATGATTACGTCCTTGCCCTCGACGCTGGAGCCTAAGAATTCATGGGCTACAATGGGGTTACGGCCGTTTACAACCTTTGTATAGTCACGTCTCTTATAGAACATACCCATATCAAGACCAAGCACGTTAGCAAGGTAAATTGCACGGCTCATTCCGCCTTCGTCAGGGGAGATAACCATCATATGGTCTGAATCTATGTTGAGGCCCTTAACGTTCTTTAAGAGGCCTTTAATGAACTGATATGCGGGCTGAATTGTTTCGAAGCCGTGAAGGGGAATTGCGTTCTGAACTCTGGGGTCGTGAGCATCGAAGGTAATGATGTTGTCAACGCCCATGGAGGTCATTTCCTGAAGTGCCATTGCGCAGTCAAGAGATTCTCTTGAGGTGCGCTTATGCTGTCTGCTTTCGTATAGGAAAGGCATTATTACGGTGATACGTCTTGCCTTACCGCCTACAGCAGCGATAATTCTCTTTAAGTCCTGATAGTGATCATCAGGTGACATGTGATTTTCATAGCCGCCCATCTGGTAGGTGAGAGAGTAGTTGCAGACATCCACCATGATGTATAAGTCAGTACCTCTGACTGATTCAAGAATAAGTCCCTTTGCTTCGCCGGAACCAAATCTTGGAACCTTTGTTTCAAGAATGTAAGAGGGGCGCATATAACCTGAAAAGGCCAGGCTTTCTTTGTGCTCATTTTCCCGCTCTTCACGCCACTTAACTAAGTAGCTGTCAATCTTCTTGCCAAGTTCTTTACAACTTTCAAGAGGAATAATCCCAAGGGATCCCACAGGAATTGTTTCAAGATTGCGCTTATCTTCAAAAGCTGCCATGAAAAATAATCCTCACTTTCGATATTAACGATTACGTTTAACTATGCGAATGTCCGCACCGGACAACTTGCATGCTGTGTAAGTACTTATTATTCTCGAGAAAACTCTTTCGGAGTAGCGGTCTTTAATCTGCTCCAGAGAAAGGTTTGTGGATATTATCGTGGACTTTTTGCGAAGGTTCCTCTCGTTAATGAAGGAGAAGAGTTGGTTGGATACAAAGGAGTTTGAAACCTCTGTTCCCAAATCATCCACAATAAGCAAGTCACAATTATAAATATAATCATAGAAATTGTAAAGGTCTTCGTGAGACTGTTTTTCAAAGGTTTCTCTTGCCAAAGCCTCAAAGAGGGCGTTGGCACTGAAGTAGATTACGGAATGATTTGAATCAAGAATCTCCTTCGCGATACAGCCTGATAAGAAGGATTTACCCGTTCCCACAGAGCCGTAGAACAAAAGGTTCTTATGTTCGTAATCAAAGTTTGCAACGAAGTCCTTACTGATTGCCACAGCGCGCTTGAAAGCCTCTAAGGCGTCTCCGCTGTGATAATCATAGCTTAATCTGTCAAAGTTGTTTTCTGCAAGAATTTCTTTAAGGTTTGACTGGGCATAAAGGGCATCAATGATCTGCTGTCTTAAGCAGTGGCACTTTTCCACACCTATATAACCTGTGTCCTTGCATGCAGGACAGTCATATATGGGATCCAGATAATCCTCAGGAAGACCTGCGCCCATAAGAAGACTTCTCTTCATGGACTTTAAGTCGGAAAGAAGATGATGAAGCTCTGAAAGGGCATTTTCATCCCCTTCCATTTTGCGCTTTGCCACATCCATGGATATGGAGACTGTGGAATCTTCCAGTTCTTTATAGCCTTCCACATTTTTATACACATATTCGCGTCTTTCTTCCAAAAGGCGATGGTTTTTTAGCCTGGTTACTTCATATCTGTTCAGTATGGTGTCAAACTGCGCGCCGGATAATGCCATTTTTAGACCCTTTCATAATTCTATACTATGTCAGGCAACCATGTGGAAACATTAGTTGCTAAGAAGCTGTTTTTCAATTTCATCTATATCATATTCGGTGTGAATCATCTGGTTGAACTGATTCTTGTTGTAGTTCTGTGCAGGTGCTTTGGGCTTTCTGAAGCTGTTATCAAGACCTGATACATCTGAAAGACTCTTTACACCGTTTTTCTTCCAGGAAGAAAGAATTTTGTCACAGTATTCCAAACGATGGGAATCGGTGGCAAGAACAGTTCTGTTGCAGGCTTCGTTTATGATTTCCAAATCAAAACCATAGTCCTTATACCATTTTGTGACAAGATCGGCTTCGGTCCTGGTAACAAGCTGGTTGCGACCAAGGGCCTTAAGGATGGTATAGACGGTTTTGTCATAGCTGTTGCCGATGAAGGCTTTAGCCTGTTTTACAGTCTGAATTTCTGCCTCTGCCCAGGAAATGGCAACTGCCTTTATATATGCAAAAGAGCTCTTTCCCTTTTCTACGCAATACTGAAGAAGGTAGTCAATAAGTTCACAGGAAAAATGAAGGTCCTCATGAATGAAATAGAGGATTTCAATGTCCTTAAGAGAAAGCTGCTTCTTAAGATATGCCTCCGCAATAAAAGGAATCTGACCGGTTTCCGGATTATCCTTAAAGCTCTTAAGCTGGTCTCTTGAATAGGAAATGTTTTCGTAATCGGGTTTAGGAGGCTCCTGTTTTACGACGGGCTTTTCCTCGGCTTCACTTGATACAAGCTTTAAGGGCACTATGGGCGCAAGAGGTCTTTCCTCGGCCATAGGTGCGCTGACAGGCGAAGTGAAACGGATACCGGTTAATACTTTCTGATCATTATATTCCAAAGAAAGAAGATGATTCTTCTCCCAATATTTGAGTGCACGCATAATATCTTTTTCGGTGTGATTGAACTTGTCAGCCATATCGGAAATGCCTGTGGGCAGATTGGCGCTCATCATACGAACAAGATAAAGATAGACTTTCAGCTGGGCATCGTTGGCATCAGACATATACTCATCGATGAAACGATTGGATATGGCAGTGCTGCCCGCATAATTGTCCCTGTAGATTGTCAAAGAATTCATGGATATACTCCCTTATCCCCCTAGTAGTAACAGCAATGTCAGTGTAACAAAGAACCGTTCAAATGAATATGGATAAAGTGCCGAAAAAACATGCGGAGGGCAGAAGTCACTTTCTTTTGTGGATAGTGTGGATAATGTGGATTAAATAGGAGTATAGCGGTGCAAAGCCCTAAACTTAGGGAAAAAATAATCCACATCGAGAGTCGGGTTTTTTTGAACCTTATCGGTGTGGATTAGTGGATAATTATTTTGAAACTAAGTTTTGGCCTATATTTACAACGTCTCCGGCACCCATAGTTATCAACAGATCACCAGTAGTGCAATTTTCCTTAACAAAATTTTCGATATCCTTAAAGTCTTTTATGTAGGTTATATCGGTACCGTTGCTTTTCATAAGCTCATACAGGTTTTGGGAATTGACTCCGTAAATATCCTTTTCTCTGGCTGCATATACATCCGTGAGAACGACTTTGTCCGCTATGGCCAGAGATTCCGCAAACTCATTAAGGAAGGCCTTTGTACGGGTGTAGGTGTGGGGCTGGAAAACAACCCAGAGTCTGTTATGGGGACGATTCTTTGCGGCCTTAAGGGTTGCTGCAATTTCAGAAGGATGATGAGCGTAATCGTCCACAACTGTCACACCGTTAAACTCACCGAGAATCTCAAAGCGACGTTTTGAACCATCACACTTTTTAAGGGCCTCACGAATTCTTGAAGCGGATACTTTAATGTTTCTCGCAACTGCGATTGCCGCAAGGGCGTTTGAAACATTGTGTCTGCCCGTGGTTGAAAGGGAAACATCGAATTCGCCTCCGGTTTTCTTTACGTGGCAGGTAAAGGCGGGATGTCCGTCTTTGTCAAAGTGTACATCAGTTGCATAGAAGTCAAAAACAGGGCTGAAACCGTAGGTCACATAGGGACACTTGATGTTTTTGACGATTTCTTTGTAATTATCAATTTCGCCGTTTATAACAAGAAGTCCGTCCTCGGGAAGAAGTTCTGCAAAACGTCTGAAGGAATCCCTTATATCGTTTATATCCTTAAAGAAATCCAGGTGGTCTTCTTCTATATTCAATATGATACTGATCTTTGGAAAGAAGCTTAAATAGCTGTTTGTGTACTCGCAGGCCTCAAATACAAAATAGTCGGGGCCGCCCACACGGATGTTTGAATTGATGGACTTAACCACGCCGCCTACTGAAAGGGTGGGGTCAAGTTCTGCCTCCATAAGTATTTCGGAAAGCATTGTGGTGGTGGTGGTCTTTCCGTGGGTACCGCTTATGGCGATGGGGAGCCTGTAGTTTTTCATAAGTTCACCTAAAAACTCCGCTCTTGTCATATGAGGTATGTCCGAATTCATCATTGCGGTGTATTCCGCATTGCCCTCACGGATGGCTGCGGTATAAACAATAAGCTCAGCATCCGCAGGAATATGGGAGGTCTCCTGGCCGTAATAAACGGTGGCGCCTTCGCTAATCAGTTTTCTTGTAAGCTCGCTTTCCTTGGCATCGGAGCCGGAAACCTTAAAGCCGTTTGTAAGCAGAATACTTGCAAGACCGCTCATGGAAATACCGCCGATTCCGATGAAATAAACGTGCATGGGTTTATCAAAATTAATGTTCATAAACATCTCCGAAAGTTTTCTTTGTAAACTAAATTATAGCATTTTAAAATGCAAACGAAAAGTGTGTAAATTTTGTTGATTTTGCCGTTTAAAAGGGTAAAGTTTGATTGCTAAAAAGGGGAAAATAGGGTACACTGAAAGAGGAATAGTTTTATACAAAGCAGGAGGACAGCAATGATAAAAAAAGAGATGATTGCCATGCTTTTAGCGGGGGGACAGGGAAGCCGTCTTGGAGTGCTTACAGCAAAGATGGCAAAGCCGGCGGTATCATTTGGCGGCAAATACAGAATTATCGATTTTCCCCTTTCTAACTGTATTAATTCAGGTGTGGATACAGTCGGTGTTCTTACCCAGTACCAGCCCTTAAGACTTAATACACACATTGGCATTGGTATTCCGTGGGACCTTGACAGAAATATCGGAGGTGTAACGGTTCTTCCGCCCTATGAGAAGAGCGAAAACAGCGAATGGTATACAGGTACCGCAAATGCTATTTATCAGAACCTTGATTATATGGAATCCTATAATCCCGATTATGTTCTGATTCTTTCAGGTGACCATATTTACAAAATGGACTACGAGGCAATGCTTGATGCTCACAAGGAAAACGGAGCAGAGGTTTCCATCGCAGTTATGCCGGTTCCCATTGAGGAGGCAAAGCGTTTTGGTATTATGATTACCGATGAAAACGGTAAGATTACCGAATTCGAGGAAAAGCCCGAACATCCCAGAAGCAATCTTGCTTCCATGGGTATTTACATATTTAACTGGAAGACCTTAAAAGAAGCTCTTATTGCAAAGGCTAATCAGCCCGCACTTGACTTTGGTAAGCATGTAATTCCTTACTGTCATGAAAACGGAGCCCCCATGTATGCCTATGAATTTACAGGCTACTGGAAGGATGTAGGAACCCTTGAATCCTACTGGCAGGCTAATATGGAACTTATCGACCTTGTTCCTGATTTTAACCTTTATGAAGAATACTGGAAGATTTACACAAAGAGTGAAACTCTTCCTCCTCAGTACCTCTCAAAGGACAGCGTAATTGAAAGAAGTATTGTGGGTGAAGGCAGCGAAATTTACGGTAAGGTTTATAACTCGGTAATCGGTCGCGGAGTAGTAATCGGCGAGAATGCGGTTATCAGAGATTCCATTATTATGAACGAAGTAGTTGTGGGTGAAGGCGCTCAGTGCTATAAGGCAATCATCGCAGAAGGTGCATTAATCGGTAAGAATGCGTTCCTTGGTGAAGGCGAAGAAGTTCCTAATGAAACCGATCCCAAGATTTACAATGCAGGTCTTGTTACCATCGGAGAAAAGACTGTTATTCCCGACAATGTACGCATTGGTAAGAACAGCGTCGTTCTTGGTACCACCGAAGCTTCCGATTATGCAGACGGTGTCCTTAAGAGCGGTTCAACACTTATAAAGGCAGGTGACGAGGCATGAGAGCAATCGGTATAGTTTTGGCAGGTGGATCCAGCCACCGTATGAAAGAACTTGTTTCAAAAAGAGCAGTTGCAGCAATGCCCGTTGCGGGAAGCTACAGAAGTATTGACTTTGTATTAAGTAATATGTCCAATTCACATATACAGAAGGTTGGGGTTTTCACCCAGTATAATGCGGGAAGCCTTAACGAGCATTTAAGCTCCTCAAAGTGGTGGGACTTCGGTCGTAAGCAGGGCGGTCTTTATGTATTTACGCCCACCGTTACCGCTGAGAATAACTTCTGGTACAGAGGTACTGCAGATGCAATTTACCAGAACCTTTCATTCTTAAAAAACAGTCACGAGCCCTATGTTGTAATTGCTTCCGCAGACTGTATTTACAAGATGGACTTTAACAAGGTTCTTGAGTATCACATTGATAAGAAGGCTGATATTACAGTGGTTTGCAGGGATGCTGAAGACCTCCACGGAATCGACAGATTCGGAACTCTTAAAATGAATGAAGAGTACAGAATCGAAGAGTTCGAGGAAAAGCCCATTGTGGCAAAGACCTCCACAATTTCCTGCGGTATCTACGTTATCAGAAGACGTGCACTCATCGAAATGATTGAAAAGTGTGCTTCCGAAGAAAGATACGATTTTGTAAGAGACGTACTTATCAGACTTAAGGACATTAAGAAGATATACGGCTATAAGATCAATGATTACTGGAGAAACATTGCAAGCATCGATGATTACTTCAGAACAAATATGGATTTCTTAAAGCCTGAAATCAGACACTACTTCTTTAAGCAGTATCCTGATATTTATTCAAAGGTTGATGATCTTCCTCCTGCAAAGTACAATGTGGGTGCCCAGGTTAAGAACAGCCTTGTTTCCAGCGGAACAATTGTTAACGGTACAATTGAAGACTCCGTTATCTTTAAGGAGACCTATATCGGAAACAATTGTGTGATTAAGAATTCAATTATTCTTAATGACGTATACATCGGTGACAACTCATATATTGAGAACTGTATCGTTGAAAGCCATGGTACGATTCGTGCAGACTCCTACCACAAAGGCGAAGACGGAATCAAGATTGTTATCGAGAAAAACGAACGTTTTATTATTTAGTCAGCTAAGAGGGGCGCGAACAGCACCCCTCTTATTAGCGGCAGGAGAAGAACATGATTATAATTGCAGGACTTGGAAATCCCGGAAGAGAATATGAATATACCAGACATAATGCGGGATTTCTGGCCATTGACGAACTGGCCGGAAAATATTCCATTGATGTGAACGAAAAGAAGCATAAAGCCATTATGGGAAAGGGCGTTATAAACGGACAGAAGGTCATTTTGGCAAAACCCCAGACCTACATGAACAACAGTGGCGAAAGCATCAGGGAACTTGCTGACTACTATAAAGCGGATCCCGAAACCGAAATTATAATCATTTATGATGATATAACCCTTGATGTGGGCGGGCTTCGTGTCAGAAAGAAGGGTTCTGCCGGTGGCCATAACGGTATGAAGAGCATTATTGCCCACCTTGGTACGGAAAATTTTCAGAGAATAAGAGTGGGGATAGGTGAGAAGCCTGCAAGAATGGATCTTGCGGACTGGGTTTTGGGGCATTTCAAAACCGAGGACGCAAAGGCCCTGCAGCAGTCACTTAAAGAAGCTTCTGAGGCTGTCGGTATGTTAATTGACGGACAGATAGATGAAGCAATGAATAAGTATAACCGTAAGGTTGACAGGAACAACTAATGAATGCATTATCAGGCCCTCTTCAGGAATTAGCGAGTTTCGACGATGCTAAGGCCGTACTCAGAAAAAACGGAAACGTAAGTGTGACAGGCTGTGTGGATTCACAAAAGTGGAATCTTGCATACGCCCTTTCCGATGAGTTTCCCAATAAAGTGATAGTAACGTACAGTGACATCCGAGTTAAGGAAATATACGAGGATTACAGAATGTACGATAAAAATGTGCGCATGTATCCCGCAAAGGATGCTATCTTCTATCAGGCAGATGTGCACGGTAATAAAATAACGAGAGAACGTATAGGCTGTCTTAAGAGACTTCTCATGGGACTGCCCTGCACACTCATAACCACCTTTGGCGGTCTTATGAATGCAGGCGCAGGGCTGGAAGTTTTGAAAAGCAGCCTTATTAAAGTTTCCGTTGACTCGGAGGTGTCTGAAAAGGAGCTTATAAAGAGGCTCTGTACCCTTGGATATGAAAAGACCTATCAGGTGGAAGAGGGAGGACAGTTTTCCGTTCGTGGCGGAATAATAGATATTTTTGATTTTACAGAGGAAAATCCCTACAGAATCGAACTTTGGGGAGATGAAATCAGCTCAATCAGAAGCTTTGACGTAAAGAGCCAGCGCTCAATTGAGCGCTTGGAAAGCATAACCGTTTATCCTGCCACTGAGCTTCCTTTGTCCGAGGACGACCTTCTCGGCGGCCTTACGGGCATCGACGAGGACACCGTAAAGTGCGTCAAAGCCTTCAGAGCCAAGGGAATGCCCGAAGAGGCCCATCGTTTGGAGGTGCTCTACAATGAGGTGCGGGAGCAGATTCTGGAGCTTCCCTGGACCTTCAATGCGGACAGCTACTTAAAATATTTTTTCCCGGAACCCCTTTCACTTTGCGACTATGTTAAAAACGCCGTATTTGTGCTGGATGAGCCCTTAAGAATCGGCGAGCATGCGGATGCGGTGGAACTTGAATTTAAGGAAAGCATGAAGGTCAGACTTGAAAAGGGATATATTCTTCCCGGTCAGACTGACATTCTTTTTGATAAAAAATATGTTATCGGAAGAATTGAAGCAGCTTCCGTGCTTATGATAAGCACTATGCCGGCAAAGAGTTTTGACATTAAGCCGGATCTTCGTTTTTCGGTAAATGCAAGGAGCATACCTTCCTATAACAACAGCTTTGCAGAACTGGTAAGGGACTTAAATTCTTACAAAAAAAAGAATTACAAGGTATTGATTCTTTCAGGCTCCCGTACAAGGGCCGAAAGACTTGCCCGTGATTTATCTCTTGAAGGGGTTAATGCTTTCTTCAGCGATGACAGAAACCACATGCTTCAAAGAGGAGAAATAATGACCATGTACGGAAGAGTCCTTAAGGGCTTTGAGTACACGGATATTTCCTATGTGGTTATTTCAGAAAGCGATATTTTCGGAAACGAAAACAAAAAGAAAAAGAAAAAGCGCTACGAAGCCGAAGGCAACAGGGTTCATGACTTTAATGACCTCCGGATTGGGGACTATGTGGTTCACGAAAGCTTCGGAATCGGTGTATATAAGGGAATCGAAAAAGTTGAGGTTGATAAGGTTTCCAAGGATTATATGCGCATAGAATATAAGGACGGCGGCGTTCTTTATGTTCCCGCAACGACTCTTGATGTAATCATGAAGTATGCTTCGGCGGATGCAAAGAAGCCTAAGCTTAACAAGCTTGGAACCCAGGAGTGGACAAAGACTACTTCAAAGGTTAAGACCGCTGTCTCCGAGGTTGCGGAGGAACTGGTAACTCTTTATGCTTCAAGACGTGAGAGGCAGGGCTATGTATTCGGAGAGGATACCGTTTGGCAGAGAGAATTTGAAGAACTTTTCCCTTATGAGGAAACAAGGGATCAGCTTGATGCCATAGAAGCCACAAAGGCTGATATGATGAGCACAAAAACCATGGACAGACTTATTTGCGGCGACGTGGGCTTTGGTAAAACAGAGGTGGCAATCCGCGCTGCATTTAAGGCGGTACAGGATGGAAAACAGGTTATTTTCTTAGTACCTACAACAATTCTCGCGGAGCAGCACTACAATACTTTCACGGAAAGAATGAAGGACTTCCCTGTGAGGGTTGATTTGCTTAGCCGCTTTGTAAGTAAGGCGGAGCAGAAGAAGACCCTTGAGGATCTTAAGAAGGGTATGGTGGATATACTTATCGGAACCCACAGAGTTCTTTCTTCAGACCTTCAGTTTAAGGATTTGGGTCTTTTGATAATTGATGAGGAACAGCGTTTCGGCGTGTCTCATAAAGAGAAGATTAAGCAGATAAAAGAGGATGTGGATGTTTTGACGCTTACAGCCACACCCATTCCCAGAACTCTTCATATGAGCCTTGTGGGAATCAGGGACATGAGCCTTTTGGAGGAAGCTCCCAACGACCGTCTGCCCATTCAGACCTATGTTATGGAATACAATGAGGAAATGGTGAGAGAAGCCATATCCAGAGAACTGTCAAGAAACGGACAGGTTTACTATGTTTACAACAGAGTAAACAATATTGCTGAAATTACCGCAGGCATACAGGCTCTTGTGCCGGAGGCCAATGTGGCCTTTGCTCATGGTCAGATGAAAGAAAACGAACTTGAACGCATAATGTACGACTTTATAAAGGGTGATATTGATGTGCTTGTTTCCACTACTATAATCGAAACCGGTATAGATATCCCCAACGTAAATACTATTATTATTCATGACTCGGATAAGTTCGGACTTTCACAGCTCTATCAGTTAAGGGGCCGTGTGGGCCGTTCAAACAGAACCTCTTACGCATTCCTTATGTACAAAAGAGATAAGATACTTGAAGAGGTTGCGGAGAAACGTCTCCAGACAATAAGAGAATTCACGGACCTTGGCAGTGGTTACAAGATTGCCATGAGGGACCTTGAAATACGTGGCGCCGGTAATATACTCGGAATGAGCCAGCATGGTCACATGGCGGCGGTAGGTTACGACCTTTACTGCAAGATGCTTAATCAGGCAGTGCTGGTTAAAAAGGGTGTACAGGTTAAGGAAGACTTTATAACCACAATAGATGTTGATGTGGATGCGTACATTCCCTCAGAATACATCCTTAACGAAATCCAGAAGCTGGACACCTATAAACGAATTGCTGCCCTTGAGACTAAAGACGAGTGCAACGACATGAAGGACGAGCTCCTTGACCGTTTCGGAGCGGTTCCCAAGGCCTGCGAACATCTTCTTACGATTTCCGAATTAAGGTCCAAGGCCCATAAGCTTGGCATAACCGAGGTTAAGGGACGAAACGGTGAAATATCCTTTACCTTTAAGCCGGATGCAGCCATTAAGACAGAGAATATCGGTACGCTTTTACTTAAGTATGCAAGAAAGCTTTCTTTGTACAGCAAGGGCGTTCCGCCGGTGTTTAAATACAGCTACAGGCCCTACGGTGAGGTGGGAAAAGATGAAAAAATGCTTCTTAACAACACAGAAATGCTTATTAATGACATGACTGAGCTTCTTTTGAATTAAAAAGTGTTTATCTTTGTGAAATAGGTTGCCGAGAGTAGTGAAACTTGATAGAATAATATGAATGCTTATGTGAGCATAAAGAGGGGAAGGCATGAAGAGAGAAGACCTTAATTACATAGTAAAAGGAATGGCTCTTTTAAGCCAGTTCGGACTTTCCTTTATTATGCCTACACTCATATGTATTGGCATATGCTGGTGGCTTACCGCTAAATTAGGGGTAGGGCAGTGGGTGTTTATCCCGGGACTGTTTTTTGGCCTTGGGAGCTCCTTTATGACAGCTTATAAATTCTATATTTCCGAAAAGAAAAAGGCTGAAAAGGAAACTGATAAGAAAAAAGTTTCATTTAACCAACATTCCTAAGAAAAGAGATTATTAAATGACTATACAACCTGCGGTTAAAAAAGAAACCACCAATATAGCTGTTTATACTGCTGTTGGCGGTGTGCTCATGTTTATTGTGTTTTTTATAATAAATAAAATAGATTCGGAACTTGTTCCTTTTGACCTGACGGTCATTTTAGGCGGTTTGTGCGGTATGGGTGTTGCTGTATTAAACTTCTTCCTCATGGCGGTTACAGTTCAGAGTGTAGCGTCTGCAGAGGATGAAGACAAAGCCAAAAGCATTATGAAAGCAAGCTATACCCGTCGCATGGGTTTACAATTATTATGGATAGTAATCGCGCTTGTGGCTCCGGTGTTTAACTGGATAGCAGGGCTGTTGCCTTTGCTTTTTCCCGGCGCGGGTATCAAAATAAAAGGGATTATTGGACAAAGAAAAATTAAATAGACAGGAGGTGGAGCGAAAGCAAGATGGATATTAACATCGTAGGCCCTAAGATTCTGTACGAATTTGACTTTGGCCTGCCTGTGCTTGGAAACTTCAAGATAACAGAGACCTTGTTGGTAAGCTGGATTGTAATGGCCCTGATTACGGGACTGTGCATTTTCCTGACAAGAGGCTTAAAAGTCGAGAATATTTCGAAGCGCCAGGTTGTGGCAGAGTGGCTTGTAGAAGCTGTCGACAAATTCGTAATCGGAAATATGGGTGAAAAGTTTGCTTACTTTGTTCCATTCGTAGCGGCACTTTTTGCTACCAGTGTGGTTTCTAACCTAATAGCGCTGGTTGGCTTATACAGTCCTACGGCGGATGTCAACACAGAAGCAGCATGGGCAATCGTAGTATTTGTTATTATCACTGCCCAGAAAATTAAGGCGAGCGGTTTTGGCGGCTACTTAAAGGGATTTACGACTCCTATAGTTGTAATGACACCCTTGAACGTTCTTTCAGAACTTGCTACCCCTATAAGTATGGCTTGCCGTCACTTTGGTAACATTCTTTCGGGATCGGTAATCAATGCACTTATTTACGCAGCACTGGCTGCGGCAAGCTCTAAGCTTTTTGGACTAATTCCCGGAGTAGTAGGAGCGGTACTTTCAAATGTACCCATTTTAGACGTCGGTTTGCCGGCTATTTTGTCGGTATACTTTGATTGGTTCTCAGGCGTTATGCAGGCATTTATTTTCTGTACGCTTACGACAATTTATATTTCAAATGCCTCTGAAGGCTAATAAAAAATCATTTCTTTATATTTAAGGAGGAAATTAAAATGGAATTTCAGTTACTTGCTAAAGGTATTGCACTTGCAGGATGTGCTATTGGTGCCGGTCTTGCACTTATTGCCGGTATCGGACCTGGTATTGGTGAAGGTAACGCAGTAGCAAAGGCTCTTGAAGCTATCGGACGTCAGCCCGAATGTAAAGGTGATGTAACATCTACAATGATCCTTGGTTGTGCACTTGCAGAAACAACAGGTATTTACGGTTTCGTTACAGGCTTACTTTTAATCTTCGTAGCTCCCAGAACATTCATGAACTTATTACAGTAAAGAGTTAAAAGTATCAAGGAGGTTATAAAGCTTGAACAATCAGGATTTAGTAACAATAGTTCCCTGGACACTCATAGCTCAGATTTGTAACCTTTTTCTTCAGATGTTTCTTATTAAGAAGTTTCTTTTTAAGCCCATAAGAGAGGTTTTAGAGAAGCGTAAGGCAATGGCAGATGCACAAATCTTAGATGCAACAAATGCAAAAGAAGAGGCAATTGCCATGAAGACTGAATATGAGCAGAACATGAAGGATGCCCGCGAAAAAGCCAGCGAACTTCTTGCTTCAGCACAGAAGTCAGCAACTCTTCAGAGCGAAGAAATTATCCGTGAGGCAAATGCCCAGGCAATTGCAATTAAGGCAAAGGCTGAAAAGGATATTGCTCAGGAGAAGCGTAAAGCCGTTAATGAGATCAAGGATGAAATTGGTGACATGGCTATGGAGATTGCCGGTAAGGTAATCGAACGCGAATTAAGCGCTAAGGACCATGAGAAACTGATAGAAGAATTTATTAATAATGTAGGAGAAGAGTCATGACAGAGTATGCCAGAGTATATGGTGGTAGCCTGTATGACTTAGCTTCCGAAGAAAAGCTTACAGACGCCATATTAGTACAGATGCAGGAAATAAAGGCTATTTTCCGTGAAAATCCCGAGTATTTGGTTCTTTTGTCTGAACCTGCGGTAAAGAAGGAAGAGCGTACCGATCTGATTGAAAAGGCATTTGGCGCCGAGGCAGAACGGTATTTGGTGAATTTCCTTAAACTTCTTTGCGAAAAGAACCTGTTACGTGAATATGAAGGCTGTACAGAGGAATTCGTAAAGAGATATAATGCCGACCACGGTATTGTGGAAGCAGTTGTAACAAGTGCAGTTGCACTTACCGAGGATCAGAAAAAGGCATTGGTTGCTAAACTTGAGAAGGTGAGCGGCAAGTCCGTTTCCCTTGTCACAAAAATTAATCCTGCGGTTGTTGCAGGTATAAAGGTTGAACTTGAGGGTGCAGAACTTGACGGAACCGTTAACGGACGTCTCTCTGACATCTCCAAGAAACTTAATGACACAGTTATTTAGTCATTTATTCAAAAAAATAAGGATGGAATGGAAATATGCAATTAAAACCTGAAGAGATATCCAAGGTCATCCGTAGCCAGATTAAATACTATGAAAACTCTATAAAGCAGAATGAGACAGGTACAATTCTTAACGTAGGTGACGGTATTGCACGTGCAAGCGGCCTCGTAAATTGTATGGCAGGCGAACTTCTCGAATTCGAAGACGGAAGTTTCGGTATGGCTCAGAACTTAGAAGAAAACAGCGTTTCCATCGTATTATTCGGTTCAGATGAGAACATTGGCGAAGGTCAGACCGTTAAGCGTACCGGCAAGGTCGTTTCCGTACCGGTAGGTGAAGCGATGATTGGTCGTGTCGTAAATGCATTAGGACAGCCCATTGACGGTGCAGGCCCTATAGTAACGGATGAATTCCGTGCAATCGAGAGCAATGCTCCCGGTATTTGTGAAAGACAGTCAGTATTCGAACCCATGCAGACAGGTATCAAGGCTATCGACTCTATGATTCCTATCGGCCGCGGACAGCGTGAGCTTATCATCGGTGACCGTCAGACAGGTAAGACTACTATCGCAACAGATACAATCATTAACCAGAAGGGTAAGGATGTTATCTGTATTTACGTAGCTATCGGACAGAAGCGTTCGACTGTTACAAACTTAGTTGAAAATCTCCAGAGAAACGGTGCTATGGACTACACAATCGTTGTAGCAGCTACCGCTTCCGAAGCAAGCCCCTTACAGTACATCGCTCCTTATTCAGGATGTGCAATGGGCGAATATTTTATGAACAAGGGAAAGCACGTTTTGGTTATTTACGATGACTTATCCAAGCACGCTGTTGCTTACCGTGCACTTTCCTTACTTATCCGTCGTCCCCCCGGACGTGAAGCTTACCCCGGAGACGTATTCTACCTTCACTCAAGACTTTTGGAGCGTGCTGCAAAGCTTGATGAGGCTCATGGTGGCGGATCTCTTACAGCATTACCTATTATTGTAACACAGGCAGGTGACGTATCTGCTTACATTCCTACAAACGTTATTTCCATCACAGACGGTCAGATCTTCCTTGAGACAGAACTTTTCCACTCAGGTGTAATGCCCGCTGTTAACCCCGGTATCTCAGTATCCCGAGTTGGTGGTAACGCCCAGATTAAGGCTATGAAGAAGGTTGCCGGAACCCTTAAGCTTATTTACTCCCAGTACAGAGAGTTACAGAGCTTCGCACAGTTTGGTTCTGACCTTGATGCCGATACAAAGGCTCGTCTTGAACAGGGTGCACGTATCGTAGAAGTATTAAAGCAGAATCAGAATTCACCTATTCCTGTAGAAAAGCAGATTGCTATTATTTATGCAGTTACCAAGAACATCTTAAGCAAGGTTCAGGTTTCTGATGTTAAGGCTTACGAGGCTGGCTTATATACCTTCCTTGATTCCGATGCTGACGGCGTTGCATTTATGGATGCGGTTAAGTCAACAGGTAAGCTTGAAGCTGATACCGAAGAACATCTTAAGAAAGCTCTTGAAGCTTATACAGAGAACTTCGTTAGCACACACACTAACGAATAAAGGAGGACTTAAATGGCTGCAAACATGAAAGCGGTAAAGCTGCGTATTAAGAGTGTCCAGAACACCATGCAGATTACCAAAGCTATGGAACTTGTAGCATCCTCCAAACTGCGTAGAGCAAAGGAACGTTCCGAAACCTGTCGTCCTTACTTTAAGGAGTTATATGCAACCCTTCAGGGTATTGCCTACGGTAATACGGATTTTTCTTCCGTATATGCCAAAGAAGCAACCAATGAAAAGGTCTGCTACGTTGTAATTGCCGGAGACAGAGGTCTTGCAGGCGGTTATAACTCAAACCTCTTTAAGTGTATTGAGGCCGACGCAAAAGGCAAGGACATTATGGTGCTTCCCATCGGTAAGAAGGCAGTTGAATATTTCAAGCGCCGCAAGACAGAGATCGTTACCGAGAAATTTAACGAGATTGCACCCATAAACGTAGGTGACTGCTTTGAAATAAGCAACCTACTTTGCAAAGAATTTAAGGCAGGAAACTTTGGTACTCTCAAGATTGTTTATACCGAGTTTGTATCAATGCTTTCCCAGCAGCCTCATGCTGTAAGCGTATTACCCCTTGTGGATATTATGACTGAAGCCCCTTCAGAGCCCGTTAAGAATCTTATTCTTTACGAGCCTGATTCAACTGAGGTATTCAATGCAATTGTTCCCGAGTATGTAGCCGGTGTTCTTTACGGTGCAGTATGTGACTCACTTGCCAGTGAGCAGGCTGCAAGACGTACAGCAATGGAATCAGCTACATCCAATGCAGAAGAAATGATCGAGACTCTGAACCTTCACTACAACAGAGCCCGTCAGGCAAGCATTACGCAGGAAATTACCGAAATTGTCGGAGGTGCTGAAGGAGTATAGCACTTGATTTTATAAAATAAAAAGGAGATTCGTAAATGAGCGAGAAACACATTGGCGAGGTAGTACAGATTACCGGTCCCGTTCTTGATATCAGATTCGGACATGATGAGTTACCTGCATTATTAAACGCCATTGAAATCGATAACAACGGCAAAAAGCTTACCGCCGAAGTTGCTCAGCAGATTGGTGACAACACAGTTCGCTGTATCGCCATGAACTCAACAGACGGACTTGTGCGTGGCACAAAGGCTGTTGATACAGGTGCACCCATTCAGGTTCCTGTAGGCGAAGAGTGCTTAGGTCGTGTATTTAACCTTTTAGGTGATCCCGTTGATAACCTTCCCGCCCCTGAGGCAAAGGAAAAATGGTCGATTCACCGTGCTGCACCCGCATACGAGGAACAGGCTACATCAACAGAAATCCTTGAAACAGGTATCAAGGTTGTTGACCTTATCTGCCCCTACGCAAAGGGTGGTAAGGTAGGTTTGTTCGGTGGTGCCGGCGTAGGTAAGACCGTACTTATTCAGGAGCTTATCCACAACGTTGCTACAGAGCACGGCGGATATTCAGTATTCACAGGCGTTGGAGAACGTACCCGTGAAGGTAATGATATGTACAACGAAATGAAGGAGTCAGGCGTTATTGACAAAACCGCTTTGGTTTATGGTCAGATGAACGAGCCCCCCGGAGCACGTATGAGAGTTGCTCTTTCAGGACTTACAATGGCTGAATACTTCCGTGATGTTAAGAATCAGGACGTGCTTTTATTCGTTGATAACATTTTCCGTTTCACACAGGCAGGTTCCGAGGTTTCAACACTTCTTGGACGTATGCCTTCAGCCGTAGGTTACCAGCCTACACTTGCTACAGACATGGGTACTCTTCAGGAGCGTATTACATCAACCCGTAAAGGTTCAATTACCTCTATTCAGGCCGTATACGTACCTGCGGACGACTTAACCGACCCTGCACCTGCTACAACATTTACTCACCTTGATGCTACCACCGTTCTTTCACGTGATATCGCAAGTATGGGTATTTATCCCGCAGTTGATCCTCTTGATTCAACATCCCGAGTTCTTACACCTGAAATCGTAGGTAACGAGCATTACGAAGTTGCAAGAGGAGTACAGATGGTACTTCAGAGATATAAGGAACTTCAGGACATCATCGCCATCATGGGTATGGATGAACTTTCTGAGGAAGATAAGTTAACAGTTAACCGTGCACGTAAGGTACAGCGTTTCCTTTCACAGAGCTTCTCTGTTGCAGAACAGTTTACAGGTCTTGAAGGTAAGTACGTACCTCTTAAGGAAACTCTTCGCGGATTCAGAATGATCCTTAACGGTGAATGTGATTCAATCCCTGAGAGCTGCTTCCTTATGGCAGGAACCATCGACGATGTATTCGAAAAAGCTAAGAATATGTAAAGGAGGCTGTCTATGACGACATTTCCGTTACGAATCGGTACACCGGACGGTTTACTTTTTAGTGGTAATGTGGAGCGCGTAATGTGCAGAAGTATTACCGGAGACCTTGCAATTCTTGCAGGACATTCAAATTACTGTACAGCTCTTGGAATGGGCGAAGCCTATATTGTCCTTGAGGATGGAACAAAAAGAACCGCTGCCTGCATAGGCGGGATGCTCAGTATGATGGATGGCGAATGTCATCTTCTTCCCACTACCTGGGAATGGTCTGATGACATTGATAAGGACCGTGCAGAAAATGCAAAGAAAAAAGCTGAAGAAACTCTTGCACGTCAGGACCTTTCCGAAAAGGAAGCAAAGATTGCAGAGGCAAAGCTTCACAGAGCACTTGTACGTTTAAGCGTTAAAGGCTAAATATTATTTATAAAAACAGGGACCATCCGATGGGTGGTCTCTTTTTTTGCTATAACAATGCGTTGGATTGTTTTCGCAAATATCTGTGCAAAAGTTAAACCACAGGTTAAGTGACAACTGTGTGCCTGAGTGCTAGACTTATCCTTGTAAACAAACAGATGGATAGAAAACGGAGGAAGTTAAATTATGAAGATGACTTCAGCATATGCAAACAAAGCAATAAAGAAACTTAATGAAGACAAGGAGTTCTGGAGACGCAAGGAAACAGACGGCAATTTTTATATTGCTTCCGTTGACGAGGAACCGGTTATTCCTGAATATGATTACAGCGAAGTGGCTGCCATTATTGAAGAAATCGATATAAAGGTTTCAAAAATAAAGCATGCGATAAATCTTTCAAATGCCACAACTAAACTTTGTGTGGCAGGTGAAGAGGTATCTGTAGATACCATACTTGTAAGAATGGCTCAGCTTAACCAAAGAAAAGCATTTCTTGATGTTTTAAGAAAGCAGTCTCCCAAGGAGCGTATCAGTTCAGGATATATTTCCGCAAGAAAGGCATCACCCGAATATAAATACATCAATTATGACCTTGACCTTGTCAAGGCTGAATATGAAAAGGTTGACGCTTTAATTGCGGAATACCAGATGACACTTGATAAATACAATCAGACCGTTGAGTTTGAGGTAGAGATTTAAGTACCGGGGCGCTGAGGTGTAGGTGAGGTGATTAGGTGCCCGGCGCTTAGGCGCCGATGTGGTACTTGAAAGTTTGGGCGCTGAGGCGCCCGATACTTTCCGTGCAAAGGTTTTTTTTGATAAAATTAAGCGGTTAAAATAAAGGTTCATTGTTCTTTGTTATGGATTTTTGGTTATTCTGTATTTATTAGTGTTCAATGTTAAAACAGCAGACTGATTATTCTTAGTACTCACCTTTGCAAAAAACTTAATATCGAAAGATATTGGAGCGTGTAAGTTCGGTTATGCACGCTCATTTTTTTGCTAATTAATTTGGTATTAAACACCGAACCGCTTCGTAAAGGTGAGGGGATTTCTTGATAAGCAGTTTAGGGCACTCTTTGAGTGTCATACCAGTCAGTATCCTGAGGGTAGTCCTGAAGGAGAATCCCTGAAGCTATACTTAAAAATCAGATATTACCAGTACGGATGCAGAGAAGGCTTCAGGGTTTATTCAAAAACCCACATGCACTGCCTTCCGGAAGCAGGCGAATAAATAAGTAACTTTCCGTGAATTAATGTAGGCATTTCCATGGATTCTGCTCATTGTCATAACAAAAAGAGCGTGTGATTTTCACACGCTCTTCTGTATTTTGTGTAATAAAGACTGTTCATACAGGCTGTGCAGCCTTAAGAACCCTAAAGGTTCTGATACAGGAAAACTTATTTTTCCTTAAGTAAATCTCTAATCTCTGTAAGAAGCTCTTCGCTTGTGGGTCCCTTGGGTGCCTCGGGAGCTGCAGCTTCTTCTTCCTTCTTAAGCTTTTCTGAAAGCTTTGCAACAGTTCTTGTAATAAAGAAGATGCAGATTGCGATGATTAAGAAATCGATGATGTTCTGGATGAAGCTGCCGTACTTAAGTGTAGCTGCTTCCTTAATGAGCTCACCTGCTGCATCGTACTCAGCGGGGCTTAAAACAACTACCTTTGAATTGAAGTCAACACCGCCGGTTGCAAGACCTAAAAGGGGCATAAGAATGTCGTTTACAAGGGATGTAACAATCTTACCGAAAGCGCCACCGATGATAACACCGACTGCCATATCGATTACATTTCCTCTTGCAATGAATGCCTTAAAGTCCGAAAAAAACTTTTTCATAGAATCCTCCTTTACATTTCCAATGTCTTAAGACACTGGTTCTCCGCCTTTGCCGGAGAAGTAATTCACAACTTATATCGGCTTACGGCAGAGTAATAAACATAGGTGATTATATACAAATTTGTTATAATAGGCAACAATATATGGTAATATTATATATACTCATAGCTGTTAAATGAGAAGATAATGGTTGTGTGATATGTTATGCACAATCAGTTATGTGTTATCGGAGATAGTGTGAAAAATAGAATATTTTTCACGCGGCTCTTTGAGTCGCATCCGTGGAATCTCGCCACAGACTTGCGGGAATCCAAATCCAAACGGTTGCGAGATGTAGGATAGTGTGAAAAATAGAATATTTTTCACGCGGCTCTTTGAGTCGCATCCGTGGAATCTCGCCACAGACTTGCGGGAATCCAAATCCAAACGGTTGCGAGATGTAGGATAGTATGAAGATATGTGAAAATTGCGGAGCTTCCTTCGATGAGAACCTTCCCAAGTGCCCGTATTGCGGGACACTTAATGAAGAGGGAGCAGAAAAAGAATACAAGGAAAAATTAGAAAGAATCAGAACAAAGCTCGACAATGTTGACGAACTGGCATCGGCTGAGTTTAAGGCTGAGGCAAAGATTTTCTTAAAAGTATTTTTGGTGACCTTTGTAATTGTGGGTATTTTAGGCCTGGCTATTTACGGCGGAAGGACCGTAGTTGATACCACGGGATCTTTTTCAAACAGGGTTTCAGTGGAGAAAAAGATAAACAGTATTGCTGAATTTTCCAAGGCTGTAAAAGAGTGGAATGCTCTTTACGATGCCGGAAAATACGAAGAGATGACAAAGACTGTAAACGATAACAAGTCTAAGTTTTCCGGTGAAATATATAACTGGGAGCATTCTCAGTTTATTAACTCATATTCCGAGGTTTTACGGGCTAGAGATGCTTTTGACCGTTTTGACAGTGATGAAAACAGGTCAGCTTTCAGATATACCGAAATAGTATTTGATACAATTTATGTGCACTATCTTGTCAATGTTGCAAGCTACAGAGACAGATGTACAGAGAAGGACTCTGAAATATTACAGGAAGAGTACGAAAATCTCACAAAGAGACTTTTGGAAGCTACCAATATAACAGAAGCAGAATATAATGCACTCTGTATTAAAGCCTGCGGAGACGGTTATCCCCAGAGAAGTGATATACAAAGCTTTTGTGAAGAAAGGTGGGGTGAATAGACATGAAATGTGAAAAGTGCGGAGCAAATCTTGACCTTGAAACACCTTTTTGCCCATATTGCGGTGCAAAGAATAAATCCGGCATAAAGCACCGTGAGGATATGAGGCGCTATGACAGGGACTATAAGGCCACCAAAGAAGAGGTCATTACCAATTCAAGACGTTTTAATATAAGAAACTTAAAAATTACCATGGTGGCGCTTACTGTGGCAGCGGTTTTGGCCACAATCCTTATCTGCGTATTTAATGAAAGACTTGCAAGAGAAGCCTATTACGAAAGATGCGGCAAGAAAACAGAGACCTATGTGGATGAAATAAAAAGGTTATTAAATGATGGAGAGCATATTGAACTTTATGATCTCATTCAATCCGAAGATCTTCGAATATACAGAGTAAGGGAACTTGATGACTATAGCATTGCCTGCTCGGCAGCAGGTTCCTATGCAAGACTTTTTGTCAATGTTATGTCAGTTCTCACTCCTTTGGATAACCCGGGAGGTTACCTTGTGACCTCCATGGCCAGTGAAGCCAATTACATTATTAAATATGTAAATCAGGGTAGTAATAATCCTGAAGTTCAGGCCTACTTCGAAAAGCTTTTAGCTGATACAAAGCTTCTTTTTACAAGCATACTCGGAGTACCTGAGGATGAAGTATCGGAACTTGAGACTCTTTCCCAGGCAAAGGTGAATTTAATCATTGAGGAGGCCTATAATGCGAAAATCAACAAATAAAAGAAAAGGCAAAGGCCTTGCGGTTGTGCTTGGAATTATCTGGGGAATAATGCTTGTGGTTCTTGCTTTCAGCATTAAGCACATTTTCTCATACAGAGAGGACAATTATTATTCAAATCCCGAGTATATTTTCAACTATGTGGTTTCAGAGCAGTACGGCACCATTTATACCAGAGTACAGAACATGGTTGAAGCAGGTGTGAAAAAGGGCAATCACCCTGAATATGATGAGCTTCTTGCAATTCATGATTATATGGAAGCAGCCGCTCAGTACAAAATGTACTCTTCCGTAAATGACAGCACAAAAGCTTCAAAGTACAAAGAAGAGATGGAAAAAGCCAAAGCTGCCCTTGGAAAGCTGGATTTTACGGCTGCGGAAATGGACAAAGCATTAGGCTTGACAGATTAAATAAAAAGAAACTATAATCACAAATAACGACGATGACGAAGACAGTACCTTATTAGCGAAAGCGTCAGCGAGCCGGGGAAGGTGAGAGCCCGGTGCGATTAGTAATGAGCGAAAATCACTTCTGAGTTTCAAGGCCGAATCAAGTAAGCCAAGACGGATTCCCACCGTTACAGGGGAGGTGTATGAACCGAAAGGGAGTACTCTTAAAAAGGTGGTTAAACAAGACTTTACGGACTTGTCCTTTTTAGGGCAGGTCCTTTTCATATTTCAGAGAGGAGAAATGAAATGTACAAGCAGGTATCTACCAGCATGAACTTTGTGGATCGTGAAAAAGAAACACTTAAGTTCTGGCAGGACAACGAGATTTTTGAAAAGAGTATGGAGAATCGTAAAGAAGGCCCTACATATACCTTCTATGACGGACCTCCCACTGCAAACGGAAAGCCCCATATCGGACATGTTCTTACCCGTGTTATTAAGGATATGATTCCCAGATATCGTACCATGAAGGGGTATATGGTACCCAGAAAAGCAGGTTGGGATACCCATGGACTTCCCGTTGAACTTGAAGTTGAAAAGCTTCTTGGCATTGACGGAAAAGATCAGATTGAAGCATACGGACTTGATCCCTTTATCACAAAGTGTAAGGAATCTGTTTGGAAATATAAGGGAATGTGGGAAGATTTCTCAGGCACAGTAGGATTCTGGGCTGATATGAATGAACCCTATGTTACCTATCATGATGACTATATTGAGTCCGAGTGGTGGGCTCTTAAGGAAATCTGGGACAAGGGCCTTTTATACAAGGGATTTAAGATTGTTCCTTACTGCCCTCGTTGCGGAACCCCTCTTTCATCCCATGAAGTTGCACAGGGCTATAAGTCTTTGAAGGAACGTACAGCAGTAGTACGTTTTAAGATTGTTGGTGAAGATGCATACTTCCTTGCATGGACCACAACACCCTGGACACTTGCTTCAAATATCGCTCTCTGCGTTAACCCTGACGAAAAGTATGCAAAGGTTAAGGCAGCTGACGGTTATACCTATATCATGGCAGAGGCTCTTCTTGACAGCGTTCTTGGCACAATCGAGCGTGAAGAAGGCACACCTGCTTATGAAATCCTTGAAACCTATGTTGGTAAGGATCTTGAATACAAAGAATATGAGCCTTTATACAAGTGCGCTGCAGATGCAGTTGAGAAGCAGCACAAGAAGGCTTTCTTCGTATACTGTGATAACTACGTAACTATGTCAGACGGTACCGGTATCGTTCACATTGCTCCTGCATTCGGTGAAGACGATGCCCGTGTCGGACGTAAATATGATGCACCCTTCGTTCAGATGGTGGACGAGCATGGTGTAATGAAGCCTGAAACTCCTTTCGCAGGCATGCGTGCAAAGCCTACACAGAAGGAAATCGATGCAGGCGCTATAAACTGTGACCCTGAAGTATTAAAGGAACTTGATGCAAGAAAGATTCTTTTCAGCGCCCCCAAGGTTGAGCATGATTATCCTCACTGCTGGAGATGCGGCACACCCCTTCTTTACTTTGCAAGAGAATCATGGTTTATCAAGATGACTGCAGTAAGAGACGATCTTGTAAGAAACAACAAGACCGTTAACTGGATTCCCGCAACAATCGGTGAAGGACGTTTCGGTAACTGGCTTGAGAATATTCAGGACTGGGGTATTTCCCGTAACCGTTACTGGGGAACTCCTCTTAATATCTGGGAATGTGGCGACTGCGGACATCAGGAAGCAATCGGCTCACGTGAACAGCTTGAAAAACTTTCCGGAAACCCCGCTGCAAAGACTGTTGAGCTTCACAGACCTTATATTGATGAAATCACCTGCACCTGTCCTAAGTGCGGTAAGACCATGAAGCGTGTTCCCGAGGTTATTGACTGCTGGTTTGACTCAGGTGCAATGCCCTTCGCTCAGCATCACTATCCTTTTGAAAACAAGGAATTATTTGAAAAGCAGTTCCCTGCACAGTTCATTTCAGAAGCAGTAGACCAGACCCGTGGATGGTTCTACTCACTTATGGCTGAAAGCACCCTTCTTTTCAACAAGTCCCCTTACGAAAATGTTATCGTTTTAGGTCTTGTTCTTGATGAAAACGGTGAAAAAATGAGTAAGTCAAAGGGTAATGCGGTAGATCCCTTCGATGCACTCAGCAAATACGGCGCAGATGCAATCAGATGGTATTTCTATACCAACTCAGCACCCTGGTTACCCAACAGATTCTCCGGTGAAACCGTTGTTGAGGGACAGCGTCAGTTTATGGGTACTCTTTGGAATACCTACGCTTTCTTTGTACTTTATGCTAACATCGACAATTTCGATGCTACAAAATATACACTTGATTACGATAAGCTTCCCGTAATGGATAAGTGGCTTCTTTCAAAGCTTAATTCAATGGTTAAGGATGTGGACACCAACCTTGAAAATTATCGTATTCCCGAGGCAGGACGTGCCCTTGAAGATTTCGTTGATGAAATGAGTAACTGGTACGTTCGTCGTTCACGTGAAAGATTCTGGGCTAAGGGTATGGAGCAGGATAAGATCAATGCTTACATGACTCTTTACACAGCTTTGGTAACTGTTGCCAAGGCAGCAGCACCCATGATTCCTTTCATGGCAGATGATATTTACAGAAATCTTGTTTGCTCAATCAATGACAAGGAGCCCATAAGCGTACACCTTTGCGACTTCCCTGTTTGCGATGAAAAGCATGTTGACAAGGAACTTGAGAAGAACATGGAAGCAGTACTTAAGACCGTTGTTATGGGTCGTGCAGCAAGAAATGCTTCCAACATAAAGAACCGTCAGCCTATTTCACAGATGTATGTTAAGGCTCCCTATGAACTTGATGAATTCTTTAAGGAAATCATTGAGGACGAGCTTAATGTTAAGGCTGTAACCTTCACAGATGATGTAAGAGAATTTACTTCATATACCTTCAAGCCCCAGCTTAGAACCGTTGGTCCCAAGTATGGTAAGCAGCTTGGCGGAATCCAGAAGTATCTTGCTTCAGTAGACGGAAACACCGCTATGGATACTCTTAAGTCTGAGGGCGCAATCAAATTTGACGTAAACGGAACAGAGGTTTCACTTGCAGAAGAAGACCTTCTTATCAGCGTTGCTCAGAAGGAAGGATATGTAACAGAAGCTGATAATGTGGTTACAGTTGTCCTTGATACAAATCTTACAGAAGAGCTTATTGAAGAAGGCTTTGTAGCTGAAGTTGTTTCAAAGATTCAGACAATGCGTAAGGAATCAGGCTTTGAAGTAATGGATCGCATAAAGGTTGTTGTAGCCGGAAGCGAAGTGGTTAAAAAGGTTGTTCTTAAGAACAAAGATGCTATTGCAACAAAGGTACTTGCTACCGAAATTTCCGATAACGGTACATTGGCTAATATGAAAGAATGGAACGTTAATGGGGAGAATGTTACAATAGGAGTCGAAAGGGTTTAGGGGAAAAACTCGTACAAAGGAGAACCATAATGGCAGCACCTGAATTTGATAAAGAGCTTTTTAAGAGAAGTGTCGCATATAACGTAAAGACCTTATACAGAAAGAATCTGTCTGAGGCCACAAAGCAGCAGATTTACCAGGCTGTATGCTACGCAATCAAGGATCAGATTATTGATTCCTGGATGGATACTCAGAAAGCTGTTGAAGAAAAAGACTTAAAAATTGTATATTACATGTCCATGGAATTCCTCATGGGCCGAGCTCTTGGCAATAACCTGATTAACATGACTTCATACAAAGAAGTTGCTCAGGCTTTGGAGGAGCTTGAAATTGATATTAACGAAGTAGAGGATGAGGAGCCTGATGCAGCTCTTGGTAACGGCGGTCTTGGACGTCTTGCTGCATGCTTCCTTGATTCCCTCGCAACTTTGGGATATCCCGCATACGGCTGTGGTATCAGATACCGCTACGGTATGTTCAAGCAGGAAATCAGAAACGGTTATCAGGTTGAAGTACCCGATAACTGGCTTGAAAACGGCAACCCCTTTGAGTTAAGAAGACCTGAATATGTTAAGGAAGTAAAGTTTGGCGGTTATACAGTGTTTGACACTGATGAAACCGGTCGTAACCACTACCGTCAGGAGGGATACACATCCGTAAATGCTGTTCCCTACGACCTTCCCATAATCGGTTATGGTAACGGTGTGGTTAACACATTAAGAATATGGGATGCACAGCCCACAGAGTGCTTCAAACTTGATTCTTTTGACAAGGGCGATTACCAGAAGGCTGTTGAACAGGAAAACCTTGCAAGAAACATTGTAGAGGTTCTTTATCCCAACGATAACCACTATGCAGGTAAGGAATTAAGACTTAAACAGCAGTATTTCTTTATTTCAGCATCGGTTCAGGAGGCTGTTGACAAGTATTTAAGAACCCACAGCGACTTAAAGAAGTTTCATGAGAAGGTTGCTTTTCAGCTTAATGATACCCACCCCACAGTTGCTGTTCCCGAGCTTATGAGAATCCTTATGGATGAACATAATCTTACCTGGGACGAAGCCTGGGATGTAACCACAAAGACCTGTGCTTACACAAACCATACAATCATGTCGGAAGCCCTTGAAAAATGGCCCATTGACCTTTTCTCAAGACTTCTTCCCCGTGTATATCAGATTATTGAAGAAATCAACAGAAGATTTATTGCAGAAATCGAAGCAAAATATCCCGGAAACAGAGAAAAGGTGCGTAAGATGGCCATTCTTTATGATGGTCAGGTACGTATGGCTAACCTTGCAATTGTTGCAGGCTACTCTGTAAACGGTGTTGCAAGACTTCATACCGAGATTTTAAAGAACCAGGAATTAAAGGACTTCTATGAGCTTTTCCCTGAAAAGTTCAATAATAAGACCAACGGTATTACCCAGAGACGTTTCCTTCTTCATGCAAACCCTCTTCTTTCTGACTGGGTTATTGATAAGGTGGGAGACGGCTGGATTACAGATCTTTCAAAGATTGAAAAGCTTGCTCCTTTGGTAGATGACAAAAAGGCTCAGGCTGAATTCATGGACATTAAGTACCGGAACAAGGTGCGTCTTGCCAAGTATATCAAGGAGCATAACGGGGTGGATATTGATCCTAATTCTATCTTTGATGTTCAGGTTAAGAGACTTCATGAATACAAGAGACAGCTTCTTAACATTTTAGATATTATGTACCTTTACAATCAGTTAAAGGACAACCCTGATATGGAATTCATTCCCCGCACCTTTATTTTCGGTGCCAAGGCAGCAGCCGGTTATTACACAGCAAAGCAGACCATTAAGTTAATTAATTCTGTTGCGGATGTGATTAATAATGATGCTTCCATTAAGGGAAAGATTAAAGTCGTGTTCATTGAGAACTATAGAGTTTCCAATGCTGAAATCATCTTTGCTGCATCAGATGTTTCAGAACAGATTTCCACAGCATCAAAGGAAGCTTCAGGTACAGGTAACATGAAGTTCATGCTTAACGGTGCACTTACACTTGGTACCATGGACGGAGCTAACGTGGAAATCGTTGAAGAAGTCGGCAGAGAAAATGCTCAGATTTTCGGACTTTCCGCAGAGGAAGTTATTAACTTCGAGAATTACGGCGGATATGTTCCCATGGAAATCTACAACAATGACGGTGATGTAAGAAGAGTGCTTAATCAGCTTATTGACGGAACCTATGCTCCCGGAAATACAGATGAATTCAGATCCCTTTACAATTCACTTCTTAACACCATGGAAACCAGCAGAGCAGACAGATACTTTATTCTTAAGGACTTCAGATCCTATCACGATGCAAGAGAAGCTCTTGCAAAGAGATATATGAATAAGGAGGATTGGGCTAAGGCTGCAATTCTCAATGTGGCTCACGTAGGCAAGTTCTCATCAGACCGCACAATTCAGGATTATGTGGATGAAATTTGGCATCTTGAAAAGGTGACAGAATAGAAAAACAGGAGAGAGAAGCGATGATTAAATTACATGAGAATGGTGCTTTTCTTGTGGGAGGAGTTGAAATTGTTCCCGAAGGCTCTGAAAGGGCTTCCGAGTATTCGGCTTCCAAGGCAAGAACGGCCACAATGGCGTACAACATTCTTGCTAATCACAATACCTCCGGTAACATGGAAAAGCTTAAGATTAAGTTCGACAAGCTTACTTCCCATGATATTACCTTTGTAGGTATTATTCAGACAGCAAGAGCTTCGGGACTTAAGAAGTTCCCGATTCCCTATGTTCTTACAAACTGCCACAATTCACTTTGTGCAGTAGGCGGAACAATCAATGAAGATGACCACATGTTTGGTCTTACCTGTGCAAAGAAATACGGCGGTATTTATGTACCCCCTCACCAGGCTGTAATTCATCAGTTTGCCCGTGAGATGCTTGCAGAAGCCGGCGGCATGATTTTAGGTTCAGACTCCCACACCCGTTATGGTGCTCTTGGTACCATGGCAATCGGTGAAGGCGGTCCCGAACTTGTTAAGCAGCTTCTTTCACAGACCTATGATATTAAGCTTCCCGGAGTTGTGGGTGTTTACATGAAGGGTGCTCCCATTCCCGGTGTAGGACCTCAGGACGTGGCTCTTGCCATAATCGGAGCAGTATTTGCTAACGGCTATGTAAATAACAAGGTTATGGAATTTGTGGGCCCCGGTGTAAAAAATCTTTCAGCAGATTTTCGTATCGGTGTTGATGTAATGACCACCGAAACTACCTGTCTTTCCTCCATCTGGACAACGGATGAAAAGATTGAAGAATTCTACGAAATCCATGGCAGAAAAGAAGCCTATAAGGAGCTTAATCCCGGCGAAGTGGCATACTATGACGGCATGATTGAAATTGATTTATCAGAAATCAGACCCATGATTGCAATGCCCTTCCATCCTTCAAACGTTTATACAATTGAAGAAGTTAACAAGAACCTTAAGGACGTGCTCCACGATGTTGAGGAACGCGCAAAGGTAAGCTTTGGAGAAAAGGTTAACTATTCTCTTCAGGATAAGATTCGTGACGGTAAGCTTTATGTTGAACAGGGTATTATCGCAGGCTGTGCCGGCGGCGGCTTTGAAAACATTTGTGCAGCAGCAGATATCTTAGAGGATTCATACATCGGCAGTGACGAGTTTACCTTAAGCGTATATCCTGCATCAACTCCCGTATATATGGAGCTTGTTAAGAACGGAAGCGTGGCAAAACTTATGAAGGCCGGTGGTGTTGTTAAGACTGCATTCTGCGGTCCCTGCTTCGGTGCAGGTGATACACCCTCCAATAATGCATTTTCAATCAGACATTCAACAAGAAACTTCCCTAACCGTGAAGGTTCAAAGATTCAGAATGGTCAGATTGCATCAGTTGCACTTATGGATGCACGCTCAATTGCAGCTACTGCAGCAAACAAGGGCTTCCTTACTCCCGCAACTGAAATTGACAAGGAACTTAAAAAATACAAATACTATTTTGATACATCCATCTATGCAAACCGTGTATTTGACTCCCACGGCGTAGCAGATCCCGACCAGGAGATTAAGATGGGTCCCAACATTAAGGACTGGCCCAAGATGGTGGCTCTTACAGATAATCTTCTTTTGAAGGTTGTATCAGAAATTCACGATCCTGTAACCACCACCGATGAGCTTATTCCTTCAGGCGAAACCTCATCATATCGCTCAAATCCTTTAGGACTTGCTGAGTTCACACTTTCACGTAAGGATCCCGAATATGTGGGCCTTGCTAAGGAAGTACAGGTGGCAGAAAAGGCACGTGAAGCAGTTCTTGCAGGAAATGCAGATACAAAGCCCTGCCAGGCACTTCCCGAGCTTCATGAAGTAATGGCAAAGGTTCGTACAATGTTCCCTGAAGCTTCCCATGACAACTTCGGTATCGGATCAACTATTTTTGCGGTTAAGCCCGGTGACGGCTCCGCAAGAGAACAGGCAGCTTCCTGTCAGAAGGTTCTTGGTGGTTGGGCTAACATTGCCAACGAATATGCAACAAAGAGATATCGTTCAAACCTCATTAACTGGGGTATGCTTCCTTTTGTAATCGAAAAGGGTGAATTACCCTTCAAGAAGGGCGAATATATTTATATTCCAAACATCAAAAAGGCAGTGGAAGAAAAGAACAACGATATTAAAGCCTATGCGGTAAAAGAAGACGGACTTAAGGAATTTATCCTTCACCTCGGTGACTTAACCGATGAGGAAAGAGAAATTATCTTAAAGGGATGTCTTATCAACTATAACGCAGTATAAACTTAAGCCGGGTGCCGGAAGGCACCCGGTTATTTAATACAGGGGACAGCAATGCAGTTTAGAATTTTTCACACAAACGATATCCACAGCGATTTTGAATTTACAAAATGGCTGGATGGATTCATGAAAAGGAATCGAAAAGAAGAAGACATATTTTTAGACAGCGGTGACTTTACAGACCTTCGAAGCCTTATTGTACAGGCAGATGGGGGTGTTTCCGCAATGGAAATGTTTGTACGCACAGGGGTTGATTATATGACAATCGGCAATAACGAAGTGGATTTGTCCTATGACAATCTTTGTAACCTTATAAGCGTGAATAAGGACCTTTATGTGTGCGCAAACCTGTCTGATAATTCGGGAAATAAGCTGCCGGGACTTCCGGGGTCCGTTATTTTTGAAAGATTTGGGAAGCGCTTTCTTGTAATCGGTGTTGCGCCCTTTTACAAAATAAGGGAAGACGAAAGCGGAGTAGCTTTGGTCCAGTCCGGATACAATAACTTTTCCAGTATGGGAAACCTTCTTTTTTGTGAGCCCTTTGAAGCAGTCAAAGAGGAGTTAAAAAAGCAGGAAGGCAAGTATGATTTTTGCATTCTTTTGTCCCATGGCGGTGACAAGGTGGAATACGAAATGATGCGTCAAATGCCTGAAATAGACTTATGCCTTGGGGGTCATACCCACACACTTATTAACTTTCCAAAGTATTCACAGTCCGGAAAGGGCGCCTGCCTTGGCGTAATTACCCTGGAAACAGAAGGAGACTCCATTAAGGAAGTGGGCAACGAAATGATCTATCCTGAGCCCACTGATAACCCTGAATTTGATGAGCTGTACAAAGAAAAAGAAAACCTTTCCGACAGGATACTCGGTAAGGAGCTTCCCTTTGTAAGGGAGCTTTCCTTCGATGCCTTTTCGGAATGCCCTCTTATGAACTATGTCTGCGATGCCTTGATAAAGCTTCGCGGCGGAGAGCTTGCAATAATGCATAACGGTATTGCAGAAGGACCACTTACTGCTCCCGCTTCAAGAAAAAGCCTTATTGAACTTTTCCCTTCAAAGCTTAATCCAACAGTTTATAAGATTAAGGGGGAGCGCATCCTTGAGGCGGTAAAGCTTTCTTTTGACAGGGAAGCAATAAACGGCCCCGGTAAAGGTCCCGGCTTCAGAGGACATGTGCTTGGAACACTCAGTTACAGTAAAAATGTCCGGATTACAAAAGAGCCCTTTTCCATGAATGTTAACGGTATAGACCTTGACCCTGAAAAAGAATATACCATTGTTACGGACGATTATCTGCAGCGCGGAACCGGTTATCCTTCCATGAAAGTTCCCAATAACATATGCACCTATCACCCCTGGTTTATAAGGGATTTAGTGCAGGCCTATCTTCAGGATGAAGAGGTCTTTGAAAGCGCTGAAATAAGGCGAATTCTGTAATTATTCAATAATAGCTCTCAGATATGCTTAAAAGCAGAGGCATTGTGTAGGGAGAGCATAGTGCGCTTCAGTATCGTAAGCATAGTGGAGACTAATATGAAAAACAAGGTTCGCAAGTTAAGTGTTCGTTACAAGATTCTTATACCTGTCAGCATTTTAATTGTGCTTTTGTCTGTTCTTTTGGGACTTAATGCATACAGCAGAGTGAAGGGTGGAATGATAGCTCTTGGTATTGAGCAGGCAGGAATGGCAGCAAATGTGGCTCTGTCAATGATTGACGGAGACAAGGTTGCCACAATCAGAGAGGGAAGTGAAGACACTCCCGAATATGCAGAGATTCTTGAACAGTTGAGAAAAGCTCAGAAGACCTGTGGAATTGCTTTTCTTTATACGGTATATGAGGAGGGTCACAAGCTGTACTTCGGAGTGGATTCTGACAGCACAGCCAATCACGCAGACCCGGGCACCGAATTCGAATATGAATACTCGGAATTTGAGGATGTGTTTAAAGGAGAAGCCTATGTTCAGGACTTCATAGAAGAGACTGAAGACGGTAAGCTGTTGTCCTCATATTTACCCATTATGGACAGTACAGGAGCTGTTGCAGGTTTCCTTGGATGCGACTTTGATGCAACCTATGTTGCGGACAGAATGGCAGCGGCTGCAAGAAGTATTGTGCAGATAAGCGTAATTCTTCTGGTGATTTCAATTCTCTTACTCAATGTAATCGTCGGGGGAATCATGGCAGGCCTTAAAAAGGTAGATGCCAAGCTATTTGATATTGTAAACAATGAGGGTGACCTTACTCAGAAGTTAGACATTACTTCAGGGGATGAACTGGAACTGATTGCGGGGAATGTTAACTCCCTTTTGGAATATATCCGCAGAATAATGCTTAACATTTCGGAGAATTCCACCCAGCTTAATAAATCCACCGGAAATGTTCTTGGCAACCTTAACGGTGCCAAGGACAGCATTTCAGAGGTATCCGCAACAATGCAGCAGATGAGTGCTGCCATGCAGGAAACCAGCGCCTCACTTACTCAGGTAAATGAAGCGGTTACATACATCGACAAAACAGCGGAGGAAATTTCCGGGAAAGCCACTGAGGAAAGCAATATTTCAAAAGAAACCCTCAAGCGTGTGGCAGAAACCGCTAAACTGGCTCAAAGCAACAGAGACGAGGCAAAGAGTCAGGCTGACGAAATGTCAAGAAGCGTGGATGAAAGAGTTGAGCGCTCCAAAGCGGTTCAGAGAATCAGCATTCTTACAGAAGAGATTATTAATATAACCGACCAGACCAGCCTGCTTGCACTTAATGCAAATATTGAGGCGGCAAGAGCCGGTGAGGCCGGCAGAGGCTTTGCCGTTGTTGCCGGCGAAATCGGAGCTCTTGCCAATAACTCTGCGAAGGCTGCCGAGCAGATTAAGGAAGTAAGTACGGAAGTTATAAATGCTGTGGATGACCTTGCGAATGTTGCAGGCAAGATGCTTGAGTTCATGGAAGAAAAGGCCATGGCGGGCTACGATATGCTTATTGAAAACAGTGAACAGTATAGAAGTGATATTGATAGTTTATCCGGCGTAATGGACGATTTCGCAGTGCAGAGCCGCAAACTCAGAGAAAGCATTGAAGGCATCAAAGAATCCGTTGATGCAGTTGATGTGGCTGTGGAAGAAAGCGCTGACGGTGTTGTTAATGTAACAGAAGTTGCAACTGCGCTTGCACAAAATATGGAAGGCATTAATGAAGAGGCCGGCGTAAACAAGGAGATTGCAGAGGAACTTCAGAGAGAGGTTAATAAATTCAAACTCTGATTATCTAAAATTGTGATATAATCTTATATGTGAGCAGATTTTAAGACGTATATATGTCTTCTCTCGAGGACATATATACGTTATTTTTTATATGGGGGAGCCCCGTAATCCTGCAAAATAATCATACTGTCTGAAGTGTGATGTATCGACTTGGGAGAAAAGCAATGAAGAAGATTTTGATTACAAATGATGACGGAATAGAATCCGATGGAATAAGAAGATTAGCCGAAGCTGCGGCTAAATTCGGAGAAGTATGGGTGGTGGCGCCCGAAAGCCAGCGAAGTGCCATGTCCCACAGCATTACTCTCCGCCACAGCTTCGAGGCCTGGGAATGTACATTCCCGGTGCCCGGCGTGCATGCATATGCATGCAGCGGCACGCCGGCGGACTGCGTCCGCATAGGCGTCCGGAACATAGTTCCGGACGGCCCCGACCACGTCTTCTCTGGCATCAATTACGGCTACAACCTGGCAACAGACCTTCAGTACTCAGCAACTGCCGGAGCCGCCTTCGAGGCCGCCTTCCAGGGCATTCATTCCATAGCCTTCTCTGAAGATTTTACGGGAATACATGAAACCACAGATATGTATCTTGAAAGCATCATAAAAGAGCTTTTAGACCTTCCCCTTGCCCCTCATGAAATCTGGAATGTAAATTTCCCGGGCTGCAAAGCTTCGGACTGTAAAGGCATCTTAAGAGACAGAACGGTTTCTTTGGACGTCTTCTACAATGACTTTTACGACGAAAAGAAACTTTCCGACGGCAAAATATCCTACACCGTCCGTGGAGAGCGAAACTACCACGCCGAAGAGGGCACCGACCTTCGTGCCATCTTCGACAACTACGTTTCAATCGGCAAAGCCGGCAACATCGGAAGCCGGGTTTAAGTGTAGATATATAGCAAGTGCCATATAAAACACATTGACACCCCTATTATATAGGGTGTATACTTAAACTGTCTCCGAGGGACTAATTTAATACTGTGGTAAGAACGTTTATTGAAGTGCCCATTTTTTCAAAAAGATGGAAGGAAATCGGACTTGGCGAGGAAGAATTACGAAATCTACAGATTATGCTTCTTAAGAATCCGGAGTCGGGTCCTGTTATAGAGGGGAGCGGAGAAAAACAGGAGAAGATAACAATGAGTTCATTGTATGAAGACTTAAAGGACGGATTGGAGCAGGCAATAGAATATGAATCCGGTAACGGAAGAGTATTGGTTCGCAAGTATGTGATTATGCCACTTAACGACTACAGTAAAGAAGATATTAAGGCTGTAAGAATAAAAGCCGGTATGACACAAAAAGTTTTTGCGGCATACATGGGAGTGTCTGTTAAAACGGTGGAAGCATGGGAGAAGGGAAGAATTCATCCCTCGGGCCCGGCATTGAGATTGTTTGATATTTTATCCTCGGGATATGAAATAGAGTGCATAGCAAAAGTATGATGAATAAACGGGTGCAGCCTGCAATGCAAGCTGCACCCGTATTTTATGTGGTAAGGTCGAGATGCTGGATGGTTCCGGCGGTGCCGTTTTCGTACAGGAAAATGCCTGTGCGTCGGATGATGCCGTTTACGGCAGAATTGTCGGAGGAACCGAGAGTGAATTCTGTGTCTCTGCTGTCAAGGCAGATGGCACCGATGTCCTTTTCTTTTAACGTAAAAAGAAGGTCGTTACCGTTCTCGTCCTTTGTGTATATTTTGAGTTTTTCGAAGATTGAATCGTTTTCATCAATCCATCCGTTGCCATCCTCGTCGTAGGCTGCAAGATCCTTGAAACCATCTCCTGACTTTGTGCCAAAAAGCTCGGAGCCATCATTGATTATACCGTCATTGTTTCTGTCAAGGGCAAGGAAAGCACTGCCGTCTCTAAGAGTGGAAATTTCCTCCGGGGTACCGTCGGCATCAAGGTCAAAGAAATACTTAATGTCCGTAAGCCCTGCAGGAGCATCCTTTAAGTTAATGACAAGAGGGTCAATGGCTTCATATCCGGTTTTTGTGAAGAATTCATAGCTGCTTTCGGTGAAGGCCCGGGACATATTTACAGAAATGTTTACATTTATTTCTCTTCCGTCCTCGGTCTTAATGATACCGTTAGCGTTAAAAGTGGTGAACTCTGCTTCACTGTAGAAAGTGGATATTTCGGTTGTTGTGGAAACAAATTCCACGCTGTGCACAGGTTCAAACTGCGGCAACTCCTCAGCGTTTTCTGAACCGGGATCCGAGTTACATTTTGCGGAATCTTTTTTGTGCCGGAAAATCAGTTCCATGATTTGTGCTATGAATTTTTCATGCATCTTCTGAAATTCCGATTTTGCACTGCTTCGAGGGGTTTGAACTGGATGAATTTTTGTTTTTGAATTGAGGCGCTCCAAAGCAGCTTCAATGGGATCCTCGTACTCTTCGGGGACTTCCTGTAAGCTTTCCTCCGGCAAGAGGGCCAGATTGCCCATGATGCTCCTTTCCTCATTTCTAAACATAAATTGTGAAAAAGTTGATGTAAGCTGACTTCCTGTCATATTGTTGCCGCCTACATTAGATTCGATGTTTCTCTTAAACATCAAAGAAGACTTGTGAAGTCTTGCGGAGTCCATTCCTATAGTTCCGGAATCGATTCTCAAATTGTTTTTTATTCCTCCTTTAAGTGAAAAAAATAGACGCATAACTGAAAATTCCTTTTCAACCATCCGTCCTTGTACATTATATATCGGCCGGGTCCCGGAATACTTAAGAGCCATCTGAAAGGAAGAATAAATATATATTTTGAAGAGAAGAAATAAAAGTTCTGTTTTTTATTATGTACTACGTCAAAGACAATAAGTTGCTCCTTTCAAGCTTCTTTATAACGGGAAAAGGTAAAGGAAGTAAATATTTTTACTACTATTTATATCCGATTCATCTTTTGGTTTTTTATTTAATATGATACTCGAATATAGAGAAGTACATTGGCAAGTTTATTACTCCTTAAAGTTATTTATTACATGTAGATTGCAAATTATTACATTGCGATTTTGTTATTACTTTTACGGTGTATTCTTTAAATGGAATAGTATAAGAAGTTTTAATAACGTATAAAACTTCTTATACCATAAGTGAATTTCCGAAGGAGATAACTGTGGATGGAGACCTGGATAAAAAAGTTCTGTGTCGATGATAACGAGCATGAGGTAGTTTGCTATGGGATAAAAATTCTTTTGCAGATAATAATGGGTGTGTTATTATCTTTTTTCATTGGCGTTGTATGCGGATGTTTTTTTCAAATACTTATGTTTATTATTTTTTTTGTTCCGCTAAGAATTAATGCAGGTGGCCTTCACATGAAGTCGCCAAGTGGATGTTTGTTATTTTCGGGAATGATTTTTAGCCTAATTGCTTTAATAGTTCATTCTTTTTCAGCGGTTTCACTTCCACTGATTGCCTTGATTATTGCAGCTATAGTGCTTTATATATGTTCGCCGGTTGAGAATAAGAATAAAGAATTATTTTCGTATGAAAAAGTTCGATATAAAAAGCGAGTACTTGTTATAATAATATTGGAATTGTTATTTTATCTTATAGCAACTTGTTATAAAATAGATAAATTAAAACAGGCAATTGAACTAGCGATAATAGTTGAAACTGCGTCTGTACTATTAGAACACTTACTAAAGATGCACACTAAAGGAAAATATTGTAATGAGAAGATGGAATGATAATCAATCTGGAGTACCAGAGTTGAAATGCAACTGCAATGGTAATGAAGATGTAAAAATGTCTGAAAATTCGGGGGGGGTACTATATATGTCATACAAAGTAGCGATTTGCGATGATGAAATGTGTACCTGCAAGATTCTTGAAGAAATGTTAAAAAAGGCTTTTATGTCAATTGGAGTTGGTGCCAATATAGATGTTTTTTATTCCGGCGAAAAAATTGTTCAATATCTGAAATATGGAAATACTTATGATTTTATTTTCCTGGATATTGAATTATTTGAATTAAACGGAGTTGATGTAGGAAAATATATAAGAAACGCACAAAATAATATCGAAACGCAGATTGTATTCATATCTTCAAAAACAAGTTATGCGATGGAATTGTTTGCTGTGCAACCATTAGATTTCATTGTTAAACCTATTAGCGAAAAAAATGTATTAGATGCAATTAATAAAGGAATGAGATATTTGGGCAATTCAGATCAATTCTTTACTTATCAGTTTCAAAAAGAGACAAAACGAATTCATTGCTCTGATATAATATATTTTAAGAGTGAACTCAGAACTGTGGTTATAGTTTCGGCTGGCGGAGAAGAGGTGTTTTATTCAAAGATAGCCACAGTGAAAGATGAACTGCCGGATTATTTTGTTCAAATTCATCAGTCATATATTATTAATTTGTATAAGGTTAAATCGTTTAGATTGAATGAAGTAATTATGTTTAATGACGAGCATTTGCCTGTTAGCAGAAAATACAAAAGTTTGCTGAGAACTAAAACTTTGTCAAAGATGATGATTCAGGAGAATGAACCATGAGAATAAGGATTATTATTACATTGCTTTGTAATATCTGCATGCTCATTTTATACAACAATGTTGCTTCATGGTTTCTTGACTATCCTCAAAGCAGGAAAAAACTTCACATGTTTTTCTGTGCTATATGGATTACTTTTACAACATTATGTGGGTTTAATACGAGCTTGCCATTAATAAATTTTTTGATAAATACAGGTCTTTTGTTTCTGATTGTGCTTGTGTATTATGGTCATACATCAACTAAAATTGTGATAACAATGATGTTAACCGCTTTAGCCGCATCGTGTGATTTTTTCTCGTACATAGTGGTGACAGATGGGATGAATAGGCCTGATGAGTATTCTATCGGTTATATCTTTACTGTTTTGCTATTCTGGATATCATCAAAGTTGACTTTGCTCGTTTATAGTAAGAAAAGTGTTCTTTCAAAGAACACAAAGAGTCCTATAATGCTCCTGTTAATTCCTGTATTAAGTGCGGCTCTTTTATATTGCATTACTTATGGAGAAATAGATTCAAAGTATATGCCTTTGGCCGGGATCAGTATATTGGGAATCTGCTTCGTTACATTTTACTTTGAGTACATTGAATTAAGAAACATAGAGAATAAAGCTAATAATGAAAATTTAGTTAGACAGATAAATGGTTATAAGCACGAGTTAAATACTATTGAAAATTCTCAGCAGCGCATTCAAGGACTTAGGCATGATCTTAAGCATCACATTATTGCGATAGAAGGGATGGCGAGAGAATGTGACATGGAAGGGATTATTAGTTACACCCACAGCATGGAATCCGAGATATCGAGTGAAAGAGAGATTTTTACCGGATGCTATGAAGTAGATAGCCTTTTGAACTACTTGCTCGAGGATGCTTATAAGAAACTATCAAGTGTAAATGTTAAGATAACTATTCCGCAAAACATTAAGCTGGATAAATATGATTTTAATGTCATTGTAGGTAATCTTCTTGAAAATGCCATTTATGCCTCGGAAAAAACGAAGGAGAAACTATTGGATATAAGAATAGCTACAGAAAGAGATGCATTACTTATAAATATTACTAATTCATATGAAGGAGAAATAAGTATCTCAAATGGAATGATTCGAAGTACTAAAACTGATAAGTTTAATCATGGATTTGGAATTAATAACGTTAAAAGAGTTGTTGAAAAACAACAAGGCGAGTTTTCGGCAATTGCAGAAAATGGCTACTTTTCGGTAAGCATTTTTTTATACTTATAGAATAAGATGAACTGACATAATAAAGAAAGCAAGTCGCTGACTTGCTTTTCTTTTTTTTACTATAATGGTTATTTATTACATGTGGAGGGTTAATTATTACAAAGAGAAAATATTCTCCCTCAATTTTGGTAAGTTTTATTTGTAGCTACAGATATATCTTTCAAAAAACAAGAGGTGGATGAATATGAAGAAGACAGAAGAATTATTTGGGAAATTAGTCGTTAAGGCAGGAAAAATTGTTGCAGAGGGTGATTTGAATGTTAATAGCCCCTGGTTTTATAACCAGCCGCTTGAACCTGAAACAATGCGTGAAAAGAGGAGGGATAAAGTGGATAGAAGTCTTCCTGAAAATGACGCGTAAGGTATTTGCAGTAAGAAGAGCTTTTCTTGTGTAAATTCGAGTCACACATTCAAATGAATGATTACGTATTTTGCATAATCGAAAATTAGTTTAACGTTTGAGCGAAATGTGCAAAATAAAAAGCAATAAACATATTTATATAATACGAGGAGAACTAAAATGAAGCGATTTATATTGTGTTTGATTCTTATGTTGGGTTTCTTAACTTGTGAAGCAGAAAAAGCGGAAGCGTGTCCATATTCCACTGCATGTACATCAAAAGTAATGATTCCTCATTGTGGATACAGGTATGGAACTCCTGCATTTACTCACGATTACCGTGCGGCTAATGGAAACATTTTTACATGCGGTGTAACAAATGAACAATCATCGCATACATTTACTTGCGGAGGATGCGGAACTACATATGGCAGTTCGTATAACGAAGTAAGGACATGCAATGAAAGACATTCTGCATGTGGCGGTACAAGAACATATTTGTGCAGTCGTTGATAACATGAGAAGTGCAAGTATTGGAGGTCTCTTGGCTGGCAAATGCAAAAGAATAATGATACTCTGTATTCTTTCTGTAATTGCTTTGTTACAGGGGTGCGGTACTAAAAAGATACAGTTATCAACTACAATTGGTGAAAGCCTGCCAACTACAACAGAGACAAGAGATGTATTAAAAACAAGTTGGATTGAGCCGTCAGACAAATTATATGAAGTTGCCGGTTGGGAAATTGTACAATATGTTTCTGGTTTTGCGAAGGCAACGGATGATGAATATAATTTATATATGAATAGAACTATTTCTGGTAATAATACGTTTTATTCGATGCTTTTCCTTGAAGAGCTTGAAGGCGGAAATCAATATGCGAGATATGAGTTTAAGCGTGCAGATTTGAGCACCTTGACAATATGCTCTTTGTTTCAAACTTTTTCAGAGTTGAATTTTGGCTCGATATTGGACATTAATACAGTTGTCAGCATTGATGAAAAATTATTGACTGGTCAGGCAATGATAATTTCTATGGACTGTACCGGAAATATCTTGTCGATTTTTATACTGGTTAATGATCTTGACGGAAATCCAGAGCACTTCTATAAAGTTGATGTGAATGCAGACAAAGTGGTGATAGCAGTCACGGATTATATTAATTTTCTGTCTCAAAAACTGGATAATGTCATAATCCCAGAAATGATATGCGATCAAAAAGGATATGTTTATTGCCTTGACTATGCAAATAAAACTATTGGTTTGATAGATGATAAGGGAAAAGAAATATGCACTGTAGAAGCAAGAGATTTCATAAATTCTATAAAGTGTATTGGCAAAAACCCTGAAGGAATACCTATATTTTCAAATATCATATCGCAAGAAGAAGCAGAGTTTTTTTACATTGATGGTGCTGGAAAACAAACCTTATATGCAGGAAAAATATATTCCGGATCATATTCAATCGACCAATATGGAAATTTTCTGATTCTAAATGGAAGCAGACTGTTCTACTGGGATATTTCTATGGGAGACCTATATCTTTTATATGACTTTGACAATTTGGGCAATTATGTCTGCATGGGATTGGCTGGAAATGATAGGGGAGAGATTATTGTGTGCTTTGAAGACGGGGAGGATGCCTTTTTATATAGACTCAATAAGTCTGATAAAACGACTACTCGTGAATTGGTATTATTGCAATATTCAAGCGACCCATATATTGAAGAGTGCGCATCAGAATATTCAAGAACTCATCCGGGGGTGATTGTTAGAGTAGAGACAATGGACATAAGCGACCAGTTTTCTTGGAATAAATTTACAAGTATGCTAACAGATGATAAAGGCCCAGATCTGATTGTAGCAAACATTAAGCAGCTGAAGTCTTTGAAAACAATAGGTGCGATATGTCCTATGGAAGGAATATTACCAGATGAGATTCAGAACAGCATATTCGAAGGTGCGCTAAAGACATGCACTTTTGATGATGTACTATACGCTGTCCCCTTTGAAGTATTTCTTGATGTTTGGCTAATAAGCAATGATAAATATGCTGGAAATTATTGGACACTTGAAGAAGCAATGAAACGATTCTCAGAATGGAAGGAAACTACCGATGGGGATAGATTCTTGGGAATAAATTATGGTATAGACCCGCTAAAATTATTTTTGTATTTATGCGTTAAGAATATTGATTCAAGTGAGTTTTTGAACATAGATGCAGGAGAATGCTGTTTTGAAACGGATTCTTTTTATAATTTGTTGGACTTTTGCCGTCGTAATGGTGATACGCCTCGTTATTTTAACAGAGTTTTATCAGATGAGGATTGCATCAATGAATTGATATGTGGAGATGCATTTTTGACTTGTTTTGAAGGTGGACTCAAGGCCTATTCATATTATAGAAAAAAACTTGGAGACAAGTTTCATGTGGTGGGAACACCATCTGAAAACCAGATACGTAGTGTAGTATCGTGCTATAAAGCGGTTTCGGTGAATTCTTTATCATCCAATAAGGATATTGCTGCAGACTTTATTTCTTCACTCGTTAGCGACGAATACCAGTCAAAGTATACAACGTATTGGGTAAGAAGAGATACCTTAACTAATCATATTAGGAACGCATGGGAACTTCACAAACATACAGAAAATGGAGAAGAACCAGAGGACAATCCGGCATTTGAGATTAATAAACGTCTTCACGTTCCGTTAGAAGGCAAAGATGATGGAACTTCGTACGCTGATGAATATATAGCACTTATGGATGCAGGAAGCCCTAACTCAACTGAATATGAGATTCAAGATATAGTGATGGAAGAGGCTTCGGCATTCTTTTTGGGCGAAAAAACTGAACAGGAAGTTGCAAAAATAATACAACATAGGGTTCAGCTATATTTGGATGAGATTAGTGCGAGCTCATTACATCATGGCGCGCCATAATAATGGTGACAATTATTTGGTAGAACATTTGTATGATATTAGTCTTTAACGTCGTAATCCGAGTAAATGAAGAAAGGAGATTCGTAATGAAAAAAATGATTACTTCAATTTTGTGCAGGGTTTCGTTGAAACAGGATAAACGTATCGTTCGTGAATTAGTATCCGGAAACGGTCCATGCAAAAAAGTTGGCGGTAAATATTGTTAAGAACATCTTTCTTTCCCATTTGATAATAATCAAATGGGATTTTTCATTACATATTAAGATGATAATAGTAAATCCAGATATACGAGTTGGTCAGTACAGAGACAGAAAGCATTTTTGGGTGTATAACCCCAAAAACGGGATGAGCGAACATGTAATAAATAAAAGTGTATTTAATGTTATTCGTATAGTAAATGACAAGAAGGCAAACACATTTGAACGGATAGGCAAGATTATTGATAAAGATGTTATTATAACGTTGATAGACAGTGGGATACTCATTGAAAGTGACATATATCAAAAAAATAATAATATTTTGCCAGCATCCGATTTAGAATTTCCGTTACAAGCGGTTACTATTGAAGTAATAAATACGTGTAATTTAAATTGCATTCATTGCTATGGTAAATTTGGCCATCCCACCGATAAACATATAATCTCATTTGCTGAAGTACAAAAATTAAAGGACGAGTTAGATAAATTGAATACGCTTGATGTAAGAATATCAGGAGGAGAATGCTTCCTAAATCTTGAAATCACTGATATCGTTAGGTTCTTGTTAGTAAATGGTTTTCGAATTAGTATATATACAAATGGTTTTTTTACTAAAAAGATAATTGAAATGGTTATGCAACTAAAGGAGTATCATTTTTTATAGGATTAAGCCTGGATGGAACTGAAGATATTCACAATCTTATAAGAGGTAATTCTAAGTCTTACGAAAACGTTATCAATACTTTAACGGCATTAGAGCAGTATCAGAATATCGATTTGCTAATTGCAGTAGCAATCATGAAGCAAAATATACACTTTCTTAAAGAAATACATGATTTCATAGACATGAGATTTCCTAATATCAATAGGGAATTTTTCATAGCCTGCCCTGTTAATGGAACTGATTTCGCATTGGATACAAATACTTTTGATTTTCATACAGCGATTTGTAAAGAACTATTTTCAGGATACATAATAAAAAAAACTGAAAGTAATCATATAAAGAAAAAGCATAGATGTCGCGGTGGTGTTGATCATGCTGTTATTTCAGGAGATGGCACTGTTCGTATGTGCCCCATAGCCGTCGAGGAAGAATTTGTGTTAGGAAATCTAAAATCAAATTCGCTTTTTGAAATATGGACAAATCCCCAAGGCAATATTCCATACTTCAGACGGGAATACCAGCACAAAACACCACAATGCAAAAAATGTCTAAATAAAAAAATATGTGGCTCAATGAATTGTAGAATTGAAGCATTAAGATTAACAGGAAATTCTCAAAATGCCAGTCCAATCACATGCCATATTGTTAGCAATATTGAGATAGGATGATTAAAAGATGAAAAACTATTGCAAAGTATTAAAACTACTATTTACAGCAGATAAGAAACAGTTATTTAAAGCTATGACAATTATTGTCCTGCTTTTAGGAATTGAAGGCGGAATACCCCTATATATGAATTGGATGCTTGAACAGGTTGAAGTCAGGCGCGATATAAAATTTTTTGTGCTGCTGACAATGCTTTTTGCAGTCGCATACTTGTTGTTCTGTGCAATTGACTCTCTGAGAGCAGAATATAACGAGTTGTTAGGAAAACATATTTTATGGAAACTCAGAGAAAAAATCTATACTGTTTTGTGGAAAAGCAACTACTTAGATAATGTTAGCAACAACAAAGAACGATTTAAGTTCGTACTGACAAATGAAACGTATAACGTTTTCACATTTGCCACAGTTTATTCAATTAACTTATTGGTTAATCTGTTGACCATTATTATACTGTTTATCCCTATATCGATAATAAATCCGATAATATCACTGGTGCTTTTGTGTTCAATGATTGTAACATTATTCATTTCTTTTTATTCAGGGAAGAAAATTCTCAATAACTACGAAAAAAGTGATGATGCACGAGAGGAAGATGAACGAATCAATATTGAAACCGTTGATTTAGTTGAAGCGACCCGTGTAAATGGGCTGGGAAAATATTATCTGAGAAAAAATAAAGAAGCATTGGATGTTTTTATTGATGTATCTGCAAAATCAGACCGAATTGAAGCATTTTGGACTGACATGGAAAAGGCAATACATTCTTTTGCATACATAATAATTGCCGGTGTGATGATTTTATCAAATAATGGTCTCAGCGGAAAGCTTGTAACAGTTTTGTTTATCACAAATCTATTGTTGGAAACCAGCCAGCAGTTTCAACATCAGTTGCAGGTATTAATAAAAAATATAGCGGTCTTTGATAAGGTTGCTTCTGTTACTGACATAGATGTACCGGATGGAGACGATATTGATCCAATTGAAAAAATCGAATTTGACCATATAGATATCGAATATTCAGAGGATCAAAAGGTAATAAATGATTTTAACTGTAAAATTGAATCAGGCGATCATGTGCTGGTAGAAGGAGCAAATGGAGCCGGTAAGTCAACATTAATCAAAACATTAACAGGATTGATAACACCGACAAGTGGTCGAATTCTGCTTAATGGAAAAGATATGTCAAAAATAGATTCAAATTCATTATATAAAGAGATTTGCTATGTTTCGCAAAATGAATTGTTGCTTAATGAGTCCATTGAGGAATATCTATGCGAGATAACTCATCGAAAAATATCGCAGGATTTGTTTAATAAGATAAAGAAGTTTGTCAAATTCAAAGAGGAAGTTACATGTATTTCAGACAATGGAAACAGTCTTTCCGGTGGCGAAAAGAAAAAGCTTCAAATGATGAAGATCCTGATTAACCAAGAGGCCTCTGTCTATGTGCTTGATGAAATTGATGCAGGACTCGATGCCGAGACCAGACAAATATTGAAGTTGGTCGAAGACGAAATAATGAAGGATCCAAAGCACATAGTCATAAAAATCTCTCACATTGATGAAGAAAAAGAAAAGTATAACAAAGTTATTTCCCTGTAAACAGTCATCACAGTAATAATTTAAGAAGAAACATGTAAAAAAGAAACACTGATATGAATTGTGAAATGAAAACCAGCATAAGCCATTATAAAGATGCTATTATAGATCAATCATATACAGTTAGTGATGACTTATTAAATCATAATATGCCATATAAAGGTTATAATTATTCGGCGATTACATTAAGGAAAAATTGTTAGGATGATAGCGCTATTTGAAGTTATTGTATTTTTTGCATTATACAATTGTCCAATTTATTCTTTTGCTTTTTCTGGCTGCTCAATCATTGACGGCAGTGATGCTCGCGCAATTGGAGAAACGGATGGTATACAGGAGATTCATAGACCGAGCGAGACATGGAATTTAGTCGACAATGGAACATATAGTTTTGCAGGTTATGCCACTGGATCAGATCTGTACACAAATTACTATTTTAGTGGTAAATCATCAATGACAATATCTGTCACCAATGATTCATATAGTAACGTATTGTCGTATAGCCATGTTCAAGGTGCTTCACATTCTGTAAGTCATTAGGAGTTTTTATGTTTAAGAAGATTAAGGGCATGGTCATTTTGACCATGCTGTTTTGTTTATGTGGCTGTTCAAAAAAAGAAAATCAACCTTTGGATCCCATGGCTTTTATCAGTGCATATGAAGGAAAAGACAATCTGAAGGATATTTATACGAGGATATCAGAGACAAAACTTGAGCATGTAAACGGAAATGTTGATGCCTGGAAAAACAATCCTCCACGAATAGGAGATGACAGGGTATATTTCTTTGGATGTGCAATTAACGAGGCCGGAGATGATTATGAAAGTACTTTGAGCACATATTCAATGGACGATTGCACGAAACTGGCAGAGACGGATCTTAAATCAAAAGATGGAGTATTTCCTGTTTTTGGTACAAATAAAAGCTTTGCCACTTTGTACAAGTATCTTGATGATGGTCTGCATCTATCTCTTGAAATATATGATGAGAGCGGAAAATCCGAGGAAACGATACATATCAGTGATTTCATTCCTGAATATAATCCGAGATGCCCCTGGATCTTTGCAATGGACTCAGGTGAACGGATTCATATTGTTCAGTATCATTTTGACGGACAGGGACTGTCTGATAAATTTAAGTACAGTATTGCTTCGAAAGGGGGCGAAGTTTTCTTTTCTAAAGAATATGACGGGGCCTTCAAGGAGTTTGTTTCCACTTATTTTGGGGACGTGGTCTGCCATTATCATGAAGGACCCGCAAGAGACGGCGAGCATGGCATTTGGTATACTCTTGAAAAGATTAATATAGATACGGGAGAGTCAGCTAAATACAAATATTTTAATGGAGAAAGGCAATTAGGCAAGTTTTTTTATACAAAGAATGGCGGTATGCTGTTTACCGATCACGAAGGAATCTGGTTATCCAATGATAAAATAGAGGATGCAAAATTAGTATACAGATGGACTAACCATGGTATGAATGGAGACAATGTTGTTGATATAAAAATGGATGGAAAAGACCGTATTCATCTTGCGTACTATGTTAGCGAAAAGGACCCATATTACTATATTTTAGATGTTTCAGAGGGTGGCGGAAGTCTTCCCGAAATTGAGATTGCCATACCTTCTAACAAAGCATCCGATTATGTAGGAATAATAGGAGAGTTTAATAAAAAATATCCATCATGCATGTTAAGAACAGCTACGGATTACGATGAAAGCCTGCTCAGGACAAAGCTTATTGCAGGAAGCGGACCCGTAATAATCGACACCTCGCTTATAGGATTCTATGACAACAAGGACTATTGGCAAAGTCTTGAAGAAGTCTATCGGGAAATGGGCATTTATGAAGAATTAAATGCTGCAGCGTTAAGCCTTGGAAAAATTGATGGGCAACTGTACGGAGCAGTTTTAGACTATTCCATAGATACTTTGGTTGCGCCTAAGAATTTGTGTGGATGGAACTATGACACATTTCTTGAGGCAATGAATAGAAACAATCTGCAATCCGTTTTTGAGGATAGTCTTAATCCTTTTATTTTTATTTTAAGAATTTTTGGAGATAAAGAGGACAACAGTTTCTTTGTACAAAAAAACGGTGGCACCATATTTGAAAGCGATTCTTTTGAAAAACTTTTGAACCTTTGTGACCGATACAATAAAAAGTACAAAGGGGTTGAGACACTGGCTCCCTCAGAGTCTGTATTATGCCAGTTTGTAACAATAAGCAATCCGGGCCAATTGTGGATTTATCTAAACAAAAATGTTGATAAAAACGGGTTTGCCGGATATCCTTCCTACGATGGTTCATATCACAAAATCGTCCAGGGGACCAGGCTGGTTATAAGAAAGTCTGCAACAAAAGAAGAAAAGGAAATGGCATGTGCATTTATCAAAACTATACTCACATATGACTATCAGCTTGATTCGGTCAAAATGAACAATCAGATGAGTGTAAGAAATGATGTACTAAAAGAGCAGATACATATGCTGAAGAAGGGAACTTTCCTGCATACAAACGAGAGCATTGAAGACATTATGTTAATAGAAGACGCCGATTATGAACAGGTAGCTTCTGAACTTAGAAAGATAATAGAGCATGGTATTCCGTCGGATTATGAAAGCTCGGGCTTTTCCGATATCCTTTATGAGGAGTTCGGTGATTATTTTAATGGCTCGATTACGAGGGAAATGCTTAAGAGCCATCTGAAAGGAAGAATAAATATATATTTTGAAGAGAAGAAATAAAAGTTGTATAATAGTCTGAAATGGATTAAATGCAACTTGCGTCTCAAGGGGCGCGGAATGGAGAACAATATGAACATCGTTGTTTTGGCCGGTGGCACAAGCACAGAGAGAGATGTGTCTCTTGTTTCCGGTAGGCTGGTATGTAAGGCATTAAGAGAGAATGGTCACAAGGCAATTCTTGTGGACGTTTTCCTTGGAATAGAGGGAGATACCGAGGATATTTTTGAAAGAGGTGAGGAGCTTCTTAAAAAAGCTTCCACAATTTCCACGGAGAATCCGGACATTGAAGCAATTAAAGCAATGCGTAAGGACGGCGGCAAAACCTTCTTTGGACCCAATGTACTTGATATTTGTATGAGAGCCGATGCGGTTTTTTTGGCACTTCACGGTGAGAATGGTGAGAACGGCAAGGTTCAGGCTGCCCTCGATCTTTTCGGCGTAAAGTACACCGGTACCGATTATTTAAGCTCCGCAATTGCAATGGATAAGGTGCTTTCCAAGGAGTTTTTTGTAAACAACAACATTCCCACACCTAAGGGATATTCCGTAAAAAAGGGAGAGGCCGACAACAATACAGTTCCTTTTCCGGCTGTAGTTAAGGTTTCCACCGGCGGCTCCAGCGTTGGAGTGTATATGGTTAATGACATGGCCGAATATGAAAAGGCCAAAGAAGAAGCCTTCAAATTCGGCGATGAAGTGGTTGTTGAGCAGTATATTAAGGGCCGTGAGTTTTCAATCGGTGTTATTCAGGGCGAGGCCCTTCCCATCATAGAAATAGCTCCAAAGGTAGGCTTTTACGACTACAAAAACAAGTATCAGGCAGGCTCAACGGTTGAAACCTGTCCTGCTGAACTTACAAAGGAACAGACCGAGCGCATGCAGGGATATGCCGTGGATGTATTTAACTGCTTAAGACTTCATCAGTATGCAAGAATCGACTTCATGATGAATGAAAACGGAGAAATGTTTGCTCTTGAAGCAAATACCCTTCCCGGCATGACACCCACTTCCTTAATGCCTCAGGAGGCTGCGGCCATAGGAATCAATTACAATCAGTTATGTGAGAAGCTTATAAAGCTTGCATTGGAAAAGTAGGATATGAAAAATTTCAGTTTTAAGGATGTTTGCAGTGCCATTGGTGCAATGGCCGTAAATGAAGAAAAGGACCTTGGATTAATTACAAACGTAACCATGGACTCAAGAAAGGTTACAAAGGGAAGTCTCTTTGTTGCTATAAAGGGTGAGCGCGTGGACGGTCACGATTTCATTAAATCGGTTTTTGAAAAGGGAGCTTCGGCGGTTATCTGTGACCATGTTCCGGAAGGAATAAGCGGTCCCTGTGCAGTAGTTTCAAATACCGTGAAGGGTCTTCAGGACCTTGCAGAGTGGTACAGAAGTACCCTTAATGTGAAGGTTGTTGGAATTACCGGAAGTGTTGGAAAGACCAGCACCAAGGAAATGGTGGCAGCAGTTCTTTCAAAGGGCTTCAAGGTTCAGAAAACCATAGGCAATTATAACAACGAAATAGGTCTTCCCTTAACTGTGCTTGATATTGAAGAGGACACCGAAATTTCCGTACTTGAAATGGGTATCAGTGATTTCGGGGAGATGAGGGTATTAAGTAAGGTTGCCCGTCCCGATATTGCGGTAATTACCAACATCGGCCAGTGCCATCTTGAATTTTTGCATGACAGGGACGGTATCCTTCGTGCAAAGACGGAAATATTTGAATTTATGAATCCCGCCGGCAGGGTATATCTGAACGGGGACGATGACAAGCTTAGAACCGTCACTGAAGTTTATGGTCAAAAGCCCACATTCTTTGGCTTTGGAATGAATAACGATGCTTTCCCTACCTGTGTTGAGTCCCTTGGACTTGGCGGTACCAAAATGCAGGTAGTACTTAATGATACAAGCTTCAATGCCCGCATTCAGATGCTTGGAAATCACATGGTTTCAAATGCTATGGCTGCTTCCGCAATTGCCCATGATCTTGGCATGAGCAATGATCTTATTGTGCAGGGCCTTTTTGAAGCAAAGACAATTGACGGAAGATGTAATCTTATTCCTTCTTTGGAAGGCTATATTATCGATGACTGTTACAATGCATCTCCTGCATCCATGAAGGCTGCTCTTGATACGCTTAATCTTGCAAATGGCAGAAAGGTTGCCATTCTGGGAGATATGTTTGAACTTGGTGAGAAATCAGACAGCATGCATGCTGAAGTTGGAAGATATGCTGTGGAAATCGGTATTGATAAACTGATTTGCGTTGGAGAAAACTGTAAGCATATGTACAATGCCGCAGTTAAGGTTCCCGGAAGAACCGGTTTGGGATATTATTCAGACCTTGATTCGCTTATCAAAAACCTACGTATCGAGGTAAAGCCCACCGACAATATCCTTGTAAAGTCCTCCCACGGAATGGGCTTTGCAAAGTTAATTGAGGCATTAAAGAACAGGTAAAAAATGATTTTTTTAGAACAGATGACAAAGGCCACAGAGCCTTTCATTATTGAATTATATGAGGCTTCTTTTCCCGAAAGCGAAAGGAAGCCGTTTTCTATGATTTTAGATTTCAGGAAAAAGGGCAAGGCAGACCTCTGGGTGGTGCATGATAAAGAGACGAAAAAGCCCATCGGCATGGCATTTATGCTGGTACAGAAGGATATGGTTCTTTTTGACTATTTTGCCGTCCTTAAGGAATATCAGGACATGGGCTACGGAAGTCAGGTGCTTATGGAAGTAGAGAAGCTATACAAAGGCTTCTGCATCTTTGGTGAAGTGGAGCCTGTTGATGAAACTGCTGAGAATTTAGCCCAAAGAAAACGCCGCATGGCTTTTTACCTTAGAAACGGTCTTAAACAGACAGGAATCCATATTCTTCTTTTTGGCGTGGAATTTGAATTAATGTATCTTGGAGACAGACCCATTGACTATCCTGCATATTACAGATTTCAAGGTAAAATGTTCGGCCCCTTTAAGAAAAGATTTCTAAAAAAGAATGTTAAATTAGTCTGTTAATTCTTCGTTGACAGAATAGGTGCATTATTTTGTCTATAAACATAAAAGAAAGAAGGACGTTTATGGACAAAAAGACTAAAACTGTAAGATTAAGCATTTTAGCAAAGGTTATACTTAGCCTTGTATTATGCTTTGTAATTTTAACAGTAGTTGCAGTTACAATTACAAAGAATACAGTATCATCCACCATTAAGGATGAGAAGGGTATGACCCTTGAAAAACTTTGTATAGCAAAGCTGAATGACCTTGAGGACATGATTACCTATCAGAGAGCCTCAGCCGTTGCCCTTGCTAAGAACGAAGCTGTTATTAATGCTCTTATTGAACAAAAGAGCGGTAACGACAATCCTGCAACTCAGAAGGCTATTGAAAAACTTTTGAATGATATTAATTCGGCGAATCCCGTATATGAGAACATTTTCATTGCAAGTGCTCATACACAGTTTGGATATGCTGATATTCATGATGGTGCAACTCTTCATCCCGCAACAGAGCAGACCTATCTTGACCTTGCTTCAGGTGTTAAGAAGATTGAAAAGTCAAGTATTGCCACAACCTCCGGTAAAGCGATTTATCTTATTGCTTTAAGAATTGAGGATAAGGCAGGCAACTTCCTCGGAGAGTTATGCTACGGAATTGACCTTGATGCAATGACAAAGACCATCATTGATGATGATACCTTTACCGTTACAATTGCTTCTTCAAACGGTGTTATCCTTGCATCACCGGTTGTTGAGCAGATTGGTTTTGATATTACAACAGTTAACCCTGATTTCGTTAAGATGATTACAGAAGTTCCCATTACACATTTTGAACATGTTAACGAGTATGGCGAAGCTCTTTTCTCAGGACAGGCAGCAAACGACCAGTTCTATGTTGAAATCAGTGAGCCCTCATCAGTAACCGAGCAGGCAGTTAATAAGGTTGCATCAAGCCTTGGAAATACTCTTGTTGTTTTATGTCTTGTTGCTGCAGCAGCTTTAGCATTTTTCATTATCACAATTCTTAAGCCCCTTAAGACGATTGCAAAAGAAATTAAGGGTCTTGCAGAAGACTTATCAAACGGCAAACTTGACCTTGGTAAGAAGATTGAAGTCAAGTCAAACGATGAAGCAAGGGATATTGCAGAATCCTTTAACTTACTTATGGGCGACCTTGATGATTCAATTGATTCCGTAAACGGTTGTGTTGATACAATCAGAACCTCCAATAGGGTTATTGATGACAGTATTTCAAAGTCCAGCGATATGGTTTCCTCAGTAGGAGCAGTTACAGAAGAGCTGTCAGCTTCCATGGAACAGATTCGTTCCACAACAGAAGCTATTACAGGCAAGCTTGAAGATCTTTCTCAGATTGTTGACGACGTTAATAAGAACGCCAATGAAAACATGAAGTTCGTGGATGAAATCAAGGACAGAGCAGGTAAGGTTAAGGTGCAGACCGTTCAGAACAAGGAAAACATCTTAAGTGTTATCAGCGAAAAGTCAGCTGAACTTGAAAAGTCCATTCAGGAATCTGAAAAGATTGACAGCATTTCAGTTCTTACAGGTGAAATCCTTAATATTTCAAGCCAGACAAACCTCCTTGCACTTAATGCTTCAATTGAAGCAGCAAGAGCCGGTGATGTAGGTAAGGGCTTCGCAGTAGTTGCAGAAGAAATCCGTAAGCTTGCTGACAGCAGTAAGAATACCGCTTCCAACATCCAGCAGGTTGCTGACGAAGTTATTTCAAGCGTAAGAAAGCTTATGAATGATTCCGATGAAATCGTAAGATTCATTGTTGAAAAGGTTAATGTGGACTACGAAGGCTTCACATCCGTTGTTGAAGACTATTACACAGATGCAGACAGAATGTCCGATATTCTTACAGAGTTTAAGGGACAGGTTAGCAGCGTTGCCGAAACAACAGAGGATATTGATACAGCCATCCATGGTATTAATGAAAACATTTCAGAATGTACCGGCGGCATCAATGAAGTAGCAAACGATACTCAGGGTATCGTACATGCAATGAGCGATATTTCAGATAAGATTGTTACCAACACAGGTGATCTTGATGCTCTTGCTGATAACCTTGATAAGTTTGACTAAGTAATTTTACATAAGACAAAATAAACGGGCATGCGATTTTATCGCATGCCCGAAATTTTTTATTTTATACAAGTTCTTTGTTCTTTATATAAGTTTCTGAGAGAACTGACTGGATTTTGGAACTGAGTTCTTTTTTCTCTTCCTTGCTTAAATCCTTTGTGATTATGGGTGCACAAAATTCAATGACTGCGGTTTTCTTATAAATCTTCGGGAAGTGTGCTTCGAAGATGTTTTCCGTGTTGGTGATTGCAACAGGTATAATCGGACAATTGGACTTTTCAGCAATTTTTAAGCTTCCGTCGTGGAAGGGAAGAAGCGGTTCATCGGTTTTATTACGGGTACCTTCAGGGAAGATACAGATGCTTGTGCCGCCCTTTACAAGCTCAACACACTTAAGAATAATCTTAAGGCCTTTTCTTAAATCCTTTCTGTCAAGGAACTGACAGTTCATAAATGCCATCCAGCTTGAAAAAATCGGAGCCTTGCGCATCTCCATTTTGGATACAAAGCCTGTCTGAACACCAAACTGCGGATAAGTAAGAATGATATCAAAGATACTTCTGTGGTTAGGTACAAATAAAACCGCCTCATCCTTTGGTATGTTTTCTCGCCCCTTAACGATAAGCTTCGTGCCTGATATAAGTCTTACCACGGTAAAGGCAAAATCAATTATTGCCTGGGCTCCGTTTGCTTTAGCCTTTTTATTAAACAGGCCCACAATCAGAAGAATAAGCAAAAAAGGTATGGAAAGTATAAGGAAGCTGATAACCCAGATAACCTCCAGAATAAATCTAATCATAACATCCCCGATCCGGGCAGGGAAAAACTGCCCATGTAAAATAATATCACCACAAAGATTATATGTAATTCTTTAAAAACACGCAAGACAGAAGAAAGAGTCTATGGTAATCTATAAGGCGAGAGGTGGAAGAAATGCTTAATATTTGCAATGGGTCCATTGTGGATCCGGTTACTCACTTAAAAGGAAAATATGATATAGAGATTGAAAACGGTGTGATAATGAAAATTACACCTGCCACCGGGAAGATTTTGGAGGGCGCAATTGATGCCACCGGTCTTTTTGTGGCACCGGGCTTTATGGATGTGCATGTTCATTTCAGAGATCCCGGACTTACTCACAAGGAAGATATAGAAACAGGCGCCCTTGCAGCTGCAAGAGGCGGCTTTACGGATGTTGTCATGATGGCAAATACAAAGCCCTCAATCGACAATGAAGAAACCCTTGAATATGTACTTGAAAAGGGGGCAAAGACTAAAATTAATGTACACAGCTGTGCTGCGGTTACGAAGGGCCTTGCCGGAGAAGAGCTTACTGATATGGAAGCTCTTTACGAAAAGGGGGCCATCGGTTTTACTGATGACGGAATTCCCCTTATGGACGAGGAGCTTCTTAAGGAGGCATTTATAAGGGCAAAGGCTCTTAAAGCTCCCGTAAGCCTTCATGAGGAGGATAAGCGTCTTATTAAGCAGAACGGTATTAACCACGGCGCTGCCAGTGACTATTACGGAATATATGGTTCTCCCAGAGAAGCGGAAAGCAAGCTTATTGAAAGAGATTTGGCTTTAGCTCTTGAGACGGGAGCAATCGTAAACATACAGCACATAAGCTCAAAGGAAGGCGTAGAGCTTGTAAGAAAGGCTAAAAAGTTCAGTAAAACAGTATATGCGGAGGTTACTCCCCACCATCTGGCACTTACTGAAGAGGCTGTTATTTCAGATGGCGTAAATGCCAAGATGAATCCCCCTTTACGTACAAAGCGTGACAGGGCGGCTTTAATTGAGGGCGTTAAGGATGGCACAATTTCAATTATTGCCACAGACCATGCCCCCCACAGCTTTGAGGAAAAGAATGTGGACATTGAACTTGCTCCATCAGGAATCACCGGCCTTGAGACTGCATTCAGCGTTTCACATCAGGCTCTGGTAAAGAGTGGTGCAATTACACTTGAGAGGTTCATTGAACTTCTGACAGTTAATCCGAGGAAATTGTATGGTCTTCCGAATTACGGCTTGAGTAAAGGTGCGCCGGCGGATATTGTTATTTTTAACGAAAAGGAAAAATGGCTTTTTGATAAGTCACTTTCAAAGGCCACCAATACACCTTTCCTTGGATCGACCCTTACAGGAAAGATTAAATATACAATCGTAAAAGGAGAAATCGTATATGAAGATATATGAGAAAGCCCTCATCGTTAAGGTAGATACCCTTGCCGGGGGCATTCATGAAATGTATATGGAAACTGCAGCCGCAAAGTATGCTAAGCCCGGCCAGTTTGTAATGGTTTATCCAAATGATGCATCAGCTCTTCTTCCCCGCCCCATAAGCATCTGTGAAAATGTGGGCGGTAAGGTATTAAGACTTGTATACAGAGTGCAGGGAAAAGGCACCAGAGAATTCTCGATGTACAATAAGGGTGAAGAGGTTAAGGTAATGGGCCCCCTGGGAAATGGTTTCCCTGTGGAGAAAGCAGCCGGTAAGAAATCTCTTCTTATAGGCGGCGGCATAGGCGTGCCTCCCATTCTGGAGCTCTCCAAGGCACTTTTCAAAGAAGATATCACTATTCTTGCAGGATACAGAAATGATGATCTTTTCCTTAACAAGGATTTCAAGAAGTATGCAAAGCTTGAAATTGCCACAGAGGACGGCAGTGTGGGTGTTAAGGGTAATGTCATGGACATTATCAGAGAAAAGAACCTTAAGTGTGATGTGATTTTTGCGTGCGGCCCCATGCCCATGCTTCGTGCCATAAAGAAATACGCTGAGGAACAGGGAATAGAGGCTTACATTTCTCTTGAAGAAAGAATGGCCTGCGGAATAGGCGCCTGCCTTGGCTGCGTGTGCAAGACCACCAAAAAGGACGGACATTCCCATGTAAACAATGCCCGTGTCTGCACCGAAGGCCCTGTATTTGAAGCAAGGGAGGTGGATATCTAATGAATACCAAGGTTAAAATTGCGGGAGTTGAATTTAAGAACCCTGTTACAACAGCATCAGGTACCTTTGGCTCAGGAATGGAATATTCAGAGTTTGTGGACTTAAACAGACTGGGTGCGGTTACCACAAAGGGTGTTGCCCTTACTCCCTGGCAGGGAAATGATACCATCAGAGTCACCGAGGTATATGGTGGTATGCTCAATGCCATCGGACTTCAGAACCCCGGAATCGATGTGTTCATGGAAAGAGACATTCCTTTTCTTAAAAAGTATGACACAAAGATTATTGTTAATGTTTGTGGAAAAACAGTGGAAGAATATGTGGGTGTTGTGGAAAAGTTAAGGGACTGTCCCGTGGATATGCTGGAAATTAATGTTTCCTGCCCCAATGTTAAGCACGGAGCAATTGCCTTCGGCCAGGATGCGGACGCCCTCTTAAATATTACAAAGAAGATTAAAGAGGTTGCAAAACAGCCTGTAATCATGAAGTTAAGCCCCAATGTAACAAGAATCGCTGATATGGCAAAAGCAGCGGAGGCAGGCGGAGCAGACGCAATTTCCCTTATTAATACCATAACCGGTATGAAGATTGATATTAACAGAAAAACCTTTGTACTTGCCAACAAAACCGGTGGTATGTCAGGTCCTGCCATAAAGCCTGTAGCGGTAAGAATGGTTTACGAGTGCGCCAATGCTGTAAATATCCCCATCATCGGAATGGGCGGTATACGAAATGCAGAGGATGCTTTGGAATTTATTCTTGCGGGAGCTTCAATGGTTGCGGTTGGAGCTGCAAACTTCATCAATCCCTATACGACTCTTGAGGTTATTGACGGAATAGAGCAGTACATGGAAAGAAACGGTGTCGAAGACATTAATGAGCTTATCGGCGCAGTTCACTGATTAAAATTATAAAAAATAAAAGGGTTCGTGAATCTTGCTTCACGAACCCTTATTTTTTGTTGCTGCTGTTAATGAGATTATCGAATTTTTCGAGAACCGCATCATAGGTCTGCCTGGAAATTTCAGGAAGCTTACCGCTCGCTACCGGTGTGTAGGCGGCGTAGCCGCCGATTGGATTTGTGATTCCTTTATGAATCCCTTTCCCGGGATTTACCCCATCTCATGCGCACATCCTTGTGCATAAAATGACTTATCTGTAGCTTATATCAGTACAAAATAAGTGTATTTTATAGCAAATTGAAAATTTTTTAAAAATATTATATATTCTTTGTATAAAGTACATTGTATACAAAACACAATATGCAATGTACAGATAACGAGCAATGATAATGTATGCTTTCATAAGCGAAACGGAGATAGAGATGATTCTGTACGAACAGGCCAGGGCAAAAATAAATCTTTCTTTGGATATAGTTGGCAGACGGGAAAATGGTTATCATGATGTGCGCATGATAATGCAGACCTTAGACCTTTGCGACGATCTTTCCTTTGAGAAAAAGGAGGAGGGCTTTGGTCTTGTATTAAAAACCGACAGCGAAATTCTTAACTCGGAAGCTGAAAACGGAGGGGACAACCTAATCATCAAGGCTGCAAAAAAGCTCACCGAAAAAACAGGAAAAAGCTTTGACGTGCTCATCACCCTTTCAAAAAGAATTCCAATAGCCGCCGGTCTTGCGGGTGGAAGCTCCGATGCGGCAGCAGCACTGAGAGGACTGAATCGTTTGTATGAGCTTAATCTTTCAAGTGAAGAACTTAAGGAAATAGGCGTTAAAATAGGTGCCGACGTTCCTTTTTGCGTGGACGGAGGACTTTGTCTTTCGGAGGGCATAGGTGAGATTCTTACACCCTTAACAAAACTTCCCTCTTTTCCCACGGTAATATGCAAGCCCAATGTTTTCGTATCAACAAAGGATGTTTACACGGCCTTTGACAGTGAAACGGATCACGACCATCCCGATGTTGATTCAATGCTTGAAGCCATAGCGGAGTATGACGGTGAGAGGGTGGCAAAACTTCTTGATAATATTTTAGAGCCGGTAACGGTTAAAATGCATCCGGTTATAAAGGAAATAGAGCGAAGTCTTGAGGATTCAGGCGCCATAAAGGCAATTATGAGCGGCAGCGGCCCTACGGTTTTCGGACTGTTTAACTCAATGAAGGAAGCAGAGGCGGCCGCAGATAAATTACGTGAAATTTATCCTGCGTACAGCACGGAGGCTACTAAATTCAGCAACGTAAAAAGAAACCATTTTGAGTAAGGAGGTTTTCATGGAAGACGGTTTTGAACTTAATATGAGCGAGTTCCTGCCCCTTAGAGATGTTGTATTTCAGACCCTTAGAAAAGCAATTCTTACAGGAGATTTAAAGCCCGGGGAAAGACTCATGGAAATTCATCTTGCAGAGAAAATCGGTGTCAGCCGTACTCCCATAAGAGAAGCCATCCGTAAGCTTGAACTGGAGGGACTTGTTACAAACATACCGAGAAAAGGAGCCATGGTGGCAGAGATATCCGTAAAGGGACTTAAGGATGTGCTTGAGGTCAGACGAGCCCTTGATTCTTTCTGTGCCGAGCTTGCCTGCGAAAGAATTACGGAGGATGAGAAGGAAAACTTAAAGGCTGCATTTGAAGCTTTTATAGATGCAACCAAGACAAAAGATGCCACCGTTATTGCAAAGGCGGATGTTTCTTTTCACGATATAATAATCGGTGCCACCGGAAACGAGCGTATTGTGGCGCTTATAAACAATCTTGCGGAGCAGATGTACCGCTACAGATTCGAATACATAAAGGATGAGAGCGGTCACGAAAGGCTCATTAACGAACACAAAAACCTGATGGAAGCCATCATTTCGGGAAATGTGGATGCGGCCAGAAATGCGGCAAGAGAGCATATAGATAATCAGGAAACCTCTATCCTTAAGCAATTGGAGGTTATGAAATGAATAAAGATGTGCTTATAAGCATTAAGGGTCTTCAGTATGATATTAATGCAAAGACCGATGATGACGGCAGAGTGGAAACACTTAACAGAGGTACTTACTACGAAAAAAACGGCCACCGTTATGTGGTTTACGATGAAACAATTGATGGAGAAAGTACAGTTAAAACCATTATTAAGTTTGACGAAAACTTTCTGGAGGTTACAAGAAGAGGCGGTTACAGTGTGCATCTTATGTTTGAGGAGGGTAAAAAAAGTTACACGGATTACAGAACACCCTTCGGTAATTTCATCATAGGAACCGACACGGATTCTATTGAAATTGAAGAATCGGAAAAACGTCTTGAGGTACATATTACCTATGACATGGAAATGAATTACGAACACCTTGCCCACTGCAATATAGATGTCTGCATAGAAAACATATAAAAAACAGGGACTGCATGAATGAATAATTATTCTGCAGTCCCTATATTTTTCTACCAGGTGGAGTTGTAATTACGGTCACGATACTTTTTCGGGGTAATTCCCTCGTAAGCCTTGAAGGTTTTGATGAAGTGGCTCTGGGAATCATATGCTAAGTAGTTGGAAATTTCGATATAGCTGAAATTCGAATACTTAAGCAGATTCTTGGCACGCTCAAGCTTACGGATTCGGATATAGTCGCCTACGGTCATACCTATCTCTTTCTTAAACACGCGGGATAAGTGACTGGGGGAAAGACATACATATTCCGAAAGATCCTCAAGGGTGATTCTTTTGTGAATGTTGGAATAAATATATTCTATGGCCATGTGAATGGGCTTTGAAATATTTTTTGTGGTCTTTGTTTCCCTCATTCTTTTTGTAAAGTCAAGAACCATCTGATGATGAATGTCCACCACCTCATCGATGGTCTGGCACATATCTGCCTTCATTATGTAGAAGTCACTTAATCTGTAGGCCTGTTCCTGGCTCATGCCTGAATCCACACAATGTCTTGTGACCATGGCGGTGGTAACGATAAAATGATATTTAATGTTTCTTAGGGGATTGTTAGATAAAATTCCCTTTCCGGCCTGGTCCTTAAAACCGTTTTCTTTGAAATTTTCTTCAATGTAATCCACATTTCCGGATTCCACTGCTTTGTAAAAAAGATATTCTTTTTCAATTGGCTGGTGCATCTTTTCTTCTTCGTTTTTTTGAAGTTCAGAAATATGCCATTCGTTCACTAAGTTCACAAAAATAGTCCTCTGGTACTAATTTTTTCTTAAAAATAACATGTTTTTTACAAAAATGCAACAAATATTGTATAGATTTAGCATGTTGCAATGTTAGGATGCTTTTACCGAAGTGAAAATTTGGGAGGAGGACTATTTTATGAAAGAGTGGTTTATGGCAAAGAGCCTGGCTGTTAAAGCCCTTATTGCAGTACTTGCAGTAGCGGTTGTAGCAGGCGCAGGCGCAGGTATTTATCTTGGCACAAGAAAAGCACCTGCTAAAGAGCCTACACAGGTTTTAGACATCAGCGACGAAGGAATTCCTGCAACTGATGTACCTGAGGTAAAAGAGGAAGAGGAAATTACAGAACCTGCGACATCTGAGCCCGAAGAAATCGTGGCTGAAGAAGTAACAGAGGTGGTTGAGGAAGAAATCGAGGAATATTACAGAGCAAAGGAAGGAACAGCTTTTGTAAACGGCAACTTCAGCGAAGGCTTATACGGCTATGAAGTTTTTGCAATGAATGCCGATGAAGTGGAGTATGGTACTTCCGAGAACGGATTCTACATCAATATCGGAAACACCGGTTCAGAGGACTGGCACGTACAGTTAAAGCAGAACGATGTTCGTCTTGTTAAGGGAAGATGGTACAGAGTTTCTCTTGATGCAAAGTCATCAATTAACCGTGCAGCTACAGTTGTTATGATGAGAGATGGTTCCAACGATGATGACTGGAGGGCATATTCACCTTCAGTTAAGATGAATCTCACACCCAGCTGGAAGAATTTTTCAACAGTATTCCAGATGAGTGATGCAACAGATAATGCGGTATTCAACGTATCAATGGGCGCAATTGACGGTGTAAAAATCACAAATCCCCACGAGATCGATATCAGAAACATTAAGGTTGAATTATTACCCGACAATTTTGTTGACACACTTAAGGTGAACGGAAATCTTGTTGCAAACGGAGACTTTTCAAACGGTAACCTTCTTTGGGAGGGTTCGGTTGTTGCTCCCGGACAGGCAGCAGTTTCTTTTGATAACAACAAAGCAACATTCAATATTACAAATCCCGGTGCGGTTGACTGGCATGTACAGTTAAAGCAGGGTGGTCTTAACCTCCAGAACAACACAGGCTACAGACTTTCTTTCACCGTATCAACAACAGTTGCAAGAACCATCAAGGTTGGCGTAATGGATACAAACTACGTTAACTGGTACGGCGGAGCTGATCTGGTTCTTAATGCAGGTACAAATGAAATCAATGTTGGTCTTTACAATTCAATTTGCGACGATCCCAATGCAATCCTTATGATTTCAATGGGTAAAATTGATGGTGTATCAACTCCTGCATCCACAATTGAAATCAGCAACATTAACATGATTAAGACAGAGGAAGTAACTCTTGCAAGCGTAAGAGGCGGAGCTTCAGGCGGCGCCGGCGGCGGAGCAAATCCCACAACTTTCCTTGGAAATAACTGGGAAGTATATGATCACGAGAATGCACATACAAACGGTTCATCCGTTGACGGAGCAAACGGATTTAAGATTAACGTAAAGAACATCGGAACAGAAGCATGGCATGTACAGCTTACCAACAAGACCATGAAGCTTGAAAAGGGTAAGAGCTACAAGTTAAACTTCGATGTTAAGTCATCAATCGAAAGAAACATTCAGTACATGATTCAGAAAAACGGCGGTGACTGGGCAACCTACTCAGATGCTCCTGTTATCGGAATCGACAGCGAATGGAAGCACGTTACACAGACTTTCGTAATGAACAATGCAACAGACAACGCAGCAATCTTCAACTTCTCTCTTGGTAAGGTTGACGATACTGCAAGTCTTGCAACCCACAGCATCTGGATTAAGAACATTTCTTTTGAAGAAGTTGTTTATAACGGACCTGAAAAGACAGAAGACGGTTATCTCATTAAGTCTACACATGATAAGACAGAAGATGAGTACGGTGCAAAGTGGATTGTAAATCTTGATCCTGCAGATTACGGTATTGAAAATGCAGCAGGAAAGAACCTTACAATTTCAATGGATATTACAGCTGAAGGAAGCTTTGACGGATTACTTGGCGCTTGCCGTACTTCAAGCTGGGCATGGGTAGATAACAGCCCTAACAATGAAACAGATGCAGCTCACTGGACACTTGATGTTGATGACTTCATGGGCGCATTACAGGTACAGATAAATTCAATGGCTGCTGACAGTCTTGAAATCACAAACATTACAATTGTTGAAAGAGAAGAAGTTCCCGGCGAAGGCGAGGAGACTCCCGGCGAAGGTGAGGAAACTCCCGATGCAGAAGTTGTAGCAGTAATCAATGCATCAACTCCCAAGAACGAGGGTGGTAACCCTGAAATCGAAATTCCTGTGGATCAGGCACTTATCGGTAAGAAGGTTCGTGTTGATATCGAACTTGAGTCAGATGCTTACTTCAACGGAATGATCGGCGGATGTAATACATCAGCCTGGGACTGGACACAGACAGATACACTTGAAGCTGCAGACGGAAAAGCAACCTGGAGTTATGAATTCTACGAAATGCAGGGTGCATTAAAACTTCAGATTTTCTGGATGAGTGCAGAAGAAATAAAAGTTAAGAGCGTAACCTTTACAGAGGTTACTGATATTCCCGTAGAACCTTCAGAGCCTGAAACACCTGAGGTTCCCGAAGAAACAGTTGTAGCTGTATTTGATGCATCAACACCTAAGAATGAAGGCAATAACCCTGAAATCGAGTTCCCTGTTGATCAGACACTTATCGGCAAAAAAGTACGTGTGGATATCGTGCTTGAGTCCGATGGTGAATTCAACGGAATGGTTGGCGGATGTAACACATCAGCATGGGCCTGGACACAGACAGATACATTGGAATCGGCAAACGGAAAGGCAGTCTGGAGCTATGAATTCTATGAGATGCAGGGTGCATTAAAGGCTCAGATTTTCTGGATGGATGCAGACGAAGTAAGAGTTAAGAGTGTAACCTTTACAGAGGTTGTTGAAGAGCCTGTAACACCTTCAGAGCCCGAAGAGCCTGTAACACCTTCAGAACCTGAAGTACCTGTTGAGCCTGAAACTCCCGCAGAGGAACAGCCTGCAAAGATCGTTTTAACAGAAGCGAACAACTCATATGAAATCGACCCCACCAAGTATGGTGTGGAGGAGCCCTTCGAAAAAGATCTTAAGATAACAGTAAAGCTTATATCTGAAGGAGGTTTTAGCGGCACTGTTGCAGGAAACGATGAGTCAGGTTGGAATATGTTACCTGAACAGCGTGGAACTGCAAATGAGGAAGCTGTTTGGACCCAAACATTGAATGGATTCAAATGTGAAGGACTTAAGGTTGAAATCTGGTGGAACGAAAAAAATGCAGTAGAAATTACTGATATTAAGGTTGAAGAAGTGATTGTTGAGACTGAAAAGTCTGAAGAATCAGAAGAAGAATCAACAGAAGAATAAAACTCCCTTTTCACAAAACAGGGTCATGGAAACATGGCCCGCAAAAAGGACGGGTCACCGGTTCATTGAACCGGCGGCCCGCCTTTTATTAATACAAATAAATTTAAGTAACGAGTACATCGGAAATCATGAAAAATGTAAAATTCGATGTACCTGAAGTATGAAATGTACCATATAGTACATCGGGAATCGAGAAACCGACAAATTCCGATGTACCAGAAGCTGAAAATGTGCCATATAGTACATCGGAAAACACCAAAGTGGAAAATTCCGATGTATTGTGGGTACTGTGTATCAAAAATATACCTAAGTTATGGATATATGGTATAAACACGGCGGAATAAGAAAAAAAAGAAGGACAGACAATCCGAATACCGGAATGCTGTCCTTTTTGATTTGTGTTTTTTATTTTGGGAGCCTGTGATTATTTAACTGATGTGGCACCGGCCTTAACCTGCATACGCTCAACCCAGGCTTTGAATTTGCCCTTTTTCTTGGGTGCGGGAGCTTCAATCTTACCATGAAGACCTTTTACATCGGTGATGTAGATGCCGCTTACAACTGCTTTAACTTCCTTCTTAACGGGAATTGAATCGAAAATCTTTTCATCGGATACAAGACTCATTATCTGGGGACCAACCTTAGCCTTAACAATGGGAAGTTTTGCTCTTCTCATAATCTTGGGGGTCTGCTCGATAACGGATTGAGGAAGTCCCGATTCCGTGATCTTCATTCGTTTTTTGTCGATTATAAGCATTGTAACTGTCTGCTTGTACTGCTCAATCTGGGCGTTCTGCTCAGCCTGACGCTTTTCGGCTTTTCTGCCTAAGAAGTATAACAAAACGATGATGCCTATGAGTACCACCAAGACAACGATCGTTATGATCCATCCTGTTGACATATTAAAATCCTCCTAAATATTCAATGCGAAATAATTGTATCATTCCTAAAAAACAAAAACAAGAAAATTTCTATTAAGAACCTTCAATCCTTGAATTTTATATGGTGCTGTGAGATAATTTTTACAGTATGTGATAAAGGAAGCTGTTATGAAAAGAAGACCTTTTTACGCTGTTTTTTTATGTACACTGGCAGTTCTTCTGACCGCCTGTAAGAAAGATGAACCGGTTGTTGAGAAAATATATGTAACCGAAGACAATGTTGACGAATACCTGGTACGTCTCGGAGGATATAACGACATATCCTTTGATACAAAGAAGAATGAAGCAACGGATGCAGAGGTTGCAAAGTACGCCGAAATTTATTACGAAAACCTTGCTAAATCCACTGAAGGAATGGTGGATGAAGAGGGCAATGTTTTACCCATGTCAGATGAAACAATAGCAATGTTTTCGACAGATGTATACACAAACGTTAAGGAATTTCTTTTATTTGTAAAGAAGTCCCTTCCCGACTTTTTTGAAGAATCCTACGAGGAGGAAATATTTGAAAAAGTTATCGGAAGAGCCATTGTGAATTCCGAATTTAATGAATTTCCTGAAGGTCTCATACTTGCCAAAGAAAGCGAGATAACTGATTATTATGCTGAACTTGCGGCAAGATACGATGTAACTGTGGAAAAATATCTTAAGCTTCTTGGCACCTCCATGGAGGATGAGTGTATAAAGGCCGTTAAAAGAGACCTTGTTATCCTGAAGATTGCCGACAACGAGGATGTGGCTGTTATTGACGGAAAAACCGCCAGAGAAGCTGTAAAGGACTATATAATAAGTGCTGTAAAATAGCATATTAAGCATCTTTGACTAAAAGGTCGTAGATGCTTTTTGTTTATGATAAAGAGCTGCGTTGTTTGGCGCTGTTAATGGAGACTAAGAATGTCAGGCTATGTACTGTATCAGATTCTTAACTTAATAATGATCATGTGCACGGTCTTTTTCCTTAAGATTCTTTATGACAGACTGGATGCTGCGGAAAACCGTTATCTCTTTATTGCGGCGCTTGGTGTGATCCTTGAACTGATAGGATGGTTTTCCATAAGCCATTGTACGGATATAGGTGTGGCAATGTCCTGCTTAAGAGTGACTATTTTGGGACGATGCCTGTTTGAAGCGGGATACACACTTTACATCGGAAGAATATTTGATTCAAAGGTTCAGAAGGCAATCGCTACTCCGGTTATTCTGGTGCTGACACTTGCATTTATTCATACACTTACCCCGGGTAACAGCAATCCCTTCCTTGCAAAGGAATATCTTGTGAATAAGGACGGCATCGTGCTGCTTCTTGGTACGAGAGGATGGAACTATTATCTTCATGCGGCCTTTTTTGGTTTTATAGGATTCTGGTGTTTTGTTTTGTCTGTAAAAACACTCATTAACCCTGAAATGCGTAAAAATACAAGGCTATTAATTAATTCACGATTTAATATTATAACGGTTACCCTTGAAGGTCTGGCCCTTCTTGTTTATGAATTTAACTATGACAGTTTCGTGAATTTTATTCCTTTAAGCAGAGCCTTTTTCATGGGAATCTATGCATTCATTTCAGTGCGTGTAAATATTCTTAACTACGATACTCTTGCGGGAAAAAGCCTCATTAAGGGTATCGGTGCCGGCTTTGCAGTACTTTCAAACCGTTATGAGGTTATGTTTGTAAATGACATTGCAAAGGCCATTTTCCCAAAACTTTCGGAAAATGATACGCAGTTTAACAGGGAACTTACAAAGAGGCGAGAGTTCCAGCACGAGAGCAATGACAAGACTTATAAAATTTCTGTAGACAGAATTTTTGAAGACAGCCGTGTAGAGGGCTATACGGTGCTGATGACTGATATTACGGACATTGTTGAGTTAGAAAAGCAGACAATCGCCAACGAAAAAACCAGGCAGAATCTGCTTACCAATATTTCACATGAATTAAGAACTCCTCTTAATGCCCTGTCCGGCGCGGCAGAAATGCTGATATCGGAAGACGTACAGGGAGATGCTTTCAAAAATTATGCGGAAATCATAAGGGTATCCTCAATCAACCTTAATGATATTCTCGGAGACATATTAACCGCTTCTTCTTCCTACGAAAAAGTCAGCACCTCAGACATGGTTCCCTACAGCCTTTACACACTTGCAGACAATATCATCGGTATGTGTAATGAGCGCGTGGCTCAAAAGAAGATCAAATTCACCGTTTCCATTTCTGAGGACATTCCCATAAATGCCATCGGCGATGACAGCCGTATCAGACAGGTAGTTCTTTGTATACTTACAAATGCAATCCGTTACACCGATGAAGGCTATATTTCACTTAGAATAACGGGTGAAATGTTAAAGGATGGCCGTTTTGAGTATATCTACAATATTCAGGACACCGGCAGAAATGTGTTTAAGAAGGATGTAAATCTTTCGGAGGCTCTTGAGGACGATGAACTGGGAATGGGCTTTGATTCGGGTTACGGAATAAGTATTCTGGTAGCAAAAAAGATTGCAAATGCCCTTGATGGTGATGTTTCCATGTACAGTGTTCAGGGAAAGGGTAATGTTTATAACATTGTTCTTCCTTCCCAGATTCTTGATGAATCAAGTATTAAGGATTTGAATTTTGCGGATAAATATAACATAACCTTCCTTGGCGGCGAAGAGGAAATGTTTGAAGATTTAAGACTTTCCTGCTACGAGCTTGGGGTTACGATGGAATATATTCCCGGAATTTCCCGCTTGAGACGTATTACGGATATGACCGGTAAGAAGAATCTTCTTTTCTACGATTATGGAAAGTTTGGCAAAAAGGTGGATTCTTCTGAGAGAACAGACGGATATATTAAGGTTGCGGTTATTACCTCCGGCGGGCTTCCGAATGATCCTCCCGGGGACTGCATTTTCATGTATACCCCTTTAAGTACCCTTTCAATCCAGAAAATCTACTTAGAGGAGCAGAATCGTAATCTCGAATACGAAAACAGACAGGCAATGTTTTTGGCGCCTTCCGCAAAAGTTCTTGTGGTGGATGACAATCCCTTCAACCTGGACGTGGCCAAAAACCATCTGGAACGTTTTCAGATATCTGTTGATACCGCGACAAGTGGTTTTGAATGTATGGAGCTTATTGCTTCAGGACAGAAATATGACCTTATCTACATGGACTATATGATGGAGGGACTGGATGGTATTGAAACCACCAGAAAGATTCGAAATATCGATTCATCCATAGCAAATGTTCCCATTGTGGCATATACGGCCAATAATGTTGAAGGCGCGTACGAAATGTACATAGCCGCAGGAATGAATGACTGTATTTTCAAACCTGCAAGTTTGAAGGACTTCTCTGACTCGTTGAAAAAATATCTTCCGAAGGAACTTCAGATATTTGATACTCTTCAAAAAGAAGCGGACTTCCATCATGCCATAAAGGCATTTCCGAATATAATCGGTGTTGACAAGGAAACAGCTGTGAAGTACAGCGGCGGTAACCTTAATCTTTTCAAGGAAATGATTTCAACTTTTGTAAACGAAATTCCCGCCAAGGAAAAATCCATAATTGAACTTGCAAAGGCCGAAGACTATAAAAATTTTGTGGTAACGGTTCACGGAGTAAAAAGTATTTCAAGAACCATGGGAATCACAAAACTTGCGGATCAGATGGCCAGGATGGAAAAGGCCGGAAAAGAAGAGGACAGGGATTATATAGAATCCAACATGCAGGAGCTTCTTTCTACATACAAAAAGTATGGAACGGTACTTTCAAAGTATGCGGCCAAAAAGAAGCAGGCAACCTTTAAGGCAGATAATCCGAAGGTTGTAAATACACTTGTGAAGATGCTGGAACTCATTGATGATTTCGAACTTGATAAGGCGGAAAAACTGTTTGCGGAAATTGCCGAAGGAGATTACGATGGGGAGCGAAGCTCACTTTTTGAAAATCTCAAAGACTCAATAGAGAGAGCCGATTATTACGAATCAAGGGAGTTTGCGGATAAACTCCTTAAAACCTATGAAGCATAAATTTTTCGGAGGAAACTAATATGAACTGCTTGGAAAAACGTATTGAAAAGGACGGAGTCGTTAAGGAAGGGAATGTACTTAAGGTTGACAGCTTCTTAAACCACCAGATGGATGTGGCCCTGTTTAATGAAATGGGGGAAGAATATGCAAGAAGATTTGCAGGAAAGAATATTAACAAAATTCTTACCATAGAGGCTTCAGGAATCGGCATCGCCAGTGTGGTTGCCCTTCATTTTAACAACGCCCCCGTGGTTTTTGCAAAGAAAGCCAAATCCATTAACTTAGACGGAGAAATGTACACTGCAGAGGTTGAATCCTTCACTCATAAGAATACAAACCATGTTATTGTATCCAAAAAATTCTTATCTCCTGAGGACCATGTTTTAATAATTGACGACTTCCTTGCAAACGGATGTGCCCTTCAGGGACTTATCCAGATATGCTCTCAGGCAGGTGCCACAGTCGAGGGTATCGGCATTGCAATTGAGAAAGGATTTCAGCCCGGCGGTCAGATGATAAGAAACTTAGGATACCAGCTTGAGTCCCTTGCGATTGTTGAAAGCATGGATGCTGCAACAGGTAAAATCACCTTCAGAGAGCAAAGATAGTTTTTGGGCGGGAAATGGCTAATTTTCAACAAAAAGTAGCAGAAAAGACTGTACAAAACTATCGAAAAGTACATTGTTTTTTGTGCTTCTGATTGGTATTCTGTTGCTGTATGATAAACCGGTTCGACAAAATGAGAAGTTAGAATTTGGTTGAACACAAAAAAGGAGAACAAATATGAAAAAATTTGCAGCATTATTGTTATCCTTACTTATGGTTCTTTCCCTTTGTGCATGTGGTAACTCAGGAAAAGACAATGGTAAGGTTAAGGTTGGTTTCATCTTCCTTCATGATGAAAACTCTACTTACGACTTAAACTTCATTAACGGAGCAGAAGAAGCTTGTAAGAAGCTTGGCGTTGAATTCGTTAAGAAGACAAACATTCCCGAAGGTCAGGAATGTTACGAAGCAGCATGCGAACTTGCAGATGCAGGATGTGGTTTCATTTTCGCTGATTCTTTCGGTCACGAAGATTACATCATTGAAGCTGCCAAGGAATACAAGGACGTTCAGTTCAGCCATGCTACAGGTACAAAGGCTCACACAGAGAACCTTTCAAACTATCACAATGCATTCGCTTCAATCTACGAGGGACGTTACCTTGCAGGTGTTGCAGCAGGCATGAAGCTTAATGAAATGATTGCTGATGGCAAGATTACAGCTGAGCAGGCTAAGATTGGTTACATCGGTGCTTACACATACGCAGAAGTTATTTCAGGTTATACATCATTCTTCTTAGGCGCTCGTTCCGTTTGCCCTACAGCTACAATGGCTGTTACCTTCACAGGTTCATGGTACGATGAGACAGCTGAGAAGGAAGCTGCTAACAACCTTATCAGCAAGGAAAACTGCGTACTTATTTCTCAGCATGCTGACTCTATGGGTGCTCCCACAGCTTGTCAGACATTAGGTGTTCCCAACGTTTCTTACAATGGTTCAACAGCATCTGTTGGTCCTGATACATTCATCGTTTCTTCCAGAATCAACTGGGCTCCTTACTTTGAATATGCCATTACAAAGGTTATGAAGGGCGAAGCAATTGATACTGACTGGACAGGAACAATCGCTACAGGTTCTGTAGAATTATCAGAACTTGGTAAGGTTGCAGCAGCCGGCACACAGGATGCTATCGATGCAGCTAAGAAGCAGCTTGAAGATGGCACACTTAAGGTATTTGATACAAAGACCTTCACTGTAAATGGTGAAGCTCTTTCTTCATACATGGCTGATGTTGATACAGATTCCGCTTATACACCTGATCATGAAGCAATCGATGGTGGTGCATTCCTTGAATCATCCTTCCGTTCAGCTCCTTACTTCGATGTACAGATCGACGGAATCGAACTTCTTGATGTAAACTTCGGCTAATTTATAAGTAATTCAGGGGACTCGCAATATAGCGGGTCCCTTTTTATTTTTGAGGATTAGGATGGTAATTTATGTCCTGATGAGATATACTTTTTATGGTATGCATTTGACTAAAGTCTAAACAGGAGAAAGAACAGTGGGAGACAAGCAAGCTGCGGTATCCTTGAGAGGAATCACCAAAACCTTCGGTGCGGTGACCGCCAATTCAAAGGTTGACCTGGACATTTACAAGGGCGAAATTCTGGCCCTGCTAGGAGAGAACGGTAGCGGAAAAACTACTTTGATGAATATGCTCTCCGGCATTTATTTTCCCGATGAAGGGAAAATATTTATAAACGGTAATGAGGAAATCATTAAGTCCCCCAGGGACGCTTTTAAGCTTGGAATCGGTATGGTTCATCAGCACTTTAAGCTGGTTGATGTACTTACCGCTGCCGAGAATATTGTGCTTGGTATGGAAGGGAAGCTTGATATTAAAGCTGCCTCTGCCAGGATACGTGAAATATGTGACAAATACGGGTTTGAAGTAAATCCCGATCAGAAAATATATGATATGTCTGTTTCCGAAAAGCAGACAGTGGAAATCGTAAAGGTTTTATATCGCGGTGCGGATATTCTGATCCTCGATGAGCCCACAGCGGTTCTTACACCCCAGGAAACAGAGAAACTTTTCAATGTATTAAGAAACATGAGAGCCGATGGAAAAGCCATCGTAATCATTACTCATAAAATGCATGAAGTGGAAAGTCTTTCCGACAGAGTTGCGGTATTAAGACGCGGCGAGTATGTAGGTGAGATGGCAACAGCAGAAACCAACGCTCAGGAAATGACCAACATGATGGTGGGCCGTTCCGTAACATTGAATATTGCAAGACCTGAGCCTGTTGACCCTAAGCCCAGAGTTGTGGTTGAGGGACTTACCGTAAGAAACGAAGAGGGAATAGTTAAGTTAGACAATGTTTCATTTACCGCAAACAGCGGCGAGATACTTGGTATAGCAGGTATTTCCGGATGCGGTCAGAAGGAACTTTTGGAGGCTATTGCGGGTCTTCAGACAGCAGAATCCGGAAGCATCAGATATCTTAATGATGATATTAATGAGGAGCTTCTTGGAAAAGATCCTCTTAAGATAGCAGAGCTTGGCGTAACACTTTCTTTTGTGCCTGAGGACAGACTTGGTATGGGCCTTGTTGGTAACATGGACCTTACAAACAATATGATGCTTAGGTCCTTCAGAAAGGGCAGAACTGCCTTTACTGACAGAAAAGCTCCTCAGAATCTTGCAGAGTCTGTGGTTAGAGAACTTGAGGTTGTAACTCCCGGTGTCAATACCCCGGTAAGACGACTTTCCGGCGGTAACGTTCAGAAGGTGCTTGTAGGTAGAGAAATCGCATCAGCTCCCACGGTTTTACTTACAGCCTATGCGGTAAGAGGACTTGATATTAATTCCTCATACACCATTTATGATTTAATCAATAAGCAAAAAGAAGCCGGAGTTGCGGTAATATTCGTAGGTGAAGACCTGGATGTTCTTCTTGAAATTTCAGATAAGATTCTGGTTCTTTGCGGTGGCAAGGTCAGCGGTATTGTTGACGGCCGTACGGCAGATAAAAATCAGGTCGGCATGCTTATGACCAGAGTAGGAGGAACAGAGAATTGAGTAATACAGAATCAAATAAAGAGCCTTTGTTCCACATTGTAAAAAGAGACCTTGTGCCTGTTAAAACGGCGGTTTGTATCCGCGCGGCTGCAATTGTTCTTGCGCTTATTTTAAGTGCAGTTATCACTACAATACTTACCCATGACAATCCTTTTTCCGTATATGCTACCATATTTGAAGGCGCTCTCGGTTCAGCAAGAAAGACCTGGGTTACATTTCAGGATCTGGCAATTTTGCTTATTATTTCCCTTGCGCTTACACCTGCATTCAAGATGAAATTCTGGAATATCGGTGGTGAAGGACAGGTGCTTGTGGGTGGTCTTGCTTCAGCTGCATGTATGATTCTTCTTGCAGACAAGCTTCCTAACTGGTTCATCATTCTTCTTATGGTGGTTACCAGTGTTCTTGCAGGTGCTGCATGGGGATTCTTTCCTGCAATTATCAAGGCAAAGTGGAACACCAATGAAACTCTTTCCACACTTATGATGAACTATATTGCAATTCAGCTTGTGGCCTTTTACACAGTAAGATGGGAAGTGCCCAAGGGTTCCGGTAAGATCGGTATCATTAATCAGAATACCAACATCGGCTGGCTTCCCCAGCTTTTTGGCAACAAGTATATATTAAGTATTCTTGTGGCAGCCCTTGTTACCGCAGGAATGTATATATATCTTAATTACAGCAAACACGGCTATGAAATTGCCGTTGTCGGCGAAAGCGAAAAAACCGCTAAATACGTTGGCATGAAGGTTAATAAGGTTATTGTAAGAACCATGATTCTTTCCGGCGGCTTATGCGGACTTGCAGGTCTTCTTTTGGTAGGCGGCATTAACCACACCGTAACCACAACAATTGCAGGTGGCCAGGGCTTCACCGCTGTTATGGTTTCATGGCTTGCAAAGTTCAACCCCATAACCATGGTATTTACCAGCTTCCTCATTGTATTCCTTAACAGAGGAGCGGGAGAAATATCCACTAAGTTTTCACTTAATCACTCTTATGCGGATATCCTTACCGGTATAATTCTTTTCTTTATCATTGGAAGCGAGTTCTTTATAAACTACAGGATATCCTTCCGTAAGTCAGGAAAGGAGAAGAAATAATGTTTGATATATTGGCATTTATCCCAAGAGCGGTGGGACAGGGCATTCCGCTTTTGTACGGTAGCACAGGTGAAATCATCACTCAGAAATCCGGTAACCTTAACCTTGGTATTCCCGGTGTTATGTATGTGGGTGCAATAAGCGGTGTTATCGGCTCCTTCTATTACGAGGAAGCAGTTAAAAAGGGTGCTTCGGAAAATGCTTTCCTTATGATAGCAATTCCCTTTATATGCTGCCTTATAGGTTCCTTACTTATGGGACTTTTGTATTCCTTTCTGACAGTTTCATTAAGAGCAAATCAGAACGTTACCGGTCTTGCAATGACTACCTTCGGTGTAGGCTTTGGTAACTTCTTTGGCGGTTCTCTTATTAAAATTTCGGGACTTGATGTTCCTTCGATTGCACTTACAAGAACAACTGTATATTTCAGTAAATCACTGCCCTTTGCTTCAAAGCTTGGCTGGTTCGGAAATACATTTTTGTCCTACGGATTTCTTGCATACCTTGCAATAATCATCGCAATAGTTTCTGCTGTTGTGCTTAAAAAGACAAGAGTAGGTCTTCATTTAAGAGCAGTGGGTGAAAGCCCCACAACCGCAGATGCTGCCGGAATCAATGTTACTGCTTACAAGTACTTTGCAACCTGTATAGGCTGTATGATTGCCGGTCTCGGCGGTCTTTACTACATAATGGACTATGCCTGCGGTGTTTGGAGTAATAACGGTTTTGGTGACAGAGGCTGGCTTGCGATAGCACTTGTAATCTTTACTATCTGGAAGCCCGATATCAGTATTTTTGCATCAATCCTTTTTGGTGGACTCTATATTCTTTACCTCTATATTCCTACAGGTATGAACAATATGGAGTACAAGGAACTTTACAAGATGATTCCTTATGTGGTTACACTTGTGGTTCTTATCATTACCAGCATGCGTAATAAGCGAGAGAATCAGCCGCCTGCATCCTTAGGCCTTTCATACTTTAGAGAAGAAAGATAAAATGAAGGCACGCCTTTGTTGCGTGCCTTTTATGGTAAATATATGTTTTTTACAGAGCATCCTCAGTTACTTGCATATTTAATAGTTTGCCCACTGGTGTTTTTGGCAGGATTTGTTGATTCAATTGCCGGTGGCGGCGGGCTTATATCATTGCCCGCCTACATGATTGCGGGACTTCCTTCCCACAATGCCATAGCCACCAACAAGCTGAGTTCCACCATGGGCACTTCAATATCCGTTTACAGATATGCAAAAAACGGATTTATGCCATGGAAAGAGGCCCTTGTGTGTGCGGTATTTGCCATACTCGGCTCCCAGGGAGGCGCAAGGCTGTCCCTGCTTATAGGCGATGAAATACTAAAAATAATAATGCTTGTACTTCTTCCTCTTACGGCTGTTTTTGTTATGAGCAAGAAGTCCCTAAAGGAAGCTCCCGAGGAACTGCCCTTTGGAAAGACACTTTTTCTTTCTGTATGTGTGGCCCTGGTGATGGGCTTCTATGATGGCTTTTATGGTCCGGGAACAGGCGCGTTTTTGCTTCTTTTCTTAACTGCAGTGGCCAAGATGAAGCTTACGACGGCAAACGGAATCACAAAAGCAATCAACTTTTCCAGTAACATTTCTGCTCTTGCGGTATTTTTGCTTGGGGGAAAAGCAATTATACCTCTTGGCCTTACTGCCGGCCTTTTCAGCATACTTGGAAACTATCTTGGATCAAAAACATTTATAAAGAAGGGTGTTAATATCGTTAAGCCGGTTATGCTTACCGTGCTGGTTATTTGTTTTATAAAGATTTTGTCTGAGATTTTATAATAAATATTCATTTTCGGGGGAATGATATGCGAACTCTTTTTGAGTTGGATTCGAAGGACTACAATATTGGCGGAAAAGTTTTTTCGAGACCTTCGGTAAGAGCAATAATAATTAAAGACGGTAAAATCGCCATGGTGCATAGCATTATGTACAACTATTTTAAGTTTCCCGGCGGAGGAATCGAGGACGGGGAAACCATGACAGAGGCACTTTTACGTGAAACTCTCGAGGAAGTGGGACTGATAGTAATTCCTGAAAGCATAAAGGAATACGGCCTTGTTCACAGAGCCCAGAGAGGTAAAAAGGAAGATGTTTTTGTGCAGGATAATTACTACTACACCTGCAGTACAAAGGATGAAATCGTACCTCAGAAACTTGACGGATACGAAGAAAGAGAGCACTTTACACTGAAGTTTGTAAGTCCCTATGAAGCCATAAAGGTTAACAGGGAAATGGACCATGGTCCCAAGGACAAAATAATGGTGGAAAGAGAAGCAAGAGTTTTGGAAACTCTGATTAATGAAGGATATTTTAATTAATTTTGCGGGAGGCAGAAATGACACCTGATAAGCTTGGTAAAGAAAGCAGATTTGACGCATTTGATAATAAAAAAATATTACACGGCAAAAAGAAGAACCATCTTCCTGCCATGGGCTGGAACAGTTGGAATGCCTTCGGAAGCAACAACACAGAGGCGTTGACCAAGGCAATGGCCGACAAGTTTATTGAACTCGAACTTGATAAGCTAGGATATGAATTTATTGTTCTGGATGATGGATGCTATAAGCCCGAGCGTGTCGACGGAAAACTGTCAAATGAACATGTTAAGTTTCCGAACGGTTTCAGAGCATTGGCAGATTATATCCACGGCAAAGGCCTTAAGTTCGGTATGTACAATGACATAGGCACAAACCTTTGTGCAGGAGCACTTGTGGGAACCTGCGGATTTGAAGAGGAAGACGCAAAGAGCTATGTTGAGTGGGATGTTGACTTTTTAAAGGTGGATAACTGTTATTACCTTTGGGACAATGCTACTTTTTCAAATCCCGAAAATGCAAGATATACATTCGCCCCTAATATTAAAAGTGTTAAATTAGGCGATAAAGTTCTTTCTGCAGTAAATGACGGCATATTAATCGGAGAAGTGGCATCCAAAAAGGACGGCTATGTAACCGGTATAGGAACCTTTGACGGAACAGGGCCTGCCGCTTCACCCATCGGACTCAGAAGCAGCGAACTGATTTTCAGAATTGAATCTGAGGAAGAAAAGGAACTTGAACTTTCTTTGGAATATGCCACCGGAAAGCATGAAGGCGTAGGCGAGTGGCTGGAGTTATTCGTCGGAAGCGACTGTGTTTACGACGAATTCTTAAAAGAAACCGAAAGCGAAGAGACCTTTATCTGGAGTGAACCTTTTAAGATAACCGTTAATAAGGGACTTAATCATATAAGAATTGCAAACCACAGACGTCAGGAGAATACACTTAATTCATACGCCAGACTCTTAAAGGGTCTTAATATGGCAAAGCCCGATCATGATATTATTTATTCTGCCTGCGAGTGGGGCAAAACGCAGCCTCAGAACTGGGGATATAAGGTTTGTGATTCCTGGAGAATTTTGAATGATATTACCTTCAGAGTCGGCAATGACGGTGACCCGGGCTTCGGAAGCTGGAAGGACGATTATACCCCCAGCGTAACTTCGCAGTACAATAAGGCTGTAATCATGGATGAATTTGCAGGTCTTGAAAGAGGCTGGAACGATCCCGATATGCTTATGGTAGGTATGAACGGACTTGATATGACCCAGTACCGTACCCATATGGCAATGTGGTGCATGATGAACTCGCCTCTTATGCTTGGACTTGATTTAAGAAGGGTTTCAAAGGGAGACGATCTATATAATATAATTGCCAACAAGGGCCTCATTGCTCTTAATCAGGACAAACTTGGTATACAGGCAAAAAGAATTTACTCCACTCTTTCTGTGGGCAGACCTGACAAGGAATACATAAGAGACATTAATCGTATTGATGTGCTGGCAAAGCCACTTACAGATAATCGCTTTGCTTTAAGCTTTATAAATGTCAGTGAAGAAGACAAGGATTCAAAGGTAACGATTTCCGCTAAGGATGTGGAGAAGGCATTTGCCGGAAAGTATTCATTTGCCTCTTCAAAATACAGTATTACCAATTTGTGGACCGGAGAGGTACAGGAAAACATAACAGGTGTTTTTGAAATATCAGGCCTGAAGGCCCACGACAACGTAACCCTGGAAATCAAACCATTATAAATTATGACGACAAAAGTATTTGCAGATTATTTATTAAGTGAATATGAGAAAAATACAAATCACCCGGTGAGCGATACTCTCCGGGTGAACTTCTTGGATTATGCCCTGGACCATTTTTCAACTGAACAACTGGAGGGTATGGTTACTAAAAAGCAGGCAGCCATAATTATTCATCAGTTCCTTATGATCATCCTTAAGCTCAAGGATGCCGACTGGAAAGATGCAGGCAAATTCCGGGACATATATGAGTGCAGAGTCTGTGCGAATGCAATTGCCCAGTGCTATGTAAGAGGAATAATGCTTCCAAGGACTGAGCAGGTATTTGGCATACAGGATGAATCTTCTGAAACTGATTTGGAAGAATACGTTAAGCGTGCTATCGAAAGTGACCGGGGAGAAATGTAATGCGCACAATAATGGCAAATGTGTTTTTGGAAAACGGAGAATTCTCTCCTGCAGAAGTGTATATTGACGGTGACAGGATAATTGAGATAAGCAATAAATTAAAAGAAGATTTAATTAATAACGATTCAGAAAACCTTTTTCTGATTCCCGGACTTATTGATATTCACAGTCACGGAGGCTTTGGCTATGATACCTGTACAGCTTCACAGGAGGAGCTGGTTAAAATGGCAGAGCTCTACAAAAAGAATGGAATAACAAGCGTTATTCCAACGACGATGACCTTACCCTTTGAGAAACTGCAGCAAACAGTGGCTAATATATCAAAGGCAGCCTTGGAAACTTCTGTGATAAAAGGGATAGATCTTGAGGGTCCGTTCATTGCCGGTGAAAAGGCAGGGGCACAGTCAAAGGATTATATTTGTGCTCCAAGCGAAGAATTTGTAAGGGAACTTGATAGGACTTCCGGTGGCCTGGTGAAGTATGTGACGATTGCACCGGAATGTGAAGGCGCACTGAACTGTATAGAGAATCTTTCCAAGAATTATATAGTGAGCCTTGGTCACACGGCTGCAGACTATGAAACCTCATTAAAAGCATTTAAGGCCGGAGCCGGCCACGTTACTCATCTGTATAATGCCATGAATGCATATGGGTCCAGGGAGCCGGGACTAATCGGAGCTGCAATGGATTCTGAAAATGTTTATGTGGAACTGATTTCCGATGGCATACACATTCATCCCTCAGTGGTAAGAAATACTTTCCGAATGTTTGATGTGGACAAAATAATTCTGATAAGCGACAGCATGGAAGCCACAGGTCTTGGAGATGGAGAATATGAGCTTGGTGGTCAAAAGGTTTTTGTTAAAGGCAAATGTGCAACTCTTTCAAACGGAACCATAGCAGGCAGTGTATCAACTCTGTTTGACTGCCTGAAAAAAGCGGTATCCTTTGGCGTACCAATGGTTAAAGCTATCAAAGCCGCGACCATGAATCCTGCAAGGGAACTTGGAATCTACCATGAAGTCGGCAGCATAGCAGTGGGTAAAAAGTCAGATCTGCTTCTGATTGATAAAAATTTTAACATTGTTGATGTTATTGCTTAATCAATTAATGATGGTTTAATCTTTCTTTGATATGTTATTTTCGTAAAAATATTGGAATTAGTATTTTTTAGGGGAGAAAAAATGTCAAAAGAAGGATTGAAGAGCACACATTTTGCCATAAATGATATATATACGCAGCTGTCCAGGCAAAGGGCCATGAGTAAAATCATCAGTATTCAGCTCATGGTTTTGGGCATTGTCGGCCTGCTTTGTAATACATTCACCTGGATTTTATGGGGCAGAAAAGCATTCGAACATATACTTATCCCTTCCCTTCACTGGTATGTTATTTATCCTTTCTTCTTTCAGGAGCTGGTGGTTCTTTTGATTGAAGGGGTTAGAAGAATACTTGCATCCTTCGCTGACAAAGATGCTGAAAAGGATTACATTTTTTCTGCAATTTCAGGGGCTTTTTTATATAACGCATTTTTCTTTGTGCTTATATACTTCTATCGTGACATAAGCATATTCTGGCTTTTTGCCGTATGCCCCCTTTTATTAACCTCCATGTACAGAGATTTCAAGTGGGTATTTTCCACGCTGATTTTTTCCATGATGGACCTGATTCTTATCATATGCATTCCCTTTACAAATCCCGAACTCAGATATTTGAATCCCGCAAGGACCATGATGTCTTTGGAGGTTATTGTAATAGCCGTTCTTGTGTCTCATTTTGCAATTGCAATGCATAATATGACTTCTTTTGCAGTTTCAAAGGCTATGGAAGCAGAGGCCACAAAGCAGGCAAAAGAAGACTTCTTTGCACGAATGAGTCATGAAATCAGAACACCCATTAACGCAGTACTGGGAATGGATGAAATGATTTTAAGAGAGGATGTTTCGCCGGAGGTTGAAGCCTATGCCATGAACATCAGGACTGCCGGCCAGAGCCTCTTATCCCTGGTCAATGATATTCTTGATTCATCAAAGCTTGAGGTGGGCAAGGTTGAAATCGTTCCGGTGGAGTATGACTTATTGCTTCTTCTTAACGATTGCCTTAACATGGTCAGCATGCGCGCTGAGAGCAAAGGACTTAAATTAAATGTGAAAAATGATTTTTCCGTACCAAGAAGCCTTTTTGGTGACGAGGTTCGCATAAGACAGATTCTTATTAATATACTTACGAACGCAATCAAATACACCAGAGAGGGCAGCGTGGAACTGGATGTTCGCTGGAAGAAAACCGCCGGTGATACTATGAACCTGATACTTAAGGTAAGCGACACCGGCATTGGCATTTCGGAAGAGGCAATTCCGAAACTCTTTAATTCTTTTGAAAGACTGGATGAAAAGAAGAACAAATATATCGAAGGAACAGGCCTTGGCTTAAGCATTACAAAACAGCTCATAGATCTTATGAACGGTGAAATTCAGGTTGAGAGTGAAGTTGGCCTTGGTTCAACATTTACGGTTATAATTCCCCAGACAATCAGGGGAACAGCGTCCCTTGGAGATTTTTACAAAGGGGTGCATACGGTTTCAAAGACCGAAGAAAAGTACAAAGAAAAATTCATCGCTCCCGACGCCACGGTTCTTGTGGTGGACGATGTTCAGATGAACATAGATGTATTCAGAGGACTGCTTAAAAAGACCCAGATGCGTATCGATTCTGCATTAAGCGGCGAAGAAACCTTAAGACTTGTCCAGAAGAAGAAGTACGACATTATTTTTATGGATCATCTGATGCCCGAGATGGATGGTGTGGAAACCCTTGCCAAGATGAAGGAAATGAGCCATTTGAACGAAAATACCCCGGTAATTGCCCTTACAGCAAACGCCGGCACCGGTGCCGAGGAAGAATACAAAAAGTACGGTTTCGACGATTACATGTCTAAGCCCGTCAAGGGAAAGAATTTGGAGGAAACCGTTTATAAGTATTTAAGCGATATGCAGTTAATAAGGGCCGCCGATGCTAAAGCTGCCGCCGGTGAAAACGAAGACGGCGGCATGCCCGATACCTTCCTTAAGAAAATCTCTTTCCTTGATGTAAAGGAAGCTATGACAAATTTTGACGGAAACGAGGAACTCTTAAAAAGTATTCTTGAATCCTTCAGAAGTGACAACATGCTTTATGATTTAAGCAAATATTTCCAGGAAAGAAACTGGAAGGAATATGTTATACGAACCCATGGGCTTAAAAGCATTTCCCGTTCAATCGGAGCCATCGACCTTTCCGAGAAAGCAAGACTTCTTGAAAAGGCCGGAAAGGAAGAAAATTCAGCCTACATAGAAGAAAATCATGCAAAGATGATGGCGGAATACGAAAAACTTTTAAGCAGACTGAGTCTGGTTCTGTAAAGATTGTTGACAACTAAACTTAAAAATACTATCATTCTTTTTGAAAAACCATGACGGAAACAAGTCGTAGGAGCTATGTACTCAGAGAATGGAACATATGGTGTGAGTTCCTGTACTGAAGGCTTACGGTACCATTCCCGAGTTGCCCTTTTGAACAGAGTATGAAGGGACGTGCCCCGCGTTAAGGGATTGAGTGAAAGTTAAGGTGGAACCGTGTGATAAGCACCCTTATGTGTCGAATGATGCATAAGGGTTTTTCTTTTGCCCCAATCGGTGAAGTCTATACGGCCGAGACTTTCAATCACAGAAAGGAGATCTTTATGAAGATCACATTAAAAGACGGCTCCTTTAAGGAGTACAGCGAGGCGAAGAGCGTGTATGAAATCGCTCAGGACATTTCAGAAGGACTTGCACGTGTTGCCTGTGCAGGTGAAGTAGACGGTAACGTAGTGGATTTACGTACTGTTATTGACAAAGACGCAACATTAAACATTATCACAGCCAATGATCCCGAGGCACTTCATGTTATCAGACACACAACATCCCATGTGCTCGCAGAGGCTGTTAAGAGACTTCGTCCCGATGCAAAGGTTACAATCGGACCCAGCATCGAAGATGGTTTTTACTATGACTTCTATACAGAGCCCTTCTCAAGAGAAGACCTTGATGCAATAGAGGCAGAAATGAAGAAAATCATCAAGGAAGGTAAGGAATTAAAGAGATTTACACTTCCCAGAGCCGAAGCCGTTAAATTCATGGAAGAAAAGGGAGAGCCCTTCAAGGTAGAGCTCATTAACGACCTTCCCGAGGATGCTGAGATTTCTTTCTACGATCAGGGAGATTTCGTTGACCTTTGCGCAGGCCCTCACCTTATGAGCACAAAGGGAATTAAGGCCTTTAAGCTTATTTCTTCTTCAATGGCATATTGGAGAGGTAAATCAGACCGTGAAAAGCTTCAGCGTATTTACGGTACAGCCTTTAATAAAAAAGAAGATCTTGAAGCTCACCTTCAGAAACTTGAAGATGCAAAGATGCGCGACCACAACAAGCTTGGCCGTGAAATGGGGCTTTTCTTAACAGCAGATGTTATCGGTCAGGGACTTCCTCTCTTTACTCCCAAGGGAACAAAGATGATTATGAAGCTCCAGAGGTGGATTGAAGACCTTGAGGATAACGAGTGGGGCTATGTTCGTACACGTACACCTCTCATGGCAAAATCAGACCTTTACAAGATTTCAGGCCACTGGGATCACTATATGGATGGCATGTTCATCCTTAACAAGGACGCTGAGGACGGTAAAGAAGTCATGGCACTTCGTCCCATGACATGTCCTTTCCAGTACTATGTATACATGAACGATCAGAAGTCCTACAGAGATCTTCCCTACAGAATGAGCGAAACATCCACACTTTTCCGTAATGAGGATTCAGGTGAAATGCACGGTCTTACAAGAGTTCGTCAGTTCACAATTACAGAGGCTCACATTATTCTTACACCCGAACAGGCAGAAGAAGAACTTACACGCTGCGTAGACCTGGCTCATCATGTAATGAAGACACTTGGTCTTGACGGAGATGTAACATACAGACTTTCCAAGTGGGATCCTTCAAATTCCGCAAAGTATGAAGGTGATGAGGAATACTGGAACTCAACACAGCAGTACCTTCGTGACGTTATGAATAAGAACGGCATCAAGTTTACGGAAGCAGATGGCGAAGCCGCTTTCTACGGACCTAAGATTGATATTCAGGCTAAAAATGTTTACGGCAAGGAAGACACAATGGTAACAATCCAGTTAGACTGCTCTGCCGCAACAAAGTTTGGCATGTATTACATTGACGAACAGGGTAATAAGGCAACACCCTGGATTATTCACAGAACATCCATGGGATGCTATGAAAGAACACTTGCATGGTTAATCGAGCACTACGCAGGTAAGTTCCCTACATGGATGTGCGCGGAGCAGGTACGTGTACTTCCCATTTCCGAAAAGTATGCGAACTACGCTAAAAATGTTTGCGCAGAACTTAAGAAGAACGGTGTGGATGCAACTGTTGATAACCGTTCCGAAAAGATTGGATATAAGATTCGTGAAGCCCGTCTTGCAAAGACACCTTACTGGCTTGTAGTAGGCCAGCAGGAAGAGGAGCAGGGACTTGTTTCCGTAAGCTCACGTTTTGCAGGAGCAGAGGGACAGAAACCCTTAAGCGAATTCATCAATCAGATCTGCGAAGAAATCAGAACAAAAGAAATCCGCAAAGAGATTCCTCAGGAAAATAAATAATTCCTGAGCGACGGGGGAGACAACAATGAAAAAGAAAAACTCAGTTTTAATAGCTGCAATTCTTTTTGTGGCTATGGTGGTCGTTATTGCGATTGCCAACGCATGCGGAGCAACCTTCACGGCAACAGCCTGGGCACTGCTTCCTCCTGTAGTCGCTATTGCTCTTGCACTTATTACCAAAGAGGCTTATTCCTCTCTTTTCATCGGTATTGTGCTCGGTGCAGTAATGGCTGCAAGCTGCAACTTCATGGACACTGTTGATTTGATTACAGTGGATGCCTTAAGCACAGCAGTTTCAGATACCGCCGGTATCTTCATTTTCCTTGTAATACTTGGTACTGTTGTGGCACTTGTTAATAAGTCCGGTGCCTCAAGAGCCTTTGGTGAATGGGCAGAAACCCATATTAAGACAAAGTCCGGTGCCATGCTTGCAACCTTTGTTTTGGGCGTACTGATCTTTATCGATGACTACTTCAACTGTCTTACAGTTGGTTCTGTAATGTCACCCATTACAGACTCAAAGAAGGTCAGCCGTGTGAAGCTTGCATACCTTATCGATGCAACCGCAGCTCCTGTATGTATGATTGCTCCCGTTTCATCATGGGCAGCAGCAGTTTCAGGCTGTGTTGAAAGTGAAAAGTACTCAGGTATTTCTCTTTTCCTTCACGCTATACCCTATAACTTCTATTCAATACTTACACTTGTATTCATTGTTGTAATCGTTATCTTAGGCTATGACTACGGTAAGATGGCTGAGTTCGAAATCAAGGCTCAGGAAACCGGCGATTTAAGTGCACTTGAAATCGCTCTTAACGATGAAAAGCAGGAAAGAAAGCTTGAAGAAGAAGGACCTTCAAACCCTCACAAGGGCAAGCTCATCGACCTTATCATTCCTGTAGTTGTTCTTATCGCTTTCTGCGTATGGGGACTTTTACACAATGGTTATCAGTCACTTGGCGGCGAAGGCTCAATTGCAGCAGCCTTCTCTGAGACAGACGCATATGTCGGCCTTCCCTGGGGAAGTATTTTAGCTTTACTTGTAATCATTGTTTACCTTGTAATCAGAAAGGTAGTAAGTTTTGAAGAAGCAATGGATTGTCTTCCCAAGGGCTTCATTGCAATGGTACCTGCCATCACAATTCTTACCCTTGCAACAGGTCTTAAGAACATGACAAATGCTCTTGAAGTAAAGACCTTCGTACATGATGCAATGTTAAACGCACAGGGACTCCAGTGGGCACTTCCCGCAATCGTATTCGTAGTTGCATGCCTTATTGCTTTTGCAACCGGTACTTCATGGGGAACCTTCGGTATCCTTATTCCTATCGTTTCAGCAATCTTCCCTGAAACAAGCTCCTTGTTCTTCGTAGGAATTTCAGCTTGTCTTGCAGGTGCTGTTTGCGGTGACCACATTTCACCTATTTCAGATACAACAATCATGTCATCTGCAGGTGCACACTGTGACCACATCAGCCACGTTGAAACACAGATACCTTACGCACTTACTGTTGCAGCAATTTCCTTTATCTGCTACATTCTCGCAGGTATTCTCGATATGGTTAACCTTACATGGATTTCAATTCCTGTAGGTGTTGTACTTGTAGTTGCTTTCCTCTTCTTCATGAAGAAGAGAGTAGCAAAGAAGGCATAATAAGCATACGCACTTCATAAAACATTTAAGCCGGTGAGCCTTTGGCTCATCGGTTTTTTTGTTTTTAAACCGGAGAGGTAAGTCATATTCACTACAATTGCGAGTGGTTGCGAAAATAAATAGTTGACACACGCAACTAATGAGAGTATTCTTCTTTCAAAAGGAAGGTAAGTATATGAAGCAGGTTAAGCTATTCAGAGAAAACACACGTATATTGGAAATGAATCTAAGTAACATTAACAGAACTGACTGTTGCTGTTGCGGAGTAAGTGACACGCAATGTTTTGTGCTGGTGGAGATAGGCCGTAACGCCAACATTTCAGTGAAGGAACTGGCGCATATCTTAAAACTTGATAAAAGCGGTATCAGCAGAACCGTTGAGGAATTGGTTCAAAAAGGGTTTGTTGAGAGACAACCGTCAAAAGAAGACAGACGATATGTGGTTTTGAATCTGACAGAGAAAGGCACTGAAAGATTTAACAAAATAGAAAAGGATATGAATCAAAAGTTTAAGACTATTTTGGAGAGAATTCCTGAAGAAAAAAGAGACCAGGTCATTGAAGCATTACAATTGTATAATGCCGCTTTTGAGGCAACAAAATAGAGAAAGCCGGTGATATTAATGAGTCATGAAGAAAAAGCAGTTGAGTATTTTAATAACGGTTTCAGCTGTTCACAGGGTGTGTTTACAGCATTTGCAACCGAATTTGGAATAGAAGAAAAAATGGCCCTTCGTTTGGGAACAAACTTTAGCGGAGGGGAGCGTAAAGGTGAGTTGTGCAACCAGAATACTAGATGAAATGATGAACGTGTGATACACCTTAACTATCTTATTATCATTCATATAATTGGCCTCCGAAATTTATTTCATATGGCATTATTATGATAGAATCTGTGTATATTTTTTTAATGGAGGGATAAAAAATGCCACACGTAGATATAAAATGTTTTTCCGGAAGAACTGTAGATTCTGATTTCCTGAACAAATTTAGAGAATGAGTAAAATGAGATATGGTTATAGAATTGAAATATGGTAATACAAACACGTATTTAATTAAAGGCAAGGAAAAATATACTTTATTTGATACGGATTGGGCAGGTACATTTGAAAAATTCTGTCAGGCAATAAAGAGCAGCGGAATAAAAAT